>NZ_JAIQDE010000009.1 GCF_020037015.1 Corallococcus sp. AS-1-6 | reverse complement strand
CTTCTCCGGCGCAGCGCTGGCCAGGCTCGTAGCATTGAACTGCTCGTGCGGCCGGAGGCCCTACCCATCTTGCGATAGGCAGGGCCTATATCAACCGGTCAAAACCTCTGTGCCGGGGTACTAGGGCCTCACGGCTCCGGCGCTCCGTTCGCGGGCGCCGGGGCCTTCCCTTCGATGAAGTCCTTCAGGTCATCGGGAAGCGGCGACGCGAAGGTGACGGTCTCCCCGGTGCCCGGGTGCGGGAACGTGATGCGCTCCGCGTGGAGCGCGTGCCGGGGCAGCCTCAGCCGGGCCCACGCCTCCGGCTCCAGCGAGTGCTTGCTGAAGCGGTCGAAGTAGCCCGGATCCGGCCCGTACATCTTGTCGCCCACGAGCGGGAACCCCGCCTCGCGCAGGTGGACGCGAATCTGGTGCTGCCGCCCCGTCTCCGGAAAGCAGCGCAGCAGCGCGAACGGCGCGCCGCCATGCGTGAAGCGCTGGAGCACCTGGAAGCGCGTGCGGCTGGGCTTGCCCACCACCGGGTCGATTCTCACAGCGATGCGGATCAGGTCCGTGCCCTCCGCGATGGGCGCGTCCACGGCGAAGGTGTCCCCGGTGGGCTGGCCCTCGCACAGCGCCAGGTACTCCTTGTGCACGTCGCGCGACAGGAACAGCCCGCCCAGCACGCGGCAGGACTCGGTGGTGCGGCCACACACCACCAGCCCGCTCGTCTCGCGGTCCAGCCGGTGCGCGGGCTCCGCGAAGCGCTCACCGAAGCGCTCGCGCAACAGCGTCACCAGCGTGCCCTTGTGGTAGCGCGCGGTGGGGTGGATGGGCAGCCCCGCCGGCTTGTCCAACACCAGCAGCCAGTCATCGGAGAAGACGACGGGCAGCGCCGTGGGCGTCACGGGCTCCTGGCTCGCGGGGCGGCGGATGCGGAAGGTCAGCCCCGGGTACACGGGCGTGGAGGGCTTGAGCCGGTACTCGTCACACAGGACGCCGCGCAGGATGATGCCCCGCACGCGCTCCAGGTCCATGCGGCGGATCTTCTCGCAGAGGTAGCGGTCCAGCCGCCACCCCGCGTAGTTCGGCTCCACGACGAACGGGATGTCCACGTAGCCGTCGGGCACGGCCGGAGCGCTCTCGGGGTCTTCACGCATGGCGGGACCCGACGCTCTACCACGCTTCGGAACACGAAGGCCGCCCGGCCCCCGCGTGACGAAGACGCGAGCACCCGGCGGCCTGATTGCTTCACGGAAGCGCGTCCGCTCACCCGAAGGCGCGCTTCGTCTCCACGCCCAGGAAGCGCGCGTAGAGGTCCGCGATGCGCTCGCCCGTGCGGCCGTCCCACAGCTCCGGCACGCGGCCCTTCTTGAAGTCGCCGGCCAGCACGCGGTTCGCGGCCTCGCGGATGCGCGCCGGGTCGGTGCCCACCACCTCGTTGGAGCCGACCTCCACGGTGATGGGGCGCTCGGTCTGCTCGCGCATGGTGAGGCACGGCACGTTCAGCGCCGTGGTCTCCTCCTGCAGGCCGCCCGAGTCCGTCATCACCAGCTTCGCCTGCGACGTGACGGACAGGAACTCCAGGTAGCCCATGGGGTCCACCAGCTTGAGCCCCGGCGTCTGCTCCAGCCTGGACCCCAGCCCCTGCTCCGAAATCATCTTCCGCGTGCGCGGGTGCACCGGGAACACGACGGGCAGCTCCTTCGCCACGTCCATCAGCACGCCCAGCAGGCCCGACAGCAGCTTCGGGTTGTCCACGTTGGACGGGCGGTGCAGCGTCGCCACCACGTAGCCCCTGGGCGTCAGGCCCAGGGTCTTCAGCGTGGGGAGCTGATCGGCCTTCTCCTTGGACGACAGGAGCGAGTCGATCATCACGTTGCCCACCAGGTGGATGTGCTTCGGGTCGATGCCCTCCTTCAAGAGGTTCGCGTCCGCGTCGCGCGACGGCGTGAGCAGCAGGTCGGAGAGCCGGTCGGTGACGACGCGGTTGATCTCCTCCGGCTGGTGCCGCTCGAAGCTGCGCAGGCCCGCCTCCACGTGGGACAGCGGGATCGCCAGCTTGGACGTGACGAGCGCCGCGGCGATGGTGCTGTTCACGTCGCCCACCACGGAGACCAGGTCCGGCTTCTCCTGGAGGAACACCTTCTCCATCTCCACCATCATCTTCGCCGTCTGCTCGGCATGGCTGCCGGAGCCGATGCCCAGGTGGATTTCGGGCGGAGGCAGCCCCAGGTCCGCGAAGAAGACGTCGCTCATCTTCGCGTCGTAGTGCTGGCCGGTGTGGATGACGAGCTGCCGCAGGGACGTACGCGCGGAGATGGCCCGGTGGATGGGTGCCACCTTCATGAAATTCGGACGCGCGCCAACGATGTGGATGACCTTCTTCATGTCGCCCCGGAAGCTAGGCATGGCGCCAGTTCTGGCCAGTGGTGGGCGCCAGACAGCCCCTCCCCAGGCGCGGCGAGACGTCCTGAATCTGATAGATGCCGCCCCATGCCCGCCCCCCGCACCGTGGCCGTCATCCCCGCCCGCCATGCCAGCACCCGCTTCCCTGGCAAGCCGCTCGCCCTCATCGCCGGCCGCCCGATGGTGGAACACGTCTGGCGCCGCTGCCAGGAGGCCCGCGCCTTCGACGAGGTGTGGGTGGCCACGGACGACACGCGGATCCGCGACGTCGTGGAGGGCTTCGGCGGCCAGGCGGTGATGACCAGCCCCGCCTGCCCCACCGGCACGGACCGCATCGCGGAGGTGGCCCGCGCCCGCCCGGACGTGGAGGTGTGGGTGAACGTGCAGGGGGATGAGCCGCTCGTGGACCCCGGCGCCCTCAAGGTGCTCGCGGACCTCTTCCAGGACGCGTCCGTCCACATGGGCACCCTGGTGCGGCCCCTGGAGCCGGAGGAGGTGGACAACCCCAACGTGGTGAAGGCCGTGCTCGCCCTCAACGGCGACGCGCTCTACTTCAGCCGCGCCCCGGTGCCCCACGCCCGCGAGCCCGGCACCCCCGTGCGCCGCCACGCCCACCTGGGCCTCTACGGCTACCGGCGGGACACCCTGCTCCAGCTCGCGTCCTTCAGCCCCACCCCGCTGGAGGAGACAGAGAAGCTGGAGCAGCTCCGCGCCCTGGAGAACGGCCTGCGCATCCGCTGCGCCAGCGTGTCCTGGCGCACCGTGGCGGTGGACGTGCCGGAGGACGTGGCCCGCGTGGAGGCCGTGCTGCGCGAGCGCGCCGGCGTCAGATGACCGGCAGCTCGTCCGGCTCGTCGCCCTTCGGGAAGGCCGCGTCGATGCGCTGGAGCTCCTCCTGCGTGAGCTTCAGCGAGGCCGCGCTCGCGTTGTCGCGCACGTGCGCCGCGTTGCTCGCCTTGGGGATGGCGAACACCGACGGCCGGCGCACCAGGAACTGGAGCGCCACCTGGAAGGGCGTCACGCCGTGCGCCTTCGCGATGGACGCCAGCACCTTGCCGCCCGCGCTGGTGGGGGACGGGAACCGCCCGTTGCCGAAGGGGCTGTAGGCCACCACCGCCACGCCCTGCGCCTCGCACCACGGGAGGACCGCGTGCTCGATGGCGCGCTCCTCCAGGTGGTACAGCACTTGGTTGCACGCGATGCGCCCCTTGCCCGCCAGGGCCAGCACCTCCTCCAGGTCCTCCACCCCGAAGTTGCTCACCCCCCAGGCGCGGATCTTCCCGGCCGCCACCAGCTCCTCGAAGGCCTCCACCGTGCCCTCCAGCGGGTGGGAACCGGGCCAGTGCAAGAGGTAGCAGTCCAGGTGGTCCGTGCCGAGGCGCTTCAGGCTGCGCTCGCAGGCGGCCACCGTGCCCCTGCGCGTCGCGTTGGACGGCATCACCTTGGAGACGAGGTACACCTCCTCGCGCCGGCCCTCGATGGCCTTCGCCACCAGCGCCTCCTCCACCCGCCCCTGCCCGTAGAGCTCCGCGGTGTCCAGGTGCGTGAGCCCCAGGTCCAGCCCGGCGCGCAGGGCCCGGACGGCGGCCTCCGCGTCGTCGCCCTCCATCTGCCAGGTGCCCTGTCCGATGACGGGCACCGCCACCCCGGTGTTGCCAAAGACGCGCTTCTCCATGGCCCCTCCTCGCGTGGAACGGCCCCTGGAATACCACCCAGGCCACCCGCCTGCATCCCGGCCCTGCGGACGCTGTCCGGGCTGCACGTCCCCCGACAGTCCGGTAGGCTCCGCCGGTGCCTCCCTCCGTCTCCGCTCCGACATCCCGCCAGTCCTCCGGGGTCACCGTGCGCCGCCTGCTCGCCCTGGCCCGTCCTGAACTGGGCACGCTGCTGGTCGCCACCGTCTTCCTGCTCATCAGCAGCGGCGCCAGCCTGGTCTACCCCCAGGGCGTCCGCGTCCTCATCGACGAGGCCCTCAACGCCAAGAACCGCGACCTCATCGACAAGTCCGCGCTCGTCATGCTGGCCGTCTTCCTGGTCCAGGGCGTCGCCACCGCCCTGCGCTTCTACCTGTTCTCCACCGCCGGCGAGCGCGTCGTCATGCGCCTGCGCCAGGACTTCTTCCGGCGCCTCATGGACCAGGAGGTGGCCTTCTTCGACACGCACCGCACCGGAGAGCTCACCAGCCGGCTCGCGTCCGACACCACCGTGCTCCAGAACACGGTGAGCGTGAACATCTCCCAGGGGCTGCGCAACGCCGTGCAGGCCCTGGGCGGCATCGTGCTGCTCTTCTACACCTCGCCCTCGCTCACGTTCCTGATGCTCGCCATCGTGCCCCTCGTCGCCGTGGGCGGCATGGTCTACGGCCGCCGCGTGCGCGGGCTGTCGCGCAACGTGCAGGACGCGCTCGCCAAGGCCAGCGAGGTCGCCGAGGAGAGCCTGTCCGGCATGCGCACCGTGCGCTCCTTCGCGGCGGAGCCCTCCGAGGTCGCGCGCTACGGCAACACCGTGCGCCACGCCTACGAGGTCGCCCGCGACCGCGCGCGCCAGTCCGCCGCCTTCATGGGCGGCGCCTCCAGCGCGGGCTACATCGCCGCGGTGGTGGTGTTCTGGTACGGCGGCCGGCTGGTGGTGGACGGCGAGCTGTCCGTGGGCGCCCTCACCTCGTTCCTCATCTACACGATGCTCGTGGCCGTCTCCCTGGGCTCCCTGGCGGACCTCTGGGCGGACTTCATGCGCGCCTCGGGCGCCGCCGAGCGCGTCTTCGAACTGATGGACCGCGAGCCCGCCATCCCCGCCCACGAGGGCGAGCGCCCCGCCACCGTCGAGGGGCTCGTGGAGCTGCGCGGCGTGCACTTCGCCTACCCCACGCGCCCGGACGTGCCGGTGCTCCAGGGCATCGACCTCACCGTCAACGCGGGCGAGGTCGTCGCCGTGGTGGGCTCCTCCGGCGCCGGCAAGTCCACGCTCGCCGCCCTCCTGTCCCGCTTCTATGATCCGCTCCAGGGCCAGTTGCTGCTGGACGGCCGCCCCCTGAAGTCCCTGGACCCCGGTTGGCTCAGGCGCAACGTGGGCATGGTCGCCCAGGAGCCCCTGCTCTTCTCCTGCTCCATCGCGGACAACATCCGCTACGGCCGCCCGGACGCCACCGACGCGGAGGTGGAGGCCGCCGCCCGCGCCGCCAACGCGCACGACTTCATCCAGCGCTTCCCGGACGGCTACCGCACGGAGGTGGGCGAGCGCGGCGTGCAGTTGTCCGGCGGCCAGAAGCAGCGCGTGGCCATCGCGCGGGCCGTGCTCAAGGACCCGCGCATCCTCATCCTGGACGAGGCCACCTCCGCCCTGGACTCGGAGAGCGAGCACCTGGTGAAGGACGCCCTGGACCGGCTGATGCAGGGCCGCACCACGCTCATCATCGCCCACCGCCTGTCCACCGTGGCCAACGCCCAGCGCGTGCTGGTGATGGAGCACGGCCGCGTGGTGCAGAGCGGCACCCACTCCACCCTCATGACGCAGGAAGGCCTGTACCGCCGCCTCGTGGAGCGCCAGGTCGTCGCCGCCTGAACGCTCGTTCCCCGGACGGGCCCCGCCCCCACCGCCGTCTCCATGGCGGGAAATGGGGGCACGCATTATCTCTGCTGCCGCAAGAAAGGAGGTGATGCCTTGAACGACAGCAAGATCAAGGCGTCCACCTCCGTCGCGGTGGCCTGCTAGCGCAGGTTGTCCCCGGCGGAAGTGACGCCCGCGGTACAGAGTCGCCCCCGCCTTTGCCGGCGGGGGCGACTTTTTTCGTCCCCCCTCCCTACCGGGAATGTCCTGTCCACCCACCGGTTCGTGGCCGCCGGGGGGAAGCACCATCCACGACCGTCGGGGTCGCTCGCAGGAGAACTGCCGTGTCCATCACGCCGTGCCCCATCCCTCTGCCCTCCGCCCTCCGTGACGAAGAGACGGTGGACGACCAGCGCAACCTTTTTTGCCCCAACTACGACGCCTGCCTGCACCAGGTCGTGAAGAAAGGCTGGGAAGGCTGGAGTTGCCGGGGGTGCGACCTGCGCCACTTCCGCGTCGGCCAGCCCACCGCCCAGCAGTTCGCCGTGGCCCGCCCGGGCGGTTGGGACGGGCAGTGAAGGGCTGACCTCGCGGGTCGGGGCCAGCCAGCCGTCCGTGCGTCAGAGAATATTTGACGCCCCCTGGCCCTCTTGGCAGGAAGGGACATGCGCTCCAAGAAAACCAAGTTCATCTTCGTGACGGGCGGCGTGGTCAGCTCGCTGGGGAAGGGACTGGCCTCCGCATCCATTGGCGCCCTCCTCGAGAATCGCGGGCTGGACATCACCCTCATCAAGCTGGATCCCTACATCAACGTGGATCCGGGCACGATGAGCCCCTTCCAGCACGGCGAGGTGTTCGTCACCGAGGACGGTGGCGAGACCGACATGGACCTGGGCCACTACGAGCGGTTCACCCACGCCCGGATGAGCCGCCTCAACAACTTCACCTCCGGCCGCATCTACAACGCGGTCATCACCAAGGAACGCCGGGGGGAGTACCTGGGCAAGACCGTCCAGGTGATTCCGCACATCACGGATGAGATCAAGGCCAGCATCCGCCAGGCCGCCCAGGACGTGGACGTCGTCATCGTGGAGGTCGGCGGCACGGTGGGTGACATCGAGTCCCTGCCCTTCCTCGAGGCCATCCGCCAGATGCGCTACGACGTGGGCAGCCAGAACGCCGTCTACATCCACCTGACGCTGCTGCCGTACATCGGCGCCGCCGGCGAGGTGAAGACCAAGCCCACGCAGCACTCGGTGATGAAGCTGCGCGAGATCGGCATCCAGCCGGACTTCCTCCTGTGCCGCACGGACCGGGAGATCTCGCGCGAGCTGAAGGACAAGATCGCCATGTTCTGCAACGTGGACAACGGCAACGTGTTCACGTCCCCGGACGTGCGCAGCATCTACGAGCTGCCCCTGGAGCTGCACCGCCAGGGCCTGGATGAGCGGCTGGCGGAGGTGCTCAACATCTGGAGCCGCGCCCCCCACCTGGAGAAGTGGGAGACCATCGTCCGGAAGATCTACGAGCCCGCGCGCGGTGAGGTCACCGTCGCCATCGTGGGCAAGTACGTGAACCTCACGGAGAGCTACAAGAGCCTCAACGAGTCCCTGCTCCACGGCGGCATCGCCAACGACGTGCGCGTGAAGCTGCGCTTCGTGGACAGCCAGGACGTGGAGGCGCAGGGCCCGGAGAAGACGCTCGCGGGCGTGGACGCGGTGCTCGTGCCCGGCGGCTTCGGCGTGCGCGGCACGGAAGGGAAGATCGCCGCGGTCCGCTACGCGCGTGAGAACAAGCTCCCCTTCTTCGGCATCTGCCTGGGCCTCCAGATGGCCGTGGTGGAGTTCAGCCGCACCGTGCTGGGCCTCAAGGGCGCCAACAGCCTGGAGTTCGACGAGCACACCGCGCACCCCGTGGTGACGCTCATGGAGAGCCAGGTGAAGGTGCAGGACAAGGGCGGCACCATGCGCCTGGGCAGCTACGCGTGCGCGCTCAAGCCCGGCAGCGTCGCGCACAAGCTCTACGGCCAGGAGTCCATCCAGGAGCGCCACCGCCACCGCTACGAGGTCAACAACGCCTACCGCGGCCGGCTCCAGGAGGCCGGGCTCGTCATCTCCGGCCACAACCCGGAGCTGAACCTGGTGGAGATGATTGAACTCGCGGACCACCCGTACTTCGTGGGCTGCCAGTTCCACCCCGAGTTCAAGAGCAAGCCCTTCGCCCCCCACCCCCTGTTCTCCGGCTTCATCGGCGCGGCGCTCGCCCAGCGGGACGCCACCCGGACGCAGGCCCCCGCCGCCGCCCCGGTGCGCTCATGAGCAACACCCCCTCCATCGAGCTGTGCGGCCACAAGGTCGGCCCCGGCCAGCGCCTCTTCGTCATCGCCGGCCCGGACAGCATCGAGTCCGAGGAGATGGCCCTGCGCCACGCCCACCTGCTCAAGGGCATCACCCAGCGGCTGGGCGTCCCGTATGCCTTCAAATGTTCCTATGACAAGGCCAACCGGACCAGCGGCAAGTCCTTCCGCGGGCCGGGTTTGAAGGAAGGTCTGAGAATCCTGGACCGCATCCGGCGGGAGGTGGGGGTGCCCGTTCTCACGGACGTCCATGAAACCAGCCACGTCGCGCCTGCCGCTGAAGTCGTGGATATCATCCAGATACCGGCGTTCCTCTGCCGGCAGACGGACCTCGTGGAGGCGGTGGCCCGCTCGGGCAAGGGGGTGAACTTGAAGAAGGGACAGTTCGTGGCCCCCAAGGACATCGTCCACTCCGCGCGCAAGGCCGTGGAGGCGGGCAACCCCAACGTGCTCGTCACCGAGCGCGGCTCCTCCTTCGGCTACAACAACCTCGTCGTGGACATGCGCGGCTTCGCCCAGATGCGCGAGGCCGGCCTCGTGGTCTGCATGGACGCGACCCACGCGGTCCAGCTCCCCAGCTCCAGCGACGGAAAGACAGGCGGCGACCGCAAGTTCGTCTCACTGCTCGCCCGCAGCGCCGCCGCCGCCGGGATTGACGCTTTATTCACAGAAGTCCACGAAGACCCCGACCGTGCCCTGTGTGACGGTCCGTGCTCGCTCAATCCACAGATGTTCGAGGACGTGGTACGAGATGTGCTCAGCATCCGCCGCGCGCTGGGTCACGAAGCCAGTTGATGGACGCGAAAGGTGAGGAGGCCATGCCGACGGAAGCGCCTTCCAAACCGGGCAAGGAAGAGCTGACGTCCCGCGCGTCGCGCGTGCGGTTGCTCGTGTTCGACGTGGATGGCGTCCTCACCGACGGCGCGCTGTACTACGGCGACGACGGCGAGGTGATGAAGCGCTTCAACGTGAAGGACGGCCATGCGCTCGTCATGGCCCGGCTGGTGGGCCTGCCCGCCGCCATCCTCACCGCGCGCTCGTCCCGCATCGTCGAGGCGCGAGGCCGGGAACTCGGCCTCGCCGCCATCTTCCAGGGCCGCAAGCAGAAGGGTCCCGCCCTTCTTGAATTGCTCGCCCAACTCCAAATCCCCGCGAATCAGTGCGCGTACATGGGAGACGACCTCAACGACCTGGACCCCATGTCGCTTGCGGGGCTTTCCGCCTGTCCGGCGGATGCCGTTCCAGAGGTGCGCCAGGAAGCGGACTTCGTTACGACGAACGTGGGCGGTCACGGAGCCGCCCGCGAGCTTGTGGAGCTGTGCCTCCGTGCCAGTGGCCGTTGGGAAGACGCCGTGGGTCTGATGAGAAGCACAGATAAACGCAGCACGTCGTAGGGTGGGTTGATCAAACCCCGCATTCAAGGTAGGTGTTTATTTCCATGGCTAGTGGAACGATGCAGTCCGAGGGGAGTACGGCGATGACGGACCAGCTCTACACGACGCACGACATCAGTCGGTTGCTTCAGGTGGACCCGTCGACGGTGAGCAAGTGGATTGACCGCGGCATCCTGATGGCCTTCCGGACCCCGGGCGGCCACCGCCGGGTGCGTTCGACGGACCTGCGCACCTTCCTGGTCACCCACCAGATGCCCGTGCCCGAGGAGCTGGGCAGCAGCACGGTGCGCCTGCTGGTCGTGGACGACGAGCGCCCGGTGCTGGACGCCATCAAGCGCGCGTTCAAGCCGCACGCGAACCAGGTGGAGCTCCAGACCACCACGAGCGGCGTGGAGGCCCTGCTGCTGGTGTCCGAGCAGAAGCCGCACGGGATGATCATCGACCTCAACATGCCGGACATCGACGGCATCGAGGTCTGCAAGCGCATCCGCGCGCGCAAGCAGATGGAGGGCGTGCGCCTCATCACCATGACGAGCAATCACACGCCTGACGTGGTGGAGCAGTCCAAGCAGGCCGGCGCGGTGGCGTGCCTGGCCAAGCCGCTGGACGTCACGCAGGTGATGGAGCTGTTCCGGGTGCCGCTGGCGCTCAACACCAGCGCTGCTCGCAAGTGATGGGACGGGGGCTTCCGCCGGCCACCGCGGAAGCCCTCGGGTCGCAAGGATGCTTGCGGGAGTCGCCGCGCCTCGTCTCAGCGAGGGCAGCGGCCTCCCTGATGGGGTGTTGATGCACGGGCATCAACCCTGGACCTTCACCTCGACGACGCGGGGCTTGGTCTCCTCGCGGCGCGGCAGGGTGAGGGTGAGCACGCCATTGTCGTAGCGGGCCTCCACGCGGGTCGCGTCCACCGTCTCCGGCAGGCGGAACTGGCGCGCGTACACGCCCGAGGCGCGCTCCTGGCGCCGCAGGGTGCTGCCCTCCGGCACGGTCTCGGCCTTGCGCTCGGAGCGCACGGTCAGCACGCCGTCCTCCACCTTCACCTGGATGGCCTTGGCGTCATGGCCCGGCAGGTCCACGCGCAGCGTGATGCCGGACTCGGCCTCCAGGATGTCCGCCGCGGGCGTGACGGTGCGCTCGGCGTCGTTGCGGGCGCCCGGCGAGGCCAGCTCGCGGAAGAGGAAGTCGAAGTCGCGCAGCAGCGGGTGGGTGACGGCGGCGTTGTTGAAGGGATAGCGGACGTTCAGCATGGTCGTCTCCTGTTCGTGACGTCCCTGCGGACGCACGATGTGCGGGTTCACGGTCGTTGTTGAATCGGCGTCCGGGGCCCCGTTCTTCGGGGGTGCCCGGCAGCGCCTCACAAGACTCAAGAGAACCATGCTTCGGGACGTGTCAAGCAACGGCCCCCGCCGTCCCGGCGCCCCCGCGAAGGGCCTGCCCGCCTGCCCGCCTGCCCTCCTGCCGGGAGTCCGCGCTCAGTCGTCGTCGCGGCCGAGCGTGACGAAGGCGCTGTCCTCGTCGCGGGTGACGCGCACCTGCCAGGGGCGGCAGCAGACGGGGCAGTCCTCCACGTAGGACTCGGAGGACGCGCCCAGCGAGTCCACGTCGACTTCGACCTCTTCACCGCAGTACGGGCACATCTGGGTGGCGGCGTCCGCGAATGGCTGCATGGTCCAGCCTCCTTGCATGTTCGGTGACGTGGACTGAGCGTCCGCGCCATCAGACGCTAGAATCCCCATCCCATGGCTCCCCCTTCCCGGAATCGCATCGCGGACATCCTCGTCAAGGCGCGCGTCATCGACGAGTTGCAGCTACGCAGCGCGCTCGCCTCGCTGGACCAGTGGGGCGGACGCGTGTCGCGCGTCGTCGCGGACCTGGGCCTGGCCTCCGAGGAGACCATCACCCAGGCCATCTGCCAGGGCCTGGGAATGCCGCGCGTGCAGTTGGGCAACCTGACGAAGGACGCCGCGGCGCTCGCGCGCGTGGACGTGGGGCTCGCCGAGCAGAAGGGCATCTTCCCCGTGCAGCTCAAGGACAACGGGAAGACGCTGGTGCTGGCGATGTCCGACCCCACGGACCTGGCCACGCTGGACCAGGTCGCGGCGCGCAGCCGCGCCCGCGTGGTCCCCATGGTGGCGGGCGACCGTGAAATCGAGCACGCCATCCTGCGCCACTACCGCGGCCAGGAGCCGGTGGAGAAGAAGCGCTTCAAGCCCGACACGAACAAGCCTCGGGACCCGGGGGAGCTCCCGGAGGAGGAGGAGTTCAAGGTCGTGGACATGAGCGGCAAGACGGTCGTGAAGCGCATCAGCGACATCGTCGACCCGAACGCCGCGCCGCCGCCCCCCGCCGCCCCGGCCCCCGCCGCGCGAGCGGCCCCCGCGGCCGCCCCGGCGGGCTCCAGCGCCTCGGACATCCTGGATGAAATCCTCGCGGGCGGCGCGCCCACCTCCGAGTGGACGGAGGAGGACCTGGCCCGCCTGCAGACGGTGCAGCAGAACCAGGAGAAGAGCTCCAAGATTCTGCGCGCCCTGCTGGAGCTCGTCTTCGAGAAGGGCCAGGTGCAGCAGCGCGAGCTGGCCGCGCGCATGCGCCTCTGAAGCCCTACGGGCCCACCTGCGAGCCCACCTCCGAGCCGACCTCGCGCAGCTCGCGCGCGGTGAGGCCCAGCAGCGTGAGGATGGTGTCCAGCCCGCCGGCGGAGATGGACGTGTCGGCGGCCTCGCGCAGCTTCGGCTTGGCGCGGAAGGCGATGCCCAGCCCCGCCTTCTCCAGCATCAGCAGGTCGTTGGCCCCGTCCCCCACGGCGATGACCTGCTCCAGCAGGATGCCCTCCTGCTTCGCCAGCGTCTCCAGGAGCTCCGCCTTGCGGCGCGCGTTGACGATGGTGCCCACGGTGCGGCCGGTGAGCTTCCCGTCCTGGACCTCCAGCGCGTTGGAGTACGCGAAGTCGATGCCCAGCCGCTTCTGCAGCGCCTCCGCCGCCACGGAGAAGCCGCCGCTGATGACGGCGGTGCGGTAGCCCAGGCGCCGCAGCACGCGGATGAGCGTCTCCGCGCCCTCCGTGAGCGGCAGGTTCGCGGCCAGCTCGTGCAGCACGCGCGCGTCCAGCCCGGCGAGCAGCGCCACGCGCTGGCGCAGGGACTCGTCGTAGTCCATCTCCCCGTGCATCGCGCGCTCGGTGATGGCGGCCACCTTCGCGTGGACGCCGTAGGCGCGCGCCAGCTCGTCGATGACCTCGATGCGGATGAGCGTGGAGTCCATGTCCATCACCACCATCCGCTTGCCGCGCCGGTAGAGGCTCTCGCGCTGGAGGGCGACATCGAACGTGGGGCTCGCCATGGACAGCGCCAGCAGCGCGCCCTTGAGCGCCGCCGTGTCGGCGTCCGGAGGCAGCGTGACGTGCAGCTCCACCGCCGCGAGCGGCGTCTCGCTCAGCCGGGTGATGCGCTCCACGCGCGCGTTCCCCGCGGCCAGTTGCCGCGTCAGCGCGTGCACGTCCCGCACGCCCAGCGCCTTGCCCACGGCGGTGACGACGTAGCGCAGCGGCTCCGGCCCCGGCGCGGGAGACGTGACGGCCGGAGGCACCGCGCGCACGTCCACCGTGACGCCCAGCTCCCGGGCCAGCGCGGGGAGCGCCTGGAGGGACTCGCCGCCGGGCAGCCGCACCCAGAGGGCCAGGGTGAGCAGGCCCTGCACCACCACCTGCTCCACGTCGAGCAGCTCCGCGCCCGCTTGCGCGAGCAGGCCGGTGAGGCGGGCGGTGGTGTCGGGGCCGTCCCTGCCGGTGACGGTGAGGAGGACGCTGTCAGAGGGGCGCGTGAGCATGGGCGCGCCGCAGTCTGACAGGTCTCCACGAGGACGGGCGAGCCTCGCTTGGGAGGCCCGCCTGCCCGCCAGGCAGCGGCTACTCCTGCGGATCCGACGACAGGATGAGCGCGCCGCGGTCCAGGTACTCGCGCTCCGGGAACGCCTTGTAGAAGTCCGCCAGCATCGCGTCCACGTCCGGGTAGCGCTGCTCGCGCCGGTCCTGCGTGGCCTTGTCGAAGAGCTGATCCAACCCGCTGGGCGCCTCCGGGTTCACCTCCGACGGCAGCGGCGAGCGGCGGCCCGGAATCTGACCGGTGAACATCTCGTAGAGCAGGATGCCCAGGGCGTACACGTCCGCGGCGGGGCCCGCCTCCTGGACGCCCTTGTTCATCAGCTCCGGCGCCATGTAGACCATGCCGCCCGTGCCCACGAACACCTGGGGCATGCCCTTCGTCGCGTCCACCTCCACCACGCGGCTCATGCCGAAGTCCGACAGCTTCGCGTTGCCGTACGCGTCGAAGAGGATGTTCTCCGGCTTGATGTTGTGGTGGGTGAGCCCCGCGGCGTGCGCGGCCCTCAGGCCGTACGCAAGCTGCAGGAAGGTGCGCAGCGCGTGCGGCACGTCAATGCCCTTGCCGCCGGACGCCTCCAGCCGCTCCTTCAGGCTGCCGCGCATCAGCTCCACCACGAAGTAGGGCCGCGCCGAGTCCACGTTCTGGTCGAGGATCTGCACCACGCCCGGGTGGCGCACCTGCGCCTGCGCGCACAGCTCCTTCTTCAGGCGCTTGAGGACCTCACCGCGCTGCAGGAAGGAGAAGTAGCCGAAGATGTCCTTCAGCTCCTTGATGCAGATGTCCAGCCCCAGGGCGTTGTAGCGGCCCTTGAAGACGGTCCCCAGCGGCCCCGTGCCAATGGGGTCGAACTTCTGGTAGCGCAGGTCCAGGTCGCTGGCGCCCTTCGCGGCGGCGGCAGCGGCGGCGGCCTGGGGAACCGGGGCTGCGGGAGCGGGGGTCGAGGCGGGAGGGGGCATCGGAGCGGGCGCGGCGGCGAGCGGAGGGGTGATGATGAGCGGCTGGGACGCGCTGGGGACAGGCGCGGTCACCACGACGGGCTGGGGCGCGGGCGCCGGCGGCAGCCCGATGAAGGTCTCCCGGCGTCCTTCCGCCGGGCCGTCCTGACGGAACGCCGGCTGCGGCTGCGGCGTCGCGATGGGCGGCGGCGCGGCGGGCTGCATCTGGGTCGCGACCTGCCCCAGATCCAGCGCCGGCATGGCCACGCGGTGCGTGCGCGACGGCGGCACCGGCGGCGGCCCGCCCTGGGACTGGGCGGCGGCCCCGGCCGCGGAGGAGGCATCCACCTCCGCCTCGTCCAGGAGCAGCTCCGGCGGCGGCGGCGGGACGCTCATCGGTTCGTCCTCGTCCAGCGGGCGGCCGATGTGCGTGGCGTCCTCCGCCGGCAGGAGCTGATCCGCGAAGAAGTCGTCGACCTCCGACGCGAACCGCTCCTGCAGGTCCCCCTCCACCACCCGCTCACCCGTTTCGGTGAGCTTCAACTGGGCCTCGCGGTCCATGGCGATGTAGTGGAACTTGCGCAGGAAGAAGAAGTAGCTGTCGAACTCCAGCGAGACGGACGGCTCGAGGGCGGCCTTCACGTCGGCCAGCTTGTTCGAGCGTCCCAGGCGGCCGTTCTCCCGCAGATTCTGCAGGATGAGCAGCGCCTCGCCACTGACGGTGTCACGATGGATGGCGGGCTTCGTCATGGGTGCGCGGACTCTACGCGGCACCCGCCCGGCGCTTCAACGTCTGGCGCTTCTTAAGAAGCGGCCGGCCCTACCGGATGCGCAGGAGCTGCTTCACCGTCTCCAGCACTTCCACGAACCGCACGGGCTTGCGCAGGTAGATGTCCACCCCGAGCTGCATCGCCCGCTCCTGGGCCTCCTTGCCACCCGCGGAGATCGCGATGACCGGGATGCCCTTGAGCTCCTCCTCTTCCCGGATGCGCTCCACCAGGGCGAAGCCGTCCATCACCGGCATGTAGAGGTCCAGCATCACCAGGCTGAAGCGGTCCTCGCGCAGCCGCAGCAGGGCGTGGTGCCCGTCCGGGGCGAAGTGGACCTCCAGCGGGACCTTCCCGTGCAGGTCATTGCTCGCGAGCTTCTTCAGCACGTAGCTGTACATCTCGATGATGTGCGGGTTGTCCTCGACGATGAGCACACGGTACCCGTCCTGCTCGGAGGGGGTCGTCGCGCTGTCGTTGGGTCCCGCCGCACTCAAGATGTCACCCAGTCGCCGCCGGTCCTGCTCGCTCTCCACACGGATGCCCACGCCGCCCGGCTGATCGGGCGCGGCGATGCGCACCCACGCCACCGTCCCCCCGACTTCTACCGGATCCAGCAGTCCCGGGAAAGAAAGAGCAAGCCGCAGCTCGTCCCCCACCGCGAAGAGCTGCTCGGTCTGCACGAAGAACCCTCCGGCGGAAAGGTTCTCCGTCACGTCCCGGAGCGGCCGGCCATGGGCGTAGTCCACCCGGAGGATGGTGGGGACACGAGGGTGCTGCCGCTGGTCCGCAGGGTCCAGGCTCATAACAAGGGGTTGAAATCGCTCGGTAATTTGCTGAGGGCGGCCCAGTCTACCGCCGAGGGTTTATGTTGACAACGAAGCCATTGCGGCAATACGTACGGCCCGCCATGGCGGAGCCCCTGTTCACTCCTGAAGAGCAGAAGAAGTTCGACGCGGGGATCGCGGAAATCCTCTCGCACTACCCCTCTGATCGCAAAAGCGCCGGCATGCTTCCCGCGCTGCGCCTGCTGCAGGACCTCAAGGGGTGGTTGCCTCCTGAAGGTCTGCGGCTGGTGGCGAAGAACCTGGAGGTCACGCCGGAGCGCGCCTACGAGGTCGCCAGCTTCTACGTGATGTACCACCTCAAGAAGCCGGGCAAGTACGTCATCGACGTCTGCACGAACCTCTCCTGCTCCCTCTGGGGCGCGGAGAAGATGCTCGCGTACCTGGAGCAGAAGCTGGGCCTGACCGCCGGGGAGACGAACGACAAGTTCACCCTGCGCGAGACGGAGTGCCTGGCCTCCTGCGGGACGGCGCCCTGCCTGCAGATCAACGAGGATCACCACGAGCGGCTGACCCAGGCGAAGCTGGACGCCATCCTGGCCAAGCTGTCGTGAGTCGCCCCTCCTCTCCTTCGCTTTCCTAGGACGTTCATCCATGGCCTCTACGGCAAAGGCGGTCGAACCCGTCATCTCGGCGGCCTGGGGCAAGCCCCAGTCCTGGACCCTCGACAGCTACCGCTCGCGCGGTGGCTATGACGGCCTCAAGCGCGCGCTCTCCATGGAGCCCGCCGCCATCATCGACGAGGTGAAGAAGTCCAACCTGCGCGGCCGTGGCGGCGCGGGCTTCCCCACGGGCATGAAGTGGAGCTTCGTCCCCAAGGACAGCCCCAAGCCCAAGTACCTGGCCGTCAACGGCGACGAGTCCGAGCCGGGCACCTTCAAGGACCGCTACATCCTGGAGAACGACCCGCACATGATGCTGGAGGGCATCGCCATCGCGTCGTACGCGCTGGGCGTGCACACCTGCTACGTGTACCTGCGCGGCGAGTTCAAGTTCCAGGCGGAGCGCACCCAGGCGGCCATCGACGAGGCCTACAAGGCCGGCATCTTCGGCAAGTCGCTGATGGGCAAGGAGGGCTTCGCGCTCGACTGCTTCCTGGTCCGCGGCGCGGGCGCGTACATCTGCGGTGAAGAGACGGCGCTGCTGGAGTCGCTGGAGGGCAAGAAGGGCTGGCCCCGCCTCAAGCCCCCGTTCCCCGCGGTGGTGGGCCTCTTTGGCTGCCCCACGGTGGTGAACAACGTGGAGACGCTCGCCAGCGTGCCGCCCATCCTCGCCAAGGGCGCGGACTGGTACGCGAAGCTGGGCACGGACAAGTCCGGCGGCACGCACCTGGTGTGCCTGTCCGGCTCCGTGAACCGCCCCGGCGTCTACGAGGTGGGGATGCACACCACCATCCTGGAGCTGATCCACGACGACAAGTACGGCCAGGGCATGCCCAAGGGCCGCAAGGTCAAGGCGGTCATCCCGGGCGGCTCCTCGGCGCCGGTGCTGGGCGCGGACGAGCTGGACGTGGCGCTGGAGTTCGAGGCGCTGAAGATGAAGCAGACCATGGCCGGCTCCGGCGGCGTCATCGTGATGGACGACGCCACCTGCATGGTGCGCAGCCTCTGGCGCGTGGCCCGCTTCTACGCGGAGGAGTCCTGCGGCCAGTGCACCCCGTGCCGCGAGGGCACGCCGTGGCAGACGCGCCTGCTGCGCAAGATCGAGGAAGGCCGCGCGGAGCTGAGCGACATCGACATGCTGTCGAACGTCGCCTCCTCCATCGCGCCCTACCCCCCCATCGGCCTGGGCAACACCATCTGCGCGCTGGGTGACGCGGCGGCGCTGCCCACGCACTCCTTCCTCATGCGGTTCCGGGACGAGTTCGAGGCTCACGTACGGGAGCACCGCTGCCCGTTCGGTGACCACCCCTGGGGTTCCTTCGGAGACTGGTCTTGAACATCGAATTGGTCCTCTTCGGCGTCTTCGCCGTCATGACGCTGCTGTCAGCGGGGCTGGTCATCACCGCGCGGAGCCCCATCAACTCCGCCATGGCCCTGGTGTCGACGTTCTTCTTCCTGGCCGGCATCTACGTGCTGCTCTGGGCGCACACGGTCGCCGCCGTGCAGGTGCTCGTGTACGCGGGCGCCATCATGGTGCTCTTCCTGTTCGTCATCATGCTGCTCAACCTGGGTGACGCGCCCCACCGCGGCAAGCCCTCGGCGACGCGGCTGCTGGGCGGCGCCTCCGCGCTGGGCCTGCTGGCCGTGCTGGGCGTGACGCTGGGCCGGGTGAACGCGCAGCCCGCGCAGTTGGACGCGAAGGCCCAGGCGGCGTTCGGCACCATGGCGTCCATCGGCGAGACCATCTTCACCACCTGGCTCTTGCCGTTCGAAGCGGTCAGCCTGCTCCTGCTGGTGGCCATGGTGGGCGCGGTGGTGGTGGCCAAGTCCCGCATCTGACCCTCGCGACCTTCCGGACAACCCAATGGTCCCCATCACCTACTACCTCCTGCTGGCCGCGGCCCTCTTCTGCATGGGCATGTTCGGCGTGCTGGTGCGCACCAACGCGCTGGTCGTCTTCATGTGCGTGGAGCTGATGCTCAACGCGGTCAACCTCACGTTCCTGGCCTTCGCGCGCATGCACGGTGAAGGCACCGGGCACGTGTCCGCCTTCTTCGTCATCGCCGTGGCGGCCGCGGAAGCGGCCATCGGTCTGGCCATCGTCATCGCGGTCTTCCGCAGTCGCGGGTCCGTGAACGTCGACGACATCCGGACGATGAAGCACTAACGCCCCGTCACCCCTGAGCACATCCATGGACGGATCCCTCGTCGAGTTCTTCAGAACCGCACCCATCCCCCCCGACGTGCTCAGCCCGTCGCTGGGGTTGATCATCCTGCTGCCGCTGCTGGGCGCGTTCGTGTGCGGCGTGTTCGGCAAGTGGCTGGGCCGCGCCAACGTGCACCTGGTGGCGTGCTCCGCCATCGCCGGCGCCTTCGTGCTGAGCCTGCTGGCCTTCTGGGCCACCAGCGACGCGGCCGGCGGGCGCGTGGTGAGCATGGCCAACCCGTTCGGCCTGGAGCGGGACACCATCCGCTACGCCATCGCGCACGACTACGGGACGTGGTTCGCCGCCGGTGACTTCCGGGTGAACTTCGGCCTGCTGGTGGACCACCTGTCGGGCATCCTGCTGCTCATCATCACGGGCGTGGGCTTCCTCATCCACCTGTACTCCACCAGCTACATGGAGCACGACGATGGGTACTGGCGCTTCTTCGCGTACCTGAACCTCTTCGTCGCCGCGATGCTCACGCTGGTGATGGCCGACAACCTGGTCCTGCTCTTCGTGGGCTGGGAGGGCGTCGGCATGGCCAGCTACCTGCTCATCGGCTTCTGGTACACGGACAGCGCGAAGGCGTGGGCGGGCCGCAAGGCGTTCGTCACCAACCGCATCGGTGACTTCGCGTTCCTCATCGCCACGTTCCTGCTCATCCTCACGGTGGGCGCCTTCAACCGCCAGGCGGACCCGCGGGACTACAACGCGGCGTCCACGTCGCGCGCCCGCTACGAGCAGGGCATCTCCCAGAAGGGCCCCGTCACCTTCAAGGGCCTGGAGAAGATGGCCCTGGCCCTGCCGGAGGGCACGGGCGGCGCGGTGTCCCTGGCCACGCCCATCGAGTCCGGGCCGCTGGCGGGCTACACCTTCGGCGGCGTGATGACCGCCGCGCTGCTGCTCTTCCTCCTGGGCGCCGCGGGCAAGAGCGCCCAGTTGCCGCTCTACGTCTGGCTGCCGGACGCGATGGCCGGCCCGACGCCGGTCTCCGCGCTCATCCACGCCGCCACGATGGTGACCGCGGGCGTGTACCTGTTCTGCCGCATGAGCGCGCTGCTCGTGCTGTCCCCCACCGCCATGGCGACCATCGCCATCGTGGGCGCGCTCACGTCGCTGCTGGCGGCGCTCATCGCCTTCGCGCAGGACGACATCAAGAAGGTGCTCGCCTACTCCACGGTGTCCCAGTTGGGCATCATGTTCATGGGCGTGGGCATGGGCGTCTTCTGGGCCGCCGCCATGCACCTGATGACGCACGCGTTCTTCAAGGCCTGCCTCTTCCTGGGCGCCGGCAGCGTGATGCACGGCAACGGGGACGAGACGGACATCAAGAAGCTGGGCGGCCTGTGGAAGGAGATGAAGTGGACGCACGCCACGTTCCTCATCTCCACGCTGGCCATCACGGGCATCTTCCCCATCATGTCCGGCTTCTTCTCCAAGGACGCCATCTTCCACGGCGTGCACCACAACCACCTGCACGGCCTGGAGTGGGTGTCCGGCTTCGTCTACGTGCTGGGCCTGCTCATCACCGCGTCCACGGCGTTCTACATGTCGCGCGTCTACCTGCTCACCTTCACGGGCAAGCGGTCCCCGGAGGCGAAGCTGGCGCACGCCCATGAGAGCGCGTGGCACATGACGCTGCCGCTGGTCATCCTGGCCTTCCTGGCCTTCATCACGTTCGTCTACGCCCTGCCCCTGATGCCCCGCACGGGCGGCGGGACGCAGCCGGTGTTCGAGAACTTCCTGTCCCCCGTGCTGCGCCCGGCGGAGACGGTGGCCCGCGTGGCCAAGACGGTGCAGTTGGACACCAGCTCGCCCACCGTCGGGGACTACGCCTTCGCGTGGATGTGGGCGCTCGCGGGCGGCGCGGCCGCGGCGTTCGCCTACCTGAAGTTCTTCCCCTCGCGGGCGGGCCAGCCCGTGCCGGCCTTCGCGCGCGCGGTGCGCCGCACGGCGCAGAACAAGTTCTACGTGGATGAGCTCTACGAGTTCATCATCATCCGGCCGGTGAAGTTCGTGGCCTTCATCCTCTTCCGCGTGGTGGACGCGCTCGTCATCGACACGGTGCTGGTGCGCGGCACCGCGTACGTCACGGAGAAGGTGGGCCTCGGGCTGCGCCGGCTCCAGACGGGTGACGCGCAGGCCTACGCCGCCATCATGGCGCTCGCCATCCTGGGCGGCGCGGTCTACGCCCTCGTGCAGGTGCTTTCATGAGCTTCTTCGACACCCACCTGTTGAACGTCGTCATCTACCTGCCGCTCGTGTTCGCGGCGCTGGTGCTCGCGCTGCCCGCCAGTGAGCACGGGCAGGTCCGCACCATCACCTTCGTGGGCATGCTGCTGGACCTGGTGTTCGGCGTCTGGGCGTACTTCCGCTTCGACCCGTCCGGCGCCGAGTTCCAGATGGAGTACCGCGTCCCGTGGTTCCAGCAGTTCGGGATGAGCTACCACCTGGGCGTGGACGGCCTGGCCGTGAGCCTGCTGCTCCTGACGGTGTTCCTGGGCCCGCTGGTGGTGCTCGCCTCCACCACGTACATCCAGCACCGCATCAAGGAGTTCCACCTGGCGCTGCTGGTGCTCCAGACGACGATGCTGGGCGCGCTGGCGTCCATGGACGTCCTGCTCTTCTACATCTTCTTCGAGGCCATGCTCATCCCCATGTACCTGATGGTGGGTGTGTGGGGCGCCGAGGACCGCCGCATGGCGGCGGTGAAGTTCTTCCTCTACACGCTGGTCGGCTCGCTGCTGATGCTGGTGGCCATCGTGGCCGTGTACTTCATCAGCGGAGGCCCGGGCGTGCGCTCGTTCGACTACGGCACGCTCTACAACAACCTGCTCGCCGCCAATCAGCAGCTCGCCGCGTGCAGCAACGGGCCGGAGGGCGCGTGCGCGGGCCTGACGGGCCTGGCCGCCACGCTGCACACCTACGGGCCGTGGATGTTCGCCGCGTTCGCGCTGGCGTTCGCCATCAAGGTCCCCATGTGGCCGGTGCACACCTGGTTGCCGGACGCGCACGTGCAGGCGCCGGTGGCGGGCTCCATGATTCTTGCCGGCGTGATGCTGAAGATGGGCACCTACGGCTTCTGGCGCTTCGCCATTCCGCTCTTCCCGGTGGCGGCGCACGCGGCCCGTCCGTTCCTCGCGGTGCTGGCGGTGATTGGCATCGTGTACGGCGCGCTGATGTGCCTGGCGCAGCGGGACATCAAGAAGCTCATCGCGTACTCGTCCGTCAGCCACCTGGGCTACTGCATGCTGGGCCTGCTCGCCGTCACCGGTGAGGGCGCCACGGGCAGCGCGTACCAGATGCTCAACCACGGCATCTCCACGGGCGCGCTGTTCCTCCTGTTCGGCTTCCTCTACGAGCGCCGCCACACGCGCCTGATGTCGGACTACGGCGGCATCGCCAAGGTGATGCCGGTGTTCACCGCGGCGTTCGTCATCATCACCTTCTCGTCGGTGGCGGTGCCGGGCACCAACGGCTTCATCGGCGAGTTCCTGGTGCTGATGGGCACGTTCAAGAGCACCCTGCCCCTGGGCTTCGGCGCGTTCGCCACGCTGGGCGTCATCCTGGGCGCGGCGTACATGCTGTGGATGGTGCAGAAGGTGTTCTTCGGCAGCATCACGCACCGGGAGAACCAGCACCTGCGCGACATGAACGTGCGCGAGATGCTCACCACGGCCCCCTTCATCGTGCTGGTGGCGGTGATGGGTTTGATGCCGCAGCCCTTCCTGGACCGCATCGCTCCGTCCACGGACCGCTACGTGGCGCGCGCCAGCGTGGGCGCTCCGGGCGCCACCCAGGCGAAGGACGACCAGTTGCGCGTGGAGGTGATGTCGCTGCCCTCCACCGCCGCCGCGGCCCGCCCCTCCGTTCCCGCCGCGCCGCTCGCCGTCCGCGAGTAGGCCCCGAAAGACTCCATGAACCTGCCAAATCTCACCCTGGCGGATTTCCTCCCCATGCTGCCCGCCATCATCATGGTGGTGGCGGCCTCCGTCCTGCTGTTGTCGGAGGTGTTCCTCTCCGCGACGGCGTCCCGCGGCTACCAGGCGGTGCTCACCGTCGTGGCGGCGGTGGCCAGCGGCGCCGTGGCCGTGGGCCTGATGTTCGAGCCGCCGCAGGAGGTGTTCCTCGGCTTCGGCGTGCTGGACCCCTTCTCCAGCTTCCTCACCCTGGTGGTGAGCGTGGGCCTGGGGCTGGCGGCGCTGAGCGCGGTGGGCTTCCTGCGCAAGCGCGGAGCGGAGCGCGGTGAGTTCTACGCGCTGATGCTCTTCGCCTCCGCGGGCATGAGCCTGCTGGCGATGTCCTCCGAGTTCATCACCATCTTCGTCAACATCGAGGTCCTCTCCATCGCGACGTACGCGCTGACGGCGTACCTGCGCCGCGGCACGCGCCCCAGCGAGGCGGGCTTCAAGTACTTCATCCTGGGCGCCTTCTCCTCCGCCGTCCTGCTGTACGGCACGGCGCTGCTGTACGGCGCCACGGGCACCACGAAGCTCAACGACATCGCGGGGCCGCTGCAGCAGGCGCTGACCACGTCCCCGGCGCTCGTCTACGTGGGCGCGGTGCTCATCGCCGCGGGCTTCGCGTTCAAGGTGGCGGCCGTGCCGTTCCACATGTGGACGCCGGACGTGTACGAGGGCGCCCCCACCCCGGTGACGGCGCTGATGAGCGCGGGCGTGAAGGCGGCGGCGTTCGCGTCGCTGGTGCGCGTGTTCGTCACGGTGGGCAAGGGCATGGACCCCAAGCTGCCGCTGATGCTCTTCGCCACGCTGGCGCTGCTCACAATGGTCGCCGGCAACCTGATGGCCATTCCGCAGCGCAACGTGAAGCGCATGCTGGCGTACTCCTCCATCGCGCACGCGGGCTACCTGCTCCTGGGCGTGGCGGCGCTGTTCGTCGCGGCCCCGGGCGAGCACTTCCGCCTGCTGTCCGCGTCGTCGCTGTCCGGTGGCACGCCGCTGGACGTGGCGCGCTCGGACGCGCTGCGCGGCATCCTCTACTACCTGCTGGCGTACACCTTCAGCGCGGCGGGCGCCTTCGCCATGGTCTCCGCGCTGGAGCGCCGCGAGGATGAAGAGAAGGGGACCGCGTGGGACCTGGAGCGCTTCGCGGGCCTCGCGCAGCGCCGTCCGGGCTGGGCGTTCGCCATGGCGGCCTTCATGCTGTCCCTGGGCGGCATCCCCCCCACCGTGGGCTTCATGAGCAAGCTGCTCATCTTCCAGGCCGCCATCGACGTGGGCCTGGTGGGCCTCACCGTGGTGGCGGTGCTCAGCAGCGCGGCGGGCGCGTATTACTACCTGCGCGTCGTGGTCTACATGTTCATGCACCCCGTCCCCGAGGGCGCGCAGCCGCTGGAGCGCAACTGGGGCACGGAGGCCGCGCTCGTCATCGCCACCGTCGCCGTGGTGCTGCTGGGCATCCTCCCCGGCCACGTCACCGACTGGCTGGCCCAGGCCGGCACGCTGTTCGGCCAGTAGCCGCTTCGGCTCGCGGCACCCGACGCCCGCCTCGGCCCCGGCCCTGGCGGGCGTTGTCGTTGCGGGCATGGCTCACGGCGTCATGGCCGCCGTGCATTGCAGAAGTGAAATGGATCCGCGCCGCGTCATGAGGGCGGCGGCGACGCTGCGGACGGTGCGGGGAGCGCAAAAAGAAGGCGGCCCGGCACCCGTGAGGGTGTCGGGCCGCGGGTCTTCTCAAGGTAACGCACCGGAAGTGCTGAAAGGGTGGGGGGGAACCACTTTCAGCCTCGCTTCGATGCGTCCCGAGCTAGCCTTTAGCAGGCGCCATGCCAGTGCCCGTTTGGAACGAAACTCTAGAGTTCTCAGGCACTTGGACGACGGGGCAACATTTCCCGCCCATTGCAGCCCTGAAATCGCGTTTCAGGGATGAAAACAGTCAACGAATTCAGGAGGTTGGTTTTTTCATCCCTGAACGGGGGTGATTTCGGATCTGAACTCGCACCGGGAGGCGGGTGCGAGTTCGCTGGCAGGCTACTCGCGGGCGCCCGCGGGGGGCCTCAGGTTGAGCCGCTTCATCTTCCGCCACAGCGTGGTGGAGGAGACGCCCAGCTCGTCCGCGACGCGGGCCAGGTCCACGCCGTGGCGCTCCAGGGCCTGGACGATGGCGCGGCGCTCCGCGTCCTCCACCACCTCCGCCAGCGTGGGGCCCGCGGCCTCCGCGCCGCCGGGCCGCGCGAGGTCGGTGGGGGGCAGGCCCGTGGCCTCGGGCGGAGGCGCGGCGGCGGCGAGCACGCGGCCCTGGAGGCGCAGCGGGAAGTCCTCGGGGAGCAGCTCGTCCCCTTCCGCGAGCGCGGCGGCCTGCTCCACCAGGTTCTCCAGCTCGCGCACGTTGCCGGGGAAGCCGTACGTCATCAGGTGCTCCACGGCGGCGGCGGACAGGCGCCGGGGCCGGGGGCTGCGGGCGTTGGCGCGGTCCAGGAAGTGCTGAGCGAGCGCGGGCACGTCCTCCAGGCGCTCGCGCAGCGGGGGCACGCGCAGGAGCACCACGTTGAGGCGGTAGTAGAGGTCCTGGCGGAAGCGCTTCTCCTTCACCTCCAGCTCGATGTCGCGGTTGGTGGCCGCGGCGATCCGCACGTCCACGCGCAGCGCGGTGGACTCGCCCACGCGGCGCACCTCGCCGTCCTGGAGCGTGCGCAGGAGCTTGGACTGGAAGGTGGGGCTCGTCTCCGTCACCTCGTCGATGAAGAGGGTGCCGTTGTCCGCCTCCTCGAAGAGGCCGCGGCGCGTCTTCACCGCGCCGGTGAAGGCGCCCTTGGCGTGGCCGAAGAGCTCGCTCTCCAGCAGCGTCTCGCTGATGGCCGCGCAGTTGACGGGCACGAAGGGCTGCTTGCTGCGGCGGCTGTGCGCGTGGAGGGCGCGGGCCACCAGCTCCTTGCCCGTGCCGCTCTCGCCCTGGATGAGGACGGTGGCGTCGCTCTGGGCCACGCGCAGCAGGCGCGTGGTGAGCTCGCGCATGGCCTGGCTGCGGCCCACCAGCGCGGACAGGCCGTGGCGCTCGTTGAACTCCGTGGCCAGGTTGTCCACCGCCGCCTGGAGCCGGGAGCGCTCCAGGGCGCGCTCCACGCGGTAGCGCAGCTCGCCTTCCTTGAAGGGCTTGGTGACGTAGTCGTACGCCCCCAGGCGCATGGCCTCCACCGCGCTGTCGATGGAGCCGAAGGCCGTCATCATGATGACCTGGAGGCGCGGGGCCACCTCCAGCGCGCGCCGGAGCAGCGTGAGCCCGTCCATGGGCTCCATCTTCAGGTCCGTGAGGAGCAGGTCCACGCGCTCCTGCGCGAGCTTGGCCAGGGCCTCCTCGCCGGTGGCGGCTTCGTTGACGGTGTAGCCCTCCGCGCGCAGGAGCAGGGCGGTGGTGGCGCGCATGTTGCGCTGGTCGTCCACCACGAGGATGCGGCCTCGGGGAACCGGAGTGGTCGCGTCGGTCATGAGAGGGACTGGGGCTGCGTGAGCGGCAGCCAGAAGGTGAAGGTGGTTCCGCGTCCGGCGGCGCTCTCCACGGCGATCTCCCCGCGGTGCTCCTCCAGGATGCGCTTCACCACCGCCAGCCCCAGACCGGTGCCCTGGGCCTTGGTGGTGAAGAAGGGTTCGAAGACGCGGTGGAGCAGCTCCGCCGGGATGCCCGGGCCCTGGTCCATCACGTCGATGCGGAGCTGCTCCCGGCCCGCGTGCGTGTCCCGGCGCGCGCGCACCCGGACCTCGCCGCCCTGGGGCATGGACTGGATGGCGTTGACGGCCACGTTGAACAGGGCCTGGCGGATCTGCCGCCGGTCCATGGGCACCGCGGAGAGGCCGGGCTCCACCTCCACGGAGGTGGACACCGGGCGCTCCGTGGGGGCCTGCGCCCGCGCGGCTTCGAAGGCGTCCTGGAGCACGCGCAGCAGGTCCTCCGGCTGGAGCACCGGGTTGCGCGGCCGGGTGAAGTCCAAGAGGTCCGCCACCATGCGGTTGAGGCGGTCGCTCTCCTCCGCGACGATGTCCAGCAGCATGGCCGTGTCCCCCCCGGGGTTCATGATGCGCCGGAGCGTGGCCACCGCGTTGAAGATGACGCCCAGGGGGTTTCTCACCTCGTGGGCGACGATGGCGGACAGCTCGCCCAGCGCGGCGAAGCGCTCGCGCTTCACCATCTCCGCGCGGGTGGCGGCCAGCTCCGCGTAGCTGGCCCACAGCGATTCGTAGAGGCGCGCGTTGGCGATGGACAGCGCGAGCTGGCCGCAGGTGGCCTCCGCCAGCTCAATCAATTCCGGGCCGAAGGGGCGCGGGCCGCGCACGTCGTCCACCAGCACCACGCCGATGAGCTCCTCGCGCGAGGTCAGCGGCAGGCCCAGCAGGGCCTTCTCCCCCACCCGGTCGATGAGCACCGCGCTGACGGAGGCGCTCGCGGACGTCAGGTCCTCCACCGCGATGGGCTTGCGCTCCAGCGCCACGCGCGCGGCCAGGTCGCCGCTGTCGAGCGGCACCACCACCGTGCGGAACAGGTCGCGGTGGGTCGCGGACGCCGCCGCGCCGCGCAGCACCTTGGCCTGCTCGTCGTAGAGCAGGATGAAGCAGTTGGACACGTCCAGGAGGTGCACCAGGAAGTCGGACGCGACGTCCAGGATGCTCGCGGTCTCCAGCACGCCGGACGTGGTGCGCGCCAGGTCCAGCAGCAGGCGCGTCTCCGTGAGCTGGCGGGCGGACTCGGCGCGCAGGCGGCGCTGCTCCAGGAGCATCACCAGCAGCTCCGCGAGCGTGGCCAGCAGCCGCGCGTCGCGCTCGTCGAAGGGCCGCTCCCTCGCGCGCAGCGCCTGCACCACGCCCACGCTCTCACCGCCGCGGGTGAGCCGCGCCGCCGCCCCGCTGCCGAGGCGGCCCTGGGACAGCGCCTCCAGCGCGCGCCCCTGCGCCTCCGAGGACAGCACGCCTCTGTCCTCCCGCAGCGCCGCGGCCAGCAGCACGCCGGTGGCGCGCACGGCGTCCGCGTCACTCCCCTCCTCCAGCCCCACCTGGGCGGAGAGCCGGGGGGCCTGCCCCGGCCCGGGGACGACGTGCAGCGCCACCGCGCGGGCCTGGAGCAGCTCCGCCACGCGCGCGAGGAACGTCTCCGGCGGCGGGGGCACGGGCTGCGCCACGAAGCGCGCCATCTCCGCCACCGACTCCACCTCCCAGCGGCTGCGCGCGCCGTCCGCCTGGAGGTGCGCGTCCGCGAGCGCCGCGCCCACCACCTTCGCGAACAGCGTCAGCACCGAGCCGTGCCGGGGCGCCACCCACGGGCCCGCCACCCAGAGCACCTCCGACTGGGGCCCGCCCACCGGCAGGTACGCGTGCGTGGGCTGCGCCTGGTCCGCGCCGCCGAACACCGGCCGCCCGTCCGACAGCGCCTCCAGCGCCAGGTGCGCGTCCGCCGGCAGGGACACGCCGTCACGCACCACCCACCGCGTGCCGTCCCAGCGCAAGAGCCGCGCCCGGAAGCCGGCGGCCTCCAGGCCCGTCAGCGCCACGCGCCGCACGCCCTCCTCCGAGCGCGCGGACACCAGCCCCGCGGTCGTGTCCACCAGCCGCTCCGCCACCGCCAGCTCCCGGGGGCGCTCCGCCGTCACCATGCAACTGAGCAGCAGCGCGAAGCCCCCACCCTCCAGCCGCAGGGGGCTGGCCTGCGCGAAGACCTCGCCCGACACGCCGTGGACGCTGAGCACCTTGTAGAGTTGCGGACGTCCGTCCAGCGGCGCGCCGCTGGCCAGCCGCTGGAAGCGGTCCCCCATCCGGCTGCGGTCCTCCGGCTGGATGAAGTCCAGGATGGAGCGGCCCTCCACCTGCTCCACGGGCAGGCCCAGGAGCCGCGCGTAGGCGGCGTTGGCCACCCAGACGCGCCCCTCCCCCGCCAGCACCAGCATGGGCTGGGCGAAGGGCTCCACCAGGGCGCGCACCTCCTGCTCGTTGTAGGCCTTGGAACTCATCCGCGACGCAGCACCCGTTTGTCCCCCACCCGCAGCGTCACCTTCTCCCGGTCGAAGTACTCCGACAGCGGGATGGTGAACTTGCGGCTCTGGCCCACCAGCTCCTTGAAGGCCTGCGTGGAAATCTCCTTCTGCTCCTTCAGGTACGCCACCAGCCGGGCGCGCAGGTCCTCCAGAGCGCCCGCGTCGAAGCACAGCTCCTCGCTCACCCGCACGCCGGTGCCCGACGACACCAGCACCTTCAACAGCTCCTGCAGCTTCGCGGGCGCGAGCCCCAGCTTCTGGGACAGCTCCGTGACGGTGGGCGGCGCGAGCCCCGCCGCGGACAGCTCCGCGGACAGGCGCGTGCGCGCGGCCTCGTCGCCCAGCGTGAGCGTACGGCCCCGGCCCTTGAGGCGCACCAGGTCCTTCTCCGCCTCCACGCCGCCGGAGTCCACCAGCGCCTGCACCACGCGCTGGAACAGGCGGGCGTCCAGTTGGGCGGAGAGCCGCTGACGGAGCTCCTCGCGCGACAGGCCGTCCCGCATGGGCTCGCGCTCGTGGAACGCGGCCAGCAGCGCGAGCGAGCGCTGGCGCAGGCCCTCGAAGACGTCCTGCGCCACGTAGAGCCGCCGGTCGCGGTCCACCAGCAGCACCTGCCCCTTCGCGCCCAGCAGCTCCAGCGTGCGCGTGAGCACCTTGGGCGAAAGCCCCGAGCGGCCGAACAGCTCCGTCTGCGTGAGCCCCGCGTAGCCCGCCTGCCGGAGGAGCCACCCCACCTGCCCGGCCGCGTCCGCCTCCAAAAGCGGCCGCACCACGGACGACGCGCCCTTGCGCCGGCGCGGCGGCGTGATGGAGAGCACCCGCCCCCCGGCCACCGTGGCGCCCCGTCCCGGCAGCGCGCGCGAGCCGCGCAGGATGAAGCGCTGGCCCACGAGCGCGCCCACCGGCGACTCCAGCCGGAGCTGCGCGAGCCCCGTCTCCCCCGGCGCGAGCGAGTCCAGGTCCAGCAGCGCCACCGTGGCCTCCACCTGCGCGGTGCCCAGGTGCAGCAGCAGCTTGCGGCGCTTGGGCAGGGGCGCTTCCGCGGCGGGCAGCAGCGTCAGCTCCACGTCCAGCATGGACGTCTCCGGCAGCTCGCCCGCGCGCGTGAGCACCATGCCCCGGTGCACGTCCTCCGGCTGCACGTCCGCCACGTTCACCGCCGCGCGCTGCCCCGCCTCCACGCGCGCCACCGGCTGGCCGTGCACCTGCACGCCCCGGACGCGGAAGGGGCCCGGGCGCGCGCCGGCCACCGGGGGGAGCAGCGACACCGCGTCGTCCACCGCCAGCGCGCCGGACAACAGCGTGCCCGTCACCACCGTGCCGAAGCCCTTGATGGTGAAGGCCCGGTCCACCGGGAGGAACACGGGCCCCTCCGCGGGGCGCCGTGGCAGCGACGCGCCGGCGTGGGCGAGCGCCGCCTTCAGCTCCGGCAGGCCCTGCCCCGTGCGCGAGGACACCGGCACCACGGGCGCGGTCTCCAGGAAGGTGCCGGCGGTGAGCGCGGCGAGGTCCGCCTCCACCAGCGCGCGCCAGTCGTCGCCCAGGCCCTCCAGCAGGTCCGCCTTGGTGAGCGCGACGACGCCCGCCTTCACGCCGAGCAGCCGGCAGATGTCCAGGTGCTCGCGCGTCTGGGGCATGACGCCCTCGTCCGCCGCGACCACCAGCACGGCCAGGTCCACGCCGCCCGCGCCCGCGGCCATGGCCTTCACGAAGCGCTCGTGGCCGGGCACGTCCACCACGCCCGCCACCTGTCCGTCCGGCAGCGGCAGGTGCGCGAAGCCCAGCTCCAGGGTGATGCCCCGCCGCTTCTCCTCCGGGAGCCGGTCGGTGTCGGTGCCCGTCAGCGCCTTCACGAGGGACGTCTTGCCGTGGTCGATGTGCCCCGCCGTCCCGATGATCATCGCCGCGTCAGCGCCCCGCCGCGGGACTCAGGCTCCGGCCTTGTCCGGGTCGTCGTCCGGGTGGGCGTCGCCCGTCACCGGCTGGTAGTCCCACGGGAAGACGAAGAGCGCGTCCGTGGACAGCCCCACGTGGTCCGGCGTGAAGCCCTCCGGCCGCGCGATGAGGCACGCGGTGCGGATCTCCTTCGCGCCCATCTTCTTCGCGAGCGCCGTGGCCAGCCCCAGCGTGTCCCCGCTGGAGGCGATGTCGTCCACGATGAGCACGCGGCAGCCCTTGAGCTCCGGGGACATCTCCTCGCTCACCTGCGGCTGGCCCCGCTCCGGGGTGCGCTCGGCCTTGTCGCGGCTGCGGCGGCTGATGCGCACGGGGTAGAACTTGCAGCCGAGCGCGCCCGCGAGCGCCCCGCCCACGTACACGCCGCCGTGGGCCACGCCCACCACCGCCTGTGGCTCCCAGGCCTGACGGATGGTGCGCGCCAACTGCTGCACCTTCCGGTCGAACTCCGCCCACGACAGCTCCACCACGCCGGTGGACTTGTGCCGGGACTGGTCGCGGCCGGTGGGTTGGCGCGGGGCCTCCACCTGGGGCGCCAGCACCATGTCATTGGGAATGGAGACGAGCTTCTCCGCCCCGTCCTTCTGGGCGGCGGAGGGCGCGGAAGACTTCGGGGAAGGGTTGCGCTGGTCCTGGGACTTCGGCGGCGCTGCCCGCTTGATGGCCACGGCGAAAGCTCCGGGTGAGGTGCCGCCCTGTCATATCCCGAGCACCGGGCCCCCGCCACAACCGCCGCGCCTGCCTCCCCGGATGGTGTGAAGCGCTGAATCATCCGCTGTAGAAGCGGATGTCTGTCTTCACGTCAGGCGCTGCCCTCGGTGAGCATCTGCTGGATCTCCGCGCCGGGGATGACATAGCGCGTCGTGCAGAACTGGCAGGTGGCCTCCGCCTGGCCTTCCTTCTCCAGCAGGTCCTTCAGCTCCTCGCGGCCCATGGCGAGCAGCGCGAGCTTCACGCGGTCGCGGCTGCACGAGCAGGTGAAGCGCAGGGGATAGCGGGACATGATCTCCAGGTCCGCCTCCGGCACGAGCGAGCGCAGGAGCACCGCCGCCCCGTCCCGGGCGTGGGCCCGCACGGCCGTCTGGAACTGCGCCTTGAGCCGGGTGCCCAGCGCCTTGAAGGCGTCCCGGTCCCCGTCCGGCAGGGGCTGCACGAGCAGGCCCACCACCGTGGCCAGCGGATCCTCCTGGCCGTCCACCAGGCCGGGCACCTGGGCCACCATCAGGTGCGAGGGCACCTGATCCGACTGGTGGAAGTAGCGCTCCAGGTCCGCCACCAGGTCGAAGTGCTCCAGCTCCACGGATGAGCGGTAGTACTCGCCGCCGCCCTGGTCGCGCAGCACGGACAGGAAGCCCTGGTTCCCCAGCACCGGGCGCCAGTGATAGCTCCCCTCCGTCCCCACGTACTCCACCAGGGTGTTCTTCACGTAGCCGCGCACGACGCCGTTCGCGTCGCCGTCCACGAAGAGGCCGCGCAGGGGGCCGTCACACTCCAGTTGCAGGTTGATGCGGGAGTCCGTGCCCTTGCGCAGCGACCCCATGAGGGCGGCGGCGGTGAGGCCCTGGGACAGGAGCGCGGCGGAGGCCGGCATGCTCTGGTGGGTGGCGCGGGCCTGGCGGGACAGGGCCCCGGTGGTGGCCAGCACCAGGCGCAGGTCCGTCGCCTTCAACAATCCACTGACAAGCTCATCAGTCATAGGGCTGGTTAGCGTGCCCCACCCGTTCGCGCCCGCCAACGGAAGAGGGGCTGGGACGGGACGCCCGCCTGGCGGCCAGCAGTCAGGGCGGGGGGCTGGCATCGCCAGGGCTTATGAGTCGGTGTTCCCCGGCTGGCACGGACCGGTGCGGAAGAAATCCAGCCCGCGTGACGGAACGGCTATAAACCGCCGGAAGGCCGTATCACCCAGGCCCTGACTTGGGCTCGCGGGGGTCCTCACCCCACCCGACCGCGCGCCCCGCTGGAGACTCGATGAGCACCCAAGCCACCGCCGAAGCCATCACCGACCGGACGCCCCTCTTGAAGTCGCGGCTGGGGTCGTTCCTCGCCGTGGTGCCCCTGAGCATCTGGGTCATCAACCATCTGTGGGACAACCTGTCCGCCTTCTACGGCGCGACGGCCTGGGAAAAGTCGGTGACGGAGTACGCGAACCCGTTCGCCCAGGCGTTCACGTTCATCATCGTCATGCTGCCGCTGCTCATCCACACGGCGTGGGGGCTGTTGCGCATCTTCACGATGAAGCCCAACAACCTCGCCTACAACAACTACGGCAACCTCAAGTACATCGTGCAGCGCGTGGCCGGCCTGGGCGTGCTCGCGTTCCTGGGCGCGCACATCTGGCTGGCGTTCCTGCACCCGCGCCTGGTGGAGGGCCACGCGGAGCCCTTCATGGATATCGCGCGGGAGATGCACTACCACGGCCCCACGCTGATGGTTTACCTGCTGGGCACGCTGGGCACCTCGTACCACCTGGCCAACGGCCTTCAGACCTTCGGCATGGGCTGGGGCATCCTCGCGAGCGACCGCTCCATGCGCCGCTTCGAGCCCATCTCCATCCTCATCTTCCTCATCCTGCTGGCCATGTCCTGGGGCGCCATCTACGCCCTCTACACGGCGGGCGCGGCGTACGGCCCGGCGGGCATGGACGTCGGCTGAAGCAGGCCTGAAGCAGCGCCGGGGCCTTGAAGCCCCGGTGCGTTGGAGTCTGGAAACACGACCGGCCGCCCCTGACATCCAGGAGCGGCCGGTTCGCTTTTCAAGGGGGAAGGCCCCAGGCGTTAGAACGGGATGTCGTCGTCCGTTCCGCCGGGATTGCCGCCCATGCCCCCACCGTCGTCCATGCCCATGGGAGGCGGCGGCTGGCCGTAGTCGTCACGACCCTGCCCGTAGCCGCCGTTGCCCTGCTGCTGCCGGCGCCCACCGCCATTGCCGCCGCTGTAGCCCTCACCGGCGTCACGGCCGCCGAGGAAGGTGACGGAGGTGGCGACGACCTCGGTGGTGTAGTTCTTCTTGTTCTCCTTATCCATCCACTCGCGCGTCTGCAGACGGCCTTCGACGAAGCACTGCCGTCCCTTCTTGAGGTACTCGCCGCACAGCTCCGCGAGCTTTCCCCAGACGACGATGCGGTGCCACTCGGTGCGCTCCTGCTTCTGGCCGTTCTTGTCGTTCCAGCTCTCGCTCGTCGCGATGCGGAAGTTCGCCACGGCCTGACCGCCCGGGGTGAAGCGCACTTCGGGGTCCGCCCCGAGGTTGCCGATGAGAATGACCTTGTTCACGCCTCCAGCCATGTTTCCTCCCGATACCTGACCCCTCTAGGGCCAGGAACAAACCTGCGAGGCCACACGCCCCGACAGGTCCTTCAGCCCATAGCATCCACCACTGACATTCCCCGGGCCACTAAACGGCCAGGGGCGCCCGGGACGCACGTCCGCCTGCTCCCCGGGCAGGAAGTCTCAAGGATTCCGGGGCGTTGACGGGGGCTGGGAGGGAGCGCCGCCCGGACGCCTGGGGTCCGGACGGCGAAGCGCGGCGGGAGGGGCCTACCCGCCCGGGCGGAGGACCCCGGAGGCAGGGACCACGTTGGGCGTGGCGGAAGCCGGGGCGACGACCTGGACGGGCTGGGCGCGCTGGGCGGTCCGGGCCTCGGCCGTCTGGGTGGTGAGGGTGGAGTCCAGCCCCTTGGCGAAGGCGACGAGCTGCGGGTCCGTCCCGCCGGAGCCCAGCTTGCGCAGGGACTTCCAGAACGGGTGGGTGGTGTCCCCGGCCTTCACCAGCCCCTGGGCCAAGAGCGGCACGGTCGCGTCGCGCTCCACGGCGCTGGCGGCGCGCAGGGCGGTGACGAGCTCCTCGGGGGCCGTGCGGGCCACCTCGCCCAGGCCGTCCGCCAGCTCGTCCTGCGCCTCCAGGTCACGGGCGGCGCCGGCCGCGCGGCACAGCTCCAGCACGCGGGCCAGGGCCTCCGTGTTTCCGCCGGAGGCCAGCTCCACCATGCTGCTCACGCCGGGCACGCCCACGGACAGGGCGTGGGCCACCTGGCGCAGGCGGCCGTAGACGTCGTCCGTGGCGGCGTAGCTGTCCAGCAGCGTGCGGGTGCCCAGGTAGTCGTGCGGGTTGGACTGGTAGAGGCTCTCCGCCAGCACGGCGCGCACGGCGGGGTCGCGCTCGCTGCGCCACGCGGTGCGCAGGAAGCCGATGTTGCGCTGGTCGCGCTGCCTGCCCAGCTCCAGGTAGGTCTTCACGCGGTTGGCGATGTCCGGCAGGCCGCCCTGGGGCTTCTGGCCCTCGTTGAGGGAGGCCAGCGCGGTGCCCGGCCCCAGCGTGGAGCCGGTGGCGGCCACGGCGGCGCCCAGCGCGTCCATGCCCGCGACGACGGGGCCCGCGCGGCCCGCGTAGTCGTTGACCATGATGGAGAAGGAGAACTTCTCCCCGCCCGCGGACTGCACGTAGCCGCTGAGCGCGGAGACGCCCTCCAGGGTGCCCGTCTTGGCGCGCAGCCGGCCCACGGCGTCCGTGCCGTCGAAGCGGTACTTGAGCGTGCCGTCCTTGCCGGCGATGCCCAGCGAGGACAGGTACTCCGGGGCCAGCGGGAAGCGCTCGTACATGTGGCGCAGCAGCCGGTCCACCTGCGCGGTGGAGAAGCGGTTGGCGTCGTTGAGCCCGCTGCCGTTCTTCATCACGTAGGTGCCGCGCGGGATGCCCACGTCTCGGTCCAGGAACTCCTCCACCACGTCCACGCCCTTGGTGAACGAGCCCGGCTGTCCGCGCAGCTCCGCGCCCATCGTCTTGAGGAGCGTCTCCGCGACGAAGTTGCTGGACAGCTTGTTGAGGCGCTTGAGGACGATGTCGAACGTGTCCGACTGGGCCACGTGCACGACCTTCGCGCGTGAAGGCGCCAGGCCTGACTTCACCTTGCCCTTCACCTTCACGCCGCGCGAGGTGAGCAACTGCTTCAGCGTGTAGCCGAAGTACATGGGCGGGTTGTCGATCTTCTTCCAGACGCTGACGGCGCCGCGCTCGTCGGGGACCTGGCCCTTCACGACGATCTTCTGCTTGTCACCGAACGCGTCCGACTTCACGGACACGCGCCGGGCGCGGCCGGGGCCGCTGGTGACGGAGCTGTCCACGACGAAGAAGTCGCTGGGCGGCTCCATGTCCACCACGGCCTTGCCGCCGGGAGCGGAGCGCACGTAGACGGCGACCGCGTTCCAGTTGAGGCTCAGCGCGCCGGTGGGCGCCATGTACGCGCGGTCGGAGTCCTCCTGGTCGTAGCCGGGCGGGGTGCGCTCGGCGTCGAACCAGGAGTCGTCCACGACGATGTCCTGCACCTCCTTGAGGCCCGCGTGGAGCAGCTCGGAGGTCATGCCGTAGAGGCGCTCGGTGGTGATGGTGGGGTCACCCTTGCCGCGCACGTAGAGCGTCTTGACCTTGCCGTCGGCGGGCAGCTCCTGCTCGACGAGGAACTCCGTCTCGTAGCGGAACTCCGGCCCCAGGGCGACGAGCGCCGCGGAGGACGTGACGAGCTTCACGTTGGAGGCGGGGTTGAGCAGCTCGTCCGCGTTGTGGCTGAACACCACGGTGCCGTCGTCCAGGCTCTGCATGTGCACGCCGACGCGGCTGCTCTTGAGCGCGGTGCGCTGCATCACCTGGACGAGCGCGTTCTTCAGCGCCTCGCGCTCAGCCTTTTTCTCGGCGGACGGCGACGCGGCCAGGGTGGCGGAAGGCAGCCACAAGGCAATGGCGGTCGCTGCCCAGAAGGGTCTGGTTCGAAAAACCTGCACGCACGCTCCGGGGAAGTCGCGTTCCATTATGAAGAAGGGACGAAAGGGGCGGCAAGGGCGGGGGGAGGCTCCACGTCCACCGTTACCCTGCACGCCTGCCTGCTTCCTGGAAACAGGAAGAAGGCTGTCGCAGCATGGACGCCCCGCCTGACATCCACCTCGTGACAGACGCCATGCCTCCCCTGCCCTCCCGCGCCGCCCGGGTGTCCTTCATCGCGCTGGCGCTGGTGCTTGACTCCGGCTGCCGCGACCCTGCGCCTCCGGCGGGCATCACGGTGTTGTTGGAGGCCCCACCGGACAGCCTGGACGATCGCTTCGCCCTCACGGCCCATGGACAGCGGCTGGCGCAGCTCGTCAGCCCGGGGCTGCTCACCTTCGACGACTCGAGCCGGCCCGTGCCCCAACTGGCGGAGTCCTTCCGGGAGGTCTCGCCCACGGTGGTGGAGTTCGTCCTCCGTCTGGGCCTGACCTTCCACGACGGGAGCGCGCTCACCTCGGAGGACGTGAAGGCCACCTTCGACGCCCTGATGAATCCGGCGCTGCGCAGCCCCAAGCGCGAGCGGTACGAGCCGGTGGAGCGGGTGGAGGTGGTGGACGCCCGCACGGTGCGCTTCCACCTGAAGCGGCCCTATGCGCCGCTGCTCGCGGAGCTGTCCGCGGCCATCCTGCCCGCGGAGCGCGTGGGGCCCGGAGGCGTGGAGGCGCAGGGGGCGCACCCGGTGGGCGCGGGCCCGTTCCGGTTCGAGTCGTGGCCGGACGAGGAGCACCTGACGCTGGTCCCCTTCGAGGGCTGGCATGCGGGCAGGCCCGCCGTGTCGAGGCTGACGTTCCGGGTGGTGCGGGACGAGACGACGCGGGTGCTGGAGCTGCTCAAGGGCCGCGCGGACCTGGTGGTGAACAACGTGTCCCCGGCGGTGCTGCCCGCGCTGCGCAAGGCGCCCCACCTGCGCGTGGTGACGAAGCCGGGCACGGGCTTCACGTACCTGGGCCTCAACCTGCGCGAGGGGCCGCTCGCGGACGTGCGCGTGCGCCAGGCGCTGTGTCACCTCATCGACGTGCGCCCGCTGGTGGAGCACAAGCTGCACGGGCTGGCGGAGCCCGCGTCCAGCATGCTGCCTCGCGAGCACTGGGCCTTCACCCAGACGCCGGGCTGCGGCTACGCGCCGGAGGAGGCGGCCCGGCTGCTGGACGCGGCGGGGTATCCGGATCCGGACGGGCCCGGGGGACAGCCGCGCCTGTCCTTCACCTTCAAGACGAGCACGGACCGCTTCCGGCGCGCGGTGGCGCTGGTGCTCAAGGAGCAGTTGGCGAAGGGGGGCATCGCGGTGGAGGTGCGGGCGCTGGAGTTCGGGACGTTCTTCGAGGACGTGCGCCGGGGGCGCTTCGAGCTGTTCACGTTGAAGTGGGCCGCCGTGATGGAGCCGGACCTGCTGCGGGGCGCGTTCCACTCCGCGAACATCCCCGGCCCGGAGAACCACTGGGGCGGCTTCAACCGGGGAGCCCTGAAGGACCCGAAGCTGGACCGCGTGCTGGACGCGGCGACTCAGGCGTCCCGGGAGGAGCGCAAGGCGCTGTACGCGCAGGCGCAGCGGGAGCTGGACGCGGACATGCCCGTCATCCCGCTGTGGCACGAGGCCAGCGTGGCGGTGGTGTCCTCGCGGCTCGCGGACTTCGAGCCCAGCGCGCACGGCCTGCTGCTGCCGCTGGCGAAGGCGCGGGAAGTGACGCCCGGGCCTGGGGGCACGCCGTGACCCGGCGGCTCGTGTCCGCGGTCATCGCGATGGTGGGGGCGCTGCTGCTGGTGTCGCTGTTCCTGCACCTGGTGCCTGGAGACCCGGTGGACGTGATGCTGGGGGAGCAGGCGACGCAGGTGGACCGCGCGGCGCTGCGGCAGGCGGTGGGGCTGGACCTGCCGTGGTACGCGCAGCTCTGGACGTTCGCGCGCGACCTGGCCACCGGGGAGCTGCGCACGTCGCTGCCTCCGTTCCAGCGCAAGGTGCTCCCGGCCCTGGGCGCGGCGCTGCCGTACACGCTGCTGCTCACGGTGTCGGCCATGGCCGTGTCCCTGGTGCTGGCGCTGCCCCTGGGCGTGATGGCGGCGGCGCGGCGGGGGACGCCCGTGGACGCGGCGGCGATGGGCGTGTCCGTGGCGGGTGTCGCCCTGCCCCGCTTCTGGCTGGGCCCGGTGCTCATCATCCTCTTCGCGCTGAAGCTGGACTGGCTGCCCGTGTCGGGCGCGGAGTCGTGGCGGCACCTGGTGCTGCCCGCGTTCACGCTGGGCACCGCGCTGGCCGCGTTCCTCGCCCGGATGACGCGCGCGACGATGCTGGAAGCCCTGCGCGAGGACTACGTCACGGTGGCCCGGGCCAAGGGCCTGTCCCCCGGCGTGGTGCTGTGGAAGCACGCGTTCCGCAACGCGCTGCTGCCGCTGGTGACCGTGCTGGGCCTGGAGTTCGGCGCGCTGCTGGGCGGCGCCATCGTGACGGAGAAGGTGTTCGCGTGGCCGGGCATGGGCACGCTGCTGCTCACCGCCATCGAGAAGCGCGACTACAACACCGTGCGCGCCACGGTGCTCCTCTTCACCTTCTGCTACGTCGTGGTCAACACGCTCACCGACCTGACGTATGCGTGGGTGGACCCGCGCGTGCGGAGGCGCTCATGAGCGCGGCCCAGCGCTTCCGGCTGAACTCATGGGGCGCCCGGTTCGGGCTGGCCGTGGCGTGCGCCTGGGTGTTCACCGCGCTGTTCGCGCCGTGGCTCAGCCCCCACGCGCCGGACGCCATCGACCTCACGCGCGAGTTGTCGCCTCCGACGTCAGGGCATCCGCTGGGCACGGGGGAGAACGGCATCGACGTGCTCACGCACGTGCTGTACGGCGCGCGGGTGTCGCTGGAGGTGTCCTTCTTCGCCGTGGTGCTGTCCGCGGCGGTGGGCATCACGCTGGGCGGCATCGCGGGCTACGCGGGCGGGCTCGTGGACGAGGCGCTGATGCGGGGGGTGGACGTGCTGCTCGCGTTCCCGGGCATCCTGCTGGCGCTGTTCATCACCGCGGTGCTGGGACCCAGCCTCGCCAACGTGGTGTTCGCCCTGTCCTTCACCGGGTGGACGGGCTACGCGCGGCTGACTCGCGGGCAGGTGCTCACCCTACGCGAGCGCGACTACGTGCAGGCCGCCCGGGCGCTGGGGAGCGGACCGGGCCGCATCCTCGCGCGGCACCTGCTGCCCAACGCGGCGGGGCCGTTGCTCGTGCAGGCGACGTTCGCGCTGCCGGGCGCCATCGTCGCGGAGGCGTCCCTGAGCTTCCTGGGGTTGGGCGTTCCCCCGGGCACGCCGTCGTGGGGGGCGCTGGTGGACCAGGGGACCCAGTACCTGCTGGTGGCGCCGCACGTGGCCCTCTTCCCCGGCATCGCGCTGGCCGTCACGGTGCTGGGCTTCAACCTGCTGGGGGATGCGCTGCGCGACGCGATGGATCCGCGCCATGAAGGCCGGTGACTTGAAGGCTCCGGGCGTCCCTGGCAGGAAGCAGGGACGAAAGGGAGTCAACCCATGAAGGCCGTGGTGCAGCGGGTCCTGGAAGCGTCGGTGACGGTGGACGGGCAGCGTGTCAGCGAGATGGGCCCGGGCCTGCTCGTGCTGCTGGGCGTGGGCAAGGGCGACACCGACGCGGACATGACGTGGATGGTGGAGAAGCTGGCCACGCTGCGCATCTTCGAGGACGCCAACGAGAAGATGAACCTGTCGCTGGAGGACACGTCCAGGCAGCTCATCGTCGTCAGCCAGTTCACCCTCTACGGCGACGCGCGCAAGGGCCGCCGGCCCAGCTTCATCGAAGCGATGGAGCCTGTCGCGGCCAAGGCCCTCTACGAGCGGACCTGCGAGGCGCTGCGCCAGCGCGGCCTCACCGTGGGCACCGGCATCTTCGCCGCGGACATGAAGGTCGCGCTCGTCAACGACGGGCCCGTCACCATCCTCCTGGAGAGCCCGCCGAAGGCCGCGCCTCCGGCCTAGCGCACGTCCAGCGTGCGGCGGAAGAAGGCCACGCCCTCCGCGTTCGTGCGCGCGTGCGAGGCCGGGCGCGTCCCCTTCACCGGGTCGCGGCACAACATGGCGATGACGTCGAAGCCCTTCGGGTAGCACTCGGGCAGGAAGGTGAAGTGGCCCGCGTCGTCCAGGACCACCGTCGTCGTGGTCGCGGGCGGCAGCAGCCCCGCCAGGTGCATGCCGTGCCCTTCGTGCGGCATCAACTCGTCGCCCTTCGCGAGCACCAGCGCCACCGGCTTCTGGACGTCGGCGGTGTCTCGGGCTTCGAACGACGCGGCCATGCCGGGCGCCATCGCGAACGCGGCCTTCACTCGCGGATCCAGGTACGACGCTCGCGCGTGCTTCATGTCGATGCGGCGGTAGTCCACGTCGCGCAGGCCCTCGCAGCCAATCTCCTCCCGGGTTCCCGGCGTCTTGCAGCGCTTTTCAATCCACTCGAGGTTCAGGTTCAGCCCCACCAGCGCCAGCGCCGTGTAGCCGCCCATGGAGTGCCCCGCCGCGCCGATGCGCTCCGGATCCACTCGCGGGCCCCACTTCGGATCCTTCAGCAGGTGGTCGAGCACGACCGTGAAGTCCCGCGGACGCTCGTAGGCGCGCGCGAAGCCCTCCGGGCTCGTGTCCCCGAAGGTGTTGCCCGGATGGTTCAGCCCCACCACGACGAAGCCGTGCGCCGCCAGGTGGGAACCGAACCAGGACAGGTCCATCACGGAGCCGCCGCTCCCGTGCGACAGCAGCACCACCGGCCAGCGCTCCCGCGCGTCCGACAGCGGGGCGTCCTTCGCGCCGTAGAAGGGCTTGAACAGGTCTGACGGCGCGCGGTTGTCCATCGGCGTGCCGGGGGCCACCGGGTACCAGACCAGCGGCTTCAGCGTGCGGCGGCGGGCCGTGTCCTCGTACGTCAGCGACTGCGTGACGCCCACCGCGTAGGCCGCGTCCGCGCCGTAGAGCGACGTGTGGTCCGTGCGCGGAGCCTCCGCCTTCTTCGAGGAGGAACAGCCGCCCGCCAGCAGCGCGGCGGAGACGAGCAGCACGGGACCCAGCGAGACGAAGTGGCGGCGCATGGCCGGGAGCATGGCCGGGAACAGCGAGACAAGGGAACCCTGAAGGTCCCCCTCACAAGCATCGCGGGGCGCCTGCTCAGCGGACCGCCAGCGTGCGACGGAAGAACTCCACGGTCTCCATGCGCGTGCGCGCATGCGTGGCCGCGCGCGTCCCGGGGACCGCGTCGCGGCACAGCGCGGGCGCGACCTGGAAGCCCAGCGGCGTGCACTCGGGGAGGAAGCTGAAGTGCGCCGCGTCGTCCAACACCACCGACCTCGTGGACGCGGCCGGCAGTTGCCCCGCCAGCTTCATGCCGTGCCCTTCGTGCGGCATCAGCTCGTCGCCCTTCGCGAGCACCAGCCCCACCTCCGCATGGATGTCCGCCAGGTCCCGGGCCTCGTAGGAGCCCGCCATCCCCGGCGCCATCGCCAGGGCCGCCTTCACGCGCGGATCCCGGTACGACGCTCGCGCGACCGTCATGTCGATGCGGCGGTAGTCCACATCCCGCAGGCCCTCGCACCCCACGTGGTCGCGGGTCTCCGGCGCGGTGCAGACGCGGGCAACCCACTCCAGGTTCATGCGCGCTCCCACCAGCGCCAGCGCCGTGTAGCCGCCCATGGAGTGCCCCGCCGCGCCGATGCGCTCCGGGTCCATGCGCGGTCCCCACCTCGAATCCTTCAACAGGTGGTCGAGCACGGCCGTGAAGTCCCGGGGCCGCTCATAGCCGCGCGCGTAGCCCTCCGGGCTGTCATCCCCGTAGGTGTTGCCCGGGTGGTTCACCGACACGACGAGGAAGCCGTGCGCCGCCAGGTGCGCGCCGAGCCAGGACATGTTGATGGCCGTACCTCCGCTGCCATGTGACAGCAGCACCACCGGCCAGCGCGTCCGTGCGTCCGACACCGGCGCGTCCTTCGCGGCGAGGAAGGGCGCGAAGATGGGCGACGTCGTCCGCGGCTCCATCCGCGTGCCGGGCGCCGCCGGGTACCAGACCACTGTCTTCAATGAGCGGTGGCGAGCGGCATCCTCCACCGTCAGCGACGCGAGTCCCACCGCGTAGGAGATCGCGTCCGCGCCGGAGGGCGACACGGCGGCGGATGCGGCGGCCTGTCCGGTGCCGTGCGAGGAGGCACAGCCGCCCGTCAGCAGCGCCGTGGAGATCAGCAGCGCGAGGGAGGGACAGCGCGAGAAGCGGGACATGGGACGGTTTCCTCCAGGCCCCCGGTGGGCCTCCGGTGAGTCCTACGGCGAGGAGGGGCGCACCATTGCGACAGCGCGCGACCGGCTCACAGCCGCACGGTGGTCCCGCGCGTCACCAGCGCGGCCAGTCCCTGCTTCGTCTGCGCGGCGGTGCGCAGGTGCAGCGTGAGCGCGCCCAGCTCGCGGATCCACGTGGCCGCGTTCGGGCCCAGGCCGGAGAAGAGCACGGACAGCGGCGGCGGCTGGGGCAGCTTCCCCGTCCAGTAGCCCAGCACCTCGTCGCGCTCCGGCAACACCGGCAGCTTCAGGCGCTCCTGCTCCCGCGTCAGCAGCCGCTCCAGCTTGCGCGGCAGGTTCACCTGCCAGTGCACCACCGTCTTCGCCGGCCGCCAGGCCCAGTCCGCGAAGGCGAACCGCTCCCGGACCGCGTACTCCCCCCGGCCCTGCGTCACGAAGACGCGGTCCGGCGGGAACTCCGGGAAGGGGTCCCACTGCCCGGCCAGGAGCGACGCCAGCCCCTGATCCCCCGGGGGGCGCCGGCGGAAGTTGTCCCGCACCACGCGCGCCGCCTTCGCGTCCCAGTAGGGATAGGCCGGGTCCTCCACCATCAGCGCCAGGTTCAGCGCCTCGTCCCACTCGTCCGCGTAGCCGCCGGGGGACCCGCCCACCTCCCAGCCGCCGGGCGCCTCGCGCCAGGGCTGGAACACCAGCCGGTCCACCAGGTCCATCCACCCGTCCGAGTCCACCGACCCCACGCCCCCCGGCAACGCCGACGAGGCCAGCCGCTGGCAGAGCGTGAACGCCTGCGCGTCACCCAGGTGGTTGGACAGGGCCTCCAGCGCGCCGGAGGCATCCCCCATGGCGCGCGTGAAGAACGGCAGCACCTGCTCGTGGAAGAAGCGGTCGTTGATGGGACGCAGGACGACGTCCATGCGGGGCGTCTCCTGTCAGGCCCTCAGGGCCGGGCGTCTTCCTGGACGATGAGGGCGTGGATGTCCGCGGCCGTGGGCGCCTCCAGGATGGCCGCCCGGAAGCGCGGGTTCTTGAACAGCCGCGAGATGCGCGCCAGCGCCTTCAGGTGCACCCCCGCGCTGTTCTCCGGCGCCACCAGCGCGAAGAACAGGTGCGTGGGCTTGCCGTCGATGGACTCGAAGTCCACCCCCGCGCGCGACACGCAGAAGGCCGCCTGGAGGCTGTCCATGCCCGCCAGCTTGCCGTGGGGGATGGCCACGCCCTCGCCAATGCCCGTGCTGCCCAGCTTCTCGCGTTCCTGGAGCACCGCCACCAGCCGGTCCTCGCGCAGATTCGGATGCGCCCGGGCCAACGTGGCACTCAGCTCGCGCAGCACCTCCGGTTTCGTCCGGGCCTGCATGTCCGCGACGACCGCCTGGGGGCTGAGGAAATCGGCGATTCTCAATGGCGCTCCCGCACTGGCGCTCCGGGCCGGCAATGATTCCTCGGCCGGCAATTACTCCTCACACTGGATTCGCGCAAGGGTCGCCTGGGCGGTGGCAGGCGCTTCGCTCACTGCGCGTCACCCAGGCCCCAGGCCCGGGCCCCGGGCCCGGGAATGCCCCGGACCCGGTTCCCCGGCACGGACGGTTGCCCGTCAGGTGCCGGTGGCCGCCACAGGCGCGTCGGGCAGGTGCGGCTCAATCAGGCCGAACCCCCCCTCCTTGCGTCGGTAGACGATGGACAGCGCCTGGGACTGCTGGTTCTGGAAGACGTAGAAGTCGTTGTTCATCAAGTTCATCTGCATCACCGCGTCATCCACGGACAGCGACTGGATGGCCAGGTGCGTGGTGCGCACCAGGCGGGCGACGCCCGACTCGGCCACCGGCGCCTGGACGGCGGCGGCGGGCGCGGCCTGGGTGGCGGCGGGCGCGGACACCTCGGAGGTCTCCTCGGGCTCGTGGACCTCGAAGACGTCGTGGCGGACCTTCACCAGGTCCTGGCGGTGGTGGACCTTCTCCTTGCCGTGGTGCGACTTGAGCTTGTCGCGGTAGCGGCGGAGCTGCCGTTCGATCTTGTCCATCGCCAGGTCGATGGACGCGTACATGTCATCGCTCTTCTCACGCCCCCGGAGGATCCATGCGCCGGAGTGGATGGTGATGTCCGCGTGATGCAGGTGCCGCTCCAACGACAGCACCACGTGGGCCTCACCAGCCCGGTCCAGCAGTCGGTTCACCCGCTCGACCTTTTCACGGGCGTACTCCTTCAGGGAATCCGACGCTCCGAACTGACGGAAGGTGATGTTGAGCTGCATGCGTGGCTGCCTCCTATGGAGAGAGGTAAGCTCCGTGACAGATCAGAAACGGAGCCCACGCCGAAAGCAACCCGGCCCCCCAGGTTGGAACTTCCCGTCCACGGCTCGCGCTCGCGAAAGCGACCGCCATAGGACACGTCTGGTGTCCGCTGCCTGTCACGGCGGGGGGATTCCGACCCGGGCCCCATTTTCCGGTCCGCCATCCCCCACCCCCGGTGCGTGGCGCTCAGGCCAGCAACATGCCTCCGGCTCACCTGCCCGGCTCAGGGCACCACGGAGAGCACGAAGTCCTGCGAGTGGAAGATGGCGCCCGAGCACGACGCCACGCCCGTGCACTCGCTCACGACGCCCTCCAGGTCCGCGCCCAGCGTCAGGGTGTGGTTCGCCTGCGGGGTGCCCGCGGGGATGGCGACGGTGGACGTGTTGCCGTCCTGCGTGACGGAGAGCACGCCGGGCGCGCGGCCCCCTTCGCGCAGGAGCAGCGCCTCCACGGGACCGGGCGTCTCCGTGGAGGGCTCCCAGCGGAAGGCGTAGGACTGCCCCACGCGCAGCTTGTCCGGGGTGCCCTCGCCCTGGAACGTGAACTTGCGCTTGGCCTTGGCGTTCTTCACCACCAGGCGCACGGTGCTGGAGGCGTCCTGCAACTGCACGACGAGGTCCTGGACGGGCTCGCGGCCCCACGCGGCCGGGTCGAAGTTGAAGTAGACGCGGCTGTTCTCACACGCCTCCGCGCGCCCGCCCACGTCCGACGCGCCGCCCGGCACCAGCGTCATGGGCTGGCCGTTGAGGGTGGCCGTCACGTCGTCCGCGAAGCGCGAGCACGGGCCGTCCGCCGCCACCGAGTAGCTGACGGTGACCCGGTGCGCGCCCTGCGCGTCCGGCGTCTCCGCGTCATCCACGTCCGCCAGCGCGAAGGTGAGCGAGCGGTCCGACAGCTCCGCCAGCGTCATCACCTTCGTCTCGCCGCCGCTGCAGCCGGTGAGCGCCACGAGCGCCCCCAGGGCGGTGAGGCGGGAGACGGTTCGACGCGGGCTCGGAGCAAGGAAGGTCATGGCGGCCGGCACCCTATCACTCCCGCGCCAGCAGTCCTTCGAGCCGCGCCTTCACGCCGGGCCACTCGGTGTCGATGAACCCGTAGTACGCGCTGTCCCGCACCACGCCGCCGCGCACCAGCATGTGGTGGCGCAGGATGCCCTCGAAGGAGGCACCCAGGCGCTCGATGGCCGCCCTGGAGCGCGCGTTGCGGCTGTCCGTCTTGAGCTGCACGCGCATCACGCCCAGCGACTCGAAGGCGTGCGTGAGGAGCAGGGACTTGCACTCGGTGTTCACCCGCGAGCGCCACGCCCGGCGGCCCAGCCACGTGTTGCCAATCTCCAGCGTGCGGTGGGCGCGCGAGATGTCCAGGTAGCGCGTGGTGCCCACCACGTCCCCGCTCGCCCGTTCGATGATGGCGAAGGCCTGCTCCGTGCCCGCGGCGGCCGCCTTCAGCGCGGTGGCGACGTAGTCCTCCACGTCCTCCCGCGTGCGCAGCACCTGCCAGAAGTAGGCGAAGATTTCCGGCTCACACAGCGCGGTGAGCGCGGGCACGTGCGCGAGCGTCAGCGGCTCCAGCCGCACCGCCCGCCCCTCCAGGGTGACGGGCGGGACGACGAGCGGCACGGGGTCACGGCGGGGAACGTCTGCATCGGAAGGGAGCACGGGGTCCATGGACCCGCTTCATGCCCCAAACCGGCCCTGGCGTGCAGGGCCGGTGAAGACAGGCACGGCTCAGAAGTACTTCTTGCGCTTGCTGCTGGGGAGGATGCCCAGCACCTCGCGGTACTTGGCCACCGTGCGGCGGGCGATTTCGGTGCCCTGCGAGCGCAGCAGCTCGACGATCTTCTGGTCCGAGTACGGGTTGCGAGGGTCTTCCTGCGACACCAGTTGCTTGATGTGGTGCTTCACGGCCTCGCTGGCCGTGTCCTCGCCGGACACGCGCGCGATGGACGAGTTGAAGAAGTACTTCAGCTCGAAGATGCCCTGCGGCGTGTGCACGTACTTGCTGGTGGTGACGCGGCTGACGGTGGACTCGTGCATGCCGATGTCCTCCGCCACGTCGCGCAGGATGAGCGGCTTCAGGTGCGCGATGCCCTTGTCCAGGAAGTCCCGCTGGAACTTCACGATGCTCTCGGTGACCTTGTAGATGGTCCGCTGGCGCTGGTGGATGGAGCGGATGAGCCACATCGCGCTGCGCAGCTTGTCCTGGATGAACTCCTTGGTCTGCCCGGGGCTCACCGCGCCCGTCTTGAGCGCGTTCCGGTACATGCCGGAGATGCGCAGCTTGGACAGGCCGTCGTCGTTGAGGACCACGGTGTAGTCGTCGTCCCCCAGCTTGTAGACGAAGACGTCGGGGGTGATGTACTGCGCGTCATCCCCGCTGAAGTTGCGGCCCGGCCGCGGGTCCAGCTTCGGGAGCAGCTTCGCCGCCGCGACCACCTCGTCCAGGGTGACCTTGAGGTCCTTGGCGATGGCCGGCAGGTTCTTGCTCTCCAGGTACTTCATGTGCCGCTTGATGATGAGGCCCAGCAGCGCCGCGTTCGGGTCCTTCATCGCCTGCAACTGGATGAGCAGGCACTCCTGCAGGTCGCGCGCGCCGCAGCCCCGGGGCTCCAGGTTCTGGATGCGGCGCAGGGTGCGCTCGGCCACGTGCATGGGCACGTCCGCCTCGTTGGCCAGGCGGATGAGCGGGTCGCCCTCCACTTCCGGCAGCTTGAGGTAGCCGTCGTCGTCCAGGTTCCCCAGGATGAGCACGCCCACGCGGCGCTCGGCCTCGTTGAGCCGCAGCGTGCCCAACTGCTCCTGGAGGTGGTCGACCAGGTCCTCCTTCTTCACCATGTTGGCTTCGAACGACGGCAGGTCGTCCGTGGCCACGTTGCCCTTGTTGGAGGCGGTGGTGGGCTCGTTGAACTGGTAGCTGTTGAGGTAGGACTCCCAGTCAATCTCCGGGGGGCCCTCGCCGTCCGCCTTGAACTCCTGGGCCGTTTCAGGCGTCGCCGACGGCAGGTCCACGTCGCGCGCGATTTCCGTGTTGTCCGCTTCGAGCGAGGCCTCGCCAGGCTCCTTCTCACTCACCTCCCCGGGCATGCCCTCCTCGGGCTGCTCCAGCAGGGGGTTCTGCTCCATCTCCTCGCGGACCTGGTCCAGGAGCTCCATTCGCGAGAGCTGGAGGAGCTTGATGGCCTGCTGCAACTGGGGCGTCATCACCAGTTGCTGCGCGAGCTTCAGGCTCTGTTTGAGTTCCATCGCCATGTGGGGGCGTCTCCGGAAGGCTTGCGTGCCACCTGATTGGAGGTTCCAATCAAGGACCGTGCCAACCTAACAAGGACCCCCGGCCACGTCCAGTGGCCCAGCGCATGGTTTCTGATTTGCAGTGTCTAAAAATCCGCTGGAAATCCGACAGGTTGTCGCAACCCCTGCTCGCCTGGCTGATGTTCAAACGTCGACGCAAAAGTGGGGCCAACTTCACCCCGAGCATCTGGAGACATACGGGGAGGGCGGCTTTTCACGGAGCCTGGAGACGGAACCGGTCTCCCAGGTAGACGGCCCTCGCGCGGGCCGAGCCGGCGATCTGCGCGGGGGTGCCCTCTTCGAGAATCTGCCCCTGTGCGATGATGTAGGCCCGGTCACAGATGCCCAGGGTGTCCTGGACGTTGTGGTCGGTGATGAGGATGCCCAGGCCCCGCTCGCGCAGCAGGTGGATCTGCCGCTGGAGGTCGCCCACGTTGATGGGGTCCACGCCGGCGAAGGGCTCGTCGAAGAGGATGAAGCGGGGGGCGGGGATGAGGCTGCGGGCGATCTCGGCGCGCCGCCGCTCGCCGCCGGAGAGCGTCTCGCCCCAGGACTCGGCGACGTGGGAGAGGCCGAACTCCTCCAGGAGGGTGTCCGCGCGCTGCTTGCGGTCCTGGGCGGTGAGCCCCTTCTGGAGCTCCAGCACGGCCAGGAAGTTCTCGCGCACCGTGAGCTTGCGGAAGACGGAGGCCTCCTGCGGCAGGTAGCCCACGCCGCGGCGGGCGCGGCGGTGCATGGGCAGGTGGGTGAGGTCCTCGTCGCCCACGCGCACCCGGCCCGCGTCCGGCGTCACCAGGCCCACCACCATGTTGAAGCTGGTCGTCTTGCCGGCGCCGTTGGGGCCCAGCAGGCCCACGACTTCACCGGGGGCGACGTTGAAGGACACGTCCCGCACCACCTGGCGGCGGCGGAAGGTCTTCTGGAGCCCTTCGGCGAAGAGCTTCGCGCCGCTCATGGCGTCGGGCCCGGGGGCTTGGGCGCGGGGGCCTTCCTGCGGGTGCCGGGGACGGAGGTGCTGGACGGGGAGTCCACGAGGATGCGGGCGTTCTCCACCTCCAGGCGCTCGTTGCCCAGGATGAGGCGCACCTTGGTGCCGGTCAGGTAGGTGTTGCCCTGGCGGGCCTCCGGGGAGCCCGTCACCACCAGCACGCCCGAGGGCACGTCGTAGTCGGCGCGCTCGCCCCGGGCCTGCCGGTCGCCGTCCACGGCGCGCACGTTGCCGGCGCACACCACGCGCGTCACCTGGCGGGTGGCGTTGTAGTAGCCGGTCATCTTGTCGCAGCGGATGTCCATGGTCTGGTGCTTCACCACCACGTTGCCGGTGAGCACCGCCTGGTTGCGGTCGCCGGTGACGTGGTCCGCGGACAGGTCCACCGGGTTGCGCAGGCCCGTGGGCGCCAGCGACGTGCCCGGCGCGGGCGGAGGCGCGGCCGGAGTGCCCGCGTCAGGGGCCGCGGGCTTCGCGGCGGGGGCCCCCGGCTTCGCGGCCGGCGTGGCCTGCGCGACGACCGGAGCGCCAGGAGCGGCGGCCTGGGAGGACGCGGGCTGGGCCAGGAACAGCGCCATCACGAGGAACTCAATCACTCCGTCGCTCCACCCAGCACGGCGTGGACCGTGCCCTCGAAGGTGAACGTCTGGTCCGCGGCGGACAGCGTGAAGCGGTCCGCCCGCATCTGGTAGTCCGGGCCCCTCATCGTCACGCCCTCGTCGCCGTGGGCCCGCCGCGCGTCCGAGTCGTAGGTCAGCCGGGGGGTGTTGGCCACCAGGCCCTCCGCCGTCTGGACGACAACCCCGCCCGACCCCACCCACCTCTTGGACGCGAGGCTGCCATCCATATTCGGCGCGGTGATGACGGTGTCGGCGCGCGAGCCGGCGGTCGAGCCCCTGCCGGGCGGCAGGCGCACGACGACCTCGGTGGCCTGCACCTCTCCGCCCGCGCGCCGGTAGAGGACGCGCGAGGCGGTGCCGGAGACCTGGAGCGTGTCGCCCTCGTAGGAGCGCAGGTGCGCGCCCTCCAGCACCACGTCCGGGCGCGGCTCGTTCGCGGCGCCCGGGGCCGGGCGGCGCGGCGAACAGCCGGTGGCGAGGAGTCCCAGGAAGCTCAGGGCAAGCAGGCGCGGCACGAGGCCCTCCTTATCACCGCGCCGGGGCGGACGGTGCGCCGGCGAGGGCCGGGGGAACGTCCTCGGGAGGACGCGTCTTCCAGCGCTGGTGCATCCACACCCACTGTTCGGGGGCGCGGCGGATGGCGGCCTCGATGCGCTGCGACAGCGCGGCGGTGAGCGCCTGCACGGCCGCTTCACGCTCCGTCGCGTCCGGGTGCGGCAGCTCCTCCATGGTGAGCCGGTAGCCCTGGCCGTCCCGCTGGCAGAAGCCCACCACCACGGCCGCGCCGGTGCGCAGCGCCAGGTCCGCCGCGGCGCGCGGGGTGGCCGCCAGCTCCCCGAAGAAGGGCACGAAGACGGACTGCACCTTGGTGTCCTGGTCGATGAGGATGCCCAGGATTTCACCGCTCCGGAGCGCGCGGAGCATGGCCCGGGCCGCGCCCTCCTGGCCGCGCCAGATGCTGCGCACGCCGCCCCTGGCCCGGAAGTCCTCCACCAATGCGGTGAGGCGCGGGTCGCTGGTCTCCTTCGCGATGCTCTGGCTGGGGTAGCCCGCCTTCGCCACGCGCCGGGCGAGCAGCTCCCAGTTGCCCACGTGGCCGGACACGAAGACGACGCCCTTCCCCCTGGCCAGCGCGGCCTCCAGCACCCGGCGGTCCTCGTCCGGCCAGGACACCAGGGACTCCAGCCCGGCGTCCAGCGCCCGCGCGGAGGCGACCTCCAGGGCCGCGGCGGCCAGGTGGCGGAAGGCGTCACGGGCGAGCGCGTCACGCTCCGCCTGGGTCCTCTCCGGGAAGGCGCGGGCCAGCGACTGGAGGGCCTTCCTGCGCTCCCCGCCCGCGAGCGCGTAGGCCCAGCCGCCCAGCGTCATGCCCAGGGCGCGCGCCGTGTCCAGGGGCAGGAACTGGAGCAGGCGCAACATCCCGGCGATGAGCAGGTAGCGCAGGTAACGCTTGAGGCGCTTTGTTAAAGGGGGACGCTCCACGACGCGTCTCCATATCCCATGCGCGAATACAACTTCGACGGCCTCATTGGTCCGACCCACAATTACGCCGGCCTCTCGCCGGGCAACCTGGCGTCACAGCACCACGGCGGCCAGCCCAGCCATCCCCGGGAGGCGGCGCTCCAGGGGCTGGAGAAGATGCGCTTCGTGTCGGAGCTGGGCGTGGGCCAGGCGGTGCTGCCGCCCCAGCCGCGCCCCTCGCTGCGCACCCTGCGGGCCCTGGGCTTCACGGGCTCCGACGAGGAGGTCATCACCCGCGCCGCGCGCGACGCGGAGCACCTCTTGCGCCTCACCTCCAGCGCCTCCGCCATGTGGACGGCGAACGCGGCCACCGTGGCGCCGTCGGCGGACACCGCGGACGGCCGGGTGCACCTGACGCCCGCGAACCTCACGCAGATGTTCCACCGCGCCATCGAGGCGGACACCACGCACGCGGTGCTGCGCGCCATCTTCGCGGACCCGAAGCACTTCCAGGTGCACGCGCCGCTGCCGGGCGCCTCGCACTTCGCGGACGAGGGCGCGGCCAACCACACGCGCCTCTTCACGCCGGGGCACAAGGCCGTGCACCTGCTCGCCTGGGGGCGCAGCGCGTGGCAGGACGTGAAGGGGCCGCAGCGCTTCCCCGCGCGCCAGACGCTGGAGTCCAGCCAGGCCCTGGCGCGGCTGCACCAGTTGGCCCCGGAGCAGGTGCTGCTGCCGCAGCAGCACCCGGACGGCATCGACGCGGGCGCGTTCCACACGGACGTGCTCGCGGTGGGCAACGAGCGCTTCCTCATGCTGCACGCGCTGGCCTTCGTGGACCACCCGAAGCTCCTCCAGACGCTGCGCGAGAAGCTGGGCGACGCGTTCCGCTTCGAGGTCGCGACGGACGCGGAGCTGCCGGTGAAGGACGCCGTGCGCGCCTACCCATTCAACTCGCAGGTGCTGTCGCTGCCGGACGGCTCCATGGCCATCATCGCGCCCATCGAGAGCCGCGAGACGCCCACCGCCCGCGCCTTCCTGGAGCGCGTCGTGGCCGGGGACAACCCGGTGAAGGCGGTGCACTACCTGGACGTCCGGCAGTCCATGAACAACGGCGGCGGCCCGGCGTGCCTGCGCCAGCGCATCTCGCTCACGGACGCGGAGCGCGCCGCCATCACCGCGGACGTCTTCTACTCGCCGGCCCTGCACGAAGGGCTCGCGGCGTGGGTGCGCAAGCACTACCGCGATGTGCTCAAGCCGGAGGACGTGCGCGACCCGCAGCTCGCGCGCGAGACGATGACCGCGCTCGACGAGCTGACGCGCCTGCTCAAGCTGGGCAGCGTGTACGACTTCCAGCAGTGACGTGAGCGGGCCCGCCCGCCTGCCCTCCGGCGCACCCGACGAGGGCAGGCAGCCACGGCCGTTCCGTTCGAGTGGCGAATGGCCGCCTGCGTCGTCCGGACACACCTTGTAGGAGAAGGAGGTGATGTCCCCCATGATTCCGAGTGCCATTCAGAGTTACCTGCGGCGCCATCGCGTCCTCTTCGAACGGTACGCCCACGCCCGGGCGGTGACGGCGACGGAGCTCGTGGACGCCCTCAACGTGCCCGGCGGACGCGTGGCCAAGTCCGTCATCGTGCTGGCCGACCGGCAGCCCTGGATTGTCGTCGTGCCCGCGCTGGCGACCGTGGACCTGCGGCAGGTCCGCCACACGCTTGGCGTGCGCACCGCGCGGCTCGCCGCCGAGTCCGAGTTCGCCGACCACTTCCCCGACTGCGAGACGGGCGCCGAGCCTCCCTTCGGCGAGCTGTACGGCCTGCCCGTCGCGATGGACGAATCCCTGAGCGCCAACGAGCGGCTGCTGTTCCGCGCCGGTTCGCACGAGGAGGCCCTGGAGATGCGCTTCCAGGACTTCGCGCGCCTGGAGTGGCCGCTGGTCGCGTCCTTCATCCAGCCGCTCTCGCGTGAAGAGGAGCGGCGGTACGGAGCGTCCGTGGAGGACTCAGGCGCTCCGGCCTGAGGCCCTCAGGGAGGGGGAGCGTCGCTGACCACCGGTGCCCCCGGCGGGTCCAGCTCCCGCCGCTTGTATGCGTCCTGCAGCGCGCGCTCGCGTTCTTCCAGCCGCGCCGCCCAGGCCTCCCCCTCCGCGCGCCGTGCGTCATCGAGCGGCATGAGGCGCAGGCCTTCGTGCACCGAGCGCGACGCCGCGTCGTAGCGCGACAGCAGCTCCTGCAGCCGGGCCACCGCGAAGTGACTCTCCGGGCCGGGCAGCAGCCCCACGACCGAGCGGCGCTGCTCCAGCGCGCGGGCCAGCAGGCCTTCCTGTTCGAAGCTGTCCGCCTCCAGTGACAGCAGGCGCGCGCGCTGTCGCAGGTCGGTCAGGTACGGCGCCACGGCGGCCAGCGTGTCCCGCGATTGGCGCGTGAGCCCGGCCTCCTGCTGCCGCGTGGACAGCGTGAAGGCCAGCTCCACGTCGTGGGGGAAGCGCTTCACGAGCGCCTCCAGGGACTGGAGCGCCTCCGCGCGCCGGCCCTGCGCACGCCACACGTCCGCGCGCAGCAGGTGCGTGGCCAGTGCGTCCGGGGCGCGCCGCTCCACCTCCGCGCAGGCCGCCTCCGCCGCGGGGAGCTCTCCCTGGGCCAGCCGTCCGCGCGCCTCCTGCATCCACAGCGCGGTGGCTTCGGGCCGGCCCTCGAAGTGCTCACGCGCCCAGACGAGCCATTCGAGCCCCAGCGCGCGACGCGACGGCCCGGCGAGCAGCGCCTCCGCCAGCTCCACCACCTGCCCGGGCGCTTCGGGCGTGAGGGTCTTCAGCTCCTCGACCGTGCGGGCCCGGGGCATCGCCTCGCTGATGAGCACGCGCGTGTCCCCGGCATCGTGCGCGAGCCGGTACTCCAGGAAGGCCTGCTCGCGCCGGCCCAGGTGCAGCAGGGCCCTGGCGGCCACGCGGTGCGCGGGCGCGTCCAGGGGGCGCAGGTACAGCGTGTGATTGACGAAGCCCAGCGCGTCCTTCGCGCCTTCCGCGCCATCCGACACGGAGGCCATCGCCATCAGCCGGTACAGCAGGTAGTCCGCCGGGTGCGCGTCGATGAGCTGGAGTCCCAGCGCTCGCACCTCCGCGCCCGGCGCCCGCGCCGCCACGCGCTCCGCCAGCAGCGCCTCCGCGTCCGCCATCCTCCGCCGTCCCGGCACGAGCGCGACGAGCGTCACGACCGTGAGCCCCGCCGCCAGCGCCAGCGCGGGCCTGACGGGCAGCGTGCCCGTCTTCGTGCGGCGCGCGGCCATGCGCTCGGCCTCACGGGGCCGGGCCACCGCGCCCAGCGCCACCACCACCGCCACCGCGCACGCGGGCAGCTCCAGGCTGAAGTCGAAGAGGTTGTGCAACGCCAGCGCCGCCACGCCGGACAGCGCCGCCAGCTCCACGGGCCCGTGGTCCTCGCGCCGCACGCGCTTCACGAAGGCCCAGAGGGCCAGCCCGAGCAGCAGCAGTCCCGGCACGCCCCACTCCGCCGCCACCTGCAGCACCGCGTTCTCCGGGTGCGTGAAGGTGTTGGGGTTGGGCTCGGTCTGGAAGCGCGGGAAGGCGGTTTCGAACGCGCCGCGCCCCATGCCCAGCACCGGGAACGCGCGGGCCGCGCGGGCCATCATCGGCCAGGGCTCCATCTTGCCGCGGCGCAGGGACTCCACGCCGTCCACGGTGCGCGCCTCCGCCCACAGTTGATCCGCCGCCAGGTACGCGCCCACGGACAGCGTCGCCAGCAGCCCCAGCAGCACCGCCGCGCCCTTGCCCCACGCGGGCCTGGCGGGGGTGCGCGCCTCGCGACGCTGCTTCACCAGCCACGCGGCGAGCAGCACCTGCCCGAAGACGAAGAACACGATGCCCGCGCGAGACAGCGACAGCAGCACGCCCGCGCCGGAGACGAGCGCCGCCATCGCGAAGGGCCACGCGCGCGACCGCGGCTGCTTCGACAGCGCGAGCCCCACCGCCACCGTCGCGCACAGCCCCAGGAAGCCCGCCAGGTGGTTGGGGTTCCCGAACGGCGTCACCAGGGGCGGACGCGCGTGCACGTACGCCCGCAGCCCGAACAGCGCCTCCACGCCGAACAGCGCATGCCCCAGCCCCACCGCCGCCACCGCCGCGCCCGTGAACGCCAGCACCGCGAGCAGCCGCTGCCGCGACGCGCGAGCACGGCACACCTGCACCGCCGCGACGAACGTGAGGAGGTAGGCCGCGTGCTTCGCCAGCTCCCGCCAGGTGGCGGAAGGCTCCAGCGACACCGGCCGCCAACCCGTGAGCCCCAGCGGGACGAGCACGTCCTCGCGCAGCGCCGCGGCCTCCGGGCTCACCCATGCGAGCAGCCCGGGGGGCAGCGGCACGAGCTGCAACGCGCACAGCAGCACCGCGCCCACCAGCGGCGCGGCGAGGAGCGGCACGCGAGGGGTCTCTCCCTGCCGCCGGGCGCCCACGAAGGCCAGCACCGCCGCGGCCCCGGACAGCACGCCCAGCGGCCAGGACACCCAGCGCGCGGCGCCGCCGAGCGCCACCGGGCCCAGCACCACGAGCGCCGCGAGCGCGGCCTCCGCGTAGACGGTGTACCGGGAGACGCGGTGGGAGCCAGGAGCCATGCGCGGCGCGGGAGTATGTCACGCTCCTCGCGGACCTCCGGGGCGTGTCCCCCCGGCCAGCGGACGCGGCGCCTGGACGCCTCCTCCCCTGGCGCGGCCTGCCTCCAGGGCGGGGGCCCGCGAATGAACGGGCCGCCCGGGACACCGCTTGCATCCGGGGAACCATCTGGCATCTTCCCCCGACCCCATGCGTCGCTTCCTGCTCACCGCCGCCGTCCTCTGCGCCTCCCTCTCCGGACTCACCGCGTGCAAGAGCGCTTGCCGCGAGTTGTCCGAGAAGCTCTGCGAGTGCGCCCTGAACTCGGTGGAGAAGCAGGCCTGCCAGCAGCGCGCCGCCGACGAGGAAGGCCGCGTGGAGCCCACCGCCGAGGACGAGATGGTCTGCGAGGCGAGGCTCGACGGCTGCGACTGCCGCGCCATCGAGACCGAAGAGGGCAAGAAGGCCTGCGGCCTCGCCCGCTGAAGGCGCGCTGCCGCGAAGCTCAGGTGCCCGGCACCACGGGCGCCGGAGCCGGCCGCGCGGGCGTGCCATCCACCCACGTCTGGAGCCCTCGCCGCACCCGCGTGCGCCACGGCGTCTCCACCCACCGGTGCACCGCCACCGACGCGGGCACCAGCAACACCAGCAGCACCGCCAGGAAGCGCGTGGGCGACGACAGGTCCACGAACCGCTCCAGCCAGTGCACCAGCTCGCTGACGGGGTACTGCAGCAGGTACAGCGCGTAGCTGGCCCCGCCCAGGTGCACCAGCCACGGCCGCGCCAGCACCTGCCCCAGCGGCCCGCCGCCTCGCGCCAGCCCGTACACCAGCAGCGCCGACGCGGGCGCCAGCAGCGCGTTGTGCATCAGCGGGTACGGAATCCACGCGCCCTGTGAGAAGCCCGCCACCAGCAGCGCCGCGCCCGCCAGCGCCATCACCGCGCCGGAGCGCCGGGACGCCGCCGCCGCCCGCTCCCGCACGAAGACGAGCCCCAGCAGCACGCCCAGCAGGAACTCCGGCAGGCGCGCCAGCGGGTTCAACTTCACCACCGCCAGCCACATGCCGCCGGACGCCGCGTTCAACGGGCCCGGCCCGTCCGGCATCAACACCAGGTAGAGCACCGGCGGCAGCAGCCCCAACAGCCACACACCCACCAGCGCCGCCGTCATGCGCGCGCCCCGGAAGCGCTCCAGCCTCCGGGCCAGCGCGGGGAACACCGCGTAGAAGAACGCCTCCACCGACACGGACCAGGACGGCGGGTTCCAGTACAGCGCCAGCTTCGGCACCCATGACTGGAGCAGCAGCAGCGTGGTGAGCCCCGCCGTGGTCAGCTTCGCCGCGGCCACCGGCACGGTGTTCGCCGCCAGCGAGCCCTGCGCCGTGGGCACCGCCGACAAGAGGAACATCAGGAGGAACACCGGGTAGACGCGCGCCACCCGCGCGCTCCAGAAGGCCCGGGGCGGGGTCTGCATCCCGCCGGCCGCGTCCACGTAGTTGTACGCGAGCACGAAGCCGGACAGGAGGAAGAAGACCCCCACGGACGCATAGCCGGAGGCCACCACCTGCACCATCCACTCCGGCGCCACACCCTGGAGACACGGGGTGCCGAAGTGGAACAACACGACGTGCAGGGCCGCCAGGAAGCGCAGCCCCGTCAGTGCGTCCAGCGAGCCTCCGGACTGCTGCTTCATCTACTTGCGACCGATGCCGAAGTAGGTGAAGCCCTGCTCACGCATGCGCGCGGGCTGGAAGATGTTGCGGCCGTCGAAGACGACCGGCGTCTTCATCAGGGACTTCATGCGCGCGAAGTCCGGGTGGCGGAACTCGTTCCACTCCGTCACCACGAACAGGCCGTCCACGCCCTCCAGCGCGTCGTACGGCAGCTCCGCGTAGCGGATGCGGTCGCCGAAGACGCGCTTCGCCGCGTGCGAGGCCACCGGGTCGTGCGCGATCACCGACGCGCCCTTGCCGATGAGCCCCTCGATGACCTCGATGGAGGGCGCCTCGCGCATGTCGTCCGTCTTCGGCTTGAACGCCAGGCCCCAGACGCCGAACTTCTTGCCCTCCAGCGACCCGTAGTGCTTCACGGCCTTGTTCACGAGCAGCTTCTTCTGCCGCTCGTTGGTGCGCTCCACCGCGCGCAGCAGGTCCAGCTCCAGGCCGTACTCACGCGCCGTCGTCACCAGCGCCTTCACGTCCTTGGGGAAGCAGGAGCCGCCGTAGCCCACGCCGGGGAAGAGGAACGGGTAGCCGATGCGCTTGTCCGCGCCCAGGCCCTTGCGCACGAAGTCCACGTCCGCGCCCACCTTCTCGCAGAGCGCGGAGATGTCGTTCATGAAGGAGATGCGCGTCGCGAGCATCGCGTTGGCCGCGTACTTCGTCAGCTCCGCGGAGCGCGTGTCCATGAACAGGATGGGGTTCTCCGTGCGCACGAACGGCGCGTACAGCTCCCCCATGATGGTCCGGGCGCGCTCCGTGTCCGCGCCAATGACGACGCGGTCCGGCTTGAAGAAGTCGTCCAGCGCGGCGCCTTCCTTGAGGAACTCCGGGTTGGAGACGACGTCGAACTCCACGTCCGTCACCTTCGCGATGGCCTCGCGCACCTTGTCCGCGGTGCCCACCGGCACGGTGCTCTTGTCCACCACCACCGTGTACTGCTTCATCGCGCGGCCCACCGCCTGCGCCGCCGCGAGCACGTACTGGAGATCCGCCTCGCCGCTCTCCCCTTCCGGGGTGCCCACGGCGATGAACACGGCCTGGGCGTTCTGCACGCCTTCGGCCAGGTTCGTGGTGAACGTGAGGCGCTTCTCCTTCACGTTCTTCTTGATGAGCTCCTCCAGACCCGGCTCGTAGATGGGGACCTGTCCATCCTGGAGCATGCGGATCTTCCGCTCGTCGATGTCCACGCACGCGACGTCGTTGCCCGAGTCCGCGAAGCAGGTGCCCGCGACGAGTCCGACGTAACCCGATCCGATAATGGCAATGCGCATTCTTTGAGTGTCCTGGTTTCGACAGGTGGCGTCATGAACTCATACGCCGACCGGAGCACTGAAAGAAAGCCCGGGCACGAAGGACCGCCGAGCGACCAGACAGCCTTATCGCCCCGTGAGGAGACGTCGCAGTCGATCCACACCCCGCAGGGCGGAGGAACGTCCGGGGGTGCTCACCGGACCCACCACGCCCCGGTCCAGCAGCTCACGGGTCGCGCGGCGCAGCGGCGGGAACGCGGCGGTCGCCTGGGCTTCCGCCTCCGGGAACAGCCGCGCCACGATGGCCAGCGACGTGTAGAGGGCGCGCTCCAGGCCGAACGCCTCCGCGCGCGAGAGCAGCACGGGCACCTCCAGCGGGCGCGAGTACACGCCGCCCATCCAGGTGGCGCCGGTGATGAGCTCGCGCAGGTCCACGAACGACAGCCACGGCACGTCATACCCGTGGTGGGCCTGGTCCAGCGCGGTGAGCAGCAGCGCGTCCTCCAGCTCCGGGCGGAAGACGGACTGCCCGTAGACCTTCATGGGTCGGGCGCGCTCGAAGATGCCGGCCAACTGCTCACGTCGGTTCGCGCCCAGCACGTCCGCGTAGATGTGGATGGGGGTGCGGCCGTCGGACACGACGCGCGCGGCGCCGGTGTTCCCCGTGTCCGGCTCCGGGACGAACTCGTGGTTGGACAGGTAGCCGGCGAAGCCGTCCACGTCCATGCGGCGCACCAGCACCTGGATGTCCAGCACGGGCCGGAAGCCCACGTGCGGGTAGAGCGCCTCCGCGAAGGCCGCGCCGCCCAGGAGGAGAATCTTGCGGCCCTCCAGTTGATCCACGATGCGCTTGAAGTGGACCAGCTTCATGACGTTGTCGTTCACGGAGCCGGTGTAGATGGACATCATCCGGTCGCGGGCCCACTCGGGCGCGTCGCCCCCGCCCATCCGGTACTCCAGGTTGTACGCCGCCAGCGGCGCCAGGCCCTGGGAGATGGCCCAGTCGACGTACGCCTCCCACGGCGCGCCCCGCAGCTTGCCGCGCGGGGGCTCGAAGGAGGACAGGACCCGGAACATGTCGAGGAGGCTGGGCGCCATGGTGCGGCACCTTTAATGGGCCGGGCCCGCCCGCCGCAATCACCGTCTTCCAGCGGGCGAGCGGACGGGCCGTGGCGCCCCTGGCTCCGCGCCCGTGGCGGGAGGGGGGCGGGCGCCGCGCAGCCGCCGCAGCGCGTACCGCACCATGGGCCGGGCCCGGGGCGCCAGGGCCAGCTTCGCGGCGACCCACGCCGGCTTGTTCCCCGCCAGCGCCGCGCCCACCAGCCGGGGCCCGGAGAACAGCCGCGTCGCCAGCTCGCGCTGCCACCGGGGCGGTGCGAGCGCCTTGAGCACCCAGGGGGGCACGGGCGCGCCCAGCAGCCGGTGCGCGGCGTCCCACGCGTACCAGACCAGGTGGGGCAGCTCCGTGCGCCGCGCGCGCGTCACCACCCGGTCCCAGTCGAGCCGGGGGTGCGCCCGCGCCAGCAGCTTCAGGTCGAACAGCCAGGCCAGCCGCTGCAGCAGGTGGTTGCTCGCGTGCAGGGACAGGTACACGGCCTCGTCCTCCGGGCACAGGTAGCGCACGGGGTGCCCGTCCAGCGTCGCGTCCACCGCGCGCGCCACCATGGCGTCGCCCTCCAGCGCCAGGCCGTAGCCCGTGAGCGCGCGGTAGTGCAGCTCCACCAGGCCGTCCGGTCCGGTGAGCTCCACGTGGTGCGCGTCGTCCCGGTCCACGTCGCCGGCCTGGGTGGTGAGCCCCATGCCCTCCAGCGCGTGCACGGCGCACAGCACCCGGGCGCGCGGCACCAGCAGGTCCACGTCGTTCGTCGCGCGCTGGAGCGGCTCCGGGTAGAGCCTGCGCGCCAGCCCGTAGCCCTTGAGCAGCACCGGCGTCAGGCCCAGCGCCGCCAGCGCCGTCAGGCTCCGCGTCAGGAGCGACCGCACGCGCATGCCCCGCGCCGCGCTCAGCCGGGCCTCGCGGGTGAGCAGCGCCCCGGCGTCCGGGGTCAGCGTCCAGTCCGCCTTCACGAGCGCGTGCTCGACGAAGCCCGCCAGGCCGTGGCGCACGGCGGCCTTCACCAGCGCGTCACAGTCACCTTCATTCGAGGGCCCGGGGGCGTCCGGCACCTCGGGCCAGGCCTGGAGCAGCGTCAGCAGGGCCGGGGAGTCGCTCATGGGCTCACCGCCGCAGCGCGATGATGCGCTCGGGCTCCGCGGCCTCCAGCGCCACCAACTGCCCCACGCGCTCGGCCACCGCGTCCGCGACCACCTCCAGCGCCAGCTCCTCGTCCCGGTCGATGGCGGCCCGGCCGTCGCGCCACACCAGGCGCAGCGCGCCCAGCAGGGCGTCCTCCTCCTTCACGTCCAGGCGCACCTCCAGCGCGGCCGAGCCGCCCGCGTCCGGGTGCTGCGACTCGAAGACGACGCCCGCGTTCACGTCCTCGTGCGGGCGGCGCAGGCGCAGCTCCAGCGCGGACAGGTTCAGCCCCTGGGCCAGCGGACGGACCGCGCTCCACAGCTCCTGGAACGAGCCGGCCGCGCGCACCGAGGCGGTGACGGAGCGAATCAGCGAGCGCAGCTCCAGGTTGCGGTGGCGCGTCTGGTGGACGGCGCCCATGTGGCGCACGTCCAGGTAGCCCAGCTTGCGCATCAGCACCATGATGACCACGCCGACGCCGCTGAGCAGCAGCGCGCTCTGGAGGCTGTTGGCGAAGTGGAGCGCCAGCGCGGTGACCATGAACAGCGTGCACAGCGCGTAGAGCACCAGCACGGTGGTGCGGTGGGACAACAGCAGGCGGCTCATCAGCCGGTGGTGGATGTGCTCCTTGTCCGCGCTGAACATGGGTCTGCCCAAAAGCGAGCGGCGCACCATGGCCAGCAGCGTGTCCATGATGGGCAGCCCCAGCGCCATCACCGGCACGAGCAGCGCCACCGCGGTGCCGCTCTTCGACGACGTCTTGATGGACACCGCCGCGAGCACGAAGCCCAGGAACATGCTGCCCGTGTCCCCCATGAAGATGGAGGCCGGGTTGAAGTTGAACACCAGGAACCCGAGGATGGCGCCCGCGAGCGACACCATCAGCAGGCACAGCAGCACGTCCCCGCGCATCAGCGCGAGCAGGAAGTGGGTGCCCACGCCGAAGAACGCGACGCCGCCCGCCAGCCCGTCCAACCCGTCGATGAGGTTGAGCGCGTTGATGACGCCCACCACCCACAGCACCGTCAGGGGCAGGCTCAACAGCCCCAGCGTCAGCTCCGCGCCGAAGGGGTTGGCCAGCACTTCAATCCGGAAGCCCAGCGCGTACAGGCCCAGCGCCACCGCGAACTGCACGGAGAACTTCAGCTTCGCGCCCGCGCCCTTGAGGTCGTCGTAGAAGCCCAGCCCCGCGATGATGGCGCCGCCCACGAAGAGGCCGATGATGAGCGACGTCTGCGAGACGAACTGGTCCCCCACGCCCGAGTCCACGAGGAACAGCGCGCACAGCGGCGCGAAGAAGCCGCCCACGATGCCGATGCCGCCCAGCCGCGGGATGGGCCGCACGTGCACCTTGCGGCTGGAGCTCACCTGGTCCAACCAGCCCCACGCCAGCGCACGCTCACGCACGCGCCACGTGAGCACGAGCGCCACGAGGAGCGACACGAGGAAGGCGACGAAGAAGGTGACCATGCGAGAGGAGCGTCCACCCGCATCGTGACGGCCACCGAAGCAGCGCGTCAACGTCCTGGCGTCGCAGGTGCGTCACGATGCGCCTGCCTCCTCGCTGGTACGGGCGGCGATGTCGGGCCAGGTGCGCCCTCCAGGCCTCACATGCGCGGGCCCGCGAGCAGCGCCGCGCCGATGGCGCCGGACAGGTCGCCCAGCTCCGCGATGCGCATCACGGGCTTGCGCTCCGTGATGAACAGGTGCGGGTGCATGGCGTCCTGGAGGTGGCCCATGTAGATGGGGCCCAGGCGGGACCCCAGCCCGCCTCCGATGACGACGGCCTCCAGGTCCAGCAGGTTGATGACGGAGGCGATGGCCGCGCCCAGCATGTCGATGGCCCGCTCGATGAGCCGCGTCGCCAGCGGATCCTTCTGCTTCAGCGCGCTCGCCCAGACGCTGCTGGACAGGCGCGTGCGCTTCTTGTCGCGCATGATGTCGAAGAGCAGGGTCTTCTCCCCCTTCCTCACCGCCGCGCGCGCCTTGCGCTCCATGGACGCGCGCCCCGCGTAGGCCTCCAGGCAGCCGCGCCGGCCGCAGCCGCAGCGTGCGCCGTTGGGCTTCACCACCATGTGGCCAATCTCACCGGCGGAGCCCTGCCCGCGCCACGGCACGCCGTTGAGCACCAGGCCCCCGCCCACGCCCGTGCCCCACCACACGCCCAGCACGGAGCGGTGGTCGCGGCCCGCGCCCAGCTTGTACTCGGCCGCGACGGCCACCTGGACGTCGTTGCCCAGCACCACCTTGCCGCCGCCCATGAGGTCGCCCAGGTCCGCCGCCAGGGGATACGGCGCGTCCCAGCCGCCCGCCACGTTGCTCGTGTGGGAGAGCGTGCCGCGGTTCGCGTCCACCGCCCCGGGCACGCCCACGCCCACGCCCGCGAGCTTCGCGGGCTCGATGCCCACGGCCTGCGCGGCCTCCCCCAGCGTGCCGTAGAGCTCCTTCACCACCTCGCCCGGGCCGCCGGTCGCGGGGGTCGTGTGGCGGGCCCGGCCCAGCACGTCGCCGCGCGCGTCCACGATGACTGCCTCGATCTTCGTGCCGCCCAGGTCGATGCCTCCCCAGATGCGGGCCCTGTCGTTGCGCGCCCCGTTCCCCGCGCGGTGCCCGTTCTTCGCTGACGCGTCGGCCATGTGGTGCCCCTGTGATTCGCGGCACCCGGCGGCCGCTCGCCGCACAATCTGCGCAGCGCGGGGCGCGGCCAGGACCACCATGGCAGGCACGCCCGTGTCCGCCCGCCCGCCCCCCGGGGCTGCATGCGGGCCCTTCCCGTCGAAGGGTGGGGCGCCCCCGGGTTCCGCGTCCCTGTTCGCCGGATGCGCGGGCGCATATAGGCTGCCGGGAGTTCTTTTCGTGGAGCGCCCCGTTTCCCCCATGAGCAGCCGTTCCACTCCCGCGCCGGACGCCGCTGACGCTCCGCCCCTGGGCATGGCGGACGTGAAGGTCCGCGCGCAGCGCTCCATCATCGCCCTGCTCCTGCGGACGGTCGGCTCGCTGGGTTTGCGCGTGGTGAGCTCGCTCACCCTGTCGCGGCTGCTGTTCCCCGGGGACTATGGCGTGTTCGCCATCGTCGCCTTCACGTCCGCGATGGGCGCGTTCCTGGGGGACCTGGGGCTCAGCGCCTCGCTGGTGCGCCAGCAGCACGAACCCACGCAGGATGAAATCACCTCCGCCTTCTGGAGCCACCAGGCGTTCACCGTCTTCATCGTGGGCGCCATCGTGCTGCTCGCGCCGTGGCTGTCGAGCACCTACGAGCTGGGGCCTTCGGGCGCGGCCATGGTGGGCACGATGGCGATTGGCCTGTTCTTCCACTCGCTGCGCGTCATCCCCATCATGATGCTGGAGCGCCAACTGCGCTTCCCGACGCTCGCGCGCATCGAGCTCATCGAGAGCGTGGCGCAGACGGCGGGCAGCATCCTGCTGGCCTCGCTGCACTTCGGGGCGTGGTCGCTCATCGGCGGCGGGCTGGTGCGGGGCGCGGTGGGCATGGTGCTGTTCTGGGCGGCGGCGGGCTGGCGGCCCCAGGGCACGTTCCGGTGGGACATCGTCAAGCGGCTGTTGTCCTTCGGCATCTGGTTCCAGCTCACGAGCATCATCCCCGCGGCGCTCCAGGGGTGGATTCCGCTGGTGGTGGGGCGCATGGAAGGCAAGGACGGGGTGGGCCTGGTGAACTGGGCGACGGCGCTGGCCTCCGTGCCGCTGGCCGTGAGCAGCGTCCTCACCCGCGTCGCGTATCCGGCGTACAGCCGCATGCAGGAGGACTCGGCCGCGCTGGCGGACTACCTGCGCACGTCCATCCGGCGCGTGAGCGCGGTCCTGTGTCTGGCCATCCCCTTCGGGGTCATCGCGCTGCCGCCCTTCATCCCGGTGGTGTTCGGCGCGCGCTGGAGCCTCGCGTCCACGCTGGTGCAGTGGTTCACCCTCGAGGCGTCGATGCTGGCGGTGCAGGGCCTGCTGAACTCGCAGCAGAACGCCAGCGGTCACGCGAGGGAGCGGATGTACGTGGCCATCACCGGGAGCCTGCTGCGCTTCGGCCTGGGAGTGCTGGCGGTGATGCACTGGGGCATCGTGGGCGTCGGGGTGAGCGCGACGGCGGTGACGCTGACGGAGCTGTGGTTCACGGCGCGGCTGGTGTCCCGCCGCAACCCGCACCTGTCGCGGCTCGAGTTCGAGGTCATGGAGCCCTTCCTCACGGTGGGCGCGCTGCTGGCGCTCGCGGTGGGCTGTTCTCGGCTGGCGATGGGGGAGGACGGGCTGCTGGTGCAGGCGCTGGTGGCGGCGGGGCTCTTGACGGCGCTGGTGCTCGCGCGTGAGGCCACGCGGCGAGGCCTGTCGTTGCTGGGAGAGCTGCGCGCCCTGGTCCAGCACCTGCGCGCGAGGCGGGCGCCGCCGTGAGCCGCGCGTGGCATCTGATGACGGGGGAGTATCCGCCGGCCCCCGGCGGCGTCTCCGACCACACCCGGAGCATCGCCCACGCGCTCTTGAAGGCGGGGGAGACGGTGCATGTCTGGACGCCTGGGCCCGACGGCGTCACGGATGATCAGGGCGTGACCGTGCACCGGTGGCCCGGCCTCTTCACGCCGCCGGGGCTGGTGCGCCTGACGCGTGAACTGGACGCGACGCCCGGGCCCCGAAGGCTGTTGCTCCTGTACGTGCCGCACGCGTTCGGCATGAAGGCGATGAACGTGCCGCTCTGCGCCTGGTTCGCGGCGAGGCGGCGGGACGAACGCGAGCTGTTCCTCCATGAGGCGGTGTACCCGTGGAGTCCGGGCGCGCCGTGGAAGCATCAGGTGCTCGCGGGAGTCACGCGGGTGATGCTGCGCACGCTGGCGCTTGGAGCGGAGCGCGCCTACGTCTCCATCCCCACCTGGGCGGAGCACCTGCCGGAGCCCCTGCGCTCCCAGGCCCGCTGGTGTCCCATTCCCAGTCCCCTGCCCCTCGACGTGCCGGAGGAGGCCGTGAGCGCGGTGCGGGATGCGTTGGGCAGTGGCCCCACGGTGGCGCACTTCGGGACGTATGGCGGAGCCATCGCGGGCCCGCTGGAGGCCGTGCTCGTGCCGTTGTTGCAGCGGGATGAGCGGCGGCAGGCGCTGCTGCTGGGCCGGGGCAGTCAGGCCTGGAGCGAGTCGCTGGGACGGAAGCATCCCGCGCTGGCTCGCAGGCTCCATGCGAGGGATGGACTGGCACCGGAGGCCGTGGCCGCGCACCTGCGCGCGGCGGAGCTGCTGGTGCAGCCCTACCCCGATGGCGTCAGCGCCCGGCGCAGCAGCGCGATGGGAGGCCTGGGGCTGGGCCTGCCCATCATCACGAACCTCGGACACCTGAGCGAACCGCTGTGGCGGGAGCTGCGGCCGGTGGCGCTCGCGGACGATGCGTCCCCCACCGCGCTGCTGGCGCTCGCGGAGCACTTGTGGGCGCACAGCGATGAACGTCAGGCCCTGGGTGAGCGCGCGGCGCGAGTGTACCGTGAGCACTTCGCGCTGGAGCACACGGTGGCGCACCTGCTGCGTCGCACCGGGAGCACCCATGAGTGACACATCGCTGGGTGGGCACCGTGAGCGATGAAGCCTCGCGGGCGCTGGAGTGGATCGTGGGCGAGCACGAGATGCGCATCAAGCGCGGCATCCCCTGACCGGAGGCGATGAGCAGGTGAGCACCTTGCGGTTGAAGGTCCTGATGGATCCGCGCGAAGAGGGCTGGCCCAGCATGGACCTGGTGGGCGAGGCCCTCGTGGACGGACTGGCGGCGTTCCCCGCCGAGGTCGCCGTCACCCGCGTGCGGCCGTCCATTCCCCACGCCGTGCGCGCCCTGCCCCGCGTGGGCAGCCGCAAGGCCGCCTTCAACGCGGACCGGCTGCTCACCCGCTTCGGCCTCTATCCCGCGCGATTGCTGCGTGAGCGCATGGGCCCCGATGCATTCCACGTCGTGGACCACACCTACGCGCAGCTCGTGCACGCGCTGCCCGCGGAGCGCACCGGTGTCTTCTGCCATGACCTGGATGCGTTCCGGTCCGTCGTGGAGCCCCACCTCGAACCGCGCCCCACGTGGTTCCGGCTGATGGCGCGGGCCACGCTCAAGGGACTGGAGCGCGCGGCCATCGTCTTCCACAGCACGCAGCAGGTCCGTGACGAACTGCTCGCGCACGGCGTGGTTCCCCCTGAACGACTGGTGTGGGCGCCCTACGGAGTCTCGCCGGAGTACCGGCTCGAACCCCAACATGGAGACGCCAGCGATGCGGTGCTCGCGCCGCTGAAGGGCCGGCCGTACCTGCTGCACGTGGGCAGCGCCATCCGCCGCAAGCGCCTGGACGTGCTCTTCGACACCTTCGCGGCGCTGCGAGCCCGGTATCCGGACCTGATGCTAGTGCAGCAGGGCGGCGAGTTGGACACGGCCCAGCAGGCACAGGTGGCGCGGCTCGGCTTGAAGGACGCGCTGCTGCAACCACCCCGGCAGGAGCGGGCCACGCTCGCGGGCCTGTACCGGCGCGCCCGCGCGGTGCTGGTGCCCAGCGACGCGGAGGGCTTCGGCCTGCCCGTCATCGAAGCCCTGGCGTGTGGTGTCCCCGTGGTGGCCAGCGACCTGCCGGTGCTGCGCGAGGTGGGCGCCGACGCCTGCACGTACTGCCCGGTGGGCGACGTGGCCGCGTGGGCGGAGACGGTGGATGCCCTGCTCACGGGCCGCGTGCCCGCGCCATCCGCGGAGACGCGGCGTTCACGGGCCGCACGCTTCACGTGGAGCGCCCACGCGCGAACCGTGCTGGACGCGTATCTGCATCGCCTTGACCGCCCCGGTCGGGTCTGATTCGGTCGCGTCCGCGTGCGGATCCTGTTCCTCAACCCCGTGGGAATCCTGGGCGGTGCCGAGCGCGCACTCGTGGATCTCCTCGCGTGCCTGCGCACGCTGGAGCCCGGCCTGTCGCTGCACCTCATCGCGGGCACGGACGGGCCGCTCGTGGAGACGGCCCGAGGTCTCGGAGTGGAGGCCCGGGTGCTCGCCCTGCCCGACCGCCTCTCCGCGCTCGGGGACAGCGGCCTGCGGGAGCAGGGCCGCGCGGGGCTCCTCCGCTTCGCGCGGGAGCTTGCCCCCACGCCCCTGCTGCTGACCCGCTACGGCCTCGACCTGCGGCGCGCGGTGCGTGACGCGGCGCCGGACCTGCTGCACTCCAATGGCATCAAGACCCACCTGCTGAGCGCGGCCACCCTCGGATTGCCAATTCCGCGCGTGTGGCACGTGCACGACTTCCTCGGCGAGCGTCCGCTCGTGCGCCGCGCGCTCTCCGGGCTGCATCCGCTGGCCTCGGCCGCCATCGCGAACTCGCAGGCCGTGGGCGATGACGCGCGGACGGTGCTCGGGAAGGTGCCCGTGCACGTCGTTCCCAATGGCGTGGACGTGGAGCGGTTCTCCCCTGCCGCCGGTGACGGCGCGCACCTGGATGCGCTGGCCGGACTGCCTCCCGCGCCTCCGGGCACGCTGCGCGTGGGGCTCGTGGCCACGTACGCGCGCTGGAAGGGACACGACGTCTTCCTGGAGGCCGCGGCCCTGTTGACGCGTCAGGCGCCGGCCCTGCCCGTGCGCTTCTACGTCGTGGGCGCGCCGCTCTACCGCACGGCCGGCTCGCAGTTCACCGACGCGGAGCTGCGCGGACAGGTGGAGCGCCACGGCCTCATGGACCGCGTGGGCTTCGTGCCCTTCCAGCCCGAGCCCGAGCGCGTCTACCGGGCCCTGGACGTCTTCGTGCACGCGAGCACCCGCCGCGAACCGTTCGGCCTCACCATCGCGGAGGCGCTCGCCTGCGGCCGGGCGGCCGTCATCTCCAAGTCGAGCGGCGCGGCCGAAGCGCTGCGGGATGGCGAGGACGTGCTGGCCATCGAACCCGGCGACGCGACCACGCTCGCGGCGGCACTGCGCCGGCTGCTGGAGGACGAAGCCTTGCGCGACACCCTGGCCCGCGCGGCCCGCCACACCGCCGTGCGCCGCTTCTCCCGCGAGCGCTACGCCCGGGACATCCTCGCCGTGTACCGGAGCCTCGTTCCCGCGCGAGGGCACTCATGATGCGTCCCCGGAAGCTCGTCACCGTCTCGCACTCCTACGTCGTCACCCTCAACCGGCGGCTGGCCAACGAGATGGCCCGCGTGGGCGCCGGCCGCTGGGACGTCACCGCCGTGGCGCCGAAGTCCTTCCACGGGGACCTGGGCCCGCTGGTGCTCCAGCGTGACCCCCACGAGGCCGTGAACCTGGAGGGCGTGCCCGCGTACTTCAGCCGCTCACTGCACGGCTTCGTCTACGGGCCGGAGCTGCGCGCCCATTTGTCGCGGGGCGTGGATCTGGTGCACCTGTGGGAGGAGCCCTACGTCTTCTCCGGCCTGGAGGTGGCGCTCCTGACGCCCCGTCAGGTGCCGCTCGTCTTCTGCACGTTCCAGAACCTGGCCAAGCGCTATCCCCCGCCCTTCGCGCAGGCCGAGCGCTTCGTCGTGCGCCGGGCCGCGGGGTGGATCGCCTGGGGTCAGACGGTGCACGACAACCTGCTCGCCCGGCCCGGCTATGAGCAGCGCCCCTCGCGCTTCATCCCCGTGGGCGTGGACGTGGAGCACTTCCGTCCGGATCCGGAGGCGGGCCGCGACTTCCGCGAGCGCCTGGGCTGGACGTCCGAAGGGCCGCCCGTGGTGGGCTACCTGGGCCGCTTCGTGCCGGAGAAGGGCCTGCGGCTCCTGATGGAGGCGCTCAACACGCTGCGCACGCCCTGGCGAGCCCTCTTCGTCGGCGGAGGCCCCCTGGAGGCGGACCTGCGCGCCTGGGCCGCGCGCCACGGAGACCGCGTGCGCGTCGTCACCGGCGTGAAGCACGCGGAGGTGCCCCGCGCGCTCAACGCCATGGACGTGCTCTGCGCGCCCAGCCAGACGACGCCCGCGTGGAAGGAGCAGTTCGGCCGCATGCTCGCGGAGGCCTTCGCGTGTGGCGTGCCCGTGTTCGCCAGCGACTCCGGAGAGATTCCGCACACCGTGGGCGATGCCGGGCGCATCCTGCCGGAGGCGTACGGCGGCGCGTGGGTCACCGCGCTCGAGGAGCTGCTGGAGAGCCCCGCCCAGCGTCAGGAGCTGTCCGCGCGAGGCCGCGAGCGAGCCGTGTCCCGCTTCGCCTGGCCGGTGGTCGCGAAGGCGCACCTCGACTTCTTCGAGCAGGTGCTCGAGCGCCGAGCCTGAAGCCTCACGCCTCCAGCCGGGCCACCACCGCCGCCGCCATCGCGTCCCACGTCCAGGCCCGCAGCTCCGACGACAGCGCGGCCACGGCGGGCATCCAGTCCCCGCCCCGCGACCGCCACTCCTCCAGGCGCCGCACCAGCTCGCCCGAGTCCTCGGGGTCATCCAGCAGCAGCCCCTGAAGCGAGGACGGGAAGCGCTCCGCCACGCCCGCCGAGCGGCTCACCAGCGCGGGGATGCCCACGCACAGCGCTTCGTGCACGCCCAGGCCATAGGACTCGTAGCGCGTGGGGGACACCAGCAGGTCCGCGGCGGCCAGCAGGCGGGGCACGTCGTCGCGGAAGCCCAGGAAGCGGATCCGCTCGCCCAGGCCCTGCTCCCGCGCCGCGTGCTCCCATGCTTCGCGTTGCACGCCCGTCCCCACCACGCACAGGTCCACGTCCCACTCGCGTCGGGCGCAAAGCCGCGCCCACGCGTGGAAGAGCGTGTCGAAGCCCTTGCGCCGGTCTCCCAGCGCACCCACGAACAGCGCCACCCGCCGCTCCTGGGGCCAGCCCAGGGACGCACGCGCCTCACGGCGAAGCACGGGGGTCGTGGACGGGAAGCGCGCGGGGTCTCCGCCCAGGTACACGACGTGGACGCGGGACGCCTCCACGCCGCTGGCGGCCAGCAGGTCCTGCCGCGTGCGCTCCGAGTTCGCCAGGATGATCCGCGCCCGGCGCAGCGCACGTTGCTCGCCGAGCAGGTGCATCCGGTGGCTCACGTGGCCCTTCAGCCTGCGCAGCGGACCGCCGCCGGGCTCGGGCGCGTGCGCGGCGTGGACGTAATGGACCCAGTTGGCGGCGGGCACCACGCAGTTGCCACCGTTGGCCACCACCTGGCCACCTTCCGCCAGCGTGCGCGCGGCCCAGAAGCGCCCCACGGCGTCGAGCAACGGCTCGCCCAGCAGGTACGCGTTCGCGGGCTTGGGCACGCGGACGAAGTGCACGTTGGGGTAGCGCAGGAGTGAATCCTCCACCCGGTGCGCCACCAGCCGCACGGGCCCACCCTGACGCGCGAGCCAGTCCGCCAGCGCGAGGTTCGCGCGGTCCATGCCGCCGGTGGAGACGAAGTCACCGGCGATGAGGGTGTAGGGCCGCATTCCGGTTCCAGTACGCGCTGAAGAAGGCCGCGTTGAGCAGCCAGAACTCCATGCCCATCTGGCTCATGAAGAACTGGTAGCTGAAGGTCTGCGCGATCGCGCCCAGGTCATACGCGAAGAGGAGGCTGCCCCAGAGCCAGAACTCGCCCGCCGAGTCATCGCGGCGCCGCGCCACCTGGAAGCCCCACCCCAACGTCGCCAGCAGCGCGAGCGGATAGCAGACGAGCCCCAGCCATCCACCGTCGTAGGCCCACGCCGTCCACTGGATCTCGGCCCACAGCGGAGGGCTCTCGCGGTCCAGGTTGTCGCCGAAGTAGGCGTTGGCCATGCCGTAGCGGCCCAGGCCCGCGCCCAGGGGGAACTCCGGGAGCACCTGGTCGAAGGTCTCGTCGAGGAAGCGGCCCCGGTTGGATTGATACACCTGCGACGGGTCGGAGGCCGTGAGCGTGCTCCAGCGAGAGAGCACCGCGTCGCCGCCGACCGCGACGGCCCAGCCGAAGGCCACCACCGCGAAGCCGCCCACGACCGAGGCCAGCGTCACCAGCCGCACCCACCGGCCGCTCACGGTGAGCACCAGCCCCATGGCCGCCATGCAGACAACCAGCGTCACGGCCGCGACGCGCACCTGCCCCAGGTAGAGGCAGATGAGCCCGATGCCGATGCCCGCCGCGCCCAGCACCTTGCGGGACAGGCCCTGGCGGCTGAGCAGGAACGCGCCGCCCAGCAGCACGGAATAGAAGGCGCCGGTGGCGGCTCCGCCCGGGACGTCCGTCAGCCCCATGGGGCGGAACACGCGCGCGCCGCTCGCGGTCTCGAACTGGAGGCTGCGCACGTAGCCCTCGCCCTGGCTTTCGACCATGGCGGACAGGGCGGGCTGGAAGCGTCCGGGGAAGATCACCTGCAGGATGCCCAGCGTGGCGCTCGCCATGTTGAACAGGAAGAGGAGCAGGACGACGCGTCCGAACATCTTCGCGTCGATGCGCAGGCGGCTCGCCCAGAAGAGGGGCGCGAACACGGAGATCTGGATGCCCAGTTGCGCGGCCGCCGCCAGCGGGGTGTTGGTGCCGGGGTGGAAGAAGTTCAGCGCGGTGAGCCCCGCGGAGGCGAGCAGGAAGGGCATCGCCGGGTGCTTGAGGCGCGGGCCCTTCACCAGCACCAGCAGGGCCAGGCTGGTGCCGAACGACAGGATGCGGAACACCACGCGCGCGGGCGCCAGCGCCTCCACCAGCAGCGCGAGCTGGCAGACAAAGAGCAGCGCGATGAACGCCACCACCACGCGGCCCGAACCGAGCAGCCCCGGAGACGCGGGAGCCGGAGCCGGCACGGCCTGCGTCGTCGCGGGCTCCGGCGCGCGCCGCACGTACCGCCGATGCAGCACACCGGGGCCGCGGAGCTGGGGCCGAGGACTGGCGCCACTCATGAGACGGGCTCCCGGGCCACGGAGCGCACCGCGTCCTCCAGCGCCGACAGGAAGGCCTCCGGCGCGCTCAGCGTCTTCGCGCGAGCCGGGCCACCGAGGCCCAGTGTCCGTCGAGCCGCTTCGTCTTCGATGAGCCCGCGCAGCGCCTGGGCCAGGGCCTCCGGCCTGGGAGGCACGAGCACGCCACAGGACGCATCGACGATCTCCAGCGGTCCGCCCAGCGCGGTGGTGACCACGGGAAGCCCGGCGTAGAGCGCCTCCACGAACGCCAGGCCAAACGGCTCCGGCCCGGTGTTGGGCTGACAGTGCACCTCCGCCGCGCGAAGCAGCCGGGGAACATCCGAGCGCTGTCCCAGGAACCGCACGCGGTCCCCAAGCCCCAGGGCCTGAGACTGGGCCTTCAAGCCCGCTTCATAGGCGGTCTCCTCCGGGCGCTGCGCACCGCCCGCGAACCATGCCTTCCACCGAGGCACCTGGCGCAGCCGGCCCAGCGCTTCGAGCAGCAGCCGCTGTCCCTTCCACTCCTGCATGCGGCTGGCATGGACGATGACGACATCCGTCGAGTCCGCGCCCAGCTCGCCCCGGAGCGAAGTGCGCTCGGAAGCCATGAGGCCCGGGCCACCGTCCCGAACCGGCGGATGGAGCACGCTCCAGGGCGTGCGCGGGTACACGCTCGGAAGCGTGCTCGCGGTGTAGCGGCTGTTGCACAGAGCCAGGTCCGGCGACGTGACGCGGGCCCACCGCTCCACCCAGTGCGAACCCGACAGGGCATCGTGCTGGAAGAAGATCAGCGGAACCCCGGCCGTGCGAACCACCGGCCCGAAGAGGGCTTGAGGCCACGCCGCGTGACACACCACCGCGTCGAACGCCTCCCGCTGAAGCAGCGCCATCAACGAGCGCCGAGCCTCCCAGACCCGCCACGGCCGGCTCACCTTCGCCGGTCCCAGCAGCGTCAGCGGCGCGCCCGCCGCGCGAAGCTCCTCGGCGATGCGTCCCTCGAAGCAGAGCGCGAACGCATGCACCGCGCCGCCTGCCCGGTCCGCGCTCGTGAGCGCCAGCGTGCGCAGCAGTGTCTCGACGCCGCCGTAGAGGTTGCCGCTGGAGACATGCAACACGCGAAGCGTATGCGCGGAGCCTCCTCCACCCACCACGAGTTCCTCACGATGAGATGCGCGCGACCCGTGCATGCGCGGACCTTCAGCGCCCGCCCGCGACGTGCCGGACGGAGGCATCGCTCCGCTCCTCCGCCACCGGCTGCCGTCCGAGCGCCTCCGCGTACAAATCCAGGCTGCGCGACGCCATCACGTCATGGCCGAACTCCGCCCGCGCGCGCTCCTGCGCCCCGCGGGACAGCCGCTCCCGCAGGCCCGGCTCCTCCACCAACCGGCGCGCCGCCGCCGCCAGCGCCCGCGCATCTCCCACGGGCACCGTGAGCCCGGTGCGCTCGTGCAGGCTCACCCACGCCACGCCCGAGTCCGGCACCGCGGTGTTGAGCACGGGCAACCCACTCGCCAGCGCCTCCACCTGCGACAGGCCATACGCCTCGCTGCGCGCGTTGCTCGGGAACCACAGGGCCGTCGCGGCCCGGTACGCGCCCGTCAGCGCCTCCGGCGACAGGTAGCCCGCCCACGTCACCCGGTCCTCGATGCCCAGCGCCTTCGCCCGCGCGCGGCCCTCCTCCGCCAGCGGCCCCTCTCCCACGATGACCAGCCGCCCCGGCGCGTGCACCAGCGCCTCCAGCGCCGTGAACAACCCCTTGTAGTAGACGAGCCGCCCCACCATCAGCCACAGCGGCCCACCCGCGGCCTCCGCCGTCCAGCGCGCCTGGGCCTCGCGCGCCTCCGCGGAAGGAGGCCGCAGGTACGACTCCAGCTCGATGCCCAGCGGCAACACCCGCACCTTCGACTTGAACGTCGACAGCAGCGACGAGCCGCGCACGTACGCGTCACTCGTGGCCAGCAGCCGCGCCGCGCGCGAATACAGCATCCACTCGAAGGGACGGAACAGCGCGCCCGCGACCTTCTGCCGGATGATGTCGCTCTGGTGCGTCACCACCACCGCGGGCAGTCGCGGCACCGCGTCCAGCGCCAGCACCATGCTCGGGTTGGGCACGTGCAGGTGCACCACGTCCACGCCCCGCGCCAGCGCCCGCCTGAGCACGAACGGCAGCGACGGCATCACGTCCATGCGCGCCACGGACGCGAGCCGCCCCAGGCGCACCACGCGCACGGGCCCATCCCACTCCTCACGCGTGGGGCTGCGCCCATGGAACTCGTGGCTCGTCCCGGTGCCGTCCACGGAGTGGTTCGCGCACAGCACCTCCACCTGCGCGCCCAGCGCGGCCTGCGCTCGCGCCAGCGTGCGCACGTGCGCCTCCATGCCGCCGGAGGCCGGAGGGTAGAACTTCCCCAGGTGCAGCACCCGCAGGCCCGCGCCCTTCACGACGGCGCCACCCCGCCCTTGGGCTCGTCCTGCGTCGGGCCATAGCCCTGGTAGCCCAGGTACGTGTCGCCGTAGCGCGGCTGCCGCAGGTCCACGTCGTTGAGGATGGCGCCGAACATCCGCGCCTGCACGTCCGCCAGCGAGCGCAGCGCGCGCTTCGCGGCCCCGCGGTCCGTCCGGCCCGCCTTGAGCACCATCACCACGCCGTCCGCCTGCGTGGCCAGCACCGCCGCGTCCACGACGGCGTTGAGCGGCGGGCTGTCCAGGATGATGCGGTCGAACTTCTCCCCCGCCGCGCGCAACAGCTCCTTGAAGGCGCGCGTGTGCAACAGCTCCGCGGGGTTCGGCGGCAGCGGGCCACACGGCAGCACGAAGAGGTTGGGCACCTCCGTGCTCTTCACCGCCTTGTCCAGCGAGCCCTCGCCCACCACCAGCGAGCTGATGCCCAGGTCGTTGGGCACGCCGAACGCGCGGTGCAGCCGGGGCCGGCGCATGTCCGTGTCCAGCAGCAGCACGCGGTTGCCGCTCTGGGCCATGGCCACGCCCAGGTTGATGCACGTGGTGGACTTGCCCTCCTGCGGGCCGCTGGACGTCACCACCAGCGTCTTGCAGGGATGATCCGGCGACATGAACAGGAGGTTGGTGCGCACCGCGCGGCAGCACTCCGCCACCGCCGAGCGCGGCGCGCGGTGCACGTACAGGTCGCGGTCGCCCGGCGCCTTCGTGGCCTCCATGCGCGGCACCACGCCCAGGAACGCCAGGCCCAGCACGTCCTCCACGTCCGCCTGCGACGTGACGCTGTTCTCCAGCATCTCCAGGAACAGCGCCACGCCCAGTCCCAGCAAGAGCCCCATCACCCAGCCCACCAGCAGGTTGCGCCGCGTGTGCGGCCGCACCGGCAGGAGCTCCGGCCGCGCGGGGTCCAGCACGCGCACGTTGCTGGTGCGCAGGAGGCCCGACAGCTCGATGTCCTTCAGCCGCTTGAGCACCAGCTCATAGAGCCGCTGGTTGTTGTCCGACTCGCGCTGCAGCCGCCCGTACTCGATGGCCTTCTTGTTCACCTGGAAGGCCTCGGCCTTGGTCTCGTCCAGGAGCTTGTTGAGGTTCTTCTCCTCGCCCTGCGCCTCCGCCAACTGCGTCTCCGCCGAGCGCACCACGTTGGTCAGGCTCTTGAGCAGGTCCGCGCGCACGACCTCCAGCTTGCGGTTGCACTCCAGGAGCTTCGGGTGCTCCGGCAGGTAGCGCTCGGTCAGCTCCGCGCACGCGGCCTTCTGTTCGCCGTAGCGCGATTTGAGATCTTGGATGGGCCCGTCCTTCGCGCCGGGCACCGCCTCCGCCCACGTCTCGTCGTTGCCCGCGTCCTTGCGCAGCCGGTGGATGGCGTCCACGCGCGCCTGCTGCGCCGCGATGCGCGTGCGCACCTCGGTGAGCTTCAGGTTGTATGAGTTGATCCGCTCGCTGACGATGGACAGCCGCGACTCCAGCGACGTGGACAGCATGTCCGCGTCCTTCTTCAGGTCGTAGACGGCCATCTCGCCGGCCTTGGACTGGCGGCCCAGCTCATCCAGGCGCCCCTCCAGCCACGCGCGCGCCTCCTCCGTGGTGCGCAGCTTCAGCGCCAGGTTCTCCGCCATGTACGCGGCGGCCACCTCGTTGGAGAGCAGCGCCGCTCTCGCGGGGTCCACGTCCTCCACGCCAATGTTCATCACCCGCGAGTCCTTGCCGGGCACCACCTGGATGCGCGAGCGCAGCAGCCCCACCGCGTCCGCGTCCTCCAGCGCCTTCGCGCGCTCCGCCGGGTCCTGGTTCGCCGGCAGGCCCAGGAAGGACGCGTCCTTCGAAAGCCCCAGCCGGTCCACCACGCGGCTGGCCACCGCGCGCGAGGTGATGATCTCACTCTGCGTGGCGTAGTACTCCTTGTTGAACCAGTAGTTGCTGCGCTCCTCCCCCATCACCTCCTTCACCTCGCCGTCGAGGATGCGCGGCGCGGTGACGTCGATGATGAGCGACGTGCTGGCCGCGTAGATGCGCGGCTGCCGCAGCGTCCACGCCGCCGTGAGCGCGGTGACCCCCAACGCCACCCCGAGCATCACCCACCGCCGGCGCCACACGCCTCGCAGCCGGTGCAGCACGCTCGCGGACGTCGCGCCGGGCGCCCCACCGGCCGGGTCCAACACCGTTCCTTCCACGTCGCGTCTCTCCGGAAGTGGCTGCCGCGGGCGGTCTCCACCGGCCCGAAGTCGTCCGGACCCGACCTGCACCCACATCGCGCTGGGGGAATAACGCCCGGAGCGTGCAACGGGCCGGGCGGGTTGTCCATCCAACCGACGCCGCCTGGATGCCCCCCATCCATCCGCTCCGGTCCGCGAACGCGCACCCTGGAGGGTCCTGTGGTAGTGAGCGGCGCAATGGTTCCTGCGCTTTCCGTCGTCCTGCCCTTCAACCCCGCAACCTCCGCCGCGGCCGCCCGGTTCGCCCATGCGCTGTCCGGCCAGGCCCAGGTCGTGCTCGCGGGTGAAGGGCCGGTGGACGTCACGCCCGGTCCCAACGTCCACGTCCTCGCCGCCCAGGGTGGCAAGGGGGCGGCCATCCGCGCCGCGCTCCCCCACGTCACCGGCGCCCACACGGTGCTCCAGGATCCGGACGCCGCCTACTCGCCCGACACCTACGACGCCCTGGTGCAGCCCCTGCGGGACGACACCGCGGACGGCGTCTTCGGCCGGCGCCCCGGCATGTCCCCGGAGATGGTGGCCGAGCGCGCGCTGGGCGGCATCACCCGCTTCGTCACCGACGTGGCGCTGACGGATCCGCTCACCGGCCTGCGCGCCTTCCGCACGGAGGCGCTGCGCTCCATCCAGCTCACCAGCGACGACGACGCGGTGGACGCGGAGCTGGTGGTGAAGCTGGCCGCGCAGCTCTTCCGCCTCACGGAGGTGGCCCTGCCGCCGCTGCAGGCCGTGCCGCGCCGCCCGGCCTCCGCGCACCTGGCCCGCCTGCGCACGCTGGTGCGCTACGCCACCGTGCGCGACGACGCGGACAACCAGCACGAGGGCTACTCCACCCTGGAGCGCATGGACGGCGCCACCCACTACAACCAGTGGCTGGGCCGCCGCTTCCGCGAGCACATGGGCCGGCGCGTGCTGGAGATTGGCGCCGGCATCGGCACCATCACCCGCGAGCTGGAGGCCGGCGCGGAGCACCTGGTCGCGCTGGAGGTGGAGCGCTTCTACGTGGACCGCCTGAAGAACCTCTTCCGCGGCAAGCCCCACGTGCGCCCCTACCTGTCCGACGTGGCGCTCGCGGACTGGGAGTCGCTGAAGGCGGAGAACCTGGACACCATCGTGCTGTCCAACGTGCTGGAGCACATCCCGGACGACGCGTCCGCGGTGCGCCGCTTCCGTCAAATCCTCCAGCCGGACGGCCGCGTGCTCATCCTCGTGCCGGCGCTGCCGCAGTTGTTCGGCGCCATCGACGAGGCCGTGGGCCACTACCGCCGCTACACGCCGGACACCCTGCGCGCGGTGCTGCAGGAGAACGGCTTCCGCGTGGACACGCTGGAGTGGATGAACCTGGTGGGCCTGCCGGGCTGGTTCGTCAACAGCCGCCTCCTGCGCCGCCGCGCGGTGCCCAAGCTCCAGCTCAAGCTCTACGACGCGCTGGCGCCCCTGCTCGCCCAGGCCGAGCAACAGGTGCGGCTGCCCGTGGGCATGAGCCTGTTCGCCGTCGCCCGCGCCGTCTGATGCCCGCGTGAGCGCCGAACCCCACCCCACCTCCCCGCCGCCCCCCGACGCGGCCCCGGCGCCCCCCACCGTGGCGCCCGCGCCCCGCGCCACGGGACTGCCCCGGGCGGTGTGGGCCACGGTCGCGGCGCTCTACGTGGTCCTCTTCCCGTACCACCCGGGCCTGCGCTCGCCCAACGAGCTGTGCCGGCTGTGGCAGACGCGCGCCCTGGTGGAGGACGGGACGCTGGAGATCAACCGCGCCCTGCGCGACTACGGCCCGGTGGGCGACCTGTCCGTGATGGACGGGCGCTACTACCCGTCCAAGGCGCCGCTGCTCTCCTTCGCCGCGGTGCCCGTGTACGCGGGCCTGCGAGCCCTGGGCGGCGGCCACCGCTACGCCGTGCCGGAGGTGCCGCTCGTCTTCTTCAGCCGCCTCTTCCTCACGGTGCTGCCCACGCTGGGGCTCCTGTGGCTGGTGCGCCGCTTCCTCCGCGCGTTCCTGTCGCCCGTCGTCGCGGACGGCGTCACGGTGACGTACGCGCTGGGCTCGCTCGCGTTCAGCTACTCGCTGCTCTTCATGAGCCACCAGACGACGGCGGTGCTGCTCTTCGCGGGCTTCTACGCGCTCTGGAAGCTGTCGCGCGGCGAGTGGCGCGAGCGAGGCTACGCCGTGGCCGGCGCGTGCGCGGGCGCCACCGTCGCCGCCGAGTACACCGGCGCGCTCGGCGTGCTGGGCCTCATCCTCTACGCCATCCTCACCGTGCTGAGCGTGCCAGCGCCCTGGGCCGCGCGGCTGAAGAAGCTGGGCCGGGCCACGGGGCTCGCCGTGCTGGGCGCGCTGCCCTTCATCGTGGCGCTGGGGCTCTACCACCAGGCCACGTTCGGGCACCCGCTGGAGACGGGCTACAAGCACCTCAACGACGCGGCCTACCAGCCGTGGCACCTGGGCGGCTTCCTGGGCATCCGCACGCCGGATCCGCGCGCCTTCACGCTGTCGTTCTTCTCCCCGCTGCGGGGCCTCTTCACCCTGTCGCCGTTCCTGCTGCTCGCGCTGCCCGGGCTCGCGCTGCTCAAGCGCCTGGGCAGGACGTCCCCGGAGGCACGCGCCCTCTTCTGGATGTCCGCGGCCACGCTCGCCGGCTACACGTACTTCACCTCGTCGTTCACCTACGACTCGTGGGGCTGGACCACCGGGCCCCGGCACCTCACGGGGCTGGTGCCCTTCCTGCTGCTGCCCGCGGGGCTGGTGCTGGAGCGGCTGCGCGGCGCCGGCAGGCCGGTGCTGTCCGGCGTCGCGGCCATGCTGTGCGCGGCGTCCGTGCTCGTCACGGGCCTGGCCACCTTCGTCAACTACATCCCCGACGACGTCTCCACCCCCGTGCTCGCGCTGGCCCGGCCGCTCCTCCTGGACGGCTACCACCCGCCCAACCTGCTCGCCTTCCTGGGCCTGCCCACGTCCCTCGCGGGCGCGGTGCTGCTCGCGGCGCTCGCCGCCGTGGCGGCCTGCGTCTTCGTCGCGCTGGGCCGGGACGCCTCCGCCCGCGCGCCCGCGCCCGCCGCCTGGGTGGCGGGGCTCGCGACGCTGGCGGTGATGACGAGCGCGCAGGCGGTGTTCACCCGGAACGACCGCGCGGATCAGAACGCGGTGCGCTTCCTGGAGTCCGTCTGGCTCCAGCCCCCCGGCCGCCCCACCGCGCCCTTCTGGCCCCGCGCCGGTTCCTGAGCGCGTGGCTATACTGGCGTCCCCCTCCCCCTGGAGACCGTGCATGACCCCGCGGTGGTGCCTGCTGTCCACCCTCCTGCTGTGCGCTCCAGCCCTCGCCCACGCCGAGGACGCCGCCGCCCTCTGGGACAAGAGCTGCAAGAACTGCCACGGCCCGGACGGCCGCGCCCAGACGCGCATGGGCCAGAAGGAGTCCATCCCCGACATGAGCCGGGCCGCCTGGCAGAAGGCGGAGTCGGACGCCGAGCTGCGCGAGGTCATCGCCAACGGCTCGTCCCACAACCCCAAGATGAAGGCCTACAAGGACCGGCTCACCCCGGAGCAGATGGACGCCCTGGTGCGATACATCCGCACCTTCAAGGCGAAGGAGTAGCGCTCGTGAATAACCCTTCGCGTCCGGGCGTCGTGGGGATTGGGAGAATGGGAGCCGCCATGAAGACCCTCACCGTCGCCATCGTGTTCTGCCTGTCCATGGTCAGCCTCTTCACGTCGGTGCGCGCCGACGCCAACGCCTTCCCCCGCCTGGAGCCGGGCATCTCCCAGCCGGTGGCGCTGATGCCCAAGGGCGGCGACGGCAAGGGCGGCGGCAAGGGCGGCAGCGACGGCGGCAAGGGCGGCGGCGAGGAGGACGAAGAGGAGTACCGCCGGCAGACCCGCGCCCTCTCCCAGAAGGCCGCCCTGGAGCTGGTGGACCCCGGCGTCCTGGACGACATGCTCCGCCTGCGCGCCGCCGTGCGCGGCGGCCAGCGCTGACACCCGGGCAACCTCGCAAGAATGAGGGGGCTCGCAAAGTTTGCGCAGCCGCCTGACGTCAGACGGCACCCCCCTGCATCACGGACATCCCTTATTCCGGCGGGTTGAGCGCCGGAATTCCCGGCACGAAGATTGCTGTTCAGGGGCACCCAAGCCGTACCTCCCCCCAGGGGTACGTGAAGGAGCCCCCGATGGTGCGTCGCCCAACTCCCCGCCGTCAGTCCCGTGGCTTCACGCTCCTGCTCGCGCTGGGCGTGGTCGCGGTCGTGACGATGGCGGTGATGCTCAGCTACAGCGTGGTGGGCCGCGAGGCCGACACCCAGGCGGACACCCGCCGCCAGAAGCAGGCGTTCTTCGCCGCCGAGGCGGGCCTGGCCGAGGGGCGCGAAGCGGTGCGCCTGATGATGGCGAAGAACAGCGGCATGAACCAGTTGACGCTGTCCACCGCCCTGGGTGGGGCCGCGCCGGTCGCGGACATCCCCGGCATCGCCGGCGCCAATCCCCCCTGGTTCGAGCTGCTGCCCGGCACGGGGGGGGGCAACTGGAACAACTACACCCTGCTCAAGGCGAACATGGGGCCCGCGGAGATCCCCGTGGGCGTCGACTTCCCGGAGCAGAGCAACGTGCGCTACCGCGTCTTCGTCCGGGACGACGTGGATGACGACTCGGACAGCGTGGACTCCAACGGCCAGTTGTGGATCCTCGCCGTGGGCGAGGTGACCACGCCGAATGGCCGCCCGACGCGCTCCCTGGTCCAGGCGCTGGTGACCAACGCGGAGGGCGACTCCGTCTTCATGCCCGGCTGCCAGCAGCGCAACTGCAGCTCGGACCAGACTGGTGGCCACAACCCGGACGAGAGCACCGCCGGGGAAGGTGTCGCCATCAAGATCAACCCGTACCCCTGACCTCGCTTTCCCCCACGAGCCCTCATGAAACGCCTGCCCCTCATGCTGCTCCTGCTCCCGGCGCTCGCCAGCGCCCAGGAACGAGGCGAAGTGGCCTTCAACAAGGCCTGCGCGCAATGTCACCAGGCCCGCACGCCCACGGAGACGCCCAAGAGCCTGCTGGGTGTCCGCCAGCCGGTCGGCCCCTACATGGACCAGGTGCTGCGCAAGAAGAGCCTGACGGAGGTCCGCACCTGGGTGGAGTCCCCCCACCGGATCAACCCCAAGACCAACTGTGACACGCGCCTGCTGAGCCGCGATGAGCTGGACGGCCTCACCAGCTACCTGTCCACCGTCGTGGTCGCTCCGCCGCCGACGCGCCGGATGCGGCTGCGCCGGCAGATGGAGGAGCAGGCCGCGGCGCTCCAGAAGGCGGATGCGGAAGCGAAGGCGAAGTCCCAGCCGAAGACCCAGGGGAAGCAGTGATGCGCACGCTCTTTCAACGAACCCTCACGGCGCTGGTGCTGACGGTCGCGACGCCCTCGCTGACCACCGCGCAGCAGCTCTGCCAGGACGACCTGGCCAACGACAAGCAGGGCGACTTCAAGCTGGGCCCCAACGGCCTCACGGTCGCCAACAACACCATCATCCTGCGCGACGACGGCCGGCTCCAGCTCAACACCAACCTCAAGAAGCTGGACTCGGAGAACATCACCTTCCCGTTCGACCAGACGGTCACCATCGACTACGTGTACGAGTCCGCCGGTGCGTCGCACTCGCTGGGCTACCTGTACATGGATGACGTGGTCGCCCGGGGCTACGCGGATCCCGTCACCCGCGAGCTGGTCGACAAGAACAACAACGGCATCCTCGACCTGCACGAGGCCATCTACAACCTGACGCCGGACGACGACACCGTCCTGCCCATCAAGTACGTGGGCAAGACGCGCCGCTGCACCCGGTCCTTCACGTCCGGCGGCAAGAAGTACATGGAGCCCGACCTGGCGATGAAGGGCGACTGCTCCAAGACCTTCGTCCACAAGACGGACGTGACGGACTCGCGCCCCGTCCGCGCGGACTCCAGCTTCTACAACATCGAGAACGACTGGGTCGGCACCAACGAGATCAACGGCACCGGCGGCGACAACGGCCTGTTCCCGTACATCCCCAACCTGCTGGAGCCGGCCGCCCCGGCGAACAACAACCTGGGCCTCGGCCGCATGGTCTTCCTGCTGGTGGATGACGACAGCGACAAGACGGTGCACCGCAACATCGGCCCTGTCTCGGACGTCACCGACACCTACGACGGCGTGCCGGACTACAACGTCTCCCAGTACGACTTCCGCGGCATCAAGCTGCCCGCGCCCCCGGTCGGCGACCCCGAGTACACCAACTACCAGCAGATCAACACCGGCGACCGCCGGGTGAACCTGGGCCTGGTCCAGGGTGGCAAGGAGATCGTCTTCTTCGCCGTCGTCTACTACGACGCCCGCCACAACACGGACAACGACACGGTCGCCCCCTGCCTCAAGCGCAAGCCCTACACGGGCGACCCCGCGGAGGACGGCAAGTGCCTGCTGCACCTGCAGACGACCGTCTCCGTGTTCTTCTCCAAGGCCACCTGGAACCTGGACCAGAACTTCAAGGCGCCCGCGGACAACAAGGTGGCGGAGCGCAACATCGGCTGCAGCTACGAGGAGAGCTGCACCTCGCCTGCGTCCGCGACGGCCTGCACCATCGCGGGGACCAGCAAGAAGGCCTGCGGCTGGCTGGAGCAGGACACGCTCGACCGCCTGGACACGGCCGCCTACAAGAACCTGAAGATGCCGAAGGAGGGCGTGACCGTCATGCGCCCCGGCACGGAGCCCGGCAACCCGCAGATCGCCATCGACCGGATGAACTACATGCCCCACGTCATCGTGGGCGCGCCGACCACGGACCCCTTCCGGTGGATCCTCGGCTTCGAGGACCTCAACGGCGGCGGTGACCGCGACTTCAACGACATCGTGTTCATGATCAACAAGGAGAACGGCGGTGGCGCCAAGTCCACCACCATCACCTCGGACGTCATGGGCGACACGGGCGACAAGCTGGGCCCGAACTTCACCATCACCAAGGTCCGCTTCCGCCGCCAGGACGACGTCGCCCCGTACGCGACCCCCGGCAACCCGCCCACGAACATCCGCCCCAACGCCGGCTGCACCAAGGCGCCGTGCTGGACGGAGGAGGTCCCGGGCGCCTGCACCGCGAGCGGCGTGAAGCCCACCATCACCTATTCCATCGCCGTGGACTGCCGCGTGCTGGACGCGGCCGGCAAGTACCAGAAGAACGAAAACCCCACGTGGGTCCCGGTGCCGCTGGACAACAACAAGCAGTACCCGGACCAGGAGGTGGAGGTCGACATCCTGGCGCTGGGGCTCACCGGCTCGCAGTTGTGCTGGAAGGTGGACATCAGCAGCCCCAGCGAGCTGTGCCGTCCCATCATCGACGACGTGGACATCGGCTACCAGGCGGTGCGCTCGGGCGCCTACGCGCGCTCCAGCCCCAGCACCATCGGCAACGTCGCCGTCTGGGGCGTGAACGAGACGCCGGGCCAGAACTGGGGCGCGGGCTGGAACGCCGAGGGCACCCTGCCGCCTCCCGGCAACCGCGCGTATGACGGCGGCAAGGACTACGGCATCCGTGGCCGGCTGTACCTGCAGTCGCTCTACAACCCGGAGAACCCCAAGGCGACCGAGCCGAAGCTGCGCTGGGAGGCCGGGCGCGTGATGGCGCTGTCGCTGGCCGCCTCCAACCCGCTCAACCGCAAGCTCTACACGATGAACAGCGCGGGGGACCGCCTGGACGTCAAGCACGCGGACATGGGCAACACGCTGATGCCCGCCTCGCTGTGCAACACGTACAGCGAGATTGACGGCCGCTACCTCTACGACCTGAACCACGACGGCGTCTGCACCGTGGCCGCGTCGACGTCGCCCTACAGCGACCGGCAGTTCCTCATCGACTGGCTGTATGGCTACGAGGACGCGAACGCGGCGCTCGCCGCGAACAAGTTCCGGCCCTGGCCCTTCGGCGGCATCAACATCTCCACCGTGGCGCTGGCCGTGCCGCCGTACGCGGACCCCTGGTACCAGAACGCGAAGCCCGCCGAGCGCGACCTCTTCCGCACGAACTTCCTGGAGCCCCTGAAGACCCGCAGCACCCGGGCCTTCGTGGGCACCATGTCGGGCGTGCTCCACTCCTTCGAGTCGGGCGCCTTCCGCAACGAGGTGGATGACCCCTGCACGCCGGGCAACAGCCAGTTCCGTGGCTACTTCGCCGCGTCGTCCTGCCCCAGCGACGGGAGCCCGGCCCTGCGCGACTACGGCTCTGGCAAGGAGTCGTTCGCGTACATGCCCAACCTGCTGCTGAGCCAGTACCGCAACCAGTACGTGCGCTTCCGCGGCTCGGGCACGCTGCCCAAGCCGCAGATGGACGCGTCGCCCAGCATCGCCAACATGGACTTCGGCGACCGCGACAACTGGGACGCCACCATCAAGTACAACTGGAAGCCGGAGACCACGGCGCAGAAGAAGCGGGGCGCCAAGACGGTGCTCGTCTCCGCCTCGGGCAAGGCCAGCCCGGTGGTGTTCGCGATGGACATCACGAACCCCAACGACAGTTGGTACCCGCTGCCGCTGTGGGAGTTCAGCCTGGCGAACACCGACGTGGCGTCCGCCTTCACCAGCGCCATCGCGACCGACAACACCGTGCTGATGCCGGACAACTCGGGCTCCCGGCACTCGCCCGCCCTGGGGCGCATCTCCTGGGGCTCCTCGGCGGAGGAGGACCGGCGCTGGGTGGCGGTGGTGGGCACGGACTACGACCCGGGCGACCTGCGCGCGGGCGCCGTCTACCTGCTCGACATGAAGACGGGCAAGCCGCTCACGTATGGCGGCGGGGCCGCCGGCAAGTACGCGGGCGTCCTCACCTTCGAGCAGGGCTCCGGCATCGCGGCGGAGACGCCGCTGGTGGACCTGGACCAGGACGGCTCCTATGACGTCATGTACGTGCCCACCACGGCCGGCAGCGTCTGGCGCGTGAACTTCAAGGACGTGGCCACCAGCGGCAGGAAGCTGGGCGGACAGGTGAAGAAGTGCATGGTGGCCCACGCGGCCTCCGCGCTGAAGAACCGCCCGGACGCGAACCAGACGGAGCTGGACCTGCAGGAGCTCTACTCCAACATCGCCGTGAAGGTGGTCAGCAAGGATTCGGGCCCGGCGGTGCGCTTCTACTTCGGCACCAGCGACAGCCCGGACAAGTACACGGACGGCTACCCCGAGCCGGATCCGAACAACCCCACGTACCAGTACCACCTGCTCGCGTTCGAGGACCCGGACCCCTCGGGCAGCAAGCCGTGCGCGCCGCTCACGCCCCTCTGGGTGCAGAAGCTGGCGCCGGGCCAGAAGCTGTGGGGCGGCGTGGCCCTGAGCGCGGAGAGCGTCTACGCCGCGACCGCGGTGGGCACGGCGGCGGACATCTGCAGCCTGGACGCGGACGCGCATGGCGAGGCGTACACGGCCAGCCAGGCGTCGGGCGTGCTGACGGGCGGTGGCCCGAAGGCCCTGACGGGCCACGCCATCTCCTCGCCGGTGGTCCACGACGAGCACCTCTTCGTGCTCACGGCCACGGGTGAGATGCAGGTCACGGGCGATCCGGAGAGCTGGAACAACAAGGCGGGCACGAGCGGGTCGTCCCGCTCGCAGATCATGCTCTGGGAGCCGCTGCCCGACGGGAGACTGCCGCAATGAAGCAGCGCGCATCACGGGGTGTCACCCTGCTGGAAGTCATGGCCACCATGGCCGTCATGCTGCTGGGAGTCGCGGCGGCGATGACCGTGGTGAGCCAGACGAGCCGCTCCAACCGCCGCACGCTGACCGCGAACCAGGCGCAGCTCATCGCGGAGCGCACGCTGGAGAACATCCTCCAGCGTGGCTGCCAGGGCTCGCCGACCTGCGACACCGTGAGGGACCGGACGTTCAGCGTCTGGCAGACGGCGGATGGCTTGCTGCGGAACGAGGCGCCCACGGACCCCAAGATCGTGGCGCGCCAGTACACGGTGGACGTCGACGTGGACAACCCGGCGGTCCCCGGCACGATGGAGGCCGGGAGCGGCCTGGGTGAGCCGTCCCTCAGCCGCAACCTCGCGGCGGGCACGGCGGGCACGCTCGTGAACGTGCGCGTGTCCGTCAGTTGGACCGAGCCGGGCATCCGCGAGGACCGGCAGATGGTCGTCATGCAGACCCGGATGGCACCGTGAGAGACGCTCGATTCCCTGTTCGGGGCTTCACGCTCCTGGAAGTGATGATCGCCAGCGCGCTGGGGGTCATGGTGCTCACCACCGGCCTGGTGGTGGGCGCCCAGATGCAGAAGCGCGCCATCTTCGAGGAACAGACGATGACCGCGCAGGTCACCGGGCGCGCGGTGAAGGAGATGCTGACGCTGGACATCACCCGTGCGGGAGCGGGCATGGGCAACGCGCCCATCTCCTTCCTCGTGGGCGGCGTCACCGACGAGCGCTCGGCCATCACGGTCTGGCGCCAGCCGGACCTGAAGACGGGCGCGAACACGCCGTTCGGCCCGGACGCGGACTTCGAGCCGCCGCCCGCGGGCTTCCCGGCGTCGGACGCCCTCCAGCTCTACTGGGGTGACACGAACGGGATGGTCACCCTGGCGCCGTGCGGCTCCGGGAAGGTCCGCCAGTCCAAGACGGAGTTCTGCGCCAAGCCGAACGCCTCGGCGGCCATGGTCACCCCCAGCGGCCCGACCTCCGCCATCATGGTCAGCGGCGGCAACCGGCCCGCGTGCCCGGTCCGGATCACCGGCATCGCGCCCAGCGCGACCACCCCCTCCACCATCACGGTCGACGGGGCGCTGCCGGAGTCCCCCACCTGCGAGGACTTCGGCTCGCCCTCCACCATCTGGACGCCCAAGTCCGGCTCGGACGTCGTGAACTGGCTGGCGCTGCGGCTGAGCGGCGCGGCCTACCGGGTGAACTGGAAGGGCGGCATCCCCACGCTGGAGTACCTGGCGCCGGGCTCCCCGACCTGGTCCGTGTTGAGCCGCGACGTGGAGCAACTGAGCGTGCGCGAGGGCGTCGTGGACTTCGACCCGGCCCTCAAGGGCGACCCCGACCGGTACTACGAGCTGGAGTGGTACCCCAGCGTCGCCGGCGAGACCAACCACCGCAACCCGGGCGTTCCCCACCCGGCCATCTCCGAGTGTGACGAGGCGAAGTACAACCTCGACGCCTGCAAGACGGACGACCTCAACGAGAGCGGGAACGCCCTCCCGGCCCTGGCGACGTACCCGGCCGCGGACCGGAAGAAGGAGGTCATCAAGCGCCTGCGCCAGCGCGTGCGCGAGCTGGAGGTGACGCTGGTCATCCGCACGCGGCGCATCAACCGGGACGCGGACATGACGGGCACGGATGAAGAGGGCCAGCCGAAGGACGGCTACACGCGCCGGCGCTACACCTTCCGCGTCGCGGCGCGCAACATGACGGTGGGCCTGCAGCGGCCGGCGGACCCGTCAGCTCCGGTGACTCCATGAAGCCCACGCGTGGCATGACGTTGTTGGAGATGATGACCGCCCTGGCGGTGATGGCCGTGTGCATCACCCTGGCGGTCGCGGGAATGCAGGGGAGCATCGGCGGGCAGAAGGAGAGCGCGGCCACGCGCGAGCTGTGGTCGGGGGCGCTGCGGGCGCGCCAGTTGGCCATCAGCACGAACCAGCCGGTGCGCATCGTGGTTGAGAACGACGTCGCCCAGGCGAACGGTCAGCAGTTCACCGTGGCCCGCTGGGAGCGGCTGCGCTGCGGTGACGCCGCCACGGATGACTGGAGCACGGCCCAGTGCCCCAGCAACGCCTGCCTCAACCGGACGTGCCGCACCACGCCCGCGTGCTGCACGGAGACGGGGCCGGACATCGTCATCCCGCCCACCATGGACGCCTCCAACATCAACAACCTGTGCTTCCTGCCGGGCTCCGGCCGGCCGGTGTTCAACCGGATGGACTGCATGCGGGGGCAGCTCGGCCAGCCCGAGCTGGTCGCCGCGGCGGCCCCGACGGACAGCTCCATCCAGTTCCGCTTCACCTCCGACCGCGCCAAGAGCGTGCTGATGGTGGAGCCGCTGACGGGCCTGTCCAGCGTGATGGACTGCGACTCGCAGGCGGCCACCACCACCGACACCAGCCGCAGGGACGTGCGGCTGGCGACGGCCTGCGCGGCCCCCTGAGCGGGCCTGCCGCGCGCCCGGGGACCTTCCATGTCCCGGGCGCGCGTGCGCCTCCCCGCCTGGCGGCCGTCCCGCTGCGTCCCTGGACACGACAGGGGTCCGCATCCAGCGTTGATTTGGGACAGGGCGCACCCTAATTAGCCGAGGGCCCCACACGGGCCCCCGAATGGATACCTCCCTTCCCCCGAAGTCCGACGGCACGTCCTGGCCCGGCGGCGCCCCCTCCTCCTCCGGTGATGCCTTCGCCCGGCTCCTCGCCTCCCTGCGCGCGGGGCACCGCGCGCGGACGCAGGGGGTGAAGGGCGCGGCGCGCGGCCACCTGCTCGCCCGCCTGCACCGCGAGCTGCGCGCGCCCCTGGTGTGCGTGGCCGTGGACGAAGAGGCGGCGGACGCGCTCGCGCACGACCTGGCCTTCTTCCTGGGGGGCACCGGCAGCCTGCTGGAGCCCCGCGTGCTGCGGCTGCCCGCGGACGAGGTGCTCCCTTACGACGAGCTGTCACCGGAGGCGGGCCCCATCACGGAGCGCCTGGGCGCGCTGTTCCACCTGGCGCGCGGCACGCCGTTCCCCGCGCTGGTGCTGTCCCTGCGCGCGCTGCACCGCCGCGTGCTGCCGCTGGGGGTGATGGAGGGGCTGGCCCAGCGCGTGGAGGTGGGCCAGGACTTCGACCGCGACTCGCTGGCGCGGAAGCTGGCGCTGATGGGCTACCAGAACAGCCCGCTGGTGGAGGACAAGGGCACCTTCAGCGTGCGCGGCGGCCTGCTGGACGTCTTCAGCCCGCTGTACGAGCGGCCGGTGCGCCTGGAGTTCTTCGGGGACACCATCGAGTCCATCCGCGTCTTCGACCCGGAGTCGCAGCGCACCGTGGACGCGCTCAAGTCCGTGGACCTGGTGCCGGCGCGCGAGCTGCTGCTCACCGACGACACCCGCCCGCGCGCCGAGGCCGCCGCCCGCGCGGTGGCGGACCGCATCAACCTGCCCACCATCAAGCTGCGCGAGCGGCTGGACGCGCTCCGCGAGGGGCTCCCCGGCTTCGGCCTGGAGGGGCTGCTGCCCGGCTTCTTCGAGGGCGGGCTGGCCTCCGTGTTCGACTACCTGCGCGCGTGGGCGAAGGAGCCCGTCGTCTACCTGGACGACCCGGTGGGCCTGGACCGCGTGCAGGAGGAGCTGTGGGCGGAGCTGGCCAAGGGCGTGGAGGAGGCGGACGCGCGCCAGGACCTCACCTATCCGCCGGAGCACCACTTCCTCACGCGCGAGGGCGTGGCGGCGGGACTCGAGGCCCTGCGCGTGGTGGAGGGCGGAGGCCTGTCGCTGTCGCAGTCCGGAGCGCCCGTGGCCTTCACCTTCGGCACGACGCAGGACCTGCGCGAGGCCATCCTCGCGCACCACGGTGAGGAGGGCGCGCTCACCCCGCTGGTGGAGCGGCTGCAGCGCTGGCGCGACACCGGCGTGGCGTGCGCGGTGGCGTGCGGCACGCTCAGCCAGGCGGACCGGCTCAAGCGGCTGCTGCTGGACCGCTCCGTGATGGTGAAGGTGCACACGGAGGCGTTGCAGGACCCGGCGAAGCTCTACGAGCCGGCGGTCTGGGCGCACCTGTTCACCGGCGAGGTGAGCCACGGCTTCTTCGACCCGGAAGGCCGGCTGGCGGTGCTCGCGGACGAGGAGATTTTCGGCGTCCGCTCCCGCCGCCGCGTCAAGCGCAGCAAGAAGCTGGACGCGTTCGCCGCGGGCTTCAAGGACCTGAAGGAAGGCGACCTCATCGTCCACACCGACTTCGGCATCGGGCGCTACGCGGGCCTGACGAAGATGGAGGTGCAGGGCGTGCCGGGGGACTTCCTCGTCCTGGAGTACGCGGGGCGGGACAAAATCTATCTGCCGGTGGGCCGCATGCGGCTCATCCAGAAGTTCACCGGCGGCGACCCGGAGAAGGTCCAGCTCGACAAGCTGGGCACGACGAGCTGGGAGAAGACGAAGAAGCGCGTCAAGGAGCAGTTGCTCAAGATGGCGGCGGAGCTGTTGCAGATGGCCGCCGCGCGCAAGGCGCACCCGGGCTACGCCTTCGCGCCGCCGGACCGCTACTTCGCCCAGTTCGAGGCGGACTTCGAGTTCGAGGAGACGCCGGACCAGGCGAAGGCCATCGAGGACGTGCTGTCCGACATGCAGAAGGCGCAGCCGATGGACCGGCTCGTCTGCGGCGACGTGGGCTACGGCAAGACGGAGGTGGCGATGCGCGCCGCCTTCAAGGCCACGCTGGACCGCAAGCAGGTGGCGGTGCTGGTGCCCACCACGGTGCTGGCGCAGCAGCACTTCCACTCCTTCAAGAAGCGCTTCAAGGACTACCCCGTCACGGTGGAGGTGATTTCCGGCATCCGCAAGCCGCCGGAGATCCGCGACATCCTCCGCCGCGCGAAGGAGGGCAAGGTCGACATCGTCATCGGCACGCACAAGCTGCTGGCGGGCGAGGTGGCCTTCAAGGACCTGGGGCTCCTGGTGGTGGACGAGGAGCAGCGCTTCGGCGTGAAGCAGAAGGAGGCGCTCAAGCGGCTGCGCACGCAGGTGGACGTGCTGACGCTGACGGCGACGCCCATCCCCCGCACGCTGCACATGAGCATGTCCGGCGTGCGCGACATGAGCATCATCGCCACGCCGCCGCAGGACCGCCGGGCCATCCGCACCTTCGTGATGAAGTACGACGAGGCCGTCATCAAGGAGGCCGTGGAGCGGGAGATTGCCCGCGGTGGCCAGGTCTTCTTCGTGCACAACCGCGTGGAGTCCCTGCCGTCCATGGAGCAGGAGCTGAAGAAGCTCCTGCCGAACGTCTCCATCGGCGTGGCGCACGGGCAGATGGCCGAGGGGCAGTTGGAGAAGGTGATGCTCCAGTTCACGGAGCACAAGTTCCAGGTGCTCCTGTGCACCAGCATCATCGAGAGCGGCATCGACATCTCCAGCGCCAACACGATGATCGTCAACCGCGCGGACCAGTTCGGTCTGGCGCAGCTCTACCAGTTGCGCGGGCGCGTGGGCCGCAGCAAGGAGCGCGCGTACGCGTACCTGCTGGTGCCCACCCGCCGTCCGGTGACGAAGGACGCGCAGCGGCGCCTGGAGGTGCTCCAGAACTTCACGGAGCTGGGCGCGGGCTTCTCCATCGCCAGCCACGACCTGGAGATCCGCGGCGCGGGCAACCTGCTGGGCGAGAAGCAGTCCGGCGCCATCGCTGAAATCGGCTTCGACCTGTACGCGCAGTTGATGGAGGAGGCGGTGGCGGAGCTGCAGGGCCAGCCGCCCAAGGTGCACGTGGAGCCGGACATCAACCTGCCCATGCCGGCGCTCATCCCCGACGACTACGTGGCGGACGTGCACCAGCGGCTGGTGTTCTACAAGCGCTTCAGCCAGGCCAGCCACCCGGACGAGGTGACGGACCTGCGCGCGGAGCTGGTGGACCGCTACGGCGAGGCCCCCGACGAGGTGGACGCCCTCTCCGAGGTGACGCTCTTGAAGATCGACATGCGCGAGCTGCGGCTGCGCGCGCTGGAGGCGGGCCCGGGCCGGCTGTCGCTGGCGCTGGGCGGCGACGCGCTCCTGGACGGCGCGAAGGTGGCGGGGCTGGTGCAGCGCTCCAAGGGCTTCTACCGGCTGACGCCGGACATGAAGCTCATCGCCCGCGTGCCCCCGGAGGTGAAGGGGCACGCCCTGCTGGCGGAGGCGCACAAGCTGCTGCGCGACGTGGGCACCTGCGCGCTGCCCCGGCACTGACGCACCTGGCGGGGACTTTCCGCTAGGCTGGCCGCCGAATGGCGATCGAGAAGGCGCTGTTGCTCATCGCGGACATCGGCGGCTACACCCGCTTCATGCGGCAGCACCGCTTCGGTCTCGCGCACGCGCAGGACACGGTGGCCCAACTGCTGGAGGCCGTCATCGATGCGTCCGGCCGGTTCAAGCTGGCGAAGCTGGAAGGCGACGCGGCCTTCTTCTACGCCGTGGGTGACGACGCCTCGCCGGTCGCGAAGCAGGTGGCGGCCATCCGCCGTGCCTTCCTGGAGCGCCGGGAGCAGTTGGTCCTGGACCGCATGTGCAGGTGCGACGGCTGCACGCAGGTGGGCAACCTGACGCTCAAGTTCGTGGCCCACGCCGGGGAGGTCGCCTTCCAGAAGGTGAAGCACCTCACGGAGCTGGCGGGGGTGGACGTCATCCTCGTGCACCGGATGCTGAAGAACGACGTGCCCGTGCCCGAGTACGTCCTGATGACGGACGCGGTGCACCAGCGCCTGGAGCCGGAGCTGCGCCAGCTCAGCCAGGGGCTGGAGCACGACTTCGAGGGCATGGGCCGCACGCCGACGCACTACCTCGACCTGAGCACGCTGGTGTCGAGCGTGCCCGCGCCGCGCCCCAACGTGCTGCGCAAGCTGTGGAACAAGCTCACCCTGGAGCTGCGCTCGCTGAAGTACGTGCTCGGCCTCAAGGAGGCGTGCCAGGGCTTCCGCAACGTCGAAATCGTCGACGAGAAGCCCTGAAGCGCCGCGCCCTCAGCCGCCCGTGCAGAAGCGCGCGACGGCCTGGGTGAGCGCGGCCTCGCAGCGCACCAGGTCCTCCATGGGGACGAACTCGCCCGTCTGGTGCGCGACGCGGATGTCGCCGGGGCCGAACACCACGGCCTCCGCGCCCAGCTCCGTGAGCTGGGGGGCCTCCGTGCCGAAGGACACCGTCTCGGACGCGTTGCCGCTGACCTGCTCCAGGAAGCGCACCACGTCCGCGTCGCCGCGCGTGTGGACGCCGCGGTCCATGCGCAGGACCTTGATGCGCGCCTCGTAGGCGGGCTCGTCGCGGGTGAGCTCCTGGCGGATGTGCTCCATCAGCTCCGGGACGCGCTCGGCGGCCTGACCGGGGATGGGGCGCCATTCGACGGTGAAGCGGCAGGAGCCGGGCAGGACGTTCTTCGCCTTTCCGCCCTGGATGAGGCCCACGTTCACGGTGGTGAAGGGCGGCTGGAAGCCCTCGTCGCGGTCCTCGCGCAGGACGGTGTTCGCCAGCGCCTCCAGCCGGTGCAGGAAGCGGCCGGCGCGGAAGATGGCGGACGCGCCCAGCTCCGGGTACGCGCTGTGCCCCTCCTTGCCCAGCACCTCCACCTCCGCCAGGCAGTAGCCCTTGTTGGCGCGCACGGGGATGAGGCGCGTGGGCTCACCGACGATGGCGTGCCTCGCGCGGCCCAGGCCGGCGGCCACCAGCTTCTTCGCGCCCACGAGGCCGACCTCCTCATCCGCGGTGAGGATGACGAGCAGGGGCGCGTCCAGCCCGGGCAGGTCCTTGCGCGTGGCGGTGTGCAGCGCGCAGGCGATGAAGCCCTTGGTGTCACAGGCGCCGCGGCCGTACAGCTTGCCGTCGCGCTCGGTGAGGCGCAGCGCGTCCGTCCAGGCGGCGTCGTAGGGCACGCAGTCGGAGTGGCCCACCAGGGCCAGCGCGGCGCGGTCGGCGTCGCCCTTGCGCGCGATGAGGTTCACCTTCGCCACGCCCGCGTCGTCCGTGTAGTGCTGGCGCTCGGCGGTGAAGCCCGCGGCCTCCAGGCGCGCCTGGGCGTAGTCGATGAGGGGCGCGTTGGGGCGCGAGGACGTGGTGTCCAGCGCCACCAGGTCGGCCAGGGTGGCCCGCAGCGCGGGCAGCGTGTCGCTCATGGGACGGCCTCCAGTCAGGCCACCTCCATGCCACCGCCCGCGCCGCGACGCCAGTGTGCCCGCGCCCTCAGCGTCGCGAGGAGGCCACCACGTCCGCGTCCGGGGCCCGCGGGAACACGGAGTTGTCATCCGCGCCCGGCCGGCCCAGGCCCTTGGAGATGGCGGGCGCGGACGCGGTCACCGGGCCTACGTAGAAGACCCCGTGGTAGCCGTCCTTGTTGGGGGAGTCCCAGACGTGCACGAAGAAGCGGTCGCCGTTGTCCTTCCCCTTCGCCTCCTTCACGCCACAGTCCAGCTTGCGGCCCTGCGCATCCGGCGCGCAGATCCACGCCGAGCCGCTGTCGTACGCCACGTCCAACGCCACCACGTGCTTCAGCCGCTCGGACAGGAGCCGCCCCATGGGTTGGTACTGCTTGTCCCAGGGCAGCCCCTTCGCCGTGCGCGGATGGATGTTCCCGCTCACCACCAGGTGGAAACGTGTGGGGCCGGCCTCCACCTCCTTCAACACCGTGGCGGCCAGCGCCTGCTCGCGCGGCTGCCCCGTGAGCTTCGGGTGGTCGTAGACGAACACCGCCACGTCCAGGCCCTGTGCGCGCAGTTGGCGCAACTGCTCCAGCATGTTGGCCACGGCCTCGCTGCCCCGGCCATCCGGATAGGGGCTGCGCCAGAACGGCGCCTCCATCAGCTTGAGCCAGTCCTCCTCCCTGCCCTGGCTCTGGAGGAACGTGGTGATTCGCATCTGGTTGTCCACCGGCAGCTCCAGCCCCACCGACACGGGCAGGCCCCCCGCGGTGAGCTGGCAGGCGGCCTGCGCGATGAAGCGCGGCACCTGCTGGGTGCCGTGCAGCTCGCCCAGCAGCAGCACCCCGCCCGCCTTCGCCTGGGCCTTCAGGCCGAGGATGGGCGCGCCGCACTCGGTGAACACGGGCGCGGACTTCGCTTCGGGCGCTTTCGCCACCTGCTGCACGGCAGTGGGCGGAGTGGCGCCGTCCTTTGCCGCCAGACGTGGCGCGATGGCGTGAAACACCCGCCACTCCATGGTGAGGTCGCGCGTGCCATGCGCGGACTCCGCGACGATGGCGTTCTCTCCACGCGGCATCGAGAACCGGTCCTCGTCGTCCTCCACGCTGAGGGCGAAGCCACCCTCCAGTGTTTCGGGGCCTCCCGGAGCGGGCTGGATGCCCCCCAGGTCCTCCAACCGGTTCTGGAGGTCGAGCCCCATGTTGCGGCTCACGCCCCACTCCAGCTCCTTGCCGGGCGCGGAGAGCGTCTTGTTCGCGCTGCGGGTGACACGGATGATCCACAGCTTGCTCTTCGTGGGCGTCTCCCGCTTGCCGAGCACGAGGTAGCAGTGCCAGTAGCCGGAGACCTTCGAGCCACCGAACTCCTCCTTCCATTCCGTCTGCAGCACCGGGCTTCCCGGGGCCTCGCGGAAGGTCAGCTTCGCGTCCACGAAATACTGACGCACCGAGGGCCAGATCTCCTCCAGGGGCCGGTCGTAGATGGCCTCCCGGCCCATCAGGTCCCAGTCCACCGGTCGGGCGGCGCATCCCACCGCCAGGAGCAACACCATCCACCCCATGTTCAGCATCAAGCGCATTCGCAGTGCCTCCATCGCGTCACGCGACGCGGAAGGAATGTGACGTGGCGGGTGGGCATATCGAGTCGCGCGTTTCCGCTGCGATGGACTACGGGCTCGGCGTGGACACCGTGTCCGGGTTGCCCAGGCCCTTGAGGACGGCGGGCTCGGACGCCGTCACGTGTCCCACGTAGAACACGCCGTGGTAGCCGTCACTGTTGGCCGAGTTCCACCGGTGGACGAAGACGCGGTCTCCGTTGTCCTTCCCCTTCGCTTCCTTCACACCGCAGTCCAGCTTGTTGCTCCGCGGGTTCGCCGCGCAGATCCACGCCGTGCCGCTGTCGTAGGCCATGTCGAGGGCCGTGACGTCGTCGAGTTCCGCCTTCAGCAGGTAGCCCATCGGCTTGTACTGCTTGTCCCAGGGCAGGCCCTTCGCCGTGCGCGGGTGGATGTTGCCGCTCACCACCAGGTGGAAGCGCTCCGGCTTCGACTTCACCTGCGCCAGCACCGTCTTCGTCAGCGCGTCCTCGCGCTGCTGCCCCGACAGCTTCGGGTGGTCGTAGACGAACACCGCCACGTCCAGGCCCTGCGCTCGCAACTGCCGCAGTTGCTCCAGCATGTTGGCCACGGCCTCGCTGCCACGGCCGTCCGGGTACGGGCTGCGCCAGAACGGGGCCTCCATCAGCTTGAGCCAGTCCACCTCACCGCCCTGGCTCTGGAGGAACGCGGTGATGCGCTCCTCGTTCTCCACTGGCAGCTCCAGCCCCACCGTCACCGGCATCCCCACCGTGACCAACTGGCACACCGACTGCGCGATGAAGCGCGGCACCTCCTGCGTGCCGTGCAGCTCCCCCAGCAGCAGCACCCCGCCCGCCCTGGCCAGCTTCTTCAGCCCGAGGATGGACTGGCCGCACTCGGTGAACACCGGGGCTTCCTTCGCGCCCGGCGCCTTCGCCACCGCCTGCTCCGCGCGCACTTCCTGCTTCTTCGCCAGCTTGGGCATGACGCCCCGGAACACGCGCCACTCCATGGTCAGGTCGCGCGTGCCCTGCCCCGACTCCATGTAGAAGGCGTTCTCGCCCACGGGGAAGGTCAACCGGTCCGCGTCGTCCTCCACGCTCAGGTCCGAGACATCTTCAGCGCCATTGCCAAGGCTTCGGGAAGTGCCCCACTCCAGTTCCTTGCCGGGCCGCGACAGCGTCTTGTTCACCGACTTGGTGATGCGGATGATCCACAGCTTGCTCTTCGTGGGCGTCTCCCGCTTGCCGATGACCATGTAGCGGTGCCAGTAGCCGGCGATCTTCGAGCCGCCGAACTCCTGCTTCCACTCGGTCTCCAGCACCAGGCTGCCCCGGTCCTCCCGGTAGGGCAGGCGCGCGGCCGTGAAGTACTCACGGACCGACGGCCACATCTCCTCCAGGGGCACGTCGTAGATGGCCTCGTAGTCCGGGGTCTCCAGGTCCTGCCGCCCGGCACAGCCCCCCACGGCCAGTCCCATCAGCATCACCAGCGCCAACCCGATTCCTGAACGCATCCACATCCTCCTTCCCCCACAAACGGGCCGGTGGCGCCTCCATATCGAACCGGGTCCCCGACCCTATGGATAGAGGCGACGGGCGAGCTGCTGGAACGACCTGCCGCTCTCCTCCATCAGCGGATGGCGGCCGTCCCGGACCACGAGCCGGCCCGCCACGGCCACGTCGCGCACCGCGCCTCCCGCCGCGCCGAAGACGATGCCCGGCAGGAGCGACGCCGTCCCCGCGCCCACCAGCGACGGGTGGTGCACGTCCACCGTGAAGAAGTCCGCGGCGGCCCCCGGCGACAGCGTGCCCGTGCCCATCCCCAGGCTTCGCGCGCCCTGCACCGTGGCCATGTCGAAGAGCCGCGCCGCCAGCCCGTCCAGGGTCCCCGTCCCCGGGTCCAGCACCGCGCGGCGCAGCCGCACCAGCCGCAGGTGCTGCTCCAACTGCCGCGCCTCGTCCAGCAGGTCCACCACCGTCTGGCTGTCCGAGCCGAAGCTCACGCGCGCCCCGGCCTTCACCAGCGCGTCCGCCGGCACGATGCCGTCACCCAGGTTGCGCTCCGTGGACGGGCACGCGCACACCGTGGCCTCCGCGCGGCCCAGCAGCGCCACCTCGGCCTCCGTCAGGTGCACGCCGTGCACCGCCGTGAAGCGCGGCCCCAGCAGGCCCACGTCCGACACCAGCTCCACCGGGCGGCGGCCGTGCTCCGCGAGGCACGCCTCGATCTCCTTCGGCTGCTCCGCCACGTGCATGTGGATGGGCATGCCGGCGGGCGCGGCGCGGGCCACCTGCGTCAGCCAGTCCCGCGACACCGCGCGCACGCTGTGCGGCGCGAGCCCCACGTTCACCCGCGCGTCGCCGCGCACCGCCTGGGCCAGCGCCTGCGTGGTGGACAGGAACGTGTCCACGTCCGCGTCGATGAAGCGGCGCTGGCGCGGGTTCGCCTGCACGTTGAAGCCCGCGCGCGCGTAGCCCACCCGCAGCAGGCAGATGCGCAGCCCCACGTCCGTGGCCGCGCGGATGACCGCGTGCGCCAGCGCGTTGCGGTCCGCGTAGGGCGTGCCGTCCGGCTGGTGGTGCAGGTAGTGGAACTCGCCCACCGTGGTGATGCCCGCGAGCACCATCTCCAGGAACACCTGCCGGGAGGCGACGTGGATCTCCTCCGGCGTGAGCGCCTCCGCGGCGCGGTACATCGCCTCGCGCCAGGACCAGAAGTCGTCCTGCCCTCCGGCGGACGCCACGTACTCGGTGCGCCCGCGGATGAGCCGCTGGAACGCGTGCGAGTGGCCGTTGACGAGCCCCGGCAACAGCGCCCGCCCCGCGAGCCGCTCCACGCGCGCGCCCTCGGGCACCGCGTCGAGGACCCGGCCATCCGCGCCCACCGCCAGCGCTCGGCCTTCGTGGAAACGCCCTTCCGTGAAGAGGAAGTCGGGTTGGTAGACAGTGATGTCGCTCACGCGCGGCAGCGTATGCCAGTTCCCCGCGACGCGCGGTAGCCGCTTCAGGCGCCCATTTCCGCCATGCCCAGGAAGGGCAGACGGCTGTCCGCCCAGGGCCGGGTGCGCACCGCGTCGCGGATCCACGTGCCGTGGCGCCGCTCGTCCTCGCGGTGCTGCCGGATGAGGGCCTTCACCTCCGGCGACCACTCGAACTGGAGCGCCAGCTCATAGGCCCGGTCGAACAGCTCCTCGTTGCCCAGCATGGCCCACAGCGTGGCCTCCGTCCCCATCAGCCCCGTCATGGCCGTCAGGCCCTTCATCGCGGAGCCCTTCAGGTCCGGGCGCAGCGCCACCGGCTCACCGCCGAAGTGCTGGAGGAGCGTGTTGAGGTCCTGCACGTGGCGCAGGTGGTCCGCGCGGAAGCTGTTGAGGCGTTCGCGCACCAGGGCGGGCCTGATGCGGGCGATGGCCACGTCATACGCGCCCACCGCGTCGGCATCGAGCTGGGCCAGGCTGTGCAGGCGATCCACTTCGGACTTGTCTGCCATGGGTGCCTCCTTCAACCGGGTACGGCGAGTGCTCGGGCCCGAACAATGTGGGGATTCATCCTCCCGGTTCCAACCGCCCTCCCCGGCCCCAACCCTCCACCGCACGCAGGGCAGGCGGACGGCCTCCCTTCCCATCTCGCGTGTGGCCGAAGACGCGGACGCCGGGTCCGCGCGGAGCGCCTGCCCTCCTGGCTGCCCCCCAGGCGATGTGAGGAATTGCGCGCCCGCCTTCCTGTGCAGAGCGTTGGAAGGTGAAGAACTCCGACACCCAGAGACGGCTGCGCCGCTACCGGACGAAGCGCGACTTCCACCTCACGCCCGAACCGTCGCCGGACGTGAGGGCCCCGAAGTCGGGCGCGCCTGTCTTCGTCATCCACAAGCATGACGCCACGCGCCTGCACTACGACCTGCGCCTGGAGATTGGCGGCGTGCTGGTGAGCTGGGCCATTCCCAAGGGCCCCAGCCATGACCCGGCCGTGAAGCGGCTGGCGGTCCAGACAGAGGACCACCCGCGCTCCTACGCGGACTTCGAGGGCCACATCCCGGATGAGCAGTACGGCGGCGGGGATTCGCTGCTCTGGGAGTCCGGCACCTTCGAGGTCGTGCCTCCCGGAGACGCCGAGGCACAGTTGAAGCGCGGGCACCTGGAGGTCGTGCTGCACGGCGCGAAGCTCCAGGGGCGCTGGCACCTCATCCGCACGCGTCCGCGCGGCGGCAAGGCGCAGTGGCTCTTCTTCAAGGCGAAGGATGAGTACGCCAGGGCCGGCCATGACGTCACCGTGGAGCGCCCCGAGTCCGTGAAGAGCGGCCAGGTGGAGACGCGCGGGCCTCGCAAGCCCGGCGTGCCGCGGAACAAGAAGCCCGTGCGCAAGGTCGCGAGGAAGCCGGCCCGTCCTCCAGCCACGCCGGAGAAGCTGCTGGAGCGCGTGTGGCCGCCCATGCTGGCGCGGCTGGCCGTGTCCGACGAGGTGCACGACGAGACGCACGCCTACGAGGTGAAGTACGACGGCTTCCGCGCCGTGTGCGCGCTCACGCGCGGGAAGCTCGCCTTCCAGAGCCGCCGGGGCAACGACCTGTCGAGCCGCTTCGCCCGGCTCACCGCCGCGCTGCGCGAGCTGCCCGCGAAGGACGTCGCCGTGGACGGGGAGATCGTCGCGCTGGACGCGAAGGGCCGCTCGAGCTTCCAGAGCCTGCAGAACACGGAGGAAGGCGCCGAGCAGCGGTTCATGGTGTTCGACCTGCTGTGGCTGGACGGCGAGGACCTGCGCGCGCTCCCCTACGAGGAGCGCCGCGCGCGGCTGGAGAAACTCCTGGCCCATGTGGAGCCGCCGTTGCAGCTCTCCGAGAAGGTGGACCTGCCGCTGTCGCGCGCCCTGCTGGAGGCGCGGCGCAAGGGGTGGGAGGGCCTCATCGCCAAGCGCAAGGACTCGCCCTACACGGGCACGCGCTCCGGGGACTGGCTGAAGCTGAAGGTCATCGCGGGCCAGGAGGTCGTCATCCTGGGCTACCTGCCCATCAAGAACGAGCGGGCGAGGTCGGAGATTGGCGCGCTGCGCGTGGGCGTGCGGGGCAGGGACGGCTTCCACGACGTGGGCAAGGTGGGCACGGGCTACACGTCGAAGGACCGCCGCGAGCTGCGCTGGCTGCTGGACGCCACGCGCGTGAAGGAGCCCGCCGCGGTGGACGCGCCCGCGAACACGGACACCGTCTGGGTGAAGCCGAAGTACGTGGCCCAGGTGAACTTCACCGAATGGACGAAGGACGGCCGCCTGCGCCACCCCGTGTTCCAGGGCCTGCGCAGCGACAAGGCGCCGCGGGAGGTCGTGCGTGAACGCCCCGCCCCCATCGAAGGCGCCGCACGCCGGGGCTCGCGGCGCGCGCCGGCGCAGGCCGCCGCCCGCACCGCGAAGGCGCCCGCCCTGAAGACGCCGCGCGGGAAGTCCCGGGGCGCGCCGGAGGTGGCCCTCACGCACGGCGAGCGCGTGCTGTTCCCCGAGTCCGGCCTGACGAAGGCGGACGTGTTCGCGTACTACGAGCAGGTGGCGCCGCTGCTGCTGCCCGTGCTGGCGGACCGGCCCCTGGCCCACCAGCAGTGGCCCGCGGGCATCCAGGCCCCGGGCTTCTTCCGGCACGAGCTGTCCGGCATCCCGTCATGGGTGCCCACGCTGCGCGTGCGCCACGAGGGCAAGACGCTGCGCCACGTGAACGTGAAGGATGTGTCCGCGCTCCTGTGGCTCGCGAACCAGTCCGCGCTCACGCTGCACATGTGGCTGTCCCACGCGCCAAGGCTGGCGCAGCCGGACTTCGTGGTGTTCGACCTGGACCCCGGCGAGGGCGAATGGAAGGACGTGGTGAAGGTGGCCACCCTGCTGCACGCGCGGCTGGACGAGCTGGGGCTCAAGGCCTTCCCGAAGACGTCCGGCAAGCGCGGCCTGCACGTGCTGGTGCCGCTGGCGCCGGGCCACACCTACGCGCGCACCCAGGCCTTCGCGGACGCGCGGGCGCGGGAGCTGGAGGAGGAGCTGGGCGACATCGCCACCACGGAGCGCTCCATCCGCGAGCGCGGCGGGCGGCTCTACATCGACGCGGGGCAGAACGCGCGCGGCAAGACGGTGGTGGCGCCCTACTCCCTGCGCGCCGTGGAGGGTGCGCCCTTCTCCGCGCCGCTCGACTGGAGCGAGGTGAACGGCCGCCTGGACCCGCGGCGCTTCCGGCTGGAGACGCTGAAGAAGCGCCTGGACGCCGTGGGGGACCTGTTCGCGCCCGTGCTCCGGGTGAAGCAGGTGCTGCCAGACGTGTGAGCGTGCGGCTGACGCGCCGCGCCCTGAACGGATGTTTCCCGAAGGGGCGGCGCGTGCTAGTGCCGCGCCGCCATGTCGTCCGTGACCGTCGTGCCCCCGGCCGCGAAGCCCGCGCCGCGGTGGAAGGTGTCCCTCGCCTACGCCACCTGCTTCATCCTGTGGGGCTCCACGTGGGCCGCCGTGAAGGTGGGGCTGGAGGACCTGCCGCCCCTGCGCTTCGTGGGCACGCGCATGCTCGTGGCCGGGGTGGCGCTGTTGCCCTTCGCGCGCTCGCGCGGGACGGCGCTGGGGGGCGGCGTGGGGTGGCGCATCGCGGGGCTGGGCGTGCTCCAGTTGGCGGTGCCCTTCGGGCTGCTCTTCGTGGCGCAGCAGTGGATCCCCTCCAGTTGGTCCGCGCTGCTCTTCTCCACCTTCCCCGTGTGGCTGCTGCTGGTGGGGCGCGTGGTGTTCCCGGACCAGAAGCTCACCGGGCGCAAGCTCTTCGCGGCGGCGCTGGGCCTGACGGGCGTGGTGGCGCTCCAGCACCAGGAGCTGGTGTCGCTCAGCCTCTCCGGGCAGGTGGTGCTGGGCTGCGCGATGACGCTGTTCGCGGCGTCGGTGGTGGCGGTGGCCAACGTGCTGGTGCGCCGGCACATGACGCACGTGCCGCCGCACCTGCTGACGCTGGTGCAGACGTTGAGCAGCGCGGCGCTGCTGCTCTCCGCGTCCGCGATGCTGGAGTGGAACCAGCCGGCGCACTGGACGCCGAAGGCGATGGGCGCGCTCTTGTACCTGGCGCTCGGCGGGACGGTGCTCACCTACCAGTGCCTGTACTGGCTCCTGCCGCGCATCTCGCTGGCGGCGCTGGGCGCCATGGCGCTCCTGGACACGCTGGTGGCGGTGACGCTGGGCGTGGCGCTGCTGGGCGAGCCGCTCACGCCGTCGCTGCTCGCGGGCGGCGCGCTCATCCTCACGGCGGCGGCGCTCGCCAACCGCGACGAGGCCCCGGAGGCGAAGGCGCCTCCGGAAGCCCCGCCCGCGGGGTGAATCAGAACGGCAGCGGCAGCGCGTACGCCGTGCCGTTCTGCGTGCCGGTGCGGTAGCTCCTGGGCGCGCCGATGACGACCGACGGCGGCGAGCTCCCAGCCCCGGGGATCACGGCGATGGACTGGCCCAGGTAGGAGCGCTCCGCGCCGTCACCCACCACCAGCAGGAAGGGCGCCAGCGCGCCGGTGGACTTCGCGCCACCGGCGAAGAGGAACGCCGCGCCGTCGCCGTCCGAGGCCACCGACGCGTTGGGCGCGCCCACCCACAGGTCCGGCACGCCGTCGCCGTTGAGGTCCCTGCCGCCCGCCAGCGACGTGCCGAAGCTCACCGCGCGGGCGCGGTACGTCACGGGGATGGGCGTCAGCCCGTCGTTGATGGCGCCCACCACGGCCTCCCCGGAGGCCGGGCGCTTCGCGTTGATGGCGGCGACGTCGTAGAGCAGCACCGTGGGCTGGTTCACGCCCTCGAACAGGTAGTTGTTGGCCGTCACCGCGATGAAGTCGCGCGAGTCCCCCAGGAACCTCCCCGCGCGCGTGGTGGCCACGCCCAGGTTCATCAGCGCGATGGCCTTCTCCGGGTCGCCCGCGATGCGCACCATGGACGGCGTCGTGCGGCCACCGCACCGGGTGCCGCCCAGGTCGTAGCCATAGAGGATGACGATGCCGGAGCGGGTGTTGTCGTTGTAGCGCCACGCCACCTCATCGCACCCGTCCCCGTTCAGGTCGCCCAGCGCGGCGGGCGCGGACGTCTGCTGCCCGGCGGTCGCGGCGGAGAAGAAGGAGGAGTAGAGGGGGTCGCAGGCCAGCGTCATCTTCGCGAACGACGCGTCCTCGGGCGCGCGGCCCAGGAACAGCTCGAAGCCCCGGTCCCTCAGCACGCCCAGGTCCTGCCTGCCGTCGCCGTTGAAGTCGAAGCCGCCCACCACCCCGCGGCCGATGCTGGTGCGCTTGCACCGGGCCGCCGCGGCATCGTCGCAGCCGGTGACCACGGACGGCGCGAACACGCGGTAGGCCGGCTTGAAGGTGCCGTCCGCCTGCCCCACCGACACCAGCAGCCCGCCCAGCGACTGCGTGGCCGTGGTCATGCAGGCGTTGGCCACGTAGGGGTCGCGCTCCGCCGCGGCGGAGTTCGTGGCCGGGATGACGAGCCCCGTGGCGCCGGCCACCATGTCCGGCCGGCCGTCGCCGTTGAAGTCCGTGAACGCCACGTCCACGCCCACGTTGCGGCCGCCGTACCACGGCGAGCTGGCGCCCTCCCCCGACACGATGGCCTTCCCGGGCGCCGCGGTGTCGAAGGTGTACGCGCGGCCCACGGTCATGTCCGCGCCGTCGTTGTTCGGGCCCGGGCCGGAGAAGCCCGGCGAGCCCACCAGGGCCACCACCTTGTCGTTGAGGCGCGCGACCGCCACGGTCTCACCGAAGCGCTCCACGCTGGCCTTCGCCGTGACGTCCATCTCGCGGCGAGACCACTCCGCGAGGGTCGCGCCGGCCTTGGAGAAGACATCCACGCGGCCGGTGAAGGCCCCCGCCGCGGTGGTCGCGCGGCCGGAAAAGCCCGCCAGCACCGGACCGGACGGCAGGTTCCACGCCGCCAGCCCCGCGCCCAGCACCTCCGCCTTCGCCGCGCCGCCCAGCGCCGCGAGCGGCTTGTTCATCACCGTGTCCTTCGCCAGGCCGGTGAGCGGGAACACCAGCACCTTGCCCGCGTTGCCCAGCGTCGCCGAGCCCGCCGTCACCGCCGCGTACGGCGCGCCCAGGAGCAGCTCCGGCCCTGGCGTGCCGTCCACGTCCATCACCGCCCAGCTCCGGGTCGCGGTGATGCTGCGCGCGTCGCCATAGAAGCGCGCATAGGCGTTCGCCAGCGGCACCGTGGACGGGTTCACCATGGACGGGTCCGCCGCCAGCGTGGCGCCCCGCAGGTCGAACAGGTACGCGCCGCCCGCGTCCTGCGCCGCCGCCACGCCGCCCGACGTGCGCAGGTCCGGCGCGTCCGCCCGGTCCGCCATCACCAGGAGGAACGGGGGCCGGTTGCCCTCACCGGGGATGGCGCCCAGGCGGAAGGTGCCCTCGTTGGCCATCGTCTCCACGGCGGTGTTGGACACCAGCACGTACTGGTCCGGCACGGAGCGGTAGCGCGGCGCCGTGTCGCGCGCGAAGTACAGCGCCACGGCCATCTGCTGCCCGTTGGTGCTGCCGTCCGCGTTGAAGCGGGTCAGCCGGTTCAGCGCCGCCAGGTCCGGGCGGCCGTCGTCGTTGAGGTCCGCCACCACGAGCGCGCGGCCCAGCTCCGTGTTGCTCTTCAGGTCGAACGCGCCGTTGGCCTTCAGGTCCTGCCCGCCCAGGCGCACCGCCGGCAGGTCCGGGACGGGCTGCCCCTTGGTGAGGAGGAAGATGTCGATGACGCCGCGCCGGCTGATGCCGGACAGGGTGGACAGGTCCGCGCCGGGCGAGCCCACGAACAGGTCCATGTCCCCGTCGCCGTCCGCGTCCGCGATGGCCATGCCCGTGCCGAACCCGCCGCGGCCCAGGCCCGTGAGCGCGGGCCTCAGCAGCGCGGGCCCCTGGCCCGGCTTGAACGTGTAGAGGTACACCGCGCCCGAGTCACCGATGGTGACGTCCGCGGCCGGCGAGGACACCGCCAGGTCCGCGACCCCGTCGCCGTCCAGGTCCCCCGCGGCCAGCATGTCGCCGAAGAGCGCGCCCTCCGTCTCGCCCGTCAGCACCCAGGTGGGCTTCGCGGGCAGGCCGGAGGCGCTGCCCTTGTAGATGAACACCGCGCCGCCCGTGGGGCGCGACAGCTCGCTCTCGCGCTGGCCCACCGCCAGGTCCTGGATGCCGTCACCGTCGAGGTCCGCGGTCACCAGCGTGGCCACGTCCGACAGCTTGCCGTGCGCCAGCAGGGGCCGCGTCAGCTCGTCCAGCACGCGCACCGACACCGGGGCCACGTCGCCGGTGAAGGCGTCCTTCGCCTCCAGCACGACGGTGCCGGTGGCGCCCGCCTCCACCACGATGCGGCCGTTCACCACGGAGCCGGGGCCGGACTTCTTCGTCCACGTCACGCGGTCCGAGCCGCCCGCCGTGCCCAGCGGCGCGGACGAGCCCGACGGCACGCCCAGGTACTGCGGGTCGCCCACCAGCTTCGCGGCCTTGCTCACGGTGTACTGGAGCGACTCCGTGTCGCCGGACTTCGTGTCGCGCACCGTGATGACGTCCTGCGCCTCCACCTGCCCCGCCGTGTAGAGGCCCGTGTCGGTGAGCGTGGCGCCGGAGCCGTTGGTGGTGAGCGAGAAGGTCGCCGTGCCCACCAGCCCTTCGATGAGGATCTGGAAGGACGTGCCCGGCCGCAGCATCGCGCGCGCGGGCGCGACGCCGAACCGGGAGATGACCTTCACCCGCACGCTGGTGGCGCCGCCGCACTGCTCGTCCACCACCGTCAGCGTGGCCTCGCCGGGCGTGCCGCCCGCGATGAAGCGGTTGCCGCGCATGTCGCCGGAGGAGCCGCCGGCCTCCGCGCGGAAGGAGTAGTGGCCGCTGCCGCCACCGGCCGTCAGCGTGCTCACGTCGCCGGAGCGCACCGTCGTGGGCTCCGCCGACAGCGTCAGCGGGACCAGGCCATCACAGGGGCCCACGTAGGGAAGCTGCTCGGCGGGCTTCAGCTCGCCGTCACAGGCCAGGGTCAGCAGCGCGGCGAGGGGGGTCGCGCGGAGGAGACGTTTCATGGGGGGGGCCTCGGAGGGGGGCGCCCGTCCTCCTCCGGGAGGAAGGGAGGACGGGCGCATGCACTGACGAAGAAGCAGGCGGGGAGCAGGGACTTCAGGGCAGCGCGCCGGAGGACACCCAGCGCTGGATGAGGGCCAGGCCCTGCTGATCCAACGGCCCGTCCGCGGGCATGCGCAGGTCGCGCACCGCCGCGTTGATGAGCTGCGCGTTGGACTTCCACAGCTCGTAGGTGTTCAGCGGCCGGCCGGGGCTGGTGGTGTGGCACTTGGCGCAGCGGGCCTCGTGGATGGGCCGGATGTCCCGCGCCCAACTGGGGACCGTGGTGAGCGGCTGGTAGACGAAGGGCAGTTGCCGGCGCGCCTCCGAGCCGTCCTCGAAGCGGGACACGACGCTCAGCGTGTGGCCGCCCGGCGCCAGCGCGGAGAAGGAGAACGCCTTGAGCGTCTCGCCGTCCGCCTCCAGGCCGCCCATGCTGAACGCGGGCCCGGCGGCTTCGACCTCCTGGCCCTCCAGTTGGAAGTGGACGCTCTTCGGCGGGGTGCCCGGCGGCAGGCGGGCCTGGACCACCAGCCCGTCCTCCACCACCAACATGCCCTGGTGCATGCCCGTCACGCGCGGCGCCGGCGTCTGGCTGATGGCCAGCGACTGCTCGCCCACGCGCGCCCACGCGCAGCCGCTCTCGTCCGCGGCCAGCAGCACCACCGCGCCGGACGGCAGCCCCTCCGCGGAGCCCCAGACCTTCGCGTCCGCGTCGTAGGTGAAGAGCCGGTCCCCGGCGCGCGCCCAGAGGTAGCGCCCCGCGCCCAGGAGCTGCTCGGGCAGGGCCGGCAGCGACACCGTGCTCCAGCCGTCCGTGTTCCGGCGCAAGAGGCGGGTGCTGGTGAGCACCCAGACCTCCCCCGCCACGCCCGTGCCCGCGCCCAGCCCCGCGAGCGCGCGCACCGTCTCACCTCCGGCGAGCGGCGCGTCCGTGCCGCGCACCTGGTAGACGCCCGGCGCGGACGCCACCACCACGTTCAGCTTGCCCTCGCGCGCGAACCACAGGCCCGCGAGGCCGTCCTCCGCGGGCGCGGCCGTCATGGCGGTGATGCCGGTGAGCGGCTGCCCGGACAGCTTCAGCGACGCGAGCACGCCGCCCTGAAGCTGGAACAGGCCCTTGGGGTGGGCGAGCCACGCGGCGCCGTCCGCGGTCTGCGCGGTGGCGACGATGCCGGTGCCCAGCACCTCCTGCCACAGCGGTTCGATGAGCCAGCCCTGGTCCGCGAGGAACAGGCCGCGGTCCGTCTCCACCAGGGCGCTGTGCGGCCCCAGGCGGAAGGTGGCGCGCACGGCGCCCAACGCCGCCGTGTTCCGCGGGTGGGCGGCGAGCGCGGCCTGGGTGCCATCCAGCCGCAGGCGCACGGCCTCGCCCGTCGCGGTGGCGAAGATGCCGCCGCCGGACTGGTCCGCGAAGCCGGGCACCGCGGCCAGGGACTGCGCCGTGGAGACCCGGGTGGCCGTGAAGACCGCGGGCTTCGCCGGGTCGCTGCCCGGCGGTGCGTCCTCGCCGCACGCGGCGGACAGCACCGCGGACATCAGCAGGAGCGAGGTGGGGAGGAAACGCGCCACGGCGGGGGAACCGGGGCGCGGACGGGGACGCATGAGGGGAGTGCTCATCAAGGTTCAGGCAAGGATGAACCGCAGCGGGTCCACCCGCGTGATGCTGTAGTCCAGCTTCGCCGAGGCCAGCACCGTGGCGATGATGTGCTCGGGGAAGATGTTGGAGCCGTTCGGGTCGTTGGCGCCCGTGCGCAGGTCCACCAGGCCCGGCGACATGCCGATGTCACCGCTGCGGCCCACCACCTGGTTGTGCTTGATTCCCGCGCCCATCAGCAGGCAGCTATTGGACAGGTGGTGGTCGCGGCCGCCCGTGGCGTTGATGGTGGGCGTGCGGGCGAACTCGCTGAACACCAGGATGGTGGTGTGGTCCATGAAGTTGCCGCCGCCCGGGTGCGCGGTGGAGCGCAGGTCCGTCACCAGCAGGTTCAGCGCGTTGAAGCCCGCGCGCTGGTTGGTCGCGTGCGTCTGCTGCGTGCCGAAGTGGGTGTCCAGGCCGCCGGCCAGGTTGATGGACACGCACTGGCTGATGCCCTTCTTCAGGGCGGTGGCCACCATGGCGGCGCGGCCCGCGGCGCTGTTGTACGGGTAGGCCTGGTTGTTGAGCCCGTAGAAGTCGCGCACGGACTGGTTGGCCGCCAACTGGAAGCGGAACGAGTCCGACAGCTTGTTCTCCATCACCGTCTGCATCTGGCCGCGGCTGCTCTCATAGGCGCTGCCCACGCCCCGCGCGGTGAGCGCCTGCTCCTCGCAGGTGATGGGCTGGCCGTTGAGGTCGATGAGGCTCTTCTCGATTTCGCTGTCCAACTGGCGCGACGCCACCGGCGGGTCCAGCGTGAGCACCAGGTCCGCCAGGCCGCTGACGCGCAGCGCGTTGGCGTAGCCGCCGTAGCGGTCGTTGTAGGACTCCACGCCCTGGGCGATGGACGGGATGGGCACCGTGGGCTTCATCTGGCCCACGATCTCCGTGGCGGTGGAGGAGCCGCGCGCCGCGCTGCCGATGGGCATCTTCCCGGTGAGGAAGTAGCGGTAGCCCACCTCGTGGGTGAGCGTGCTCATGTTGATGCCGCGCACCACCGTCATCAGGTCGTAGTGGTCCGACAGGTTGGCCACGCGCGGGTCGCCGATGGCCGGCCCGAACGCGATGTTGGACGGGCCCGCCCCCGCCCGCTCCTTGGGGATGACGGGGGTCTGCGCGAAGGCCCCGTCGGTGAGCAGGCTGTAGCCCGGCATGATGCGCGTCTCGGAGACGCGGTCGGCGGTGAAGACCGCCGGGTCGCGCGGGTCGAACGCGAGCAGTTGGTCCCACCCTCCGCTGAAATAGACGAAGACGAAGCAGCGGTCGGGCGGGGCCAGGTTCGTGGCCTGGGCCACGGCCTTGAAGGGGATGCCGCCCAGCAGCAGGGAGCCCATGAAGCCGGCTCCGGCCTTGAGGAAGGTGCGGCGCTCGGGGCAGCAGAGGTCGTCTTGGCGTGTCTTCTTCATCGCAGGCACCGTCAAGGTCAGTAGGTGATGAAGCGCGAGTCCGTCAGCATGGCGATGCAGACCACCGCCAGCGCCTGGTCGCGCTTCTTGAGGGTTTCGGCCCGGGCGGCGGCCTTGCGGAAGAACGTCGCGTAGCGCGTGAGCTCCTCACCGGAGAGCGGCGCGCCCCAGAACCGGGTGGAGAGGTACACGAGCGTCTCGTCCACCTGCGCGTCCGTGAGCTTCGTCAGGTCGCTCATGGGCGAGGGCAGCGTGCGGCCCAGGGTGCGCAGGCTCACGTCCGCCTGCGCGATGTCCTTCTGCGCCTGGGCGATGCAGACCTTGCGCGCGCCGTCATCCAGGAAGCGGGCGAAGACGAGGTTGGGCTCCGTGTTCTCGGAGGTGACGAGCGCGTAGTCCGCGCGGCCCAGCGACTGGGCGCGCGACTCCAGCTCGTCCCACTCCATGCCCACGGCGACGCGGATGGACTCCTTGAGCTGCGCGACGGTGAGGCGGCGGGGCGCGCGGCCCACGCTGCCGCCCTGGGCCTCCGGGTCCGGCAGCGGGTCGATGGGGGCCGAGTCCCCGTGCGGGTTGGGCACGGGGTCCAGTTGGGCGTCCAGCGGGACGGGCTTGGCGGGGACGTCCACGGAGCCCTGCGTGCAGCCCGTGGCGAGCGCGAGCAGCGCGGTCAGCAGAAGGCGGCGCATCAGTCGATCCTCCGGTACGCGTCGGACATCACCACCTGCTCGATGAGGCCCTTGAGGCTGTGGTTGTTCTTGGCGAAGTCCTGCGAGAGCCGCTGCAGGTACAGGCGCTGCTCCTCGGCCGTCATCGCGCGGCCCAGGAACTCGTTCCAGACGCGCTTGACGGTGCAGCGCTCCAGGTCGCCCGTCTCCATCATGCGCTTGACCAGCGCCTGGGGGCCGCCCTCGATGTTCTTCTCCTCGTCCGCGTTGCGGTAGAGGTAGGTCTTCAAGAGGCCCAGCGAGTTGGCGCCGTCGCCGTCGAAGGCCTGCATCACGTACTGGCTGCACTCGCCGTCGCAGTTGGTGTTCCCGGCGAGGGCGCAGTCGCGGCACTTCACGTCCAGGCGGGGGAACTGCTCCGGGGACAGGAACAGCGCGGAGCGCTCCGCGTAGCGGCCCCAGTGCGCGCCCGTGGGCTCGATGGTGGCGTGGCAGTAGTTGCAGCCGCAGCGCTTGGCCAGGTTGTTCTCGCGGTTGCAGGCGTCGTCCGGGGGCGGCAGGGACGCGTCCGCGGCCGGGGCGAAGTGCTTGCAGAGGAACGCCTCGTAGAACTCGTTCACGCGGGCGCGCTGCGTGGGGAAGCGGTAGAGGAACGCGGGCGTGGTGAGCACGCCGGAGTGGGTGCCGTCACGCACGTACTCGCTCCACTGGGTGGCGTTCGCGTACGTCACGGCGGGCAGCGTGGCCGCGTCCGCCGGGGACTTGATGCTGAAGACGCCCGCGCCCTGGCGCTGCCGGTAGAACTCCGACAGCGTGCCGTTCACGAAGGAGCGGCGGGTGGTGAGGATGTTGAAGTAGGGCTCGTCGTTCCGCACCACGGAGTCCGTGATGTAGAGCGGCTCCTCGTTGAAGGCGGCGACGCGCGCGGTGTGCACGTCCGTGATTTCGCAGCGGCGCATCTTGTCGCCGCAGCCGCAGCTCCGGTCGCCGTTGAAGCGCGCCGTCTCACAGGACTCGCCCGTGTACGGGTTCGCCGCGCGGTCCTGCGCCTCCACGGCGCACACCTTCACGGTCTCCGTGGTGGTGGACCAGTAGGGCTGCACCGTGGTGGTGACATAGCCGTCGCGCTGCACGCAGCCGCGCTGCGCCGCCCAGACGCCGTCCCGGAGCGGGTTGCCGTTGACGTCCTTCTTGATGTCGAACCCGCAGCGGTCCAGCCGCTTCAGGCTCGCGGTCTGGTCCGGGTTCACCCAGGCCGTGATGACGCCCGTGGCCGGCGACGCCACCAGCACGTTGGTGGTGTTCTTGTTCGGGTCCGGCAGGCAGAGGTAGCCCACGGACTTGCCCGCGGAGGCCAGGTAGCGGTTGTCACAGAAGTTCACGTACTTGCCGTACGTCGCGTCGGCCTTCAGCGCGTTGCAGTCCGCGAACTTCAGCTCCGGGGACGTGGAGGCCACGTCCAACTGGCGGCACTGGTAGAAGTTCGTGTCGTAGTCGTAGCTGACCGGCAGCGGGATGCCCTGCGCGTCGCGGCAGGCGGGGGCCGTGGAGTTGTCCTGGTGCGGGTCCTGCGGGTTCGCCTTGCAGGCGTCCTGCAGAATCTCCCCGTCGCAGCGCTGGCTCTGGCCGCCGCGCAGGCTGTTGGAGTTGTTGCCCGCGAAGCTCAGCGGCGTGCCGGACACGCGGTAGTCGCCGTTGCCCTGCACGCTGCCGCTGATGTTCGAGCGCAGCAGCGCGCGGTGGTAGTTGCGCATCCGCGCGTAGAAGGACTCGTCCTTCATCATCGCGCGGACGTCCTCCGCCGTGACGGAGCCCTTGGCCTGGAACGCCTTGTACTCCTCCATGGTCGGAGGGCGTCCCAGCAAGTCGAGAGAAAGCTGTCTGAGATGCCGCTCCAGTGGAACTTTCGCCACGGGCGCGCACACCGCTTCTTCAGCGGCCGCGGGCAGGGCGAACAGGAGGGCGGCGCTCGCCAGGGGGGCAAGGCAACGCACGCTGAACACGGGGAACCTCCGAGAGGGGGGGTCGGGGGTGACGCAGTGGACCGAAGTATGAAGGAATTTCCGGTTTGAGATCCAGTTGGGCTAACCGATTCCATTCAACCGACATGTAGGCAGCAGCGGGATGCGGCTGAGAGGGCCTGTTGCAAGCGGGACCTGACGCGGGCCACAAGGGGGGCATGTCCAACGCCGCCTCCGGGGTCTCCCCGTCGTCTCCGTCCGCCAACGACCGCTCCTTCTTCATCGCGATCGGCGTGGTGTCCGCCGGCGCGCTGGCGCTGCTGGCGTGGCTGCTGCTCATCCGGCGCGGAGGCGCGGGGATGGGCGTGGACCTGCGCTTCATGCCGGCGGTGAACGCGGGGCTCAACGCGACGGCGGCGGCGCTGCTGCTGGGCGGGTGGGTGGCCATCAAGCGCGGCGCGCGCAAGGCGCACCAGAACCTGATGGTGAGCGCGTTCATCGCGTCCGCGCTGTTCCTGGTGGGCTACCTCGCCTACCACTTCGTGCACGGGGACACGCGCTACGTGGGGGACTTCCGCGGGCTGTACCTGACGCTGCTGGCCAGCCACGTGCTGCTGTCCATGCCGGTGCTGCCCATGGCGCTGGTGGCCTTCTACTTCTCCTGGCGGCAGCAGTTCGCCCGGCACCGCAAGGTGACGCGGTGGCTGGCGCCCATCTGGCTCTACGTGTCGGTGACGGGCGTGGTGGTGTTCTTCATGCTGCGCGGCGGCGTGCCCGCGGTGTCCTGAGGCGCCGCGCTACGGCGCGGTGTACTCGGGCGTGGCGTGCGCGGGCCCCGCGGAGAGGGCGATGCCCCGGGGCAGGCGCACGGTGAAGGTGGAGCCCTGCCCCTCCACGCTGCGCACGGCGAGCGTGCCGCCGTGCAGCTCCACCATGCGGCGCGCGCTGGCCAGGCCCACGCCGCTGCCGGACACGTCCCGGGACACGTTGCGCCCGCGGTGGAAGCGCTCGAAGACGAAGGGCAGGTCCTCCGCCGGGATGCCGATGCCCTGGTCCGTCACGGAGAGCAGCACGAACTGCTGCGTCTGCTCCTCCTCCACCGTCAGGTGGACGGTGACGGTGGAGCCCGCGGCGCTGTACTTCACCGCGTTGCCCATCAGGTTCTCCAGCACGCGCTCCAGGGCGTGCGCGTCCCAGTCGCCGGTGAAGTCGCGCCCCTCCGGCACCTCCAGGACGAAGTGGTGGCGGGACGCGTTGGCCTCCAGCTCGCGCACCTTGCCGCGCGCCATGGCCAGCAGGTCCATGGGCTCGCGCTTGAGCGGGCGCTCCTGGCCGCGCGTCACCTCCAGGAAGTGGTCGATGAGCTCGCCCATGCGGTGCGCCGCGCGCACGATGTGGCCCAGGCGCGTCTCCAGCGAGGGCGTCATCGCGGCGGCGGGAATCTGCCGGCGCAGCACCTGGGCGTTGAGCGTCATGATTTGAAGCGGGCCCTTGAGGTCGTGCGTCGCCAGCGAGAAGAGCTCGTCGCGCACGGCCAGCGCCTCGCGGGCGGCGGCCTCGGCGCGCTCGGCGCGCAGGCGGCGCTCCTCCAGCTCGCGCGTCATCAGCACCGTGTCCACGGCGGCGCGCAGGCTGAGGCGCAGGCGCTCCGGGCTGAAGGCCTCCTTCACCAGGTAGTCCTGGGCGCCGGCCTTCATGGCCTCCACCGCCACGCGCTCGTTGCCGCTGCCGGTGAGCACCACCACGGCGGGCACCCGGGGCAGGCCCAGCTCCGCGAGCCTGCGCAGCAGGGTGACGCCGTTCATGCCGGGCAGGTGGTAGTCGAGCAGCATCGCGTCCACCGCGTTGGCGGACAGGTACGCCAGCGCGTCCTCCGCGGAGGACACCGGCACCACCTCCCACCGCATCTCCGGGTCCTTCGCCAGCGCGCGGCTGACCGCGAGGCGGTCCGCCATGCCGTCATCCACCAGCAGCACGCGCAGGCTCATGTCTCGGGCTCCTGGGGCTCGGGCAGGCGCGCGGCCTTGAACCAGAAGGCGTGGAGCGCCTCCGCGGTGGCCTGGAGCTGGGGGCCGACCTCCGGCTTGAAGAGGTAGCTGTTGGCGCCGTCCGCGTAGGCGCCGTCCACGTCCCTCGACTCCACGGAGGAGGAGAAGATGATGACGGGGATGGAGCGCAGGACCGGATCCGCCTTCAGCGTGGAGAGCACCTCGCGCCCGCTGATGCCGGGCATGTGCAGGTCCAGCAGGATGAGCACCGGGCGCTCCGCCTCCGCGTGGGCCCCGCGCCGGAAGAGGTAGTCCAGGGCGTCCTCGCCGTCGCGCACGCGCACCACCGGCACGGGCAGGGGCAGCCGCTTCGCGATGCGCATCAGCGCCTCCGCGTCCGGGTCACTGTCCTCCACCAGCAGCAGCGGCTTCATGAACGCGGTCCCTCGCCCAGCGTGAAATAGAAGGTGGAGCCCCGCCCCGGCGCGGACTCCACCCAGAGCGCGCCGCCATGCAGCGTCACCAGCCGGCGCGCGATGGCCAGCCCCGCCCCCGAGCCGCCGCCATAGGCCTGCGCGGGATGCAGGCGGCGGAACAGCTCGAAGATGGCTTCGTGGAACTGCGGCGCGATGCCGATGCCCGGGTCCTTCACGTAGAAAAGGTAGGACGCGCCGACGTGCCGCGCCGCCTCCGGGCGTGCTTCCCCGGGCCCCACGAAGCCCACCTCCACCCAGCGAGGCTCGGCCGTCTGGTACTTGGCCGCGTTGCTGATGAGGTTGGCCCACACCTGGCGGATGCGGACGGCGTCACACGCCACCGTGGGCAGCCGGCGGGGCAGGCGGACCTCCACCCTGCCCTCCTCCAGCCGCGCGCCCAGCGTCTTGAGCACGTCCTCCACCAGCGCCTGCTGATCCGTCCGCTCCCACGACAGCTCCAGCCGGCCCAGGCGGCTGTACTCGAAGAGGTTGTCGAGCAGCTCCTGCGTGCGCTTCGCCAGCCACGCCAGGGCCTCCAGTTGCTGGCGCCCGTCCGCGCCCAGCGCGGGGCCGAAGTCCTCCTGGAGGAAGGAGCTGTACTGGAGGATGCCGCGCAGGGGCTCCTTGAGGTCGTGCGCCACGGTGCCGCCGAACGCGTCCAGCTCCGCGTTGGAGCGGGCCAGCTCCCGCGACAGCCGGGCCAGCTCCTCCGCGTGCCGCAGCACCACGCCCACCAGCGCGCCCCGGAGCGCGCGCGCCGCCTCCAGGTCCTGCGCGGACCACGGGGTGGAGGCGCCCCTCCTCTCCTCGCGCCACACGTCGAAGGAGGCGCGGGGGCGCAGCCGCGCATGGCCCGGCTCCGCACGCACGGGCTTGTTCGGGTTGCCGGCCCACGCCACGGTGCGCGCCACCTCCGGGCGGAACCACAGCGCGAAGTGCGGCACGGCGGGGTCCAGCCGCACCGCCAGCAGGCCCGCGGCCACGTCCGCGCGCGAGGCCAGCGGCGGGTACACGTCCCCCAGCCGGTCCACGTGGAAGGTGTCATCCGGCAGCTCGCGCGCCGCGAGCCACGCCACCAGGGCGCGCACCTCCTCCGCGGACGGCGTGGTGCCGAGCAAGAGGGGCGACGCCGCCGAGCCCGCGCTCGCGCCCAGCATCAGCGCCACGCCGTGCGAACCCGTGAGCTCCATCAGGAGCGGGGCCTGCGCCTCCAGCGCCTTCGCGGGGCTGCGCTCGCCCAGGTTCGGGACGACCAGCGCGTTGAGCAGCGACGCGCGGCGCGCCTGGGCGGCGGACTCCAGGCTCCGCTCCTCCGCGGAGAGCTGGAGCGACAGCAGCCGCGCCAGCACCTCGCACGCCTGCCGCCGCGCGGCGGACACCGCGCGGGGCGACAGGTGGTGGCAGGCCATGAGCCCCCAGAGCTGCCCGTCCTTCAGGAGCGACACGCTGAAGGACGCGCCCACGCCCATGTTGCGCAGGTACTCCAGGTGGACCTCCGACACGCTCCGGAGCGCGGCGCCGGAGAGGTCCAACGGGCGCAGGGTGCCGGGCAGCACCGGCGGCACCAGCCCCACGACCTGCGCGTCCACGTCCGCGACGAGGCGCACGGGGTTGCGCGTGTAGAGGGCGCGCGCCTGCGCGGGGATGTCGCTCGCCGGGTAGTGCAGGCCCAGGAAGGAGTCCACGCCCCCCCGCACGCTCTCCGCCACGACCTCGCCGTGGAAGTCCGCGTGGAAGCGGTAGACCATCACCCGGTCGTAGCCGATGAGTTCCCGCACCGCTTCCGCGGCCTCCTGGAGCAGCGCGGCCGTGCCCTTCGCGCGCCCCAGCGGCGACACCAGCCGCTGCACCGCGCCCAGCGCGGTCTCCTCCGCGCCCGCGTCCTCGTCCGTCAGCGGCTCCAGCTCCAGCACGCGCAGGCCGTCGCTGTCGTGCAGGAGCGCGGAGCAGCGCTGGCCGGACACCTCCACGGTGACGGGCCCGGGCCCCGGCCCCGCCTCCACGCGCGCGAGCAGCCCGCGCGGAAGCACGCCGGACAGGGGCCTGCCCAGCAGCGCGTCCGGCCCGGCGCCGAGCAGCGCCTGGACGTTCGCGCTCACGACCGCGATGGCCTCCGTGTCCGGGTGGAAGGCGACGAGCACGCCCCGGGGCTGCACGCCGCCCAGCAGGTGGATGGGCTCGCGGTCACAGACGCTGAGGTCGGCATCAGAGACGGACGGGGACATCGTGCTCCCGCTTCAACCAGGCGGCGAAGGTGTCGAAGGTGTCCCGGGCCCCCTGCACGACGGCCGCGTCGAAGGACTCGGACGCCGCCCGCGCGGAGGCCCGGGTGAGCGCTTCACCGAACGCGCGCCACATGGGGCCCACCTGGTCTCCGTAGGCCCGGAAGAAGGCGAAGGTCCCCACGCGCGCGTCCGCCCCGAAGTGGCGCGTCAGGTGGCGCAGGAGGAGCTGGCCCCCCAGCGTGGAGCCCTCCAGCACGTACGCGCAGCCCAGCGCCTCCGCCAGCCCCGGCAGCGCCGGCAGCGAGGAGGCGCGCGGCAGCCGCGCGAGCGAGGCCGTGTCATGCCCCATGGCGCGCAGGTCCGCCTCCAGCAGCGGCGTCTTCCAGCGCGCCTCCCAATCCAGCGCCGGCTCCAGGGCCGTGAGGGGCGCGGCGAGCAGCGCCTCCAGCGGCGCGTAGAGCCCGTGGAAGGCCTCCAACTGGCGCTGGTAGCCCGCGGGCGTCAGGTCCGCGTCCATCAGACGCACCACGCCCTCCGTGCGCTCATGGTGAGGGCGCGTCTCCGTCTTCAGCCGCTGAAGCAGTTCCAAGTTGCCTTGAGGATGGGAAGCGTCCCGGCGGCTGAAAAGAACCAATTGCGCTGAATGTTGGCCGTTCATCGCAGATGAATGTTGGCCGCTCATCCCTGCACGCGGCGCGGGCCGTACGGAGCGTGAGGTTTCACGGAGAGCCTGTTTCCCCGGCACCACTGCACGCGGTGACTCGACCCCCTGAGTCACCCTGTCTTTACGGGCCGCGACACGCCGCGTTAGCCTGGATGCTCAACAGCTTGGCTTCCCGCGTCATGCGGGAAAGGGGTTCCGACGATGCCGTTCACCCTCCCTCCGCGCTACGGGCTGTATGAGCCGGAGACCGAGCACGACGCCTGCGGTGTGGGGTTCGTGGCCCACATCCGGGGACAGCGTTCGCGGGGCATCGTGGAGGACGCGCTGGAGCTGCTCAACCGGCTGAGCCACCGCGCCGCGGCGGGGAGGGACCCGGAGACAGGCGACGGCGCCGGCATCCTGGTGCAGTTGCCGCACCGCTTCTTCAACCACGAGGCGCCGAGGCTGGGGTTCGAGCTGCCGCCGCGCCGCCAGTACGGCGTGGCGCAGGTGTTCCTGCCGTCGGAGCCGGAGGCGCGCCGCGCGTGCGAGGCGCTGTTCGAGGACGTGGTGGAGGAGGAGGGGCAGCGGCTGCTCGGCTGGCGCGACGTGCCGGTGGCGCCGGAGGAGCTGGGGCCGCTCGCGAGGGAGGCGGCGCCGGCCATCCGGCAGCTCTTCATCGCGCGCAGGCGCGTGGTGCCCAGCGCCTTCGAGCGCAAGCTCTACCGCATCCGCAAGCTGGTGGAGAACCGCGTGCTGGCGCGCGGCGTGGATCCCCAGGGGCGCTTCCACGTGGCGAGCTGCTCGTCGGAGACGCTCATCTACAAGGGGCTCCTGCTGCCCCGGCAGCTCCCGCGCTTCTACGCGGACCTGCGGCACCCGGAGTTCGTCAGCGCGCTGGCGCTGGTGCACTCGCGCTTCTCCACCAACACCTTCCCCACGTGGGAGCTGGCGCAGCCGTTCCGCTTCATCGCGCACAACGGTGAAATCAATACCCTGCGTGGCAACCGCAACTGGATGACGGCGCGGCGCGGGCTCCTGCAGACGGCGAAGCTGGGCGGGAGCCTGGAGCCGCTGTGGCCCATCATCGTCCCGGGCAAGAGCGACTCCGCGCAGTTCGACAACATGGTGGAGCTGCTCTACCTGGGCGGCCGCACCCTGCCCCACGCGATGATGATGACCATCCCGGAGGCGTGGGAGGGCAACAAGGAGATGGGCGACGAGCGCCGCGCCTTCTACGAGTACTCCGCGTCCCTCCTGGAGCCGTGGGACGGGCCCGCGGCCATCGCGTTCACGGACGGGCAGCTCATTGGCGCGACGTTGGACCGCAACGGCCTGCGCCCCGCGCGCTACCTGGTGACGGAGGACGACCGCATCATCCTGGCCTCGGAGACGGGCGTCATCGACGTGCCCGCGTCGCAGGTGCGCCGCAAGGGCCGGCTGACGCCGGGCCGCATGCTGCTGGTGGACACCACGGAGGGGCGCATCCTGGAGGACGAGGAGGTGAAGCGTGAAATCACCTCGCGCTGGCCCTACCGCCGCTGGCTGCAGCGCAACGTCTTCACCTTCGAGGACCTGCCCGCGGTCCCCGCCCCCGCGCGCCTGAAGGGCGAGGCGCTGTGGCGGCTGCAGCGCGCGTTCGGCTACACGGACGAGGACGTGCGCACCACGCTGGTGCCCATGGCGGAGACGGGCAAGGAGCCCACGGGCTCCATGGGCACGGACACGCCGCTGGCGGTGCTGAGCGACCAGGCCCCCACCCTCTTCAACTACTTCCACCAGCTCTTCGCGCAGGTGACCAACCCGCCCATCGACCCGCTGCGCGAGGCGCTGGTGATGACGCTGGCCACCGCGCTGGGCCCGGAGGGCAACACCTTCGAGGAGACGCCGGAGCAGTGCCACCGGCTGTCCCTGCCCGGCCCCATCCTCACCAACGGGCAACTGGCGCGCCTGGCGAACCTGCGCGGCGACACCGGCCTCTTCGAGCCGCGCTCCCTGAGCCTGCTGTACCCGCACGCGGGCGGCGCGGCGGCGGCGCTGGAGGTCGCGGTGGAGCGGCTGTGCACGGCGGCGGTGGACGCCGTGGACGCGGGTGCGAGCATCCTGGTCCTGAGCGACCGGGGCGTGGACGCGGCGCACGCGGCCATCCCCGCGCTGCTGGCCGTGTCCGCGGTGCACCAGCGGCTGGTGCGTGACGGCACGCGCATGTACACGGGCATCGTGCTGGAGACGGCGGAGGCGCGCGAGGTGCACCACTTCGCGTGCCTGTTCGCCTACGGCGTGTCCGCGGTGAACCCGTACCTGGCGCTGGACAGCTTGCGCGCGCTGGCGGACGCCGGAGAGCTCAAGGCGGACGCGGACAAGGCGCAGGCGCAGTACCTGCACGGCCTGGAGGAGGGGCTGCTCAAGGTGATGTCCAAGATGGGCATCTCCACGCTCCAGTCCTACCGCGGCTCGCAGCTCTTCGAGGCGGTGGGCCTGCAGCGCAGCCTCATCGAGAAGCACTTCACCGGCACGTCGTCGCGCGTGGAGGGCGTGGGGCTGCCGGAGCTGGGCCGCGAGGTGGCGGAGCGGCACGCGCGCGGCTTCGGCCCCGGCGCGGACGGCGAGGAGCCCCTGCTGCCGGTGGGCGGGCAGTTCCGCTGGCGCCGGCAGGGCGAGCGGCACAAGTGGAACCCGGCCACCGTGGCGAAGCTCCAGGCGGCGGTGCGCGCGAACGACCCCGTGCAGTTCCAGGAGTACTCGAAGCTGGCGGACGACGAGACGCGCGAGCACAGCAACCTGCGCGGCCTGTTGGACGTGGTGACGGAGGGCTGCACGCCGGTGCCGCTGGAGGAGGTGGAGCCCGCGCTGGAGCTGGCGCGGCGCTTCGTCACCGGCGCCATGTCCTTCGGCTCCATCAGCGCGGAGGCGCACGAGACGCTGGCCATCGCGATGAACCGGCTGGGCGGCAAATCCAACAGCGGCGAGGGCGGCGAGGAGTCCCGGCGCTACACGAAGGACCCCAACGGCGACTCGCGCCGCAGCGCCATCAAGCAGGTGGCCAGCGCGCGCTTCGGCGTCACCGCGGAGTACCTGGTCAACGCGGACGAGCTCCAAATCAAGATGGCCCAGGGCGCCAAGCCCGGCGAGGGCGGCCAGCTCCCGGGCCACAAGGTGGACGAAAGAATCGCGCGCGTGCGCTGGAGCACGCCGGGCGTGACGCTCATCTCCCCGCCGCCGCACCACGACATCTACTCCATCGAGGACCTGGCGCAGCTCATCTACGACCTCCAGTCCGTGAACGCGAAGGCGCGCGTGAGCGTGAAGCTGGTGAGCGAGGTGGGCGTGGGCACCATCGCCGCGGGCGTGGCCAAGGCGGGCGCGGGCTGCGTGGTGGTGGCGGGCTACGAGGGCGGCACGGGCGCCTCTCCCCTCTCCAGCCTCCAGCACGCGGGGCTGCCGTGGGAGCTGGGCCTGGCGGAGACGCAGCAGGTGCTGGTGCACAACGGCCTGCGCTCGCGCATCCGCGTGCAGGTGGACGGCGGCCTGCGCACCGCGCGCGACGTGCTGGTGGCGGCGCTGCTGGGCGCGGAGGAGTTCGGCCTGGCCACCGCGAGCCTCGTGTCCGTGGGCTGCATCATGCTGCGCAAGTGCCACCTCAACACCTGCTCGGCGGGCATCGCCACGCAGGACCCGGCCCTGCGCGAGCGCTACCAGGGCACGCCGGAGAACGTCGTCAGCTTCTTCCTGCTGCTGGCGGAGGAGCTGCGCCGGCACATGGCGAGGCTGGGCGCGCGCAAGCTGGAGGAGCTGGTGGGCCGGGTGGACCTCTTGCGCCAGCGCGCGGCGGTGGACCACTGGAAGGCGCGCAAGGTGGACCTGTCCGCGCTGCTCGCCGCGCCGGCCGCGCCGGCCACCGAGCCGCGCCACTGCCAGACGCCGCACCGCAAGGACGTGTCGGACCACCTGGACCACGAGCTGCTCACGAAGGCGCAGTCCGTGCTCGCGGGCGGGCCGCCGCTCCTGCTGTCGCTGCCGGTGGCGAACACGCACCGCGCGGTGGGCGCCATGCTGTCCGGCGAGATTGCCCGCCGCCACGGCGCGCAGGGGCTGCCGGACGGCAAGCTGCGGGTGAAGCTGAAGGGCTCCGCGGGCCAGAGCTTCGGCGCGTTCCTCGCGTCCGGCGTGACGCTGGAGCTGGAGGGCGACACCAACGACTACCTGGGCAAGGGTCTGTCCGGCGGACGCATCATCGTCTACCCGCCGGAGGGCAGCCGCTTCACGCCCGAGGAGAACGTGCTCGTCGGCAACACGGTGCTCTACGGCGCCACGGCCGGCGAGGTGTACCTGCGGGGCCTGGCCGGGGAGCGCTTCGCGGTGCGCAACAGCGGCGCGCAGGCGGTGGTGGAGGGCGTGGGCGACCACGGCTGCGAGTACATGACGGGCGGCGTGGTGGTGGTGCTGGGCCAGACGGGCCGCAACTTCGCGGCCGGCATGAGCGGCGGCACCGCGTACGTGCTGGACCGCGAGCGCTCCTTCCGCGAGCGCTGCAACCTGGAGATGGTGGAGCTGGAGTCGCTGGTGGACGAGTCCGAAATCTGGCTCGTGCACGGGATGATTGAACGCCACCTGCACCACACCGGCAGCGCGCTGGCGCGGCGGGTCCTGGACAACTGGGAGCTGATGGTGCCGCAGTTCATGAAGGTCATGCCGTCCGACTACAAGCGGGTGCTCCAGGCGCGCAGGGCGGCGCGCAGGCCGCCACCCACCGCGAGCGTCCAGCAGCTCCACGTCGTGGGCGGGGGGACCTGAGCCATGGGCAAGCCCACGGGTTTCATGGAGTGGCAGCGCGTCCACGCCCCCAAGCGGGACAAGGTGGAGCGCCTGGAGGACTGGCGCGAGCTGCACCTGCCGCTGGCCGCGGACGAGGCGAAGCGGCAGGCGGGGCGCTGCATGGACTGCGGCATCCCCTTCTGCCACCAGGGGTGTCCCCTGGGGAACCTCATCCCGGACTTCAACGACGCGGTGTACCGGGGCCAGTGGAAGGAGGCGTACCAGGTGCTCAGCCGCACCAACACCTTCCCGGAGTTCACCGGGCGGCTGTGCCCCGCGCCGTGCGAGGCCGCGTGCGTGCTGGCCATCGACCGGGACGCGGTCACCATCGAGCAGATGGAGAAGGAGATTTCGGAGCGCGCCTTCGCGGAGGGCTGGGTGAAGGCGAGGCCTCCGGCGCGGCGCACGGGCAAGCGCGTGGCGGTGGTGGGCTCCGGCCCCGCGGGGCTGGCGGCGGCGGCGCAGCTCAACGCGGCCGGGCACAGCGTGACGGTGTACGAGAAGGACGCCCGCGCCGGAGGCCTGCTGCGCTACGGCATCCCGGACTTCAAGCTGGAGAAGGCGGTGCTGGACCGCCGGCTCGCGCTGATGGAGGCGGAGGGCATCGTCTTCCGCACGGGCGAGGACGTGGCCGTCACGCCGGGCTGGCGCGCGCTGCGCGAGCAGTACGACGGCGTGGTGCTGGCCCTGGGCGCGCGCAAGGCCCGCGAGCTGGACGTGCCGGGCCGCGAGCTGTCCGGCGTGGTGCGGGCCATGGACTACCTGGAGCACCAGAACCGGGTGGTGACGGCGGGAGCGCCGCCGGACGCGCGCCTGGAGGCGAAGGGCAAGCGGGTCATCATCCTGGGCGGCGGCGACACGGGCTCGGACTGCCTGGGCACGGCGCTGCGCCAGGGGGCTGCGAGCGTGACGCAGGTGGAGCTCCTCCCCGCGCCGCCGCGGGTGCGCGCGAAGGAGAACCCGTGGCCGCGCTGGCCGCTGGTGTTCCGCACGTCGACCAGCCAGGAGGAGGGCGGCGAGCGCGCCTTCGCGCTGATGACGAAGCGGCTGGAGGGCGAGAACGGCCAGTTGAAGCGGCTGCACGCGGTGCGCGTGGAGGTCCAGCCCGAGCCGGGCGGCGCGCCGAGGCTGGTGGAGCTGCCGGGCTCCGAGCAGGTGTTCGAGGTGGACCTGCTCGTGCTGGCCATGGGCTTCACCGGCCCGGACACGGACCGGCTGGAGGAGGAGCTGGGCGTGACGCTGTCGCCGCGCGGCACGGTGAAGGTGGACGCGCGGTTCGCCACCTCCGCGCCGGGCGTGTACTGCGCGGGCGACGCCAGCCGGGGCGCGAGCCTCATCGTCTGGGCGCTCGCGGACGGACGTGAGGCGGCGCGCGCGCTGGACACCTGGCTGTCCGGCGCCGCCTCCGTGCTGCCCACGCGCGGTCAGGACTGCGCGTTCTAACCGCCGCGGCCCGTCAGTGGACGAGGGCCGCGGGCGGCTGGAGGAAGTCGAGCGGCACCTCCCGGGGCTGCGCCGTGAAGTCCTGGCGCAGCTCCAGCAGTTGCTTCACCACGCCGACGTCTCGGATGGGCCCCACCGTGAGCGCCGGCTCGGGCGAGCCGGGCGGCACGTCCAGGGGGACGCTCCCGGCGAGCGCCTCCATCCGCGCCAGGGAGCCCGCGTCCAGGCCCCGGACCCATCCGCACAGGGTGCAGTTGGCCAGCTCCTGGAGCCGCTGGTGCCGGCGCTGCAGGTCCGCGTACGGCCACGACGCCACCTGCGCTCCGAACTGGGCGTCCGGCACGAGGTACATGAAGCCCGGGCCCCCGCCCGTCAGGAACCTGGACAGCCGCGCCGGGATGCCGGACGTGGGGCTGACGTGCGTGAAGGCCACGTTGTCCATGCCGGAGAAGTCGTTGGTGCCCGTGTCCTTGAAGTGACAGCCATTGCACGTGTTGAGGGAGAACTCCTTCCGCGCGCAGACCTCCGCGGCATCCGTGGAGTCCACGCTGAAGCCCTCCCAGTGGGTGGGCTTCGCCACCAGCGAGTTGGCCCCCACGAAGGGCCGGCCACGGACCTTGCGAGGCACCGTGAAGTTCGCGGTGCACCGGATGGGGACGGTCACCGGCAGCTCGACGCCGTTCTTGACCTGCGTGCGCACGAAGAAGTCGATGTCCGGATCCACCTCGGAGTCATGGGTCGCGTCATCGGGGGTCCGCGCCATGGTGTGGACGCGCAGCAGCCCGTCGGAGGGCTTGTCCTTGCCGCTGACGGGGTGCTCGTCCACCAGCCGGAACTCCCGCAGCTCCCACGGGAACGCCAGGGCGGCCTCGTTGGTGCGGATCTGATTGAGCGCGTTGTCGTTGCCCTTCCCCGGCGCCCGCCCGCGCAGGACGACACTCTGGGTCATCTGCGTGAGCTGCGCCTTGTAGGCCACGTTGAAGGACGGGATGTTCCCCAGCAACGCCCACTGACGTGCCCAGGCGACGACCTGCGCGCAGCCCTCTCCGGGCACGCCGTATTCGAAGATGACGGTGAAGGGCCTGAGGTTGCAGGTGGCCTCCGTGCCGCCGCCCCAGGGCGAGGGGCGCGTCAGCCCGAAGAGGAAGCGCAGCTCGCCCGGGTCGGACTGCCGGTCCGCGTGGTCCCAACTGCTGGCCAGGTCGATGCGGTTGACGATGGCCAGCAACCGGAAGGGCGCGATGTCCAGGTCCAGCGGCCTGCTCAGCACCACCTCCCAGCGGGTCGTGGCGGGGTTGAGCCGGAGGGAGGACGTCGCGCCGCTGGCGGCGGCCCAGGGGGCAATCACCTCGTCATACATCTTGCGGCGCGCGGGCACCGTGTCGCCGTTGGACTGGAAGTCATTGAGCCAGAGCGACAGCCAGCTCAGCACGAAGGCCTCCGGCCGCGCGCCGGAGCCCTGGGCCATCTGCCGCATGAGGTGCGCGAAGGTCCACACCCCGCCCTTCGTCCCCGCGCCCGTGCACGGGTCCCACGTGCGCGCCGGGTCGAGCACCACGGCCGGGTCGCGGATCATCAGCGTCCGCTCCCACTGGGACTGGGTGGAGGCGGGCAGCAGGGGGCAGTTCGTGACCGGCACCTGCTCCCCCCACCCGAAGGCCGCCGCGTTCACGGGGAGCCCCTCGTAGCGGGCCACCGGGTGGCGGCCGTTGAACAGGATGGACTCCCGGCTGGTGGTCCCCAGCTCGCCAGACGCCAGCCGCCGCTCGTTCTCCTGGCGCCGCTCCAGCTCCGAGTCCGGGAGCCGCGCGAAGAGGGTGAAGAAGTCGGGGCCCGGGCTCGCCGGAATCGCGCCCAGCCGGGCCAGGGTGTCGGAGTGGAAGAGGACCGAGGGCCGCGCCGGGTCACCCACCACGCGCACCAGGCTGTCGGAGAGCTGCCGGTTGGCCGGGGGCGGCAGCTTCACGTGCACCGCCGTCGTCTCCCCCAGCGCCGTGGGCCATTCCAGCTTCTGGGCGAAGGTCCCGGCGACGGACAGGCCCGGCACGAGGGGCAGCTCCCCCAGGCTCGTGCTGCGCCCCCGCGACTCCTCCGCGGCGTCCTGCCACGACGGCTCCCGCGAAGGCTCCTGCGCGGGCTCCCTCGCGCAGCCGCTGACCATCAGCACGGCCCCCACCACGGCGACTCTCAATTCCTCGCACTTCCACAACATACATCCTCCCCGGCAAAGCCAGCCGTTTCCTGGAATGGCTGGCATTGACTCAACGCCGCTGGAGTGAAGTGCATGGACGGACGTCACGCCCCGGACAGGGCTGCCCGTGCGAGTGAACAGCAGGGGCTCCGCCCATTTGCTTCCCGACAGGCTCACGGCCTCGCGGGGTCCACATGCATGGAGGCCCAACGCATCGCGTGGTGCGTCAGTGGACGCGGGCCGCGGGCGGCTCCAGGAAGTCGAGCGGAAGGTCCCGTGACCGGAGCCTGAGGCCGGGGCGCAGCTCCAGCAGTTGCCGCACCACGCCAACGTCGAGGATGGGGCCCACCGTGAACGTCGACCCGGGCGCGCCGGGCGGCACGTCCAGGGGCACGCTCCCGGCGAGCGCCTCCATCCGCTTCAGGTAGCCGGCGTCCAGGTCGATGAACCATCCACAGGTGGAGCAGTGGGCCAGCTCCTGGAGCCGCTGGTGGCGGCGCAGCAGGTCCGCGAACGGCCACGACGCCACCTGCGCTCCGAACTGGGCGTCCGGCACGACATACATGGAGCCATTGCCCCCGCCCGTCAGGAACCTGGACTCCCGCGCCGGGATGCCGGACGTGGGGCTGACGTGCGTGAAGGCGAGGTTGTCCACGCCCGTGAAGTCGTTGGTGCCCGTGTCCTTGAAATGACAGCCATTGCAGGTGTTGCTGGAGAACTCCTTCCGCGCGCAGACCTCCGTGGCGTTGGTGGAGACCGCGGAGACGGCCTCCCAGTGGGTGGGCGGCGCCACCTGCGCGTTGGCGCCCAGGAAGAACCTGTCGTTGACGGAGGAGGGCACCGAGAAGCGGGCGGTGCAGTGGGAGGGGATGGACACCGGCTGCTCGACGCCGTTCTTGACCTGCGTGCGCACGAAGAAGTCCACGTCGGGGTCCGTGCGGAAGTCGTGGGTCGCGTCATTGGGGGTCAGCGCCAGCGTGTGGACGCGCAGCAGCCCGTTGGACGGGGTGTCCTTGCTGGTGCCGGGGTGCTCGTCCGCCAGGTGGAACTCCCGCAGCTCCCACGGGAACGCCAGGGCGACCTCGTTGGTGCGCAGTTGGTTGAGCGCGCTCTGGTTGCCCTTCCCGGGCGCCCGCCCATGCCGGACGACGCTCTCCGTCATCCGCTGCAGCCGCGACCGGTAGGCCTCGTTGAAGGTGGGGTACATCCCCAACCCCACCCACTGCCTTGCCCACTGGGTGACGGCCCGGCACCCCTCGCCCGGCACGCCGTATTCGAAGATGGTGGTGAAGGGCTTGAGGTTGCACGTCGCCTCCGTGCCGCCTCCCCAGGGCGAGGGGCGCGTCAGCCCGAAGATGAACCGCAGCTCGCCCGGGTTGGAGGACCGGCCTCCGTACTCCGTGCCGCCCCCCAGGTCGATGCGGTTGATGATGGCCAGCAGCCGGAAGGGCGCGATGTCCAGGTCCAGCGGCTTGCGCAGCACCACCTCCCAGCGGTTCGTGGAGGCGTTGAACTTGAGGGACGAGAGCGCTCCGCTGGCGGCGGCCCAGGGGGCAATCACCTCGTCATACATCTTGCGGCGCGCGGGCACGGTGTCGCCGTTGGACTGGAAGTCATTGAGCCAGAGTGACAGCCATTCCAGCACGAAGGCCTCCGGGCTCACGCCGGAGCCCTGGGCCATCTCCCGCATGAGGTGCGCGAAGGTCCACACGCCGCCCTTCGTCCCCGCGCCCGTGCACGGGTCCCACGTGCGCGCCGGGTCGAGCACCACGGCCGGGTCGCGGATCATCAGCGTCCGCTCCCACCAGGCCTCCGTGGAGGCCGGCACCTGGGGGCAGCTCGTCTGGGGCACGAGCGCGCCCCGCGCGAAGGCGTTGGGGTCCATGGGGAGCCCCTCGTAGCGGGCGGCCGGGTGGCGGCCGTTGAACAGGACGGTCTCCCGGGTGGGCGCCCCGAACTCGCCCGACGCCAGCCGCCGCTCGTTCTCCCCCCGGCGGTCGACCTCCGAGTCCGGGAGCCGCGCGAAGAGGGTGAAGAAGTCGGGGCCCGGGCTCGCCGGAATCACCCCCAGCCGGGCCAGGGTGTCGGAGTGGAAGAGGACGGTGGGCATTGACGGCTCACCGACCACGCGCACCAGGCTGCCCGCGAGCCCCCGGTTGATGGGAGGCGGCAGCTTCACGTGCACCGCCGTCGTCTCGCCCAGGAACGTGGGCCGGGCCAGCTTCTGGGCGAAGACCTTCGCGACGGAGCCGCCCTCCACGACGGGCAGCTCCCCCAGGCTCCGGGAGGCTCCCGGACCGGCGGCCTGCACGGCCGCCGGAGCCTCCCGCACCGGCGGGGGCGGCGTGGGTGCGGGCTCCTTCGAGCACCCCCACACCGCGAGCACGATTCCCAGGACAGCGACTCTCGATTCATTGCGTTTCCGCGACATGTGCTCCCCCCACGCGAAGCCAGCCCTGTCATCCGATGACTGGCCGTGTCTCAACGCAGCAGGCGCACGTGCATGAACGGAGGTCCAATGCATGGCAGGGCACCGTCAGACCCCTGACAGGGTGCTGCCCGCGCGAATGATCAGCGGGAGCCCTGCCCATCCCCTTCCCGACAGGTTTCCGGCCTCATGGGGCCCACACACTCGTTGCCCCAAGGCACCACGGGGCCCGCTCGCGTGAAGGCGAGGGGCCCCGTGCGCGCTGGCACCGCTGGGGACGAAGCGCTACGCGGGCACGGGCTCCGACGGGGCGGCGTGCTCCGGTGCGCCAGGCGCGCTCGTGGCGGGCGCGGGCGGCGTGGGGACGGCGAGCGCGGCGGTGGGGACCTCGCCCACGGTCTCTCCGTGCTGGCTCAGGTCGAGCCCCTCCTCCTCCTGCTCGCGGGTGACGCGCAGCGGGACGATGCGGTCGACGAGCTTGTACAGGAGGAACGAGCCCACGAAGGAGAAGACGGAGACGACGACCAGCGCCAGGAGGTGCATGAAGAAGGTGCGCGTGGTGCCGTGGATGAGGCCCACGTCCTTGGCGAGCACGCCGGTGAGGATCATCCCGACCATGCCGCCCAGGCCGTGGCAGGGGAACACGTCGAGCGTGTCATCCAGCGCGGTGCGGCTCTTGAAGTGGACGGCGGCGTTGCTGACGAAGCTGGCGACCAGCCCCACCAGGATGCTCTGCCCCACGGTGATGAAGCCCGCGGCGGGGGTGACGGCGACCAGGCCCACCACCGCGCCCACGCAGGCGCCCATGGCGCTGGGCTTGCGGCCGCGCAGCCAGTCGAAGGCGATCCACCCGAGCATCGCGGCGGCGGAGGCCGTGTTGGTGGTGGCGAAGGCGAGCGTGGCCAGGGACGACGCGGACAGCGCGGAGCCGGCGTTGAAGCCGAACCAGCCGAACCACAGCATGCCCGTGCCGAGCATCACGAAGGGGACATTGGCGGGAGCGTGCGTGGCGTGCGTCAGGTGCACCTGGCGGCGCCCCAGGACGATGGCGCCCGCGAGCGCGGCGAGGCCCGCGGACATGTGCACCACGGTGCCACCGGCGAAGTCGAGCACGCCCCACTGGCGCAGGAAGCCCTCCGGGTGCCACGTCCAGTGGGCGAGCGGCGCGTAGATGAAGAGGCTGAAGAGCACCATGAAGAGCAGGTACGCCTTGAAGCGCACGCGCTCCGCGAACGCGCCGGTGATGAGCGCCGGGGTGATGATGGCGAACTTGAGCTGGAAGAGCGCGAAGAGGAGCAGCGGCACGGTGGGCGCCAGGTCCGGGTGCGTCTCACCGCCCACGCCGCTGAACATGAAGAAGGTGCGCGGGTCCCCGATGAGGCCGTGGAAGCTGTCGCCGAAGCAGAGGCTGAAGCCCACCACGACCCACAGCACGCTGATGACGGCCATGGCGATGAAGCTCTGCATCAGGGTGGAGACCACGTTCTTCAACCGCACCATGCCGCCGTAGAAGAACGACAGGCCGGGCGTCATCAGCAGCACCAGCGCCGTGGCGGTGAGCAGCCACGCGGTGTCCGCCGGGTTGATGGGACCGCCCTGCTTCACCTGCGCCGCCGGGGTCACCAGCAGCCCCGCCACCCCCACCGCCACCAGCAGGACCATCGCCATCCACTTCTGCATCGCCGCACCTCTCCAGAGAGCTGACGCAACGCAGTGTAGGTCCGGACTGGGCTAGTTTCAATCAGCGATGACATATTTAACGACCAATCAACTCTAAATTCCGACACTTTAGTCTCAGATGTTCGGACAGGAGTGCTTTGGGCGGCAACCGTCAGGCCAGCCCCCTGACGGCTTCTCCGGTCTCGGCCCTGCTCCTGACGCAGTCCGTCACGGACCTTGGGGAGGGGGTTCCTGGGGCGCCAGCCGGTACACGTGGCGGAGCAGGAACGGCTCCCCGGGGCGACGCGTGAGCCGGCTGAGCGAGAGGGCGTCACCGCGGCGGGTCAGGACCGTGCGCACTTCGACAGGGGCTCCGTTCTCGTGCCCCGTCCCCTCCGCCACCAGGGTCAGCTCGCGGGCGTCGCGGCCTCCACGGCGTTCGAGGATGCGCATCCGTTCGGTGGAGCGCCCCTCTTCACTTTCGAGCCCCGCGCGGATCCGCAGGACCGGCGATGCGCGGACCGTCTTGCCGGGGCCGTCGTCGAAGGTGAAGGCGAGGCGGGCCTCCTCCCCCTCCCCTGTCACGGTGAGGAGCGTGGGGAGGACGACGCGCCGGTCGCTTCCGAAGTCGCGGTAGTCGAGCGTGCCGCTCCAGTCGCCCGCCAGCGCGGAGGCCAGGGAGGGGACGGCGGGCGGCGCGGGGGCCCTCGCGACTTCGGCCACGCGGTCCCGTCCCGCCTCGAAGTCGAGGAGCGTGGGGATGACGGTCTCGTCCACGGGGACGCCTCGGCCCGCGACGAAGTGCTCGATGTTCGTCCGGTTCCAGGCAATGGGGATGCGGATCCGCACGCCGCCGTGGGGCAGCGTCAGGAGGAAGATGCGGCCCGCCGTGGGGCCCTCCGCGCTGCCGGCGCTCTCCTCCCCCACGAGCCGCGCGCCCCCGCGCTCCTTCAGGTGCGCGATCGCCATCGTCGCGCCCGAGGCGTTCATGGGGCCGGTGAGGACCGTCAGCCTTCCGGTGAAGCGGTCCGGTGAGGGCTCCCGAGGCTGCCTCGCGGCCTCGTCCGGCGGGGGCAAGCGTTCCCACGTGCCGTCCTTCATGCGGCGGAAGTCTTCCAGGGGCGGCTCGAAGAGCTCCTGCCGGTTGCCCCAGCTCTCGATGTGCTGGGGAAGGTCTCCGTAGCGGATGGCCTTGAGCCGCGCGGGCTTCAACCAGACGAAGGGCTCCGGGAGCAGGTGGCGCAGCAGCGCGACCGCCACCTCATCCGAACCGCCTCCGCTCTCCCTCAGGTCGAGCACGAGGTGCTCCACGCCTCGGGCCTTCAGCGTCTTGAAGAAGGCGCCCAGGAAGGCCTCGGGGTGCACGGGGTTGCGGTAGTTCACGAAGGTGTCGATGCGCAACGTGGCGACCCTGCCGTCGAGCCGCCAATGGAGGGCCTTGTAGAACTCGTCGCGGTAGGGGCTCCCCGGCCAGGCCAGCGAGGTCCACCGCGTGAACGGGATGGGCTCCAGGGCGACGTGCGTGGGCTGGCGCTCTCCCGGGCGCTTCCAATCGAGCTCCCAGCGCGAGGGGAACCCGTGGAAGGCGGGCCAGGCTTCGTTGAAGTCATCGCCCATGAGGTCGCTGTCCGACGCCAGCTTCGCGGCGATGGCCTGGTCGGTGCTCCCGTCGTAGGCGACGGTGCGGCCCAGGGTGGGCAACACGCGGGGCACGGGCAGGCCGTTGATGGCGACGAGCTCCGAGCCGGGAGGCGGGGCTCCGGGCTGACCGTCGTTCGACACGACGATCATCCGTCCTTCGATGAGCTTGAAGCGCAGCGGCAGGTGCGTGGGTTGGGCGCGGCGCCACGCCTCCAGCGCTTCTGGAAGCTCCGCCTTGGTGTGGTCGCAGTGGATTCCGGCGAGCAACAGCGAGACCTCCCGCCACAGCGCGAGGTCGGTGATGGGACGTGACGCCGCCGCCTCCAGGCGGGCGAACGCGGCCTGCGTACCGGCCTTGTCGCGGTAGCGGTGGAGGCCCGGATGGAGGGTCTCCAGCGCCCGGCGCAGGAGCGCGACGTCGGCACGCGCCTTCGTCGCGTCCAGGGTGATGGAGGGAGGCGGAGGGACGGCGAGGAGCAGCGTCAGGGCCAGCGCGGGCAGCAGCATGGCCGGAGAGCTACGCCGGCACATCCCCCTCCGTCGTCTCAAGTCCTGGAGGCGCGCGGTTTTTCGTTTGTTGAGCCGTCCGCCACGCGGAGGGGCTGAGGCCGGTGTGTTCGCGGAAGATGCGATTGAAGCTGGCCTTGGAGGCGAAGCCCGCCTCCAGCGCCATCGTCAGCAGCGGTGTCGGGTCATCGGAGGCCAGCCGCTGCTGCACGGCGGCCACGCGCATGGCGTTGATGACGGTGTTGAAGTTGCGGCCCAGTCCCCGGTTGAAGGCGCGCGACGCATAGCTCTCGTTGGTGCCCAGGCGGCGGGCGACATCGGAGAGGGTGAGGCCCGGCTCGCGCCACCAGCCCGCGCTCTGGATGCGGGCCTCCCATCCAGCGGCCAGGGCGGCCCAGTCGCGGTCCGGTGCGGGGGCGCCGTCGGCGCGGAGCGCCCACTGGGGGAAGCGATGTCCGGCATGGCGCCAGCCCTCCAGCCCCAGCCCCAGGACGATGGCCGCGAAGAGCAGGTATTGGGGGAAGCGGTCGTAGTAGCTGAGGGGCGTCAGGAACCGGTCCACGAACGCGAAGCCCACGGTCGCGGTCCACCCCAGCTCCAGCGACACGAGCACGGTCGTGATCCATGGCTGGCGATGCGAGTCCCGGTCGCTGACGTGCTCCAGGAGCCAGCGCTGGTAGCGGCCGTGGAAGCGGACGGAGGCCACCAGGTACGCCGCGAGCGAGAGCATGTTCGCGGCGGATTCGACGGGAGCGATCCACGGCTCATGGACGGAGTCGTTCCAGCGCGACTTCCACGTCAGGGGCAGCGCGAACGCGCACAGCGTGTAGCCGAGCATGACGCCGGCGGGAACGAAGTGCCGCCACGCGCGAGCGGGCAGCGTGGGCGTCACGAGGCGACGGACATAGAGATAGAGCAGCGGCCCGGTCGCGAGGCCCAGGTCGAACGGCGCGAAGGACAGCCAGGGATACGCGTCATAGAAGCCCGCGAAGCCCAGGACATAGGGCATCAGCCGCAGCACGGAGACGCCCAGCAACGCGGCCAGGAGCCGGTTCGCCGGGCGGTTCCCGGAAGCCGTCAGGAGCAGCACGGAGACGAGCGCGCCAAAGCCCGCGGCCAGTCCCAGGGTCGTGCTCCACGGTCCGAATCGAATCACCGCTACCTCCTGCGTGGGTCAGTCCTCGGAGTCATCCGTACCGAGTTCTTCGGGCAATGGGTTGTTCATCAGGGTGAGCCGCCCTGGGAGCTGGACCACGAGGAAGCCCTTGCCGTCGATGCGGATTTGCATGCGGTGGAGGGCCTCGCCGCTCTTGAGCCACACCTCTGCTTCAGCTCGCGTACCGAAGTCCCGTTCGACCTTGATCTTGAAGTTGGGGTCGAGGCGTTCGCGGTAGTAGTGCGCGAAGTCCTCCAGCTTGTCGTGTTCCTGAACATACAGCAGACAGAACGCAGCGGCTTCGAACGCCTTCCACTCTCGAGAGCCCTTGGGAGCCTGCTCCATCGCGGCCCCTAGAACTTCGAGGACATCCTCCACTTTGACTTCTGGATTCTGGCTCAAGGGCGACGCCTTTCCTTGAGGCACTGCGTGGTGCAGTGCTGATGATGCATCGCCGAGTTTTTCGGAATGCTGGAGATAGAAGGTTTCCGCCTCCAACACTTCTCGAAGCACTGTTTCTGCACTTCTCCGCAGTAGGCCTCCGCGCCGGAGCCGCCAGTGCCGGCCCCCTCCGCCGTGCCAACACCCCGTGCATCCTCGGAGACGACATAGGTCTTCCGTGCCGGATGCTGGGGCTCATGGGCGTTACTCCACCCTTGCGCCCCAACTGCCTTCAAGCCGCGAGCGGCCCCGGTCCTGCGCGGGTCAGTTCACCTGCGCGAGCGGTCCATCGGCTTCCGCGTCCTCGTTCTCCGGCGCGTCCTCCACCGCGTCCACGCCCTGCGGAATCCCGTCCACGTACGTGACGACGTTGTTCGGCAGCGCCGCCACGCGCGGGCCCGGTGTCACCACACCCGTGAGGTTCAGCGGATCCACTCCGGACAACTGGATGCGCACACCGGACGGAGCCGCGCGCCGCACCGCCCGCGCCATGTCCACCGCCTCCGGCAGCGCGAACTGCTCACCCACGAAGCCCGACACGAAGCGCCCTCCTCGCAGCTCGCCTCGCGCCTCCATGCGCCGGTAGACGAACAACAGCTCGCGCCAGGTGGGCGCCAGCGACTCGCGCATCACCAGGTCTCGCCAGACGATGCCGTAGCGCTGGAGGAACAGCTTCGCCAGCGACTCCGTCACCTCCTCCTGCGACTTCGGCTCCGACGGCGCCAGGAGGCTCCAGCGGCCCGGGCCGCCCCGGTTGAGCAGCTTCTGGCGCTTGCGGTGCGCCGGGCTCTGCAGGATGCGCAGGTTCTGCACCGCGTCCGCGGTCACCAGTCCCTTCGCCACCAGCTCCCACAGCGCGTCCTCCACCTCCGCCGGCAGCCGCCGCGCCCGCGTCACCAGGTCCTGGAAGAAGCACGCGCCCCGCCGCTCCAGCACGCCCACCACGTCCTTCGCCGCCGCGCTCAGGTCCGGCGGCGTCCACACGCCCCCGTCCGCCAGCACCGCGTGCGGACGCGCCGCCGCGAGCATCCACTCCAGGTCCTCGCGCACCGTGAACGTCAACGGCGCGTTGCGCGTCGGTGAAGACCGCTTCGCCACCACCGGCTCCGGCGCCTCCAACACCGGCGCGCCCCGGCGCGGGCCCGCGGGCTTCGGCGGATCCTTCAGCGTCACCCGCCCCCACGCCACCTCGCCCGCGTAGCACGCGCGCTCCATCAGGTCCGGCGTGTAGCCCCGCATGCGCACGGGCAACAGGAAGCGCTCCCACGCGGAGGCCGGCGCTTCGTACCCCTGCAGCAACCGCACCGCCTTGAGCAATCCCGTGCTGCCCCGCAGCGCGTCCACGTCCTCCAGGTGGTGCCACCGGAAGAGGAAGCGCATGAAGTCCTGCGGGCTCAGCGGTTCAATCTCGCGGCGCAGCCGCCCCACCGTCAGCCGGTGGATGCGCTGGAGCAGGCGCCGGTCGCACCACTCCAACACCGGGCTCCCGTCCGCGTCCCGAGGCACCGGCACGTCGTCCTGCGCGCGGAACTGGCCTCGCAGCACGCTGCCCTGGCTCTCCAGATGGTGCAGCGCCAGGTTGATGTCGTCCGCATCCAACAGCGTCAGCCGCGCCAGCTCCGTCACCGTGGTGGGCCCCACCAGCTCCATCCGCCCGCGCACCACCTGGAGCACCGCCGCGTCGCGCTCCACCGGCCGGTCGTACTCCAGCACCGGCAACACCGGCTGCGTCACGGCGTCCGGGAAGAGCGCGCGCACCGCGTTGCCCCGCTCCGCCGACACCAGGAACCGCCCGCCCTGCCGCTCCAGCCAGGCCACGCGCCCCTGCTTGAACAGGCCCGTCTCCAGGCCTCGCGGCACCTCCGAGGCTCGCACCAGCACCAGTTGCAACAGCGCGTCGTGCAGCTCGTCCTCGTCGCGCATCGGCTGCGCGGCGTCCTCCACCACCTGCCGGATGGCGTTCGCGTCCAGCGCTCCGAACGCCGCCGCGTCCTCCGCGGGCATCGCGCGGCGCAGGGCCACGTTGCGCACGCGGCGCTCCTCGGCCGGCGCGTCGTCCAGGAAGGTGTAGGGCTGGCTGTTGATGAGCGCGTGCGCGAAGACGCTCGGCTCCGGGACGTCTCGCGCGACCAGTTGGATGCGCCCGTCCTTCATGCGCCGGAGCACCTCGCGCAGCCCGTCGATGTCCATCGCCTCGCGCAGACAGTCGTCCATCGTCTGCTTCACCAGCGGATGGTCCGGCAGCTCCACGTCCCCGCCGCCGTGGTTGTCCTGGCAGCCCACCTGCGCCGGGAACACCGCCGCCAGCAGGTCCTCGCTGCGCGCGCGCTGGAGGTTCGGCGCCACGCGCTTGCCCCCCATCATCCGGTGCAGCGTCAGCGCCCGCGACGCCACCCACCGGAAGCGCGTGCCGAAGATGGGCGCCTGGAGGATGGCCTGCACCAGCACCTCCTCCACGTTGTCCGGGTGCAGGAAGTCGAAGATGTCCGCCAGCGGGAACGAGTGCTGCTCACCCAGGCTCAGGAGGATGCCGTCCTCCGTGGCCGCCGCCTGCAGCTCGAAGTCGAACGAGCGGCAGAAGCGCTTGCGCAGCGCCATGCCCCACGCGCGGTTGATGCGGCTGCCGAACGGCGCGTGGATGATGAGCTGCATGCCGCCCGCCTCGTCGAAGAAGCGCTCGGCGACGACCTGGTTGTGGCTGGGCACCACGTCGCCCAGCATCTTCTTGCCCAGCCGCAGGTAGCCCAGGAGCGCGTCCACCGCGGGCGGCGGCACGCGCAGGAGCTTCTCCAGGAAGCCCGCCGGGTCATCGTGGCGCAGCAGCTCCTCGCGCAGGCGGCCCACCTGGAGGCTCAGCTCGTCCGTGCGGCCCGGGGCCTCGCCGCGCCAGAAGGGCACGTTGGGCGGCGCGCCCCTCGCGTCCTCCACCATCACCGTGCTGCCCACGACGCGCTGGATGCGCCACGCGGTGCTGCCCAACAGGAAGATGTCCCCCGGCGAGGACTCCACCGCGAAGTCCTCGTCCAGCGTGCCCACCACCTTGCCCTCCGGCTGCGCGGTGACGCTGAAGTTGAACGTGTCCGGGATGGCGCCGCCGTTGGTGAGCGCGGTGATGCGCACGCCCCGGCGCCCCTTGAGCCGCTGGTTCACCCGGTCGCGGTGCAGGTGGATGCTGCCCCGGCCCCGGCGCTCGGAGACGCCCTCCGACAGCATCTCCAGCACCTGCTGGTACTCCTCCCAGGTCAGGTCCTGGTACGGGTACGCGCGCTGGAAGACGCTGAAGAGGGCGCGCTCGTCCCACTCCTCGCACGCGCACGCGGCGACAATCTGTTGCGCCAGCACGTCCAGCGGCTTCTTGGGGATGCGGACCGCGTCCAGGTCTCCCTCGCGCACGGCGTTGAGGAGCGCGACGCACTCCACCAGCTCGTCGCGCGTCATCGCGAAGAGGATGCCCTTGGAGATGCCCGCCTTGTGGTGGCCCGCGCGGCCCACGCGCTGGAGCAGCACGGAGATGGCCTTGGTGGTGCCCAGTTGCACGACCAGGTCCACGTTGCCCACGTCGATGCCCAATTCCAGCGACGCGGTGGCCACCATCACGCGCAGTTGGCCGGCCTTGAGGCGTTCTTCCGCGGACAGGCGCATCTCGCGGGACATGCTGCCGTGGTGCGCGGCCACCCACTGCTGGCCCAGGCGTTCGCCCAGGTCGTGGGCCACGCGCTCGGACATCTTGCGCGTGTTGACGAAGATGAGCGTGGTGCGGTGCTCGCTGGAGAGATGGATGAGCCGGTCATAGACCTGCCCCCACATCTCGTGGCTCGCGATGGAGGACAGCTCCGCGTCCGGAATCTCGACCTTGAGGTCCCACGGGCGCTGGTGGCCGACCTCCACGCGCTTGCACTCGGTGAGGGACGCGCCGGTGAGGAAGCCGGCGATGGCGTCCAGCGGCTTCTGCGTGGCGGACAGGCCCAGGAGCTGGGGGCGCACGTCGGTGAGGGCCTTGAGGCGCTCCATGGACAGCGCGAAGTGGCTGCCGCGCTTGTCGCGAGCGAGCGCGTGGATCTCGTCCACGATGACCGTGCGCACGTGGCGCAGGGTGGCGCGGGCGCGCTCGGCGGTGAGGTAGAGGTAGAGGGACTCGGGCGTGGTGATGAGGATGTGCGGCGGGCGGCGCACCATCTGGGCGCGCTCGCCCGCGGGCGTGTCACCGGTGCGCACCTGGACGCGGAGCGGCTGGGGTTCGTAGCCCTCCTCGCGCGCCAGGGTCATCAGCTCCTCCAGCGGCTGGAGGAGGTTCTTCTGCACGTCGTTGCCCAGGGCCTTCAGGGGCGACACGTAGAGGACCTGGGTGCGGTCGGTGAGCGTGCCGTCGAGCGCCAGCCGGAACAGGGAGTCCAGCGCGGCGAGGAACGCGGTGAGCGTCTTGCCGCTGCCCGTGGGCGCGGCGATGAGCACGTCATGGCCGCCGTGGATGAGGGGCCAGCCTTCAATCTGCGGACGGGTGGGTTCGCCCAGGCGTGAAGCGAACCAGCGCCGCACCACCGGGTGGAAGGCGGCGAGCGCCGGATGGGCCGCGAACTCCGACGTGAACGCGAGGGCGATTTGAGGGGACATGGCGGGCTCCCAGACAGCCAGCCTGAACACAGGTACAGCGCGCCGTCAACGGACGCCCGGTGCCCTCTCCTGCCCCCAGGTCAGGGGGATGTCGGAGGGCCCGCGTATACCCCCGAACCGTCGACGGATTCGTCTCCCCAGCAGGACGCAGGGCACCCAGGCGGGCAGTTATCACCTCGCCACAGGACACCGCATCACGGTGCCGCCCGGTTCCGTGCATGACCCTGGTGGCGGATTGAAAGCGGCTGGAATGTCAGTAGATTTCTACTGAATTTCCAGTGGGCATCCGTTCGCACATCAATGCCCTCGCGGAAGAGACCCTGCTCCCCTCAAGCCGTTGGCAACGGAGTGCCCGCCATGACGACTTCCTCCTACCGCCTGCAGGCAACGCTTCCTGCGCCCTATGGAACCCAGCTTGAGCAACTTCGGAGCAAGCTCCAGATCGACAACACCGAGGTCATCAAGGAGGCGTTGGGCTTCTTCGCCAAGGCCGTGCTCGAGGCGAGCCTGGGCCGCCGCATCGCCTTCGTGGACGAGAAGCATCAGGTGCTTGCTGAGTACAGCTCACCATCCCTCACCCGGCTGGAATGGAACGCCCGAGAGGAAGGCCGCGTCGTGCTGCCCGACAGTGACTTCGACCGGCTCGTGGAAGCGTTGGAGAAGCCCGCGAAGCCGCTGCCCCGGCTTCGGAAGCTTGCGCGCAAGAAGGCCCGCTAACGTTTTGGAGAAACGAAAGGGGGTGCCGTCATGACGGTCTCCCTGATGTTTCCCGAGCTCACCGCCATCACCAGCAAGGACGCTGCCAGTGGTTTCCGCTGTGAGGAGGAGGCGCTCACTCGCTTCTTCCAACAACAGGCTACGCAGCAGGGGCGCCGCGAGGAGAACCGGACCTGGGTGCTCCACCGGCCCGACGGACGGCCTGAGCTGCCCTGGGTGCTGGGCTTCTACACACTCACCTGGATCCAACTGGAGCGCAGCAACCTGCCTGCGCCCGTCATCCGGCGGCTACCGGACTATCCGGTCCGCGCCATCCTCATCGGGCGCCTTGCGCGCGACGAGCGGTGCAAGGGCATGGGCATCGGGGAGCATCTGCTCGATGACGCCCACCGCAGGGCCTTGCGCGTCAACACGGACATTGGAGGGCTCGTCGTCGTCGTGGACGCGAAGAACGCGCACGCAGCGGCGTTCTACGAGGCACATGACTACACAGCCCTCATTCGCACCGAGCCAGAGGCCGCGTCGTGGCCCCGGCGCTACTTCGTGAGGATGGAAGACCTGAGAGCGACCTATGAGGGAACGTAGCTACGAAGAGTCGAGAAGGAAGTGGGCTCGAACGGCAACGTGCCAAGTGCACCAGTACATGCATCGCTCACAGGGGCATCGAATCACTCACGGACTGTGGATCAACTTCTTCAATCTCAGGGTCTCGGCGCTTTGGCGCAGGCCGCGCGGCGGGAAGGGGCGGCGGATTTGCCTTCAGGAAGTCATTGCAGACTCTGTCGAGCATAGGTGCGAGCGCCATGCGAACAACTGACTCTATCTCACGGTTAGGGACAGCTCCGTACTGGCCGCCGGTTTCCCAGGTGACGACGCCGTATGCTCGTTTCCCATTGTAAAGTCTGAGGTCCGTCGGCCTGCCGAGGGCACCGACATCCACGGCAATGTGCAGGTACGCACTAGCAACTGATTTGACGACCTCTTCGTCTGTGAGGACTCGAATTCCTGCCCGCCGGAGAGCGAGTTCCGCCATGACAACAACGTCGGCTCGAGTCACGCCTGCATTGATGGGAATCTTCTCAACGAGAATGCCGAGCCCAGGAAGACCTGCCAGGGTTTCCATTTGAGGCCGGTACGATGTGGCACATCCGGCTACGAGTTCCGTAGCAACGATTTCCCATACCGCCTCCATATCCGTGAGGCTATGCGCCCCACGTTCCTGCTCGCAATTGCCCCCAGCGACAACAGGACTTGATGGGTCCACAGTGCCTATCAACAGTCGAAGGGCATCAACGTGCATGACTGGAGTGGCCAGTTCGCGCTTCCCCGCGTTGATCTATCCTCGTTGCCCGAGCGTGACCTGCTTGTAGAGCCACGTGTCGAACCCCACGCGGAGTACGCTCGCCTTGTGTCCCATGTGCAGCCGCTCCTCCCAGCCGGTCTGTGTCCGGAACCCGGCATGCAGTTCGGCCCGCTTCGAGGCACGGCGAGCGGAACCTTCGGCCCCTTGAGCGCTCGTTACGGCTGGGAGGTGCTGGTCACGCAGGAGGCTTCGCGGCACCTCCAGACCGTGGGGATCCGAGGGCTCGTTCCCGTGCGCGCGGAGTTGCAGGGGCTCGATTCAGGAGTCGTGCTGTATGAGCTGGAGCTTCCCCTGCGCGGGCTTCTGCACCGGGACGCGGTCCTGACAGGCCCCAAGTGCCCAACATGCGGCGGGTACGAGGCACGAATCTCGCCCGAGCCCTGGCTGGACGGAGATGTGCTCCCTCACGATGTGGACATCTTCCGCCCCGCGAACGGAACGACGTTCACCTTCGTCAACGAACGCTTCGTCGAAGCAATCGAGGCACTGGGCCCGTCCGACGTGATGTTTCGCGAAGCCGCTGTCGTGCCCGAATCCCGCACAGGCTCGGTCCACTGAGCCAGTTCCGCCCCTGTACAGGCACCCGACATCGCGCCTCATTCCACGGCAAGTGGGCCGCGCACTCCCGCCAGAACCGGGGCACACTGCGCCCCTCGGAAAAGGAGCCACACCATGAGCTGGGAAGAAGACCTGCAGGGCCGTGAGCCCCCGCCCTCCCTGGAGACGCTCATCGTCCCGCGCGTGCGCGACCTGGGCGATGGCTTCCATGTCCGGCGCGCCCTGCCCTCCGCGCGCCGCCGCATGGTCGGCCCCTTCATCTTCCTGGACCAGATGGGCCCCGCGGACTTCGACCCCGGCCACGGCCTGGACGTGCGCCCCCATCCGCACATCGGCCTGTCCACCGTCACCTATCTCTTCCAGGGCGAAATCCTCCACCGCGACTCGCTGGGCTTCGTGCAGCCCATCCGCCCCGGCGCCGTGAACTGGATGACCGCCGGCCAGGGCATCGCCCACTCCGAGCGCACCGCCCCCGAACCCCGCGCCGCCGGCGGCCGCCTCTTCGGCATCCAGGCCTGGGTCGCCCTCCCCAAGCAGCATGAAGAGGTCGCCCCCGCCTTCGTCCACCACCCCGCCGACACACTCCCCGTCATCGACGGCGAGGGCGTCCACCTGACCGTCATCGCGGGCCAGATGCACGGCGGCAAATCCCCCGTGCGCGCCCACTCCGACCTCTTCTACGGGGACGCGAAGATGGAGGCGGGCTCCCGCCTGAAGCTCTCCTCCGAGTACGAGGAGCGCGGCCTGTACCTCGTGGAGGGCACCCTGGAGGTGGAGGGCACGCGCTTCCAGCCCGGCGAGCTGCTCGTGTTCAAGCCGGGCAGCGAGATCATCCTCAACGCGCAGTCCTCCGCGCGGATGATGCTCCTGGGCGGCGAGCCCATGGACGGCCCGCGCTACCTCTTCTGGAACTTCGTGTCGTCCTCCAAGGAGCGCCTGGAGGCCGCCAAGGCGGACTGGAAGGAGGGCCGCTTCGCGCCCGTCCCCACGGAGACGGAGTTCATCCCCCTGCCGCCGGAGGATCCGCCCGCGCCCGTGCGCTACCCGTAGAGCCGGCGCACCGGCGCCAGCGTGCCCGCGGGCCGCTGCGCGTGCGACTGCGACCACGTCAGCCGGTACGTCGCCGCCGTCCCGTCGAAGGCGATGGGCCTCACCTCCGGTGAGCCCGCGCCCGACGCGCGCAGCGTCTCCGCCAGGAAGCCGCAGGCGAAGAAGGGGTTGTCCGCCAGCACGTCCTTCACCCACAGGGTGGCGTCCTGCTTCGACAGCTCCTCCACCCGGACCTCGTTGAAGTTGTTGCCCGCGCGCAGGTTGTACGGCACGCGCTCCAGCGTCTTCCGCGGGCCCAGGTGCGTCACGAGCTGCATGCTCGCCCGCCCCACGGACGTCTGCTGGAAGCCCTTCAGGTAGCGCGCCCCCAGCTCCAGGTAGGCCGCCTCCAGCGGCTGGCCGGGGAAGACGTCCCGCGCGGCGATGTCCAGGAAGACGCGCCACTGCTCCAGCGCGTAGTGGGGGCGCAGCGGCTCGGAGAGGTTCAGGCCCGCGGCCTTCAGCTTCTGGCGCCCGTCACGCGTCAGGTACGGCCCCAACGCACGCACGAAGAGGGCTTCCACGCTCTGGGCGAAGATTTGCTTTTCGGATGGGGCCATGCCCCCAGGGTGGAGTCGCCCCTGCGCATGCGGAAGGGTGGACGCAATGCATCCGTCCACGAGTCGTCAAACCCGTAGGTTTTTCAGCCTCGCGGCAGGCGCACCGTGAAGGTCGTCCCCTGCGCCTCCGTGGAGGTCACCTGCACGCTGCCGCCGTGGGAGCGGACGATCTGTCCGGTGATGTAGAGCCCCAGGCCCAGCCCTCCGGACGCGCCGCGCTCCCGGTCGCTGCGGCCGGCGCGGCGCCACGCGGCGAAGAGGTGCGGCAGTTGCTCCGGCGGGATGGGCGCGCCCAGGTTGTGCACCCGCACCACGGCCTCTCCGTCCAGCCCCTCCGCGCTCACGCGCACGGGGGAGTCCGGCGGGCTGAACTTGAGCGCGTTGGACAGCAGGTTGCCCACCACCTGCTCCAGCCGGTCCGCGTCCCACGCGCCGCGCCCGTCCCCCCGCACCTCCAGCAGCAGCTCGCGGTGGGGGTGGCTGGCGCGCGACTCCTCCACCGCGCCGCGCACCACGTCGAACAGGTCGCACCGCGAGCGCACCACCGGCAGCCCCGCGCCCAGCCGCGCCCGCGCGAAGTCCAGCAACTGGCGGATCATCCGCTCCATGCGCTCGGCGCTGGTGAGGATGCGCTCGGTGAAGACGCGCTGGCGGTCGGACAGCTCGCCCTGGCGCTGGAGCTGCTGCGCGGACATGGACAGCGCGTTGAGCGGGTTGCGCAGGTCGTGGCCCAGGATGCCGATGAACTGCTCGCGGAAGTCCTCCGCGTTGCGCGCCTCCGTGACGTCCTGGCCGGTGGCGATGACGGCCTCCACCGCGCCCGTGGGGCCGGTGGCGGGCGACATGGTGTACTCGAAGTGCCGGGAGCCCTGGTCCGAGGACAGGGTGATGCGGCCGCGCTGCACCTGGCCCGTGCGCCGCGCCGCGTCCAGCGACTGCGCGAAGGACTCCAGTTGGGGGTCCATCGCGCGCAGCGCGTCCATGGTCCTGCCCGGCACGTGCACGTGGTGCGAGCCGCGCGACGCGGCCACCGCCTGGTTGGCGTAGACGAGCGTCCCGTCACCGTCGTAGAGCGCGATGGGGTCCGCCGCCGAGCCCATGGCCAGCTCCAGCAGGCGGCGCTGCTGCTGCACCTGGTCGGAGAGGACGCGCACCTCGCGCTCGGCGCGGCGCAGGCGCAGCAGCGCGTGCACCTGGGCCACCAGCTCCTCCGGATCCACCGGCGCCACCAGGTACGCGTCCGCGCCGTGCTCCAGCCCCTGCGCCCGGTCCGCGGGGCCCACCGCCTGCGCGGACAGGTGCAGCACCAGCGCGTTGCGCGTGCGCGGGGAGGACTTCAGGCGGCGGCACACCTCCAGGCCGCTCATGTCCGGCAGGCGGACGTCCAGGATGACCAGGTCCGTCTGTTCGTCCGCGAGCGCCAGCGTCTCCCTGCCCGTGCCCGCCTCCAGCACCTGGAAGCCCGACAGGGACAGCACGCGGGAGGTGACGTAGCGGCTGGCCAGGTCGTCGTTGACGTTGAGGATGATGGGCGCGGAGGGCATGCGAGCGGATGGAACCGTGGCCCATCTTCGTAATGGCTGCCACCGGGTGCGCCAAGTCTTGCACGTGGGAAAATGTCTTCTCCGACAGAACAGCCAGGGGACCGGGCGTCCGCCGCCGCTCGCTGGACAACAGGGTGACTCCCCCGCCAACGCGTTTCGCGATAGGGATGGCCCATGCGCCCTCCCTGCCGCCCGCTCCCCGCTGATGGTCGCTTCCTCCAGGCCGTGGGGCCCACGCCGCTCGTGCCCGTGCGGCTGGACCCGGAAGGTCCGACCATCTGGTGCAAACTGGAGTTCCTCAACCCCAGTGGAAGCACCAAGGACCGCATCGCCCGGTACATGCTGGAGAAGGCGTGGCGGCTGGGGGAGCTGTGCCAGGGCGGCGACGTGGTGGAGGCGTCCAGCGGCTCCACCAGCATCGCCATGGCGCTGGCGAGCGCGCAGATGGGCTGCCGCTTCACGGCCGTGATGCCGGAGGGCGTGACGGAGGAGCGGCTCATCGCCATCCGCGCCTACGGCGGCGAGGTGGAGCTGGTGCCGCGCTCGGAGGGCATCCGGGGCGCCATCGCGCGGGCGGAGGCGCTGGCGAAGGAGCGCGGCGGCTTCGCGCCCCGCCAGTTCGAGAACCCGGACAACGCGGAGGCGCACCGCGTGTGGACGGGGCAGGAGATCCTGGCGCAGGTGCCTGGCGGCCTGGTGCACGGCGTGGTGAGCGGCGTGGGCACGGGCGGCACCATCGTGGGGCTGTACCAGGCGTTCGCGGAGGCGGGCTGTCCGGTGACGCCCTTCGTGGCGCGGCCCATCGCCGGGCTGGGCTGCGACATCGAGTGTTGCAGCTTCAGCGCGCGCGTGCCGGGCGTGGTGGACGGCCTGTCGCGGCTGTACCGCGAGGCGGACATGCCGGGCCGCGTGGAGCTGGACGTGTCGGACGACCTGGCCATGCGCACCGCGCGGGCGCTCATCCGCCGGGGCTTCCCGGTGGGCCCGTCCTCCGGCCTCAACTACGCGGCGGCGGTGGAGGCGGCGAAGCGGCTGGGCCCGCAGGCCCAGGTGGTGACGGTGTTCCCGGACCGCATGGAGCGTTACTTCTCCACGGAGCTGGTGCAGCCCCGGGCCGCGCCCAGGGCCGGCTGAAGGCCGCTCACGTGCGCATGCGCACGCGCGTCTCGTGCACCGTGTCCGGAGGCGGCGCGGCGCGCTCGCGCTCCTGGGCGCGCATCAGGCGCAGGATGCTGGGCCCCAGGACGTCGATTTCGGTGGAGGCGTAGGCCTCCGTGCCGAAGCGGCGGATGGAGTCCGTCTGCTTCTCCAGGATGCGCGCGTCCTGCCCGAAGATGTGCAGGCCCACGGGCAGCACGAAGGGCACCGCGGCCCGGAGCAGCCAGCGCGGCACGGGCAGCTTCACCGTCACCACCGCGTACACGAGCGTCTCCCAGTCACTCACCGGCGTCATGGCGGAGTTGACCAGGATGTGGCTCCGGTCCCCGATGCGGTACTCCACCTGCGCGATGGAGGGCATCAGGAAGCGGTCGAAGTGCTGCACCACCTGGCCGCCCGGCGCGAGCAGCCTCCCGACGAGCCCCTTGGGCGCGGGCTCGCCCAGGTACTCCGCCTCCACGCGGTCCGCGCTCCGGCGCACCACCACGTCGATTTCGTTCTTCTTCTCCGCGGTGCGGAACAGGCCGCCGTGGAGGAAGGCCGTGTGCGGCACGTCCAGCGTGTTCTCCAGCACCGCGTGCAGCGACCCGGGCGCGCGCAGCACCCGGCGCACGGTGGTGTAGTCCCCCGCGTCCAGCAGCGGGAAGCGGAAGGGCTCCGTCGTGGGCTCCACGCCGGGCGTGGAGTAGACCCAGACGAAGCCGTCCTGCTCGCGCGTCGCGTAGGACGCGGCGCAGCGGGAGCGGGCCTCGGGCTCGCCCACCAGGCCGGGGATGAGCCGGCACTGGCCTCCGGTGTCGAAGCGCCACCCGTGGTAGCCGCACTCCAACTGCCCGTCCTTCACGCGCCCCAGCGACAGGGGCACGTTGCGGTGCGGACAGCGGTCCATCAGGGCGCCGGGCCTGCCGCCCTCGCCCCGGAAGAGCACCAGGGGCGTGCCCTGCAGCGTGCGGGCGAGCGGCTTGTCCCCCAGCTCGCGCGACGCGCAGAGGATGAACCAGGAGTGCGGAAGCCGGACGACGGAGATGTGACTGGGGGACGCACCTGGGGTGCGCCCCTCCTCGCGGGCGTTCATGCGCCCAGTCTAATGGGCCCGGGCCTCCGTGCACGCCCCCTTCAGGCGGGCAGGTCGGCGAAGCGCTGGGCGGCCTCCGGGTTGAGGGGCTGGGGCATCACCCCACCGCTCATCCTCCGGCAGGACTCCTCGCAGCGGCGGCAGGCGTCCGCGCAGGCCTTCATCCGCCCCTCGTCGCCCATCGCCTCGCAGGCGGTCGCGCAGGCGGCGCACACCTCCGCGCAGGCGAAGCAGGTGCGCGAGTGCAGCTCCGAGCCGCGCAGCATGAACCGCGCGCTCGTCTCGCAGATGTCCGCGCAGTCCATCAGCAGCCGGAGGTGCCCCGGCTCGGCGAGCCGGCCTCCCCGCGTCAGGGAGTCCGCCAGCGTCCCCATGCAGACGCGGTGACAGGCCAGACAGTGGTCGATGCACTCGCGCAGGTCGTCATCGCTTCGGTTCACTTCCGCGTTCGCCATGGGGGGCGTCCTTTCGGGTCCCGGGGTCCTCCCCTCACGGTGGGCACGCTTGGAGCGGCAACCACCCCGCCCCGCGTGCCCGACCGACCAGCCGGCCGCCGGGCTAGAGCTTCAGCCGCCGCAGCCGCAGGGCGTTGCCGATGACGGATACGGACGAGAGGCTCATCGCCGCGCTCGCGAACAGGGGGCTCAGGAGCAACCCGAGGAAGGGGTACAGCACGCCCGCCGCCAGCGGCACTCCCAGCAGGTTGTAGACGAAGGCGAAGAAGAGGTTCTGCCGGATGTTGCGCAGCACGCCCTGGCTCAACCCGCGCGCCCGCGCGATGCCTCGCAAGTCGCCCTTCACCAGCGTCACGCCCGCGCTCTCCATCGCGATGTCCGTGCCCGTCCCCATGGCGATGCCCACGTCCGCCCGCGCCAGCGCCGGGGCGTCGTTCACGCCGTCGCCCGCCATCGCCACCACGCGCCCCCGGGACTGCAGCGCCTTCACCGCGTCGCCCTTCGCGTCCGGCTGCACGCCGGCCAGCACCTCCGTGATGCCCAGCCTGCGCGCCACCGCGTGCGCCGTCGTGGGGCTGTCGCCGGTGAGCATCACCACGCGCAGCCCTTCGGCCCGCAGCCTCGCCAGGGCCTCCGGCGTGGACGGCTTGAGCGGATCCTCCACGCCCAGGAGCCCCGCCGCGCGGCCGTCCACCGACACCAGCACCACCGTCTGGCCCTCCTGGCGCAGCGCCTCCGCGCGCTCCGTCAGCGCCTCCACCTCCACGCCCAGGCTCCGCATCAACGCCGCGTTGCCCAGCGCCACGTCGCGTCCTTCCACGCGGCCCCGGACGCCCTGCCCCGGCACGGACTGGAAGTCCTCCACGCGCCCGGGGGACACGCCCCGCTCCTTCGCGCCCGACACCACGGCGGCGGCCAGCGGGTGCTCGCTGCCGCGCTCCAGGCTCGCGGCCTGGAGCAGCAGCGCGGAGGCGTCCACGCCCGGCGCGGGCTCCACCGTCACGAGGCGCGGCTTGCCCTCCGTGAGCGTGCCCGTCTTGTCCACCACCAGCGTGTCCACCGCCGCCATCCGCTCCAGCGCCGCCGCGTCGCGGATGAGCACGCCCATGCGCGCGCCCTGCCCCGTGCCCACCATCACGGACATGGGCGTGGCCAGGCCCAGCGCGCACGGGCAGGCGATGATGAGCACCGCCACCGCGTTCACCAGCGCGTGCGCGAGCCTCGGCTCCGGGCCCCACACGCCCCAGACCACCGCCGTCACCCCCGCCACCGCGATGACCGCGGGCACGAAGACGCCGGCCACGCGGTCCGCCAGCCGCTGGATGGGGGCGCGCGTGCGCTGCGCCTCGGCCACGCGCTGGACGATGCGCGACAGGAGCGTGTCCTTCCCCACGCGCTCCGCGCGCATCACGAGCGTGCCCGTGCCGTTCACCGTGCCGCCCGTCACCTTCGCGCCCGGCCCCTTCTCCACCGGCACGGGCTCTCCGGTGACGAGCGACTCATCCACCGAGCTCGCGCCCTCCAGCACCTCGCCGTCCACCGGCACCTTCTCACCGGGGCGCACGCGCAGGCGCCACCCGGCGTGCACCTGGGACAGCGGCACGTCCTCCTCATGGCCGTCGTCCGAGATGCGCCTCGCCGTGGCGGGGGCCAGCGACAGCAGGGCCCTCAGCGCGCCGGACGTCGCGTGGCGGGCGCGCAGCTCCAGCACCTGCCCCAGCGCCACCAGCGTGAGGATGATGGCCGCCGCTTCGTAGTACACGGGCGCGGTGCCGCCGTGCCCCGTGCGCGCGCCCTGGGGCAACAGGTGCGGGAACAGCATGGCGCCCACGCTGAAGACGTACGCCGCGCCCGCGCCCAGCGCGATGAGCGTGAACATGTTCAGGTGCCGGTTCCGCACCGACGCCCAGCCTCGCTGGAAGAACGGCGCCCCCACCCACAGCACCACCGGCGTCGCCAGCGCGAACTGCGCCCACACGAGCGCCGAGGCCGACAGCCCGTGCCGCACCGGCAGCATGTCCGACATGCCCAGCAGCATCAGCGGCACGCTCAGCGCCAGCCCCACCCAGAACCTGCGCGTCATCGAACGCAGCTCCGGATCCGGCGGCTCCTCCACCATCACCGTGCGCGGCTCCAGCGCCATGCCGCACTTGGGGCAGGTGCCGGGCCCGTCGCGCACCACCTCCGGGTGCATGGGGCAGGTGTATTCGACGCGCGTCTGGAGGACGGGCGGCGCTTCGGGCTCCAGCGCCATGCCGCACTTCGGGCACGCCCCGGGCGCGTCCTGCCGCACCTCGGGATCCATGGGGCACACGTACACGGCGCCCGGCGCGGCGGGGGGTGGCGGCGTCCCGGGCTGGAGGAACCGCGCGGGGTCCTCCTGGAAGCGCTGGCGGCACTTCGGGTTGCAGAAGAACCAGGTGTGGCCTTCGTGCTCCCAGCTCCCGCCCCGGGGCGCGCGAGGGTCCACCTCCATGCCGCACACGGGGTCGATGGCGGGCCCCGCTCCGCCCACGGGGGGCGGCGGCTGGGGCGAGGACGGGACGGGGGAATGCGGGTGGGGATGCGTCATGGGGATGGCTCCTTTCCCCGGGCCAACGCGGCACCCGGCGCGCTCTTACACATGCGTAACCCTCCCGCCCCCACCCCGTGCCGCCCGCGCTCCTCCCACTGCCAGGCAGGGCGCCAGGCGGGCCCCGGGTTTGTCCGCGCGGGGTCTTTTCCGGTAGGACCCGCCGCGAAACAGCCAGGAAAATCCCTTCGGGCCGTATGGCCAGGGAAGCAAGGTCGGGGCCCGACCAGAGAGGGCATCGAATGCGACGCATGTGGGGGACCTGGGGGGCGCTGCTGGCCCTCCTCACCGGCGGCTGTGATGCCATCGACCTGGCGGACATCACCCAACGCGACGCGAAGACCCGGGTGCGCCCGGAGCCCCCTGGCGAGCACTGTGAGTTCGGCGGGGACACCGTGGAGTCCGGCCTGGACCTGGACCGCGACGGGGTGCTGGACGACGCGGAGGTCACCCTCACCGACTACGTCTGCGACTCCTCCGTGGCCAACGTGCTCCTGCGCGTGCGGCCGGTGGGGCCGGGCGAGCGGTGCCTCCTGGGCGGACAGGTGTCGCACGCGGGCCATGACGCCAATGGCAACGGGCTGCTGGAGGACGAGGAGATTGCCCAGGAGGTGTACGCCTGCGACGTGATGGCCCCCGTCCTGACGCGCCTGCGCCCGCTGACGGCCTTCACCGCGCCGTGCGACGGCGACGACCGCGGCGGCACGGCGCTGGAGGCGGGCCTGGACCTGGACGCGGACGACGCGCTCGCGACGTCCGAGCTGGAGGCCTCCCACTTCTTCTGTGGCCTGCAACCGGCCGACCTGAAGGTCCGCCACCAGCCCGAGCCCGCGGGGCCGAACTGCTCACGCGGTGGCACGCGCGTGGACGCGTTCCAGGACCTGGACCTCGACGACGAGGTGGACCGCGGCGGCGCCTCGGCGACCGTCTACGTGTGCCAGGCCACCCGCGTGCATGACGGAGACTTCGCGGTGACGGGCCCCGTGGACATGGTCGCGCTCGAGGGCGTCACCCACCTGCGGGGCGAGCTGGTCATCTCCGCGCCCACGCTCACCGACGCGTCCCTCCCCTCGCTGGCGGTCATCGAGGGCGGCCTCACCGTGCGGGGCAACGCCAGCCTGCGCCGGCTGTCCCTGCCCGCCCTGCGCTTCGTGGGCGGCAGCGCGGCGGTGCTCTCCAATGCCCGGCTGGACGCGCTCGCGCTGGGCACGGCGCCGGACACCATGCTGGTGGTCGAGCGCAGCCTCCTGGTGGAGGACAACCCCATGCTCCCCACGCTGGAGGGGCTGGCGGCGGTGCAGCCCGGTGACAGCATCTCCCTGCGCGCGAACAACGCGTTGGTGGACCCCGGCCTGCTCCCGCACGTCCACGTGCTCCGCGGGTCGCTCGTCATCGCGGACCACCTCCGGCTGGACCGGACGCCCTTCATCCAACTGACCCGGGTGGACGGGGACGTGCGCATCGCGAACAACGCCGCGCTGAGCGGCCCCTTCGGCCTGGATCGCCTGACGGACGTGGGCGGCACCCTGGAGTTGGACGGCAACGCGGTGATGGAGGTGCTCCACCCGCTGGCCCAGCTCGTCTCCGTGGAGCAGTTGATCATCTCCAGCAACCCCCGGCTGCCGGACACGGCGGGGCTGGAGCGGCTCGCCACCGCGGGCCGCATCCACATCCAGGGCAACAAGGCGCTCTTGAGCGTGGGGGACATGCCCTCGCTGTCGCACGTGACCGAGGGCCTCTCCGTGAAGTTCAACGAGAAGCTCCAGCGCGTGCACCTGCTGCCGTCCCTGCGCAACGCGGCCGCGGTGACCCTGGTGGGCAACGCGGCGCTGACGAACCTGGAGGGCCTCCAGCAACTGACCCGGCTGGGCACCCTGGAGGTGCAGGGGAACGCGGCGCTGACGAACCTGGGCGACCTGGCGCGGCTGCGTGAGCTGGACTTCCTCAACCTCCAGGGCAACGCGGCGCTCACGGACTTCGGCATGGCGGAGCTCGCGCGCGTGTCGCAGGCCTTCGTCGTCGTGGACAACCGGAAGCTGCCCACGTGCCGGGCCACCGCGCTCGCGGCGGGCGTGTTCAAGGGCGACCCGCTGGCGGGCGTGAACATCGACCAGAACGACGACGCGGCGACCTGCCCCTGAGCTTCAGCGGCGCGGCTTGCAGGAGCAGTCCAGGCAGCCGTGCGCCGCGCACGCGCCGCAGCCGCGCTCCAGCGAACGCTTGAGCGCGAGCCTCGCCCGGTGCAACCGCACGCCCGCATTGTTGGGGGTGATGCCCACCTCGCGCGCCACGTCCGGCACCGCGCGCCCCTCCAGGTCCACCTGGCGCACGAGCCGGGCGTACTCGGGCTTGAGCGTGGGCAGCAGGTCCGCGAGGCACGCGCACACCGCGCCCTGGAGTTCCAGGTCCTCGGTGGCGGCGTCCGCGTCGCGCGCCTCCACCGCCAGCGCGCGTCCCTCCGCGGCCTGCCGGCGGTGGTGGTCCACCAGGGCGTTGCGCAGCAGGCGGTAGAACCACGCCACCGCGCCCTCGCCGTCCTTCAGCGCCCCGCCCTTCTCCAGCGTGCGGGCGAAGGCCGCCTGGAAGAGGTCCTCCGCGACGGCCCGGCTGCCCACGCGCCGCTCCAGGAAGGCGAGGAAGCGGCGCTGATGGGCCAGGAGCGCCGCCACCACGTCCTCGCGGTCCGGGGGCAGCCCCGCGTCTGGCCCTTCAGCCTCCATGCGACTCCTTCCGCGACTACGGAGGGCCGTAGCCCTGCACGCGCGAGTTCAGCTCCACCGCGGTGGCGTAGATCTGCGCCCACGCACGGTACTTGAACTTCGCCATCGTGCCCTTCTGGTCGTTGGCGTAGTCGAACATGTCCTGGCGGAACTGCGCGTCCGCGGCCTTGCGGGCCTCCGGCTTCAGCGGCGTGCCCTTGCGGTCGTAGTAACGCAGCAGGTCGTAGCCGTAGTCGTGCGTCTTGGCCGCCGGGTCGAACTCCTGGTCCGGGCCAATCTTGCCGGGGACGGAGGCGTAGCCGAGCGGATCCTGCATGCGCTGTCCGTGCGGCGTCTGGATGGCGTAGGGCTTGTAGCCCATCACCTGCTCGAAGTCCGCCGGGGGCGGACGCGCGCCGGTGAGGTACTCGTTCATCAGCTTGCCGTGGTCGCCCGGGGGCGCCTTGCTGATGGCGCCCGTGCGCTGGGCGGCGGTGGTTCCGGAGGAGAAGGAGTCCTTCACCACGTTGCGCGCGGCGGGGGCGGCGGGGCGCGCGGCGGTGGGCTCCGTACCGGAGGTCTGCGGCTGGCGGACGGGCGAGTTGCGGATGATCATGGGGGGCCTGGGGGAGAAGTCTTCTCGATTTTTCGGAAACCGCCGTCCCAAAGTTGCGGCCCCCCGACCAAAGTCGCGCAGAATGCGTGCAACGCACCGCGTGGTGCACTGGGAGACACCGTGAAGAGCTACCCGTATTCCGAAGGAATCAAGGAACTGCGCGCCGGCAACTTCGAGAACGCGCAGCGGCTGGTGGAGCAGGCGAAGCAGCAGGGGGACGCCAGCGTGGAGGAGCTCCAGGCCATGGCGTTCGCCATGGACGCGCACCAGCAGCGCGGCTTCGCCACGGAGCTGCTCCAGGAGGCGCTGAAGCGGGAGCCCTCGGCGGTGGAGCCGGCCTGTGCCCTGGCCATGTTCCACCTGGAGAAGCAGGAAGACGCCCAGGCCGCGGCCGTCCTCAAGCCCGCGCTGGACGCGGCGCCGGACCACCCCAAGGCGAACCTGTGCATGGCCATGGCGCTGGCGAAGACGGAGGCCGCCAAGGCCCGCGCGCACCTGACCAAGGCCGCGAAGGACACCGACGCGGACGTCCGCGCGCAGGCGGAGGCGCTGGACAAGGTGCTCGCGGAGCACGAGCCCCGCTAGGGCCTTTCAGTCGCCGCGCTTGAAGTCCTCCGTGCGGACACCGTAGCGCTTGAGCAGGCGGTGCAGGCTCTCGCGCTCCATGCCCGCGCGCTCCGCAGCGTGGGTGACGTTGCCGGAGAACTCCTGCATCAGCGCGGTGAGGTAGTCGCGCGACACGGCGTCGCGCACGCGGTCCACCGCTTCACGGTAGGGCTGCTTCGCCAGTGCCTCCGCGGGCAGCGGCCCCGGGGCCTCGGGGCCACGGGCCACGGATGCACTGGCGGTGAGCTCGGGCGGCAGGTCCTCCGGGGTGATGCGGGGGCCCGCCGCCACCGCCGCAGCGCGGGCCACTGCGTTCTGCAACTGCCGCACGTTGCCGGGCCAGGGCGCGGCGGTGAGCGCCTGGAGCGCCTGGGGCGTGAAGCCCTCCAGCTCCGGCCGGTTCGCGCCCGCGAGGAAGTGCATGGCGAGCAGCGCGATGTCCTCGCGGCGCTCGCGCAGGGCGGGCATCCGCACCGTCACGCCGCCCAGCCGGTAGTAGAGGTCCTCGCGGAAGCGCCCCTCGGCCACCTCCCGCGCCAGGTCCCGGTGCGTCGCCGCCACCACGCGCACGTCCACCGTCACCGGCGTGGTGGTGCCCACGCGGCGGATCTCCTTCTCCTGGAGCGCGCGGTTGAGCTTCACCTGCACGGGCAGCGGCAGGTCCCCCACCTCGTCCAGGAAGAGCGTGCCGCCATGGGCCTCCTCGAAGAGGCCCGCCTTCGCGCCCGTCGCCCCGGTGAAGGCGCCCTTCGCGTGGCCGAAGAGCTCGCTCTCCACCAGCTCCGCCGGCAGCGCGCCGCAGTTCACCGCGACGAAGGGCCTGTCGCGCCGCGGGCTCTCGCGGTGCAGCGCGCGGGCGGCCAATTCCTTGCCGGTGCCCGTCTCGCCGGTGAGCACCACGGTGAGGTCGCGCGAGGCCACCTGCGCGAGCAGCGCGTGCGTCTTCTGGAGCGCGGGGCTGGTGCCGCGCAGGCCGTGGAAGTCCGGCATGCGCGCCACGCGGGCGGCGAGCCCCTGCGCGTCCCGGCGCTGGCGCTGGCGCTCCAGGGCGCGGGCCACCACCAGGGCCACCTCGTCCGGGTCGAAGGGCTTGGACAGGTAGTCGTACGCGCCCTCCTTGATGGCCTCCACGGCCTTGGGGATGCTCGCGTAGGCGGTGACGAGCACGACCTCCGTCTCCGGCGCGCGCCGCTTCACCTCGCGCAGCACCGTGAAGCCGTCCGCGCCCGGCATCTGGATGTCCGTGACGACCACGTCGAACGCGCGCTCGGAGACCCGGGCCAGCGCCTGCGCGCCGTCGGGCGCGGTCGTCACCGCGTACGCGTCCCCGAGGATGCGCGCGAACAGCTTGAGCATGTTCTCCTTGTCGTCCACGACAAGGACAGAAGGCTTCGCGCCGCTCATGCCGCCGCCTCCTGTTCGCGCGACGGCGGGGGCAGCGACAGCGTGAAGCGCGCGCCGCCCAGGGCCCCGGTGTCCACGTCGATGCGGCCGCCGTGCGCCTCCGCGATGGCCTGGCTCACCGCGAGCCCCAGCCCCGTGCCGGAGGGCTTCGTGGTGAAGAAGGGCTCGAACAGCCGCGAGCGCGCCTCGGGCGTCACCCCGGGCCCCGAGTCCGATACCGCCACGCGCGCGCTCCCGTCCGCGTCCATCGCGATGCGCACCTCCACCCGTCCTCCCTCGCCCGCGGCCTCCGCCGCGTTCTTCACCAGGTTGAGCAGCACCTGCCGCAGCCGGGGCGCCTGCGCCCACGCGGTGCCCTCGCCATGCACGTCCACCGTCACGGCGCCCAGGCGCGTGGCCTCACGCAGGCGGGAGACGACCTCCACGCACGCGTCGCGCAGCGCCACCGGCTCACGGGGCCCGCGGCCCGGACGCGCCAGGTCCAGGAGCCCCTCCACGATGTCCTGGCAGCGCACCGCCTCCTCCTCCACCACGCGCAGGTCCTCCGCGAGCGGGCCCTCCGCCCGCCGCTGCAACAGCCGCACGTACCCGAGGATGACGCCCAGCGGGTTGTTGATTTCGTGCGCCACGCCCGCCGCCAGCCGGCCAATGCCCGCCAGCTTCTCGTGCTGGACGAGCCGCGCCACCGCGTTGCCGATGTACACGCCCACCCCGGCCGCGAACAGCGTGGCCCCGCCCAAAAGCAGCAGCGCCCAGCGGAAGCTGTCGCGCTCCACCGCGCCCACGTGCGCCTCGAAGGCCTCCATGGACGCGTCCGAGTCCGCCGTCAGCGCGTCCACCCGCGCCTGGATGCGCGACACCCACTCCAGCGCGCGGCCATGCGCCGCCTCCACCGCGCCCGCGTCCTTCGCCATCACCGCGGGCAGCAGCGTGTCCCGGTAGAGCGTGTCCAGCGCATCGCCGGACGCCTGGATGTCCGCCACCGCCGCGCGCTCGTCCGCGTCGCGCGCGTGCTCGGCCAGCCGCCGCGTCAGCGCCTCCACGCGGGCGCGGGCCTCCGTGTGGAAGCGCCGGTGGCTGTCGTTGCCCAGGATGATGGTGTGCGCCAGGTGCGCGTACTGGTCCCGCACCGCCGTGGCCAGCTCCCGCGCCTCCCGCGCGCGGCCGCCCACCTCGCGCAGCGCGCGCGTGCCCTCGTGGATGTCCGCCAGCCGGCCGAGCGCATAGCCCGACGCCGCCGTGAACAGCGCCACCAGCGCGCCGAAGGCGAGCAACACCCTGCGGGTCGTGGTGTTGGAGACAGGTCCCATGGGAAGCCCTCTTATACGGCGCGGGGCCGCCCCGGGCGGTCCGGCCGCATTCCCCTTGCGCCCCTCCCCTCCGGCCGAGCATGACTCGCCCAGGCGGCGCGGGCCCATCCTTGGGGGACACCGGTTGCCAGGAGCCCCTCATGGCGATGCGCTTCAAGAACCTGGATGGCAGCGGACCGCAGGCCTTCACCCGCGTCTTCAAGTGGGCCGTCACGGACAAGCTCGCGGGCAGGCGCCGCGGCTCGCCCGCGCGCGCGGTCGTGCCGCGCGTGGAGCCGGACCTGGCGGTGCTCGCCACCCCGCCCGCCCCGGGCGAGGGCGCCCGCCTGACGTGGCTGGGCCACGCGAGCTGGCTGGTGCAACTGGATGGCGTGTCGCTGCTCATCGACCCGGTGCTGCGCGACGCCATCAACGTCATCATCCGCCGCAACGTGCCGCCCGGCGTGCCGGTGGAGAAGCTGCCGCGCATCGACGCGAGCCTGGTGAGCCACAACCACTACGACCACCTGGACCTGCCCACGCTCAAGCAGGTGGGCGCCCGCGTCGTCACCGGCCTGGGCCACGCGCCGGTGTTCCAGGGCCAGGGCCTGCCCTTCCAGGAGCTGGACTGGTGGGAGTCCACGCAGGTGGGGCCCGTGCGCGTGCACTACGTGCCGTCCCAGCACTGGAGCCGCCGCGGCCTGCACGACGCCAACCAGATGCTCTGGGGCGGCTTCGTCGTGGAGGGCTCCAGCGCGCGCGTCTACCACTCCGGCGACACCGCCTACTTCCAGGGCTTCAAGGAGATTGGCGCGCGCTTCCCCAAGCTGGACGCGGCGCTGCTGCCCATTGGCGCCTACGACCCCGCGTGGTTCATGCAGCTTCAGCACATGAACCCGGAGGAGGCGGTGCAGGCCTTCGAGGATTTGGGCGCGCTGGCCTTCTTCGCCATGCACTGGGGCACGTTCAAGCTCACGGACGAGCCCCTGGACGAGCCCCCTGCCCGCCTGGACGCGGAGTGGCTGCGCCGCGGCTGGCCGCGCGACCGCGTGCACGTGCTGCCCGTGGGCGGTACACACACCGTGCGGCACGGTTGAGCGCTGGCGGGGCTTGTGGTCTCAAGCGGCCATGCTCCTGCCCACCCTCGCCGCCCTGGTCCTCACGCAGGCTCCACCTCCTCTCACCACCGTCTCCGAGCAGAGCGGCTGGAAGCGCACCGGCCGCTACGCGGAAGCGGAAAGCCTGTGCCGCGCCTTCCCCAAGGCGTTCCCCGGCAAGGCCCGCTGCGACACGCTGGGCACCACGCCGGAGGGCCGCCCCCTGGTGGCGCTCGTCGTCAGCCAGGACGGCACGCTCACCGCGGACGCCGCGCGCAGGAAGGGCAGGCCCGTCGTCTTCTTCCAGGGCGGCATCCACGCGGGTGAAATCGACGGCAAGGACGCCGGCTACTGGCTGCTGCGCGACGCGCTCCAGAACCGCGCGTCCGTGCCGGACCTGCTCAAGGGCGTCACCGCCGTCTTCGTCCCCGTCCTCAACGTGGACGGCCATGAGCGCTTCAACCCCAACCACCGCCCCAACCAGGTGGGCCCGGAGGAGATGGGCTTCCGCGTCACCGCGCAGAACTTCAACCTCAACCGCGACTACGTGAAGGCGGACGCGCCGGAGATGGTGCTGCTGCTCAAGTACCTCAACGCGTGGGACCCGCTCGTCTACGTGGACCTGCACGTCACGGACGGCGCGAAGTTCGAACCCGACGTGTCCGTGGGCCTGGAGCCGCAGAAGTCCGGCCCGCCCGCGCTGCGCGAGCGGGGCGCGAAGCTGGTGGACGAGCTCTTCACCGGCCTCACCGCCCAGGGCCACCAGCCGCTGCGCTTCTACCCGTCCTTCCTCCGGGACGACGACCCCACGAGCGGCTTCGCCTACGGCGTCCCCCCGCCGCGCTTCAGCCACGCCTTCTGGTCCGTCCACCACCGCTTCGGCGTGCTCGTGGAGACGCACTCCTGGAAGGACTACGCCCAGCGCGTGAAGGCCACCCGCGACGTGCTGGAGGGCCTCTTGAAGCTCGTGGCCCGCGACGGCGCCGCGCTCCTGGCCGCCGTGAAGGCGGAGGACCAGAAGGCCGTGGCCGGACAGGTGCGCGAGGTGGTGCTCGGCTGGGAGAGCGCGCCCCGGCGCGAATCGATGGAGTTCAAGGGCTACGCCTACGAGCGCCTGCCGTCGGACATCTCCGGCCAGCCGCACATCCGCTACGACGACACGAAGCCCCAGACGTGGAAGGTGCCGTACGCGCCGGACATCCAGCCCGCCGTCACCGCGACGCTGCCCACGGGCGGCTACCTGGTGTCCGCCGCGCACGCCGCGTGGGTCGCGCCGAAGCTGGCCGCGCACGGCATCGCGTTCCAGCGCCTCACCCGCGCGGTGCCCGCCGCGAAGGTGGAGTCGTTCCGCTCGAAGGACTTCCAGTTCCAGGCCCGCTCCAACGAGAGCCACCAGGGCCTCACCGCGAAGGGCGAGTGGAGGCCGGACACGCAGGACCTGCCCGCGGGGACGCTCTACGTGCCGGTGGCGCAGAAGAACGTGGAGCTGGTGGCGCACCTCTTCGAGCCCGCGGGGCCGGACTCGCTGCTGGCGTGGGGCTTCTTCAACGCCCACTTCGAGCAGAAGGAGTACATCGAGGACTACGTGCTGGAGCCCTGGGCCCGCGAGCTGCTGGCGAAGGACGCGGGCGTGAAGGCCGCGTTCGAGGAGCGCCTGAAGGACCCCGCGTTCGCCAGGGACCCTCGCGCCCGCCTGCGCTTCTTCGCCGAGCGCCACCCGGCCTGGGACGAGCGCCTGGGCCTCTACCCCGTGTACCGCGCCGCCAGCGCGCCCGCGAACCTGGGGAGGTAGCAGGGCAGAAGCAAGAAGCCCCCGGCCCGCCTCCCCGTTGAAGGGGCGTCGCGGAGCGGGGGCTTCGGAGGTCACCGCCGCGCTCCCGGTCCATGCGGCACCGGGAGCGCGTCTTCATTCACGGCCTAGCCGATGGGCTTCTCGCAGACGCACGCGCTGACGTTGCAGGAGAAGCCCGGCGCGCAGCCGCCGCAGTCCGGCTTGCAGACGCAGGCGCACAGCTCCGCGTTGGCGCCGAAGCCGGTGCCGCAGTTGAGGGCCGCCGTGTCGCAGACGCAACCGCAGGCGTTGTTGTCGAACTTGTAGCCCGCCGCGCAGGTCGCGGACTGCACGCAACTGCACGAGCAGGAGTTCGTGTTGCACGTCTCGAAGGTGCCGCACGTGCCGCCGCAGTCCTGGGCGCAGGTGAAGTCACACACCGCGCGGTCCGTGTTGCACACCTGGCCCGGAGGCGCCGAGCCGCCGCAGTCCGCCGGGCACTCGCACTTGTCCGTGGTGCGGTTGCAGGTGAGCTTGCCCTTGCAGAAGTCCGGGTCGTTCGGGTCGTAGTACTGCGTGTCGGACGAGCACGGCGGCGGGTTGCCGTCCGGCTTGGCCGTGCGGTCGATCCAGTAGCGGTACGACAGCGCCGCCTGCGTCTTGCCGGACTCCTTCGGACGGCACGCGCCGTAGAAGGACACGGTGCGGTTGATGCCATCCACGTCGAAGCCGTTGGTGCGGCTGCGCGGCAGGTCCCCGATGTTCGGGCAGACGGCCGAATCCACCACCGCCTCCACCGCGACCTTCAGCGACGCGCCAATCGGCGGCTTCAGCGTGCGGTAACCCACCGACGCGATGACGCTGTCCACGATGGCGTTGATGGTGTTGGTGATGGAGGTGTTGTCCCGGATGCTGCCGGACACGCCGCCCGTGGCCTGGATGACGTCCAGGTGGCGCGGGTTCGTGTTGTCCTCACCCGAGTAGCACTGGCCGCCGTCCGGCGGGCAGATGATGCCGTGCACCTGGATGGGCTGGCCCGTGGGGTTGCTGGTGGTGCCGGACGTGGTGCCGCTGTTGAGGAAGTACGCGGAGTAGTTGGCCACCGTGTCCGTGGACTGGTCCTTCACGTCCGTGAGGATGACCACCACCACCTTGGCGCCCGGACGGATCTTCGTCTCCGCGCCGCCCGTGGACGCGGCCATGTCGTTGATGGCCTTGCGCGCCGCCTCCAGCGGGCGCTCGCTGCCGTCGCCCTTCAGGCCCACCCAGCAGTTGGTGTCCGCCGTGCAGGTGGTGTTGGGCAGCGGCGTGTACGTGGGGTTCTGGGTGGTGCCGCCCTTCACGGCGCACACGCTGTTGTTGCACACCGCGTTCTGGGTCAGCCACGCCTTGAACTGGCTGATGTTGGTGGTGAAGGGACGCAGCACGTTGCGGTTGGCGCTGGTGCCCACCGTGTAGCTGGTGGTGACCATGGCCACGCGCCAGTCCAGCGTCGCGTTGCCCAGCTTGTTGGCCACCGCCGTGCCCGCGTTCGCCAGCGACGTCTGCGACGACGCCATGGAGCCGGAGTCGTCCACCACGAAGAGGAAGTCCACCACGGCCGTGTTGCCGGTGAAGACCTCGCACTGCACCGCGTCCGCGTCGCCGAACTGCGCCAGCGCGGAGCCGCCCGCCGTGTCCGCCGTGGTGAAGAGGCTGCCCGCCTCGTTGTAGCGGGCCGCCGGCGTGATGGCGAGCACCACCACGACGCTCTGGTTGGAGCGGTGCACGTACTGCGCCTGGATCTTGAACGGGCCGTTGATGCCCGCCGTGCCGCCGAGCGTCTCCGTGCTGTTGGGCACCAACTGGCGCGCCAGCGAGTTGGTGAAGGCCTTCAGCTCCGTCGTGCCGGCGAGCGCGTAGCGGGAGACCGCCGCGGGGAAGCCGTCCCAGGTGGTGAACGTCTGCGTGAACTCCACGTCCGCCGGGGCCAGGAGCGCCGTGCCGGCGCGGATGCCCGACTCGTCGCCCGAGGGCGTGGTGGAGCTGCCCACCTGCGCGCGCTTGTACGCGATGAACGTCACCTGCTTCGTGTCGTCATAGCCCATCACGCCCACGGTCTGGCCGTTGGCCTTCAGGTTGAGGAGGTTGGCGTCCTTGAACGTGTTGGGCAGCGCGAGCCGGATGTCCGCGCCGCTGTCCTCCTTGAAGGTCACCGTGCGCAGGTTCTGCACGCTGCACGCCTTGCCCGCGGGCGTGGTGGCCGCGCCGTCCTTGGGGTCCAGCGGGTTGAGCTCGTTCGGGTCCACGCGGCCGTTCTGGTTGGAGTCCTCCGCGCCGTCGGGGATGCCGTCGCCGTCCGTGTCCGCCTTGTTGGGGTCCGTCTTCGTGGAGGGGTCCGCGTCGCCCACGTAGCCGCAGTTGTTGCGGGGGGCCGCGGCCGTGGTCACGCCGCGCTCCACGCCGTCCAGCAGGCCGTCACCGTCCGTGTCCGGGTTGGTGGGGTCCGTCTCGCCGGGGTCCACCTGGCCGTTGGAGTTGGGGTCCTCGCCGAGGAAGCCGTCGCGGCCGGCGCCGTCCTGGAGGCCGTCGCAGTCCGTGTCGGTCTGGCGCGGGTCCGTCTCACCGGAGTCCACGCGGCCGTTCTTGTTGGTGTCCTCCACGCCGTCCGCCACGCCGTCGCCGTCCGTGTCGGCCTTGTTCGGGTCGGTGCCGGTGGCGAGCTCGACGGCGTCCGGGATGCCGTCGAAGTCCGAGTCCGGGATGGACGCGGCGCAGTCCGACTTGCGCGGATCCGTCTCGCCCGGGTCCACCTTGCCGTTCTTGTTCACGTCCTCGGCGCCGTCCGCGCAGGTGTCGCCGTCCGTGTCGGGCTTGAGCGGATCCGTGCCCGTCTGCTTCTCCAGGCCGTCCGGCAGGCCGTCGCCGTCGGTGTCGCGCAGGCGGGGGTCCGTCTCGCCGGGGCTCACCGAGCCGTTCTTGTTCGCGTCCTCCACGCCGTCCGGGATGCCGTCACCGTCCGAGTCCGCCGTGTTGGGGTCCGTCTCCGTGAGGTCGCGCTTGCCGTTGCGGTTGGCGTCCTCCAGGCCGTCCGGCAGCCCGTCATCGTCCGTGTCCGCCTTCACCGGCGAGGTGCGCGTGGTGGGGTCCAGGTCCGGGTAGAAGGAGCAGTTGGGGTCCACGCTGGACGTGCGGCCCACCTCCACGCCGTCGCGGATGCCGTCGCCGTCGGTGTCGCGCACGCCCGCCTTCGTCTTCAGGCCGCCGGCGTAGACCGTGGAGAACTCCTCCTGGTCCGTCAGGCCGTCGCAGTCCGAGTCCCTGGTGGCGTTGTCCTGGGCATACGGGTTGGTCGGGACCTCACCGGGGTCGGGGTCCGGGTCGACGATGACGCCCGCGTCCTCGACGTAGCCGGCGTCGAAGCCCGCGTCGACGCCCGCGTCGACGCCTCCGTCGTCGGTGGGGAGGGGATCAACGGGGCCGGGGTCCGGGTCACTGCCGCCACAGCCCGCCATGAGCGTGGCCGCGAGCAGCGTGCCGGAGAAGAGTCGGATCCAATTGCGCATAACGGGTCAGCACTCCGGGAAGGGGGGTAACGGAGAACACCAGCAGCATAGAGGGATGCGCGCCCGCTGCCGATGTAGGTACGCCCCCGGGACGGAGGTGGCATCGCGATTCGTAAACTTGGCGTCCACCGCTGTCGCCTGTTTCCGACTGCACTGTCTTTACGGGGGCCAGGAGGGCTCGGTTATCGTCCGCCCCGTGCCTGTGTTCGGTCTCGCGGCGGTGTGGGGGGAAGCGGCTTCGCCCGAGAAGGCGGCGGCCGTCGTGGAGGGCCTGGGCGCGCTCCTGCCGTCCGCGCAGTCGATGCAGCTCGTGGTGGCGTTCCGCGACGAGGCCGGCGCGCTGGAGGTGAAGGTGGAGGTGCCCGGCTATCCGCGCGCGGCGGTGGAGCGGCTGGGCGAGGAGGTGCGCAAGAGCGGCGGCACGTTCGTGGAGCTGTGGCGGCTGCCCAAGGCGGAGCGGGACGCGCTGCGCTCGCGCACGCTGACGGGCGGCACGCCCTTCACCGGCGACGAGCGCACGCAGGCCGCGCAGGAGCTGCGGCAGCACCTGGAGGCCCTGGCCGCGCGAGGCCCCCTGCCCGCCCCGTCCGCGCCGAAGCCCCCGCCGCCGCCCGAGGCACCGCCCGCGCCGCCGGCCGCTCCCACCGCCGCGCCACCGGCACCGGGTGACGAGTCCCAGCGCCGCGCCCGGCGCTTCGCGGTGAAGCTGGAGATGGAGTTCCGCACGGAGCTGGACTTCGTGCGCGAGCACGCGCTGAACATCAGCAACGGGGGACTCTTCGTGCGCACGGCGCACCGCCCGCCCCAGGACAGCGTCGTCACGGTGGACGTGAAGCTGCCCAACGGCCAGCGGCTGCAGGGCGAGGCGCTGGTGGTGCACGTGGTGGATGACCAGTACACCGGAGGCGTGGGGCTGGCCTTCCTGAGTGACGACGACACCTTTTCGGCGACGCTGGACGGGTACCTGGCGAGCCTGGCCGGAGAGAAGGCGTGACGTTGGAGGAAGGCAAGACCCCCGAGTGGCCGCGCGACCTGGGCCGCTTCCAGTTGCTGTCGCGGCTGGGGCGCGGCGGCAACGCGGAGGTGTTCCGCGCGCGGATGCTCCAGGGACCGCACGCGGGCGAGGAGGTGGCGCTCAAGCGCGTGCGTCCGGAGCGCCTGCGGGACGCGGAGGCGCGCGAGCAGCTCCTGCACGAGGCGGAGCTGGCGCGGTGCCTGGACCACCCGCACATCGTGGGCTTCCGGGAGTACGGGGAGCTGGCGGACGGGCCCTACCTGGCGCTGGAGCTGGTGGACGGCACGGACCTGGGGCGCGTGCTGGCGCAGTGCCGGCGCCGGCGCATCGAGCTGCCCATCGACATCTCCGTGATGATGGTGCGCCACGTGCTGGAGGCGCTGGCGTACGCGCACCAGGCCACCAACTCCAAGGGCCTGCCGCTGGCGGTGGTGCACTGCGACGTGTCTCCGCACAACGTGCTCTTGTCGCGCGGCGGAGAGGTGAAGCTGGCGGACTTCGGCGTGGCCCGCTCGCGGGCGGGCCTGGCGGTGGACCCGCGGCGGGTGGGCAAGCAGAACTACCGCTCGCCGGAGCTGCTGGCGGGCGAGGTCTCCGTGGCGGTGGACCTGTGGGCGGCGGCGGTGCTGCTGTACGAGCTGCTGTCCCTGGAGTCGCCCTATGAGGAGGGGACGACCGAGGAGGTGGAGGCCTCCATCCGGGGCCTGCGGTTGACGCCCGTGCGCATGGTGGCGCCGGAGGTGTCGGATCCGCTGGCGCTGGTGCTGGACCGGGCGCTCGCGCCGCACCCGGCGCAGCGCTTCTCCTCCGCGGAGCAGTTCGCGCGGGCGCTGGCGGCGCTGAGCGACGACCGCGTGGCGACGCCGCTGGCCGTGGCCGCGGTGGTGCGCGGCCTGATGGGCGCGGAGCCGGTGACGGGCTGAGCTACGCCACCTGCTGGTTGGAGGGCACGACGAGCCCCGCGTCGCCTTCGACGACGAGCTTGCTGCGGCCGCCGCCCTGCTTCACCACGCGCACCTGCACGCCGATGCGCTCCGCGAGCCCGCTCACGTGGGAGATGATGCCCACCTGGCGCCCGGTGGCCTGGAGCGCGTCGAGCGTGGCGAGCGCGACCTCCAGCGTCTCCGGGTCCAGCGTGCCGAAGCCCTCGTCGATGAAGAGGGTCTCCACCTGCGTCGTCTCCGACGAGAGCGAGGCCAGGCCCAGCGCGAGCGCGAGCGACACGAGGAAGCTCTCGCCGCCGGAGAGGCTGGCCACGCTGCGGACCTCGTCGCCCATGTCGCCGTCCACCACCTGGAGGTCCAGGTCGTGGCCGGGCACGCGCTCCAGGCGGTAGCGGCGGGCCAGCTCGCGCAGGTGCGCGTTGGCGTGCAGGAGCAGCGCGTCCAGGGTGAGGCTCTGGGCGAAGACCTTGAACTTCTTTCCGTCGTGCGAACCGATGAGGTCGCCCAGCGTCTTCCACACCTCCGCGTCGGCGCGGCGCTGCTCCAGGGCCCGGGCCTCCGCGCCATGGCGGGCGCGGGCGGCGTCGTCGTGGTCCAGCTTCGCGCGCAGCAGGGCCTCCGCGCGGCGGCGCACCTCCACGTCGGTGCGCAGGCGCTCGCGGAGCTCCGCGACGTCTGCCTCCGCGAGCGTGGGGAGCCCGGAGGCCTCATGGCGGACGCGGCGCTCGCGGCGCTCCACGAGGATGGCGCGGGCCTGGGCCACGGACTCGCGCAGGGCGTTGAGCGCGCGGGCCTCCGCGTCGCACCAGGCGGCGCCGCGCGACAGCAGGGCCTTGAGTGCTTCCAGGGTGGTGCCATGGCCGGCGAGGCGCTCCGAGAGGACGGCCTGGGCGCGGTCGAGGGTGAGGGCGGCCTCGGTGCGCAGGCGCACGGCGTCCTCGGCGCGGGCGGTGGCCACCTTCTCCGCCTGCTGGAGGGCTTCGGAGTCCTCGCGGGCGCGCTCGTAGGTGGCCTGGGCGGCGTCGATGCGCGCCTGGACCTCCGCGCGCACCTCTTGCGTGGGGCGGCCCTGGAGCAGCCGGGCGCGGGCCCTGGACGCATCCTGGAAGGCCGCGTCCTTGAGGCCCGCGCGGTGGGCGGCGGTCTGTGCGTCCTCGATCCGGGACTGGAGGCGGACCTCTTCACGGGCCCGCAGGCCCTGTTGTTCCTCCAGGCGCTTGCGAGAGGTCTCCAGCTCCGCGAGCTTCTCGCGCCACTTCGTCACGCGCGCCAGGCACTGGCCCTGGAAGCGGGCGGGGTCCGCGGCGAGCTTGTCCTTCCAGGTGACCTCCTCGCTGGCGAACGGAGGGGACACTTCGGCGAGGGCGCGCTCGCGGGCGTCACGGGCGGTGTCCCGGCGAAGCAGCGCGTCCCGGTGGGACTGGGAAGCGCGGGACTGAGCGTCCTCGGCCTTGCGAAGGGCCTCGGCCGCGCCTTCGCGCCGGGTGCGCCGGGTCTCCAGCGAAGCCCGGGCCTCGCGAGCGGCGCTGGCGCGGGCCTCCGCGGAAGCCTCTTCGTCACGAAGGGTCGCGAGCCGCGCGCGCACGTCCTCTTGAGCTGAACGGATCCACGCCTGGGCGGTGGGGTCCTCCGCGTCCTCGGGAGGCGATGCACTGGCATCCTGTGCGGCGGGGTCCACGCGGGTCCACCGTTCACGCGCCGCGCGCCAGGCTTCACGGTGCGCCGTGCGCTTGCGGGCCGCCGTGTCGCGCCGCGCCTCGGCCTGGGTCGCGGCCGTGTCCGCGGTCGCCTGCCGCACGCTCGCCGCGCCCTCCTGCTTGGCCGCGGCATCCCGCGCGGTCTCCAGCTCCAGCACCCGGGCCGCGGCCTCCGCGACCAGCCCCTCCAGCGCGGAGGACTCCCGGGCATACGGATGTTCGAGCGCGCCGCACAGCGGACACGGCTCGCCTTCGTGCAGCGCGGCCCGGTGCGAGGCCAGCCCCTGCGTCGCCTCCGCCCGCGACTGCGCACGGCGCGCCTCGTGGAGCATCGCCTCCTGCGTCGCCCGCCGCGCCGCCGCGTCCTTCGCCTCCTCCGCCGCGCGCTGGGAAACCTCGCGGTGCGCCTTCACCTCCGCCGCAGCGTCACCTTCCGCAGCGCCCTCCGCCCGAGCCCCTTCGCCCGCGAGCGCCAGGGCCCCCAGCGCGTCCTGCCGCGCCAGCAGCGCCTCCCGGAGCTCCCGCCTCGCCGCGCCGCCATCCTCGCCCAGCGCGGCCTCCGCGTGCGTCGCCAGGGCCTGCGCCTGCGCCTCCGACTCGACCGCGCCCTGGTGCTCCTCGCGGCGCGCCTGGGCCTCGTTGCCCAGGCGGTCCGCGTCCTTCCCCAACCGGTCCGCGTCCGCGCCCGCAGCCTGCTCCTCCTTCAGCGCTACGGCGAAGCGCTCCAACTCGCGCTGCCAGCGAGGCCACTCCGTCGCCAGGGACTCCCAGCTCGCATGCGACGCGCGCCACGCCTCGGCCGCGTCCACCAGCACCTGGGCCTTCGCCTCCGCCGCCTGCACCAGCCCCAGCGCATCCCGAGCCGACGCCTCCGCAAGCTTCGCCTGCTTCGCCAGCTCCGCGGCCTCACGGGCCTCGCGCTCCGCCTCCGCGCGGCGCGTGTCCAGGGTCGCGGCCTCCTCCAGCGCCGGACGCACCGACGCCTCCGCGTCCAGCGCCGCCGCCCGCGCGGCCTCCGCCTGCATCCGCACCTGCCGCTGCGCCGCCGCCGCCGCGAGCGCCGCCTCCGCCTGCGAGGCCCGCTCCAACAGCTCGGCCTCCGCCCTCACGCACCCCTGCTCCGCCGCCTCCACCGCGGACACCACCGCGCGGAAGCCCTCCGCCGCGCGCACCGACTCCAGCAGCGCCTCACGGGGCGCCGCCGCCTCCCGCTCCGACTCCGCCCGGGCCACCGCGCCTTCCGCCTGCTGCTCCTGCCCCACGAACTCCGCGCGCTGCGCGTACCAGGACCGGGCCGCCTCCGCCTCGCGCAGCCGCGTCTCCTCGCGGACCCGCGCCGCCTCCTCCTCGCCCAACTGGACGCGCACGCCCTCGCGGTCCGCGTCCGACATCAGCGCGATGGCCGCGAGCCCCTGGGACAGCCGCTTCAGCTCCTCCTGCTCCTTCGCGTTCTTCTCGTGCGCCGCGATGGACAGGCGGCTGTACACCTCCGTGCCCGTCATCCGCTCCAGCAGCTCCGCGCGCTCGTTCGCGTCCGCGCGCAGGAACGCCGCGAACTCCCCCTGCGCCAGCAGCGCCGAGCGCCGGAACTGGTCGAACGACAGCCCCAGCCGCTCCTGGATGGCGTGGAGCACCTCGCCCTTGGTGCGGCCGAACACCTGCCCCGAGGCCACGTCCGTCAGGCTCAGCTCCTGCGGCCGGAATCGCCCCTCCGCGCGCTCGCGCGCACGCCACACGTTCCACCGCGCCCGGTAGCGCCGCCCGTCCTTGCCCAGGAAGTCCACCTCCGCGTGCCCCTTGCCCGCCCCGCGCCGCAGCATGCCGCGCACGTCGTACGCGGACAGGCGCGCCTCCTCGTCCTCGTCCGCGCGGCCCACCAGCACCTTGCTGGGCCCGCCCAGCCGGGGCGTGCGGTCGAACAGCGCCAGGCACAGCGCGTCCAGCAGCGTGCTCTTCCCCGCCCCCGTCGCGCCGGAGATGGCGAACAGCCCCAGCCGGTCCAATGGCGCCTGGTCCAGCTCCAGCGCGAAGTCCCCCGCGAAGCTCGTGAGGTTGCTGCCGCGAATCGCCAGGATCTTCACGACGCGTCCTCCTGCACCTGCGTGAGCAGCGCGTGGAACGACTCCAGCAACCCCGGCGAGGGCGCCTCCTTGAAGTCCCGCGCGTACCGGGCGAGGAACACGTCCTCCGGCGTGCGCTCCCGCAGGGACAGCCCCGGCCGCACGTCCGCCAGCGCGCCGCCCGTGCCCGTGTAGAACGGCGTCAGCTTCACCAGCCGCGCCGCCCGCCCCTCCAGGGCCTTCTCCACCTTGTGGCGCAGCGCCGGCTCCGGCCGGGGCAGCGACACGCAGACCTCCAGGTACGGCCGCATCGACTCCGGCGCCCCCGGCTCGCACGCGGGCAGCGCCGCGAGCAGCTCCAGCACCTCCGACAGCGGCGCCGCGTCCCGGGCCGGCACCCGCATCATGTCCGTGGTGCGCGGCACCGACAGCGGCCGCACCTGCGTCAGCGCCCCGTCCTCCACGTCCAGCACCAGCACCTGGTGCCGGTAGTGCGCCTCCGACAGCGACAGCGGCAAGGGAGAGCCGCTGTAGCGCACGCCCTCGCGTCCGCCCACCCGCTGCGCCTTGTGCAGGTGCCCCAGCGCCGCGTACGCCACGTCCTCCGGGAACAGGTCCACCGGCAGCGCATGCTGGTTGCCGCCCAGAATCTTGCGCTCGCTCAGCTCCGACAGCTCCGAGCCCGTCATGTAGCAATGGCCCATGGCCACCAGCGCCTGCCCGGACCGGCGCCGCCTGCGCGCCGCCTCCAGCACCTCCGCGTAGACGGAGCGCACGCCCTCCACCAGCCGGTCCCCTTCACCGTCCGGCACGGACGGCAGGTCCGAGGGCCGCAGGTACGGCACCGCCGCCACCCACGCGCCCACCTTCCCGCGCGAGTCATGCACCGGCACCACCAGCCGCTCCAGCTCCAACCCACCCCGGTGACGCGGCAGGCCGCCCACCACGCGCACGCCCAGGGCGTGGAACAGCGGATCCGGCGCGTCCAGGCGCGCGGCGGAGTCGTGGTTGCCGCCCACCACCACCACGTCCAGCTTCGGCAGCGTGCGCCGGGCGCGCGCGATGAAGTGGTACCAGGCCGCCTGCGCCTCCGCGCTGGGGTTGGCCGTGTCGAAGATGTCCCCGGCCACCAGGAGCGCGTCCACCTCCTGGGACTCCAGCGTGTCCAGCAGCCACGCCAGGAACGCGGCGTGCTCCGCTTCGCGTGAGACGTCATACAGCGTGTGGCCCAGGTGCCAGTCCGACGTGTGCAGCAGGCGCATCCGGCGTTCACCCTCCCTCGTGGCCCGGTGGCGGGTGCGGGCCGGGCAGCCTCCCCCGGTCCCATCCCCGACTCCAAGCGGCGAGCCCTCGCTCCCTTACCCGCCCCCTCTGACATTGTCGAAAAAGGACGTCATTCCGCGCGCTTGCATCCGTGGCCTGCCCGACGCGTCCCGTCCTCCCCACCCCACGCGCCACGGCGCCTCCGCCCGCGGCCGGGGCCCACCCGCGAGGACACACGCATGGCATGGGGCCCCTGCGCCATGCGTGCGGTCCACACGGAGCGCGTGCGCCATGCGCCGCGCGGGAGCGCGAGCCACGTGGGATTCCACACGTTTGCGCTCGCGCGGCGTTCCTTCCCCAGGTCCACGCACCCATGCCGCAAGCCTGCCCGGCGCGCGGAGGTGCATCCGCGATCGGATTGATGGTCCACGCGTCGCGGGGCCAGTGCACAATGCGCCGCCATGCTTTCCGGTGTCTTCTCCCCGCTCGGCATCCTCGCGTCCCTGCTCGTCCTGGGCGCCCTGGTCCTCGCCACGCTGTTCCAGCTCAAGCGCCGCCAGCGCGCCGCGTGGGAGGCGTTCGCGAAGGCGCACGGCCTCTCCATCGCGGAGCGGCGGATGGAGGTGCAGGGGCGCTATCAGGGGCGGCCGCTGCTGCTGGCCACGGGCAAGCGCGGCGCGGGCGGCAAGAAGCGCCACACCGTGACGGTGCTGCGGCTGGACCTGGAGGGCGCGCTGCCCGCGGACCTGCTGCTGGAGCACGAGCGCCCCGAGGACAAGCTCCCCGGCGCCGCCACCCCGCGCGAGGAGCTGCTGGGTGACGCGGAGCTGGACGCGGCCTTCCAGGTGGAGGGGCTGGCCCCGGAGGCGCGCCCCGTGCTGTTGGAGCCGGGCGTGCGCCAGCGCCTCCTGGGACTCAAGGGCCACCGCCGCGTGAGCATCAAGGGCGGCTGGCTCCAGGTGGAGCAGCGCGGCGTCCCCGCGAGCGCCGCCGCGCTGGAGGCGTTGCTCCGCGCGCCCCACGACCTGGCCCGCGCCGTCTCCGAGGCCGCCCCCGCGCTGCCCGCGACGAGCGCGGTGGAGGCCGCGCCGCACGCGGAGGCGTCGCGGATGGACGAGGAGCTGCCCGGCTCCGAGCACGCCTGAGGGCGGCGCTTCAGCCCACCCGCGCGAGCGCCTCCACGTACTGCTCGCGCACGCGCGCGGCCAGGGCCGCCGAGTCCGGCCCGAACGTCTCCGGCGGCAGCGCGGGCATCACCCGCACCGTGACGGTGGCGCGGGGGCTCATCCACGGCCCGTCCCCATCCACCAGCTCCCGCGTGCCGCGCACCAGCACCGGCACCACCGGCACGTGCTCCTCCAGCGCCAGTTGGAACGCGCCGCGCTTGAAGGGCAACAGCTCCCCGGACGAGTACGTGCCCTCCGGGAAGATGAGCACCGGGATGCCCTTGCGGAGCCACCGGCGGCACGGGCCCAGCAACTGCTCCATGGACGTGGAGCTGCCGCGCACGATGGGCACGTAGCCCAGCAGCGTCATCATCCAGCCCACCAGCGGCGTGCGGAACAGCGACGCCTTCGCCACGAACTTGTACGGCGTGAACAGCCCCATCACCGCGAGGATGTCCGCGAACGACTGGTGATTGACGACGTAGACGCACGGCCCCCTGGGCAACAGCTCCCGTCCCTCCACCCGCACGCGCCAGCCGGGGGACGCGTGCAGCCACAACCCGTAGCACCAGCGGCACACCAGCACGTGCAGCCACTGGCGGTTCGGATCCAACGGGTACGCCACCACGAACAACACCGCGCCCAACGTGAAGAGGATGGGCGCGGTGACCAGGAACAGCGCGAAGAACCACAGCGAGACGACGTAGCGCATGCGAGAGGGGAGGACTCCGTTCAGCGCGACGCCGGAGGCGTCAGGTCCGCCGCGAGGAGTACCATGTTCCCACCGCCCCCTCACGCCCGGCCGCCCGTGCGCTCACCGGAGGAGCCTTGACGAGGGCGCGGGAGCGCCCGAGCGCCGGGGCAGGCAAGACGTCAGGCCCGCGTCATTCTCCTGCAATGCGCTTGCAGGGCCGCCAGATTAGCGCCTTAAGGTTCCCGGCGAACCCGGAGGGAGAACCGCATGGACGCGCAGGGAGTGCACATCGAAACCCATCCCCGTGAGGGCGAACCGGTGTTCAGCGCGGGGCGCCCGGACCCCTGCACCCTGGTCCTCTTCGGTGCCACGGGCGACCTGGCCGAACGCAAACTATTCCCCGCCCTCTTCGAGCTCGCCCGCTCCGGCCTGCTCCCCGAGCACTTCGCCATCGTCGCCTTCAGCCGCTCCAAGCTGGAGGACGCGTCCTTCCGCGAGCACGTGAAGGAGGGCCTCAAGAAGTTCGCCCGCACGCAGCCGCTCGACGAGGCCACCTGGAAGCGCTTCTCGCAGGCCATCGAGACCGCCTCCGGCGGTTACGACGACCCGGAGGCCTTCAAGCGCCTGGGCCAGAAGCTCCAGGACATCTCCCGGCGCCACAAGACGGACGGCAACAAGCTCTATTACATGGCCACGCCGGCCTCCACGTTCCCGCAGATCATCCACAGCCTCTCCAGCGCGGGGTTGATCAATCGCGAGGAGCAGCCGGGAGAGAAGCCCTGGAGCCGGCTCATCATCGAGAAGCCCTTCGGCCACGACCTGGAGAGCGCGAAGGCCCTCAACAGGACGCTGGGCTCGGCGCTGGACGAGAAGCAGATCTTCCGCATCGACCACTACCTGGGCAAGGAGACGGTGCAGAACATCCTGGTGTTCCGCTTCGCCAACGCCATCTTCGAGCCGCTCTGGAACCGCCAGCACATCGACCACGTCGAGATCACCGCGGCGGAGGCCATTGGCGTGGAGGGCCGCGGCGGCTTCTACGACGAGACGGGCGTCATCCGGGACATGGTGCAGAACCACCTGCTCCAGGTGCTGGCCCTGTGCGCCATGGAGCCCCCGGTGTCCTTCGCCGCGGAGGACATCCGCGATGAGAAGACCAAGGTCTTCCGCGCGCTGCGCCCCGTCGAGGGCGGCGAGGTGCCCCAGCACGTGGTGGTGGGCCAGTACGAGGGCTACCAGGACGAGAAGGGCGTGAAGAAGGGCTCGCGCACGCCCACCTACGTGGCGATGAAGATGAACATCGACTCGTGGCGCTGGCAGGGCGTGCCCTTCTACCTGCGCGCGGGCAAGAACCTGAAGAAGCGCCTGACGGAGGTGTCCATCCACTTCAAGTCGGTGCCCATCGGCCTGTTCAGCGGCGGCGGCGCCACCTGCCAGCGGCTGCAGCCCAACGTGCTCACGCTGCGCATCCAGCCGCACGAAGGCATCGCGCTGTCCTTCGAGTCCAAGATCCCCGGCGAGGACGTCAACATCGGCGGCGTCACCATGGACATGGACTACGCGGAGAGCTTCAAGAAGCCCGTGCCGGAGGCGTACGAGCGGCTGCTGCTGGACTGCATGCGCGGCAACGCCACCCTCTTCGCGCGCCAGGACAGCGTGGAGCAGGCGTGGGGCTACATCACGCCCATCCTCCAGGCGCTGGAGACGGACGCGGGCGGCACGGTCCACACCTACGCCAAGGGCAGCAAGGGCCCCGACGCCGCGGACGCGCTGCCCGCGAAGAACGGCCGGCGGTGGTCCCCGCTATGAGCCCGCCCCTCATCGTCCCCCCGGAGCGGCTGGCCCGCGAGGCCGCGGACTGGATGGCGCGCGAGCTGGAAGAGGCGCTCGCCACGAAGCCCCGCGCGAGCCTGGCCCTGTCGGGCGGCAACACGCCCAGGCCCGCGTACCGGCTGCTCGCGGACCACAAGCTCCCCTGGGAGCGCGTGGACGTGTACTTCGTGGACGAGCGCTTCGTGCCGCCGGACCACAAGGACAGCAACTACCTGCTGGTGAAGGAGTCGCTGCTCGCGCCGCTGAAGCTGCCGGACGCGCAGGTGTTCCGCATGCAGGGCGAGCGCACGGACCGCGACGCCGCCGCGCGCGACTACGAGAAGACGCTGCCCGCGAAGCTGGACGTGGTGCTCATCGGCGTGGGCGAGGACGGCCACACCGCGAGCCTCATGCCCGGCCACCCGGCCCTCCAGGAGCGCACGCGGCGGGTGCTGGCGGTGGAGCAGAGCGCCAAGCCGCCGCCGTGGCGGATGACGCTGACGTTCCCCGTGCTCCAGGGCGCGGGGGCGGTGCTGGGGCTGGTGGCCGGCGAGGGCAAGCGGGACGCCATGCGGCGAATCCTCGCGGGCGATATGTCCCTGCCCGCGTCGCACGTGACGAACACGCAGTGGATGTTGGACCCCGCCGCCCACGGGTGAGGCGGCCCCTCTGGAGGGAACGATGAGCACACAGACGAAGCCGGCGCAGTTCGGCGTGGCGGGCATGGGCGTGATGGGCGCGAGCCTGGCCCTCAACATCGCGGACCACGGCTTCAGCGTCGCCGTATGGGACCGCCACCCGGAGAGCATCCAGAAGGTCCTGCGGGAGAACCCGAAGCAGGCCCTGCAGGGCTTCCCGGAGCTGGAGAAGTTCGTCGCCGGCCTGGAGCGCCCGCGCCGCATCCTCCTGATGATTACGGCCGGCGCCCCCGTGGATGAGATGATGGGCCGGCTGTTCCCGCTCCTGTCGCCCGGCGACGTCATCATGGACGCGGGCAACTCCTGGTACCTGGACACGCGCCGCCGCGAGGCCCTGTGCAAGGAGAAGGGCTTCCACTTCCTGGGCATCGGCGTGTCCGGCGGTGAGGAGGGCGCGCGCCACGGCCCGTCCATCATGCCCGGCGGCCCCAAGGACGCGTACGCGCTGGTGCAGCCGGTGCTGGAGGCCATCGCCGCGCGCAGCGAAGAGGGCCTGTGCGTCACCCACGTGGGCCCGGAGGGCGCGGGCCACTTCGTGAAGATGGTGCACAACGGCATCGAGTACGCGGACATGCAGTTGCTCGCGGAGACGTACGACGTGCTCCGCCGCGGCCTGGGCCTGGACACCGCGACGCTGGCCGACCTCTTCAGCAAGTGGAACGAGGGCATCGCCGAGTCGTTCCTCCTGGAGACCACCATCAAGGTGCTGCGCAAGCGCGACCCGGAGACGGGCAAGCCGCTGGTGGACATGGTGCTGGACAAGGCCGGCCAGAAGGGCACGGGCAAGTGGACGGTGCAGGTGGCGCTGGACCTGGGCGTGCCGGTGCCCTCCATCGCGTCCGCGCTGGACGCGCGCAACCTGTCCTCGCGCAAGGACGAGCGCGTGGCCGCCAGCCAGAAGCTCCACGGCCCCGACGTCTCCCTGTCCTCGGAGGAGAAGAAGGAGCTGGCGCAGTGGGCGCATGACGCGCTCTACGCGGCGCGCGTGGTGACGTACGCGCAGGGCATGCGGCTCATCCAGGCGGCGTCGGACGAGTACAAATGGGGCGTGTCGCTGGCGGAGATGGCGCGCATCTGGCGGGGCGGCTGCATCATCCGCGCGAAGCTGCTCACCCCGCTGCGCGAGTCCTTCCAGCGCCAGCCCACGCTGCCCAACCTGATGGTGTCGGAGGCCTTCGCGCCCGTGCTGGACAAGATGGCCCCGGCGTGGCGCAAGCTCGTGGGCGTCGCGACGAAGGCGGGCATCCCCGTGCCGGTGTTCAGCAGCAGCCTGGCGTACCTGGACAGCTACCGCAGCCCGGAGCTGCCGCAGAACCTCACCCAGGCCCAGCGCGACGCGTTCGGCGCGCACACGTACCAGCGCCGGGACAAGCCCGACGCCGGCTTCGTGCACTCGGACTGGCTGAAGTAGTCCCGCCGCCCCTGCGCGCCGCTCACCTCTTCTGGGTGGCGCGCAGCTCGGCGCGGCGGATCTTCCCGCTCACCGTCTTGGGCAGCTCCGCGACGAATTCAATCTCGCGCGGGTACTTGTAGGGCGCCGTGGTCTTCTTCACGAAGTCCTGCAGCTCCTGCGCGAGCTGGGGTGACGGCGTGTGGCCCGGCGTGAGCAGCACGTACGCCTTGATGCGCTGGCCAATCTTGTCGTCCGGCACGCCGATGACGGCGGACTCCGCCACCGCCGGGTGCTCAATCAGCGCGGACTCCACCTCGAAGGGGCCCACGCGGTAGCCGGACGTCTTGATGACGTCGTCGGAGCGGCCCACGAACCACAGGTAGCCGTCCGCGTCGCGCACCGCGCGGTCGCCGGTGACGTACCAGTCCCCCCGGCTGCTGGCGGCGTTGGCCGCGTCGTCGTGGAGGTAGCCCGCGAACAGGCCCACCGGCCGCTCCGGCTTCACGCGCACGGCGATGTCGCCCTCGTGCCCGTCCGCCACCTCGTCGCCGTGCTCGTCGATGACGGCCACGGTGAAGCCCGGGGACGGCTTGCCCATGGAGCCCACGCGCGGCTCCATGCCGGGGAAGATGCCGACGATGACCACCGTCTCCGTCTGGCCGTAGCCCTCGCGGATGTGCAGCCCGGTGGCCTCCTTCCACGTCTGGATGACCTCCGGGTTGAGCGGCTCGCCCGCGCTCAGCGAGTGGCGCAGCGAGGACAGGTCCACCGCCTTCAGGTCCTGGAGCACCAGCGCGCGCCACGCGGTGGGCGGCGCGCAGAAGGTCGTCACCCGCTCCCGCTCCAGCACCTTCAGGAAGGCCATGGGGTCGAACCGGCCGCGGAAGTCGTACACGACGTTGCACGCGCCCACGCTCCACGGGCCGAAGAGCTTGCCCCACGCGCACTTCGCCCAGCCGGTGTCGCTGAGCGTGAGGTGCCGGTCCTCCGGCGTCAGGTCCAACCAGTAGCGGCCGGTGATGAGGTGCCCCTGGCCGTAGCTGGCCTGCGTGTGCAGCACCATCTTCGGCATGCCCGTGGTGCCGGACGTGAAGTAGATGAGCAGCGGATCCTCCGAGCGCGTGGGCGGGAACGCCGTCGCCTGGGACTCCGCCAGCGGCTCCGGCGCATAGCGCGTCCACGGCGGAGGCGCGTCGCCGGTGGACACCCACGTCGTCACGCCGGGGGCCTGCCCGAGCACGCCCTCGAAGCGGTCCAGGCAGCTTGCGTCGGTGAGGACGGCCTTCGCGCCGGAGACCTCCAGCCGGTAGCGGATGTCCTTGGCGGTGAGCATGGGCGTGCCGGGCATGAAGACGATGCCCGCGCGGATGCAGCCCAGCACCAGGAACCACCACTCCGGCACGCGCGGCATCAGGATGAAGACCCGGTCGCCGCGCTTCAGGCCCAGCCCGGTGAGGAAGCGCGCCGCGTGCAGCGAGCGCTCCTTCAGGTCCTGGAAGGTGAAGCGCTGGGAGCGCCCGGACTCGTCGGACCACTGGAGCGCGGGGGCCTGGGGCCGCTCGGCCGCGTGCCGGTCGATGACGTCCGTGGCGAAGTTGAAGTGCGCCGGCCGCTCCCACCGGAAGTCACGGCGGGTGGACGCGTAGTCGGCGGATGGGGACTCGGGCATGGGCGGCTCCTGGAGTGTTCCGACAACCCCAGCAGCCTGTCACGTCATCCCGGGCGGTGAGGCGAAACCCCGCGCGAAAGCGCCCGGTGGTGGACGCTCATGACGCGCGGGGGGAGTCCCGCGTGCTTCAGCGGGCGGCGGCGCGCAGCTCTTCCGCCAGCTTGCGCGCTTCGTTGCTCCAGCCCGGCTCGCCCAGCGCGGCCACCTGGTCGAAGTCGCGCGCGGCGGGCTCCTTCTGGCCCAGCGCGCTCAGCGCGAGCCCGCGGTTCCACAGCGCCTGCGGGTGGCGCGGATCCGCGCGCACCACCGGATCCAACAGCGACAGCGCGTCCTGGTAGCGGCCGTTCTGCAGCGCCACCACCGACAGGTCCACGTTGCGCGCCGCCGACGCGGGCTCGCGCGCCAGCACCGCCTGCGCCTGCTGCCACTGGCCGTGCAGCACGTAGGCCGCGACGATGCCGCGGAAGTCCTTGCGCTCCTCCATCTCCGCCAGCGGACGCAGCGGCAGGGTGCCCTTCCCGGCCTCCACGGTGTCCGCGTCACCGAGCATGGGGCTGTAGCGGCGCCACTTGTCCGCGCGCGGATCCGACAGGCGGGCCTCCAGCTCGCGCGTGGTGTGGTTCTCCAGGAAGACGACCGCCGGCACGTCGCCCGCGGCGGGCATCATGCGCGGCACGAAGACGGCGCAGAGGCTGGCGGCCATGGCCAGCGGCACCACCACGCGCGCGTTCCTGCGCACCCACGCGCCCAGCGCCACCACGTTGCCCTCCGGCTTCGCGGCCGGCGCCTCCGCCACGCCCGTGCCCAGGGCCCGCGCCGCCAGCAGCTCCAACTGGAGCAGGTCCCGCAGGCCCCCCTCGCAGGCGGCACAGCGCGGCAGGTGGTTCCGGAACCCTTCGGCGTCGGACTCGGACAGCTCGCCGTCCATGAAGAGGTGCAACCGGGTGCAATGCGCGTTCATGACTGGACTCCCCGCTCCCGGGCCACGGCGACGCTCGGAAGCAGCAGTTCCCGCAGGTCCCGGCGCGCCAGCGTCAGCCAGCTACCCACGGTTCCCACGGGAACGTTGAAATGTTCGGCGATGGCCTGATAGCGGCGGCCTTCGGCGTGAAGCTTGTACGCGTCCCGCAGGTGCGGCTTGAGCTGCTCGATGGCCGCCTGGAACGCGTCGTTGCCCACCAGCTCCCAGTTCTCCTGGTCGCCATCCCCCGTCACCGGCAGGTCCTGCACCAGCGCCAGGTGCGGCAGCCCCCGGCTCTCCGTGCGCTGCCGGCGGCAGTGGTCCAGGAACCGGTTCGTCATCGTCGTGCACAGCCACGCCGCGCACGCCGCTTCCGTCCGGTCCTTCAGGTGGCCAAACTCCGGCAACGCCCGCTCGAAGGCCTCCTGGACCAGGTCCTCCGGGTCCAGGACGCCGCGGGCGCACAACCGCCGCGCCACCGCCAGCAGGCTGGGCCGGTGTCGCTGGATGAACGCCTCGAAGTGGCGCTTTTCCCGGTTGAAGAGATTGGCCATGACCCAAGGCCCCGAAGTGACTGGTGGGCTTTCCTGACTAAAGACGCCGAGCGGTTCGTTTCTTGAGAGAAAAATGCCCGGAAGGGCAGACAAGCCCGCCCGGCAGGCGGCTCAGCGGGCCCCTTCCGGCCCCGCCAGCAGGGGGGGAACCGACGGCGGCGGCAGCGGGCGGCGCCGCTTGGGGCCGCGCTCCGAGCAGTTGACGTACGAATTCTTCACGTGCGGCGCGCTGCGGTCCGGCTCGAAGGCATTGATGGGGGAGGACATGTCTCCGGGGATCATGGGTCGCTTCTCCTGGTACGGCGGAAGTCCGGCGAAAACCGGGGATGGGTAGAAAAAGACTGTTGGGCGTGGTCCATAGCACGGCTCGCCTCACCGACAGGAGTGGCCCCCAGGGTCATTCCTCCAAGGATTTCAAGGAGTTCTGAATGAACGAGGACAAGTCCCCGCTGCACCCTGCCTGGCGGCAGTGGCTGGCGGAGAACCTGGCATTGGGAGTGTCGGCGGAGGACGTACAGCAAACGCTGGTGCGGGCCGGGGTGGACCCGGCGCTGGCGCGGGAGGAGGTCGCCGCGGTGGGGCAGCACCCCTACTTCAAGGCGGCGCTCCAGGTGGCCCGGCACTTCGGGTGGCTGGAGTCGCTGATGGATGTCTACAGCGAGCTGCGCGCCCGGGACGGGGGGCGGGAGCTGGAGGTGCGCGAGGGGGTGTCCCCGGAGGAGTTCTTCCGCCGCTACTACCTGGGCCACCGGCCGGTGGTGCTGCGCGGCCTGATGGCGGACTGGCCCGCGCTCAAGCGCTGGTCGCTGCCGTACTTCCGCGAGCGGTTCGGCGCGGTGGAGGTGGAGGTGATGGTGGGGCGCGACGCCAACCCGGAGCACGCGGCCGAGCAGGACCGGCACCGGGCGCGGATGCCCTTCTCGGAGTTCCTCACCCGGGTGGAGACGGCCGGGGAGACGAACGACTTCTACATGGTGCCGCGCAACGAGAACTGGGGGCGCGAGGGGCTGGCGCCGCTGCGCGAGGACCTGCGGGCCCCCGCGGGGCTCATCGACCCGTCGCTCCGGGCGGATCAACTGACGCTGCTGCTGGGGCCCGCGGGCACCGTCACCCCGCTGCACCACGACAACATGAACATCCTGTTGGGCCAGGTGATGGGCCGCAAGCACGTGCGGCTGGTGCCGTCCTTCGAGCGCCACCGCGTGTACCCGCACCGGGGCACCTTCAGCCACGTGGACGCGGCGAAGCCGGACCTGGCCGCGCACCCGCTGTTCGCCGAGGCCACGGTGCTGGAGGCGGTGCTGGAGCCCGGAGACATGGTGTTCCTGCCGGTGGGCTGGTGGCACTGGGTGAAGGCGCTGGACGTGAGCGCCAGCGTCACCTTCCATCACTTCCTCGTGCCGGGAGGCAACACGCACCTGGACGCTCCCTTCTGAGCGGCTCAGTCCGCCCGCTCCACCAGCAGCACGGAGCGCGTCCAGACGGCGCGGGCGTCGCGCGCGAGCCACGCCTGGCGCTCGTCGCGCAGCGCGACGGCGGCGGGCTTGCCGGCGTGGATGCTCCGGCGCACGCCGTCGAAGAAGCGGCCCGCGGTCTCCGGGATGTCCACCGTGGAGGCCAGCACCGCGCGGGCCCCGGAGTCGATGAAGGCCGCGGGCAGGCTGAAGGGCTCCGTGGTCTGGGCCGCGGTGCGGCCCGCGCTGCACGCGGCCAGGAACACGGTGGGCGCGCCGGTGAGCTTCTGCTCGCGCACCACATCCGCGGTGAGCGCGTAGCGGCCGTTCACCTCCGGTGACAGCACCACCAGCGACGCGCCGGAGATGCTGGGGTCGGTGATGCCGTGCGCGTGGATTTCAATCTCCGTGGCGTCCACCATCCGCTCCAACACGCGCGAGGGCGTGGCGTCCGCGCCGGACAGCACGTCCGGCGGCGCGGCGCCGGGCTCCGGCTCCGGCGTCCACGAGGGGAGCCGGGGCAGTTGCAAGAGCGACGGCGCCTCCACGCCGGCCACCACCAGGCGGCGCGAGGCGGTGGACGCCGGCGCGGGGCGCGGCCCCTGCGTGCGGCCCAGGCGGAAGCTCCAGGCCAGCTCCGGCGGCAGCAGGTCCGTGCGGCCGAAGAGGGGCGTCCACGCGAACACGTCCACGTGCTCGCAGCCGGTGAGCGTCTGGCGCAGGGGCTCCGGCACCAGCCGGGACGAGTCCGCGCGGGCGACGGACTCGCGGCGCGAACCGTCGTAGTAGCCCTTCACCTCGCCCTTGGGCCCCAGCGCCACCAGGGTGGTGCGCTCCGCGTGGACGCTGGCCGCCAGCGCGCACCGCGAAGGGACGGGCGTGCCCAGTTGCGCGGCCATCAGCGCCACCACCTTGGGGAACTCGCCGGCGCGGCCCGCGTCCGCCGCGAGCGACGAGTAGCTGAGCGCCCAGGTCTCACGGCCCAGCACGTCGCCGCGGGGCAGGGCCTCCGCGTCCTTGATGGCCTGCTTGAGCAGCGCCTCGCCCCGGGCCCGGTCCTGGTCCAGGAGGAAGCGGCCCTCCAGATAGCGCGTGTAGATGCGGTCGCTCTCCGGGACGGAGGGGCCCTCCAGGGCCTTGGTGGTGACCGTCTTCAGCCACTCCGCGTCGCGGGGGCCGGCGCCGAAGCGCGACAGCTCCGCGACCGTCGCGCCGAACACCAGCTCCATGGGGTTGTCCGCGCACGCGTCCGCCGCCTCCAGCTCGCGCCGCGCGGCGTCCGGCCGCAGGTCCAGGGAGTACAGGTGCGCCAGTTGCACGTGGGGCCAGGAGCAGCTCCGGGTGGCGCCTCGCGCGGCCCACTCCTCCAGGTAGGCGCGCGCGCTGCCCAGGTCGTTGCGGGAGCGCGACACGTGGCTGAGGATCTCCAGGACGTTGAACTCCGTCTCCCACTCGCGGAGCTGCCGCGCGCCCGCCCACAGCACGCGCGCGTGGGCCTCCGCCTCCGTGAGGCGCTGCTGATCCGTGTAGAAGATGGTCAGCCGGCGCTCCAGGTCCAGGCAGCGCACGGACAGCGTCGTCTCACGGCAGCGCTGGAGCGCGTTGAAGAGCCGCTGCTCGGCCTTCCACCACGCCCCTTCCGCGACCTCCTGGCGCGCCTGGTCCCGCTCCGCGATGTACGTGAACCAGGGGTCGCCCATGCGGCTGACGCGCGCGACCATGTCCTGCAGGCCCGTCAGGGAGCCGTTGCGGCCGCGCAGGAGCGCGCCCAGGTAGATGTCGTCGTCACCGGACGCGCGCGCCCGGTTCAGCAGCGCCTCCGGGACGGCGTGGCCCGCGCGCAGCGTCTCCGCGTACTGGCGCGCCAGGTCCGCCCGGCGGGAGAAGTCGCGCTTCGCCACGCGCTGCACGTAGTCCGTGAGCACGCTGCCGCCCTGCACCCGGTCCAGCTCCTTCGCCAGGGGCAGCAGCGCCAGCGCGCGCTCCTTCGACGCCGCGGCGCGCACGGCGTCATAGAAGATGCCGCGCACCGCGCCCGGGAGCTGCCGGGCCGCGTCCATGGGCAGCGGCGCCTTCGGGTCCTCCACCAGGGCCAGGGTCGCGTCGCGCGCGGCCTTCCACTGGCGCTGGCGCTCCAGCGTGGCCTCGCGCAGCGACAGCGCCTGGGCGTGGGCCTCGCGCCCCCAGCCCTGCTCGTTGCGCCTGGCCACCTCTTCGAACAGCTCCGACGCGCGCAGCGTCAGCCCCATCTCCCGGAACACCAGCGCGCGGTTCCACAGGGCCTGCGTCAGGCCGGGCTTCGCGGTGAGCGCCGCGTCCAGCAGGCGCAGCGCGTGCTCATGGTCTCCCCGGGCGAGCGCCACCGCCGCCAGGTCGCTGTCGCGCTCCGGCGAGGCCGGCAGGCGCTCCAGGAAGGAGGCCGCCTGGTTCCACTCGCCCTCCAGGGCATATGCCGCCGCGATGCCGCCCCAGTCCTCCCGGGCCTCCATGCGGGCGAGCGGGCCCAGGGGCATCGGCTCGGCGGGCACCGGGCAGCCCCCCGCGGGGGCGCGCGAGCGGTAGCGGTCCGCTTCCGGGTGCGTGAGGCGGGCCTCGATGCGGGCCGCCGCGCGGCGATCCGTCCAGAAGGTGTCAGGCAGGGACTGCGGCTGCGCCCGGGGCTTCACGGCCGCGACGCCGGCCGCCAGGAGGGGGATGGCCATGGCCAGCGCCCAGAGACTCGTCTTCGCCGGCTTCACCATGCGGTCCCCTCGGGCGTCGCCCCCCCGCCGCCCCTCCGGGCCGTTCTACACCAACCTCCGACGAACGCCGACCTGGCCCCGTCCCCTGCCTCCGGGCGTTCCATGACGCGGTGGGCAGCAAGGCGGTGGGAGAACAGGCGCATCGGATGTTTGGGGTGACACACGCACCAATAGACGGCCTGCTCCGCCGATCTTGAGAAAAGGCCCCACTTCCCACGTCCGGCGCGGGAGGGAGACAGGGCGCCGGGCCGTCAGGTTGTTGGGGGGATGACGCCCGGGGGCTCGGCTGCACGGCTGCTCCCGGCGAATGGTTTGAGCGCCCGCATCCACCCGGAATCACGCGCTTCGGCATGCCTGGGGAAGTGACGGGCGGCAGGGCCCCGTCCCCCTCGTACCCCACCAGGCGGCCCGGCGGGCGCGCGTGCGGCAGGGGGTTGGCAGGCGGGATGGGGCGGGAAGGCTTTTTTCCCGCCGCGTGTCCCCTGGGCCCAACCCGGACCGAAAGGACCCCTGTTTGAAGCGACTCCTTCAGCTCGTTGCCGCGGCCTCCCTGATGCCCGCCCTGTCTTTCGCTGGCGTCATCTGGAAGGGCGACTTCGAGACCGGCAACACGTCCCAGTGGACGCGCCAACAGGCCGTTGCCAACAGCCGCTTGCAGGTCGTGACCGACGTGGTGCGTGACGGAAAGTACGCCCTCAAGGCCACGGTGAAGCAGGGCGACAACCCCATCAACGCCAGCGGCAACCGCAACGAGTTGCTCTACCTGACCCACGAGACGCAGGGGAAGGAGTACTACTACAAGTGGAGCACGCTCTTCCCCTCCAACTACCCGGTGCATGACTCGTGGCAGGTCATCACCCAGTGGCACCAGGAGAGCTGCTGTGGCTCGCCGCCGCTGGAGTTCTTCGTGCGCGGGGACAAGATCAACCTGCGCGTGGGCGGCAACACCACGCCCGTGCTGTGGCAGACGTCCATCAACAAGGGCAACTGGCACGACTTCGTGCTGCACGTGAAGTGGTCTTCCGACAAGAAGGTCGGCTTCGTGGAGCTGTGGCACAACGGCGAGCACGTGCTGCCGAAGACCTATGGCGCCAACCAGTTCGGCAAGGAGCTGAACTACCTGAAGATGGGCCTGTACCGCGACAACGCCATCAAGCCCGAAGGGACCATCTTCCACGACGGCTTCACCATGGCGACGACGCTCGAGGACGTGATGCCGCCCCCGCCCGCGCCGGTGGAGGAGACGCCCGCGCCCACGCCCGTGCCGGATGACACGACCATCCCGCAGGAAGACCCCACGCCGGTGACGGAGACCCCGGTGGCGGAGACCCCGGTGACGCAGACGCCGCAGTTGCCCACCACCCAGTTCCCCAGCGTGGGCGGCCAGCCCCCCACCTCCACGCCCGTGTCCAACAACCCCAATGGTCTGCCGGACTCGTCCGACGCCATGGCGGGGGGCTGCAGCGCGTCCGGAACGTCCGGCACCCTGCCCTTCGCCGGGGCCCTGCTGATGCTGGGCGCTGTCGCGCTGCGCCGCCGCCGGGCCCCCGCCCGCGCGCTGGCCCCGCGCGCGAAGCGCTGACTTCCGCCCGTCACCGAAGCAAGTCCAGAGGCCCGGTGCGTCCCATGACGCACCGGGCCTTCTTGTCTCCGGGGACTTTCTTCGACCACACAAAAATGTCGGAGAATTTCAGTAATTCTTGAATTGTTTGATTATCTCGGCTCAGTCGGGTTTCACTCCGGGCTCCCCCGCAGCACGAAAGGCAGGACCCGATGAAGCGGACCTCCGGGCTGTTCTCCACCGCGACGGCGCTGTTCGCTGGCGCCACGTTGAGCGTCATTCCCACGATGGCGATGGCGGCGCCCTCCCCGGCGGAGGCGGCGCTGGCGCACGACGTGTCGCCCGAGCTGCTCTCCGCGATGCAGCGGGACCTGGGCCTGACGGCGGACGGCGCGAAGCGGCGGCTGGCGTCGGAGGCGGCGGCGGTGCGCGTGGAGGGCGCCCTGCGCGCGGAGTTGGGCGAGCGCTTTGGCGGCGCGTGGATGAGCGCGGACGGCGGCGCGCTGGTGGTGGGCGTGACGACGGACGCGGACGCGGACGCGGTGCGCCGCGCGGGGGCGGTGCCCCAGAAGGTGAAGTACACGCAGGCGGAGCTGGAGGCGGTGAAGGCCCGGCTGGACCGCGACAGCCGGATGGCGGGCCGCGCCGTGCATGCCTGGTACGTGGACGTGATGACGAACAGCGTTGTGGTGCTGGCGCAGGACTCCGCGCTGACGGGCGGCACGGACTTCGTCGCGAAGGCGGGCGTGAAGCACCCCGCGGTGCGCACGGTGCCGTCGCGCGAGGAGTTCCAGCCGGTGTACGACCTGCGCGGCGGTGACGCGTACTACCCGGGCGGCTCGCGCTGCTCCATCGGCTTCCCGGTGGCGGGCGGCTTCGTGACGGCGGGCCACTGCGGCGGGCCGGGCACGGGCACCAGCGGCTTCAACGGCGTGGCGCAGGGCACGGTGGTGGCGGCGAGCTGGCCCGGCAACGACTACGCCTGGGTGCGCACCAACGGCTCGTGGGGCTCGCAGCCGTGGGTGAACAACTACGCGGGCGCCAACGTGCTGGTGCAGGGCTCGCAGGAGGCGGGCGTCAACGCGTCCGTGTGCCGCTCGGGCTCCACCACGGGCTGGCGCTGCGGCGTCATCACGGGGAAGAACGTCACGGTGAACTACTCCGCGGGCCCGGTGTACGGCCTCACGGCGTCCAGCGCGTGCGCGGAGGGCGGTGACTCCGGCGGCTCATGGCTGTCCGGCAACCAGGCGCAGGGCGTGACGTCCGGCGCGGGCGGCAACTGCACCTCCGGCGGCAACACCGTCTTCCAGCCGCTCCTCCCCATCCTGAGCGCCTACGGCCTGTCGCTCACCACCACGGGCGGTGGCGGCACGGGCGGCCCCATCATCGGCCTGGCGAACAAGTGCATCGACGTGCCGAACTCCAACAGCAACGACGGCACCCGGCTGCAGCTCTGGGACTGCAACGGCACCAACGCGCAGAAGTGGACCTTCATGTCGGACGGCACCGTGCGCGCGTTCGGCAAGTGCATGGACGTGGCCTGGGGCTCCAGCGCCAACGGCACGGCCATCCAGTTGGTGAGCTGCAACGGCAACCCCGCGCAGCAGTTCATCCTCTCCGGCGCCGGTGACCTGGTGAACCCCCAGGCCAACAAGTGCGTGGACGTGACGGGCGGCAACTCCGCCAGCGGCACCCCGCTGCAGCTCTGGGAGTGCAACGGCACCGCCGCGCAGAAGTGGCGCCGGTAGCCGCTCCCCGCCGCGCCTGAAACGAAGAAGCGCGGGCCCCCGGTGTGGTGGGGACCCGCGCTTCGTCGTTTGCAGCGGGCGATGGCTGGGTCAGGGGGACACCGCTGATGCGGTTACCCATTTGGACATGGCTCTAAGACCCATCCCTTGGTGCTATCCCTGGGAAGGTTGCAGCGATTGAATAGGGCGAGTCAGAGCAATGGCTACCGACCGAGAGGTTCGAACAAGTTCTTGCCCCGCCACTAACCCCGGAGTAGGCCCGCAGTGTGAGGAAGCCTTCGCGGGCACGCTCGGCTGGCATCAGTCGGGACCTTGGTCCAGGTCCGTTCGGACCGTGGTCATGTGTGTCCCATAAATGGGACCAGCCCCTATGGGCCTTGAACCGGGGTAGGTGGGACGACGCGGCGCCCAGCAGAGAACTGCGTTGCAGAGGGGAGATTGGCTCGTGACGCCCTCCGGCACAGGTGGGGGCGGCCACCTCTTCGGGAACGCCATTGAGCGCGTCAGTGCCGTGGTCGATGCTCGGGCCGTCGAGGTCGACCACTCTAGCGAGGCGGTGTTCGCCGTCGATGGAAGCGGCCGCAAGTGGGTACGCAAGAAGATGCTCTACACGGGCTGGCAGCCCATTCTCGCCGAGAGCCTCGGGTGGCTCATCGGCCGAGACATCGGTGTCAGGGCCCCCGTAGGGGCGATTTGTGGTTCCGGAGACGAGCTATCCTGGCTGAGTTCCTACGTCCCCAACGCACTCCACTGGCAGCGGAACTATGCTCACTTCGTCCAGAACATCGACGAGTTTGGAGCGATGCTGGCGCTCGACGCGTTGCTCTACAACGCAGACCGCCACGCTAAGAACATCCTGCTCGTCCCAGAACAGGGAGAGGAGAACCTCATCGCATGGTCGATCGATGTAGGGAATGCCCTGGTGGGGCACCCGCAGGACTTCATCGCGCTTGACCTGGGGGTTCCGAAAAAGCCCAATAGTGCCAGGGCCTTACCACTGGAGTTGATGCGGGTTGGGGCCTTCGCTGCGGCAAAGCAGGCGGCCAAACTGGCGAGAACCTCGACGTTAGAGCGCTACGTTACCGAGGCCTGCGAGATTGTCTCCGAGGGGACTGCCCCCTTACTGTTAGAAGCACTTTCCCGCCGAATGGAAAGCGCCGTCGATCTCGTTGAGGAGTACCTGAAGGTTCTCGAAGGCTTCCCATGACCGCCCGGTTCCGACTCGTTCAGTACATGCCGGACCCCTTCGCGGGGACGAAAGTGACCGTTGGGGCGCTCGTTGAGTCGGGCGGCCGAGTGGAGTTGGTGCGCGCGCCGGCACTTCCTGGGCCTGCCTGCATAGGGAGCAGGTCGGCATGGGTGACCATGCAGTTGGTACTCGACGCCCTGTCGGGATGCAGTGAACTCGACGTTCGGTCCGGAGAAGTGAGTTCTCTGGCGGGCCTATCGGAGCCGCGTCGCATTCCTGACGGTGTGGACAATCCAGTTGCATGGGTGGAGTCCTTCGTCCTCCCACAGAAGGGGTTGAGGGAACAGGACACCAAGGACGCCGCTTACCGGCAACGGCGGGAGTCCATGGGGTATCGCTTCTTCGAGCAGTGGCACGTTTCGCAGTTTGTTCGCAGGAAGTTCCACGCAGAGAACCTTCCTGTCCAGTCACCCAAGCAGGGATTGCCTCAGGTCAAGCACCCCATCGCGCACTACGTGCCAGGGGCCTCTGAGCTGTTGCTCATGGAACCCATCGTCGGGACGCGAGCAAAGCTGACCGACGACCTCAAAGGACTCAGTGAGTCCTTTCTGGCCTTTCGCTCTCTGTTCGAGATGGCGAACACTCTGCGGAAGCCGACCTTCATCGTCTACGTCCTGACGGGTGGCTATGAAGGAGCCCTTGCGGAAGCCCAAGACGTGCTCAAGGGGGCTGCCCACGAGATCATCAACGTAGACGACCCCTCTCAGCGCATGCCGTTTCTCCAGCGCATTATGGCCGTGGGACGAACCGGCGGCGACCAAGGCGCACTCGCCCTCCACTGATGACTGCCGGCTCTGACGAATGAGGGGGGCCGCCAGCGGTGGAGGAAGTAAGCGGGGGCGGGGGAACTCGGATGTTGAGCCTCCCCGGAAAGCTCAAGGGGTTATTCGTCTTCCCGATCAGTGCGCGCCTTCCACCTTCACGTTGGGGTCCGCCTTCTGGAGCATGGCCACCAGGATGAGGGCGCAGACGAACAGCGCGGCGAGGATGAGGAAGTTGGCGTTGAAGGCCCGCACCAGCGCCTGCGCGCTGATGCGCTGACTCAAGAGGCCGTAGGCGGCGCCCGTGGGGTTGAGCACGCCCCGGGAGGCCATGGCGCCCGTCATGGAGGCGACCTGCTCCTGGGCCACCTGCCCGTAGACGTCCACGTGCGAGGTGATGGCGGTGACGTTGGCCTGGGTGGAGCGGCTGAGCGCGCTGCTCATCCACGCGGTGCCGATGGAGCCGCCCAGCTCGCGGGTGAGGTTGAAGAGGCCCGCCGCGTTGCCTCGCTGCTCCGGGCGCAGGTTGCTGAGCGCCATCACCGACAGCGGCACGAAGATGAAGCCCAGCGAGCAGGCGCGGATGAACACCGGCGTGATGAGGGTGATTTCATCCACGCGCGTGGTCAGGTGGCCGTTGGTCCACAAGGACAGGCTCACGCCCAGGACGCCGAAGCCGATGAGGAGCCGGCCGTCCACCTTGCCGCCGAACTTGCCGATGAGCGGCATCAGCAGCACCTGGATGGCGCTGCCCTTGAGGAAGATGAGCCCGATGTCCAACGCCTCGTAGCGCATCACCGAGCCGCAGAAGAGGCTGAAGAGGAACGAGCCGGAGAACAGCGCCGTGCCCACCAGGAAGTTCACCCCCGTGGCCGCGGAGTAGGAGCGGTTGGCGAACACGCGCAGGTCCACCACGGGGCTGGGGGTCTCCAGCTCGTGGACGACGAAGGTGATGAGCGCGATGCCCGCGATGACCGCCAGCAGGGTGATGAGCCGGCTGTCGAACCAGTCCTCGCGGTGCCCCTCCTCCAGCACGTACTGGAGGCACGCCATGCCCACGGCGAGCAGCGCGATGCCGTTGCGGTCCACCTTCTCCGTGGACGGCTCGAAGTGGGGCTGCTCGATGGAGCGCCACGCCATGTACGCGGCGAAGAGGCCCACCGGCACGTTGATGAGGAAGATCCAGTGCCAGCTCGCCGCTTCAATGAGGAGCCCGCCCACGGTGGGCCCCAGCAGCGGGCCCGTCACGGCGCCCAGGCCGAAGAGCGCGCCCGCCATGCCGTGCTCCTCGCGCGGGTAGCGGGCGAAGAGGATGGCCTGGGACGTGGGGATGATGGCGCCGCCGCCCATGCCCTGGAGGATGCGGAAGGCCACCAGCGAGGGCAGGTTCCATGACAGGCCGCACAGCACGCTGGCCACCGTGAACAGGAGGATGGAGAAGGTGAAGTACCTCCGGTAGCCGAAGCGGCGCTGGAGCCAGCCCGTCATCGGGATGACCACCACGTTGGCCATCATGTAGCCGGTGGACACCCAGGCGATCTGATCCAACGGCGTGCCGAAGCTCGCGCGGATGTCGCTCAGGGCCACGTTGACGATGGAGATGTCCAGCACGGACATCAGCGCCGCGGCCATGGCCGCGATGGTGATGCCCGCCTTGGAACCTTGGATGACGTCGCGGCGTGCGTCCACGGTGGGTTACTCCGCCTTCCGCGTATCCGCCGCCGCCGACTTCTGGGGCTCCGGCTTCGCGCGGGTGTCCACGGTGACGTAGACGCTCATGCCCGGCTTGATGGGCAGGTCCTTGCGGTCGCCGTCGAAGCGGATGAGCACGGGGATGCGCTGCACGACCTTCACGAAGTTGCCGGACGCGTTGTCCGGCGGCAGCAGGGCGAAGCGCGCGCCGCTGGCGCCCGCGAGGCTGTCCACGTGGCCCTTGAACGCGTGGCTGCCGAAGGCGTCCACCTCCAGCTCCACCGGCTGGCCCGGGCGCATCTCACCGACCTGGTCCTCCTTGAAGTTGGCCACGACCCAGATGTCGTTCTGCGGGACGATGGCCATCAGCGGGCGCTCCGGGCCCACCATCTGCCCCACCTCCACGGTGCGGCGGCTGACCACGCCGTCCACCGGGGCGCGCACCTGCGCGTAGGACACGGCCAGCTCCGAGAGCGTCAGCGCGGCGCGGGTCTGCTTGAGCCGGGCCTCCGCCAGCTTCAGCGCGGCCTGCGCGGCCTGCACCTGCACGGGCGCCGTCTCCGCGGCGCTGAGCTTGCCCTGCGCGGCCTCCAGGCCACCGGAGGAGCTCTGGATGCCGGCCTCCGTGGAGGTCAGCCGCGCGCGCGACTGGTCCAGGGCGGCCCGGGCCTGATCATACGCGGCCTGACGGGCGTCCAGGTCCGCCTGGGCCACGGCGCCCTGCTCGCGCAGTTGCTTGATGCGGCCCAGGTCCGTCTCCGCCAGCTTGAAGCGCGCCTCGGACGCGGTCACGTCCGCGCGGGCCTGGTCCAACGCGGCCTTGGAGGAGCTGATGCCGCTGGAGGCCTGGGTGACGCCGGCGCGGGCCTGGCGCAGGTTGGCGCCCGCGTTGGCCTCCGTGAGGGTGAGCTGGGCCTGGGCGTTGGAGAGCTGGGCCTCCGCGCTCATCACGTCCGCGCGAGCGACCTCCAGGCGCGCGTCCAGGTCCGCGTGGTCCAGCTCCACCACCACGTCGCCGGCCTTCACCGTCTGGTTGTCCCGCACCAGCACGCGGGCCACCTGACCGGCCACGCGCGGGGACACGTTGGCGATGCGGCCCTCCACCTGGGCGTCGTCGGTGGACTCGTGGCCGTGGGTGAGGAGGAAGCGCGTGCCCCCGCCCAGCACCGCCACGCCCACGAGGATGGGCAGCACCTGCTTGGCGCGCGAGCGCTTCGCGGGCTTCGCGACGGCGGGGGCTTCGGGGGTGGGAGCGGCTTCCAGCGAAGGGGCGGTGCGGGTCGTCATGGTTGTTGCTCGGGACGGCGTTGAAGATGGGGTGTGGGAAGAGGCTCAGGGGTCCCGCAGGGCGGGGATGCCGGAGGACACCTTGGCGAGCAGCGCGCGAAGCGTGTCCCGCTCATCCAGGCTCAAGGGAGCCATGAGCGCGGCGATGCGGCGGTAGTGGTCGGGCATCATGCCCAGGATGAACTCGCGGCCCTTCGAGGTGAGCTGCACGGAGTACATGCGCCGGTCCTCGGGGTGATCCGTGCGGGAGATGAAGCCGTCCTTCTCCAGCGTGTCCAAGAGGCCGGTGATGGTCGCGCGGCTGCAGCTCGCCAGCTCCGCGAGCTCCGCGGGGCGCAGCGTCTGCCCCGCGTCCTCCGCCGCGAACAACTGCACCAGCACGACGAAGCGCCCGTGGGACACGCCGTGCCGCGCGAAGTGCGCCTCGTAGGCGCCGGTCAAATCGTTGGAGAGCCGCAGCATCGTCAGACACGTCTCGATGGCGCTGGGGTCGAGCGCGGGGAAGCGCTGGGCCAACTGCTTCAGCCGCTCGTACCGGGGCACGAGCTTCATCGGCGTGGCGTTCTTGGGGCGGGAAGGGGTCAAGACGGGCGTCTAGTAAGGCCCCTAACGATTTTGCGCAAGATGATTTCGTCGCCTGACTAAATCCTTGATTTCACGGCCGGGGAGTGGACCGTCTGGCTACTCGGCCGCCTTCACGTCGGCGGCGGTGGGGCGCGTTTCCAGGAGGAGAACAGCGCGGAGCCGGGGGTGTCTGTCCTGCATGGAGCGCACGGCGCGCAGGTCGAAGGACTGCACGTCCACCCTCGGGGCGAGTGCTGCCTCCTGGATGACCCGGGCGACCGCGTCGCCGTGGGCCTCGGCGATGGCTGCCTTCGGAGACGTCCGTTTGAGTTCCACATTGAAGCGGACGCGGCGGGCGTTCCGGGCGCGGAGCGGGTCGCGGGCTTCATGGGCGGCGTCCGCCTGCTCCGCCGCGAAGGCGAACACCTGGCGCAGGGTGGGGACGGTGTACGGGTCCGGGAGCCCCGCGCGGGCGGCGAAGGCGACGGCCTCCGGGGAGCGGGCGCGGTCGTTCGTCTGTTCGGGGCGGTCCTGGAGTAGCCGGTCGCAGACGAAGGTGGCCTGGAGCCGGGCGACGGTGAGGGTCGCGATGGGGACGGGGGCGGACAGCGGGCTGCCATCCGCGTGACGGCACTTCGTGGGGGACAGGTCCGGGTCGTGGGAGAGCACGGGGACGCCGTCGGCGGTGAGGACGGTGTCCAGCTCCAGCGTGGTCATCCGGTGGTCGAGCGCGGCCTCGAAGGCGGGCAGCGTGTTCTCCGGCCGCAGGTTTCGCGCGCCCCGGTGGCCCTGCGCATCGAAGCGCTTCGGGTCGATGAGCCCGTCCGCGTCCAGCAGGTCCCCGGGGATGCCGTCGCCGTTGGCGTCGAAGTCGCGCACCGCCTGCATCAGGAGGTCCGGCCGGTCGCTGATGATGCCGTCCACGCCGCGCCGGAGCAGGGCCTGCATCGTGGGCAGGTCGTTCACGGTCCAGACGATGACCGGGTGGCCGGCGGCGCGGAGGCGCTCCAGGTCGATGCCGCCTCCGGGCCGCAGCAAAGACACGGATGGAGCGCACACGGGAGCGTGCGTCCGTGCGTGCGCACGCAAGGTGTCCATGAGGCGCAGCGTGGGGTCGTCCTCGGGCCGGGTGAGGGCGGTCCTGGTGCATCCCCAGGTGAGGCCCGCCAGGAGCACCGCGAGGGCCTGACGGAGAAACGATGCCGCGCGCATGGGCTGCCTTCCCTCCGCGTGTCGGTTAGGAAGCGGAAGTGATGGACGTGAAGGATGCCACCGTGCAGGCAGCGCTGCGTCAGGCGTGTGACGACGCGGGACTCCCGCCGTCCCTGCGGGCCTGCGTGTATCCGCTCTTGAGGGACCCGGAGGGGGAGTGGCCGCCCTGCTGCGGCGGAGGCTGCATGCCGTGCGCATCCACGCTGGCGGACGTGGCGCTGCGCACGCTGGAGCTGCTGGGCACGCCCCGGCGCTCGCCGCTGCCTCCGGGGTGATCAGCGGTATTTGTGCTCCACCAGCACCTCCGTGCGCGGAAGCGACCAGTGCATCTGGACCATCCGCCACTCGGTGCCCCGGCGCTCGAAGGCGCAGGCCACGCGGATGCCCTCGAAGGTGACGGGCCTGCCGCCCGAGACCAGGGCGATGTCCATCGCGGGCACGGTGAGGCAGGCCAGCGTGGAGGGCGCGGCGCCCCCGTGCCAGAGCTGCTCCGAGCGCAGCGTCACGCGGATGTCGCGCAGGCTGCCGAACTGGGTGCGGAAGGAGTGCTCCACGTGATTCCAGCCGATGAAGTGGAGGTTGGAGTGCGTGCCCACGACCACGATGTCCTCGTCGTGCCAGAAGAGCTGGGACAGGGCCTCCAGGCTCCCGCGCTCGTAGGCGTCCACGAACGCGGTGAAGCGCCGTGAGAGCTCCGTCTTCCACTCATCCCGCGTCGAGGTCATCGCGCTCCCCTCCCCTTCCCGCTGTCAGTTGCTCACGGATGAGTCGCGCCACCTCCGCCACATGGGGCTCCTCCATGACGGTGAAGTGGTTGCCGCGCACGTCGTGGGCCTGGAACGCGGCGGTCGTCAGCGCCTTCCACCAGCCCGCCGCGTGCGAGTCCAGCACCGGGTCCCGCTCCGTGGCCCGCAGGTACATGAGCGGCACCGCGTGGCGCCCCGGCGCGTAGGCGGCGATGGCCTCGTTGGTGGCGAGCACCACGTCGCGCAGCCGCGTGTCGAGCTCCATGGCCGCCCGCAGCCCATCCGCCGCGCGCGGGGAGATCTCCTGGAACGCGTCCATGAGCCGGAGCACGTCTCCCACGCTCCGGACGTTCAACCTGCGCGAGTCCTCCACCGTCACCGTGTCGATCTGGATGACGCCCGCCACGGCGTGGCCCCGCTTCAACAGCTCGGCCGCCATCTCGTAGGCGATGACGCCGCCCGAGGAGTGGCCGCCCAGCCAGTAGGAGCCCTGGGGCTGGAACGCCAGCAGCTCGTCCACGTACGCGCGGGCCATCGCCGGCACGTCGCGGTAGAGCACCTCTCCAGGCTCCAGCCCCGACGCGCGGAACGCGTGGACCGGCGTGTCCGCGCCCAACTGCTTCGCCAGCGGCAGGTACGTGTAGACGGTGCCCCCGATGGGCTGCACCAGGAAGAGCGGCGCCCGCCCGCGCCGTCCCTCCTGGAGCACCATCCGGAGCCTCGACTCCTCGCGGAACGGCCTCCCCGTCCGCTCCAGCTCGTCCTGGACCGCGCGCACCCACGCGCCCAGCGTCGGGTGCTCCAGCACCGAGTGCAGCGACAGGCTGACCGACAGCCGCGACTTGACCTCACGGTTGAGCTGCACGACCAGGAGCGACGTGCCCCCCAGCTCGAAGAAGTGGCTGTCCGGCGTCAGCGTGTCCACGCCGAGCAGCTCCTTCCAGAGGGCCTCCAAGGAGGAACGGACCTCCTCACGGCTGAGCGGCCGGGGCGCGCTCGCGACTTCAGGCCTCGGCGGTCGTGGCGCCTTCTCCGCCAGGGTGTACCGCTTGCGCTCGAAGGGATAGGTCGGCAGCACCACGCGCCTGCGCGGCCCGCCTCCACGCACCTCGCCCCAGTCCACGGGGAAGCCCGCGGACCAGAGCTGCCCCACGGTCTGGAGCAGGGCCTGTTCATCGCGCGCCGGGGACGGATGCCGGCCGAGCGTGTGCAGCACGAGCCGCTCCCGCCCCGCCCGGGGGTTCAGCAGCGTCAACGCGGAGAGCGTCTGTCCCGGTCCCACCTCCACGAACAACCGCTCGCGGTCCTCCAGCAGCAGCTCCAGCCCCTGGGAGAACCGGACCGTGTGCCGCAGGTGGCGGGCCCAGTACGTGCGGTCGTGCGCGTCGTCCGCGGTCAGCCACGTGCCCGTGACGTTGGAGATGAGGGGAATGGCCGGGGACTTCGGGCGCATCGACCGGGCCAGGTCCGTGAGCGGCTGCATCGCGGGCTCCACGAGCGCGGAGTGGAACCCGCTCGCGTTCGGCAGGCGCTTCGTCCTCACGCCCCGCTCCCGCAGCCGCGCCGCGAAGTCCTCCACCGCCTCCAGCGCCCCGGACACCACGCACTGCCCGGGCCCGTTGACCGCGGCCAGGGACAGCCCGGGCGGCAGCTCCTGCGTGAGCACGGCCTCCGACAGCGGCACGGCCAGCATGCCGGAAGGCGGCAGTGCGTCGCAGAGACGGCCGCGCAGCGCGACCAGCGACACGGCCTGCTCCAGCGACAGGACGCCGGAGAGGCACGCGGCGGTGTATTCGCCCAGGCTGTGCCCCAGGAGGCTCGTCGGGTGGAGTCCCCAGGCGCCCAGCAACCGCGACAGCGCGTACTCCGTCGTGAAGATGGCGGCCATGCCCAGCGAGGGCAACCGCAGCGCCTCCTCCTCCGGTGCGCCGCGCTCGCCGGTGAGCAGCGCGGCGCGGAGGCCCCGCTCCAGCTCCGGGCCGAAGAGCGCGGCGCATGCGTCGAAGGCTTCGCGATACGCCGGGGCGCGCCGGTACCACGCCGCGCCCATGCCCACCTCCTGCGTGCCCGTCCCCGGGAACAGGAAGCACACCTCCGGCAGCGGGGACGAAGCGGGCTGCACGGGCTCGTCCCGCCGGAGCATCGCGATGGCCTCCGCGGGGGTCTCGCACGCGATGGCGCGCCGGTATCCGAACGCCGTCCGCCCTTCCTGCAACGTGTACGCGACGTCCGCCAGGGGCTGTTCGGGGTGCCGCTCCAGATGCTCCGCGAGCCGCCGTGAGGCCGCGCCCAGCGCCTCACCGCTCCGCGCCGAGAGCACCAGCACCTCCGCCGCCGGGCTCGCGGCGACAGGGGGCTGGGGGCGTGCCTCCTCGAGGACGACGTGCGCGTTCGTTCCGCCAATGCCAAACGCGCTGACGCCCGCGAGCCGCGGGAACCCCTCGGGCAGGGACCACGCCCGCCCTTCGCGGCTCACGACGAACGGGGAACGCTCCAGGCCGGCTTCGGGATGGGGCTGCTCGAAGTGGACGGTGCCCGGGAGGAAGCGGTGCTCCAGGGCCAGCGTCGTCTTGATCAACCCCGCCACGCCAGCCGCAGAGTCCAGGTGCCCCACGTTGCTCTTGAGCGCGCCCAGGACCACCGCGGGCTCTGACGCCTCCCGCGCTCCGAAGGCGAGCCGCAGCGCCTGGACCTCCAGCGGGTCGCCCAGCGGCGTCGCCGTGCCGTGGGCCTCGACGTAGGTGATGTCGCGAGCGGCCACGCCCGCGTCGGCGTGGGCTCGCGTGATGACGTCGCGCTGGCCCTCCACGCTCGGGGCGGTGAAGCCGACCTTGGCGTCTCCGTCGTTGTTGATGGCCGAGCCCCGGATGACGGCATGGATGGCGTCCCCCTCCCGCAGCGCATCCTCCAGGCGCTTGAGCACCACGATGCCCACGCCGCTGGAGGGCACCGTCCCCTGCCCCTTCGCGTCGAAGGGACGGCAGTGTCCGTCCGGAGAGGTGATGCCGCCGGCCTCGTGGAGGTAGCCGGACGGGCCGGACGCGAAGAGGGAGATACCGCCCGCCAGGGCCACGTCGGACTCGCCGGCCCGCAGGCTCTGGCAGGCCAGGTGCACGGCCACCAGGGACGTGGAGCAGGCGGTCTGCACCGTGAGCGCGGGCCCGCGCAGGCCCAGTTGATACGCCGTCGCGGTGGCGAGGAACTGCCACGGGTTGCCCAGGATGGACCGGTATGCGTCCGAGGCCGCGGAGAGCGAGCGGAAGCGCGGCAGCACCTGGTCCAGCCAGTAGCGCGGCACTCCCGAGCCCGCGAACAGCCCCGCCTTGCCGGGCAGCCGCTTCGGGTCATAGCCCGCCGCTTCGAGCGCCTCCCACGCGCACTCCAGGAACACGCGGAGCTGCGGATCCATCAGCCGCGCGTCCAGGGGGCTGTAGCCAAAGAAGGCGGCGTCGAAGGACTCGACGTCCTCCAGCAGCCCGGAGGCCCGGACGTAGGCGGGGTCTTCCAAAAGCTGGGGGTCCTCGCCCGCGGCGAGCAGCGTCTCCCGGCTGAAGCGGGACAAGCCCTCACGGCCCTCCACCAGCAGCGTCCACAGCGCCTCGACGCTGGGAGCCCCCGGGAACCGCCCCGCCGTGCCGATGATGGCGATGGGCTCCGAGGAGCGCACGGGGCTCCGCGGGGGCTCCGGCGTCACCGCAGACACGGTGGGGTCCGCGTCCAGGTGCCGCGCGAGGGATTTGAGGGTCGGGAACTGGAACAGCGTGGCCATGCTCACGCGGAGGCCCAGCTCCGAGGCCAGCGCGGACTGGACCCGCGCGAGCAGCAGCGAGTTGCCGCCCGCGTCGAAGAACCCCTGCTGCCTGCCGACGCGCTCCACGCCGAGGATCCGGCACCAGATGCGCTCCAGTGCCTTCTCACGCTCCGTGGACGCGGGAGCTTCGGGAGCAGCCCGGGAGTTGGCGGAAGGCAACGGCAGCGCGTTACGGTCGAGCTTCCCCGTGGGTCCCAGCGGGAACGCCTCCAGCAGCACCCACTCCCGGGGCACCATGTGCGGGGGAAGCGTTTCGCCCAGCGCCTCCTTGAACGAAGGCGTCACGGTGGCGTCCCGGGGGATGACGTAGCCCACCAGGTGCCGCTCTCCCGCGAGCAGCCGGGGTTCGACCACGGCGTCCCGGACCTCCGGGTGGTTGCGCAACGCGGCTTCGATTTCGCCCAGCTCGATGCGGAAGCCGCGCAGCTTGAGCTGACGGTCGGACCGTCCGTGGAAGTCGATGCCCCCGTCCGGGCGACGGCTGGCGAGGTCTCCGCTCTTGTAGAGGCGCGCTCCCGGCTCCGCGCTGAAGGGATGGGGGATGAAGCGCTCCGCGTCCAGTTCGGGGCGGTGCAGGTAGCCGTGCGCCAGCCCCTTGCCCCCGATGTAGAGCGCGCCGCGCACGCCCACGGGGACCGGCGTCAGGGTCTCATCCAGCAGGTAGACCTCGTAACCCGGCAGGGGCGTCCCGATGGAGTACGGGCCCCTGCCGGCCACGCACTCCGCGGTCGTCGTGAAGACCGTGGCCTCGGTGGGCCCGTAGACCTGGATGAACCGGCGGCCCGGGGCCCACGTGTCCACGAGCCGCGCGGGGAGCTCCTCGCCTCCAATCACCAGCACCTTCAGGTCCGGAAGCGCCCGCCACGCCATGGAGGCCAGCGCTGACGGAGTGCACATCGCGGTGTGGATGCGCCGGGTCTCCAGGAAGTCCGCCAGCTCCTCACCGGCGGCCAGGTCCTCCTGGGCCATGAGGTACAGCGTGGCGCCGGAGGAGAGCGTCGGGAAGATCTCCGCGACGGAGAAGTCGAAGCCGTAGCGCGCGCACTGCGCCACGCGCTGGCCCGGTGCGAAGCCGAAGTCCGAGGCCACGGTCTCCGTCAGGTGCACCGCGCTCCGGTGGCTGATGCACACGCCCTTGGGCTGTCCCGTGGAGCCAGAGGTGTAGATGACATACGCGAGGTCCTCCCCGGTGACGTGGACCCGGGGCGTGTCCTCCGGGCCGCCGCGCACCTGCTCCAGCGCGACCACCGGGACGCCCGCGCCGTCCATGAGCGAGAGCGTCGCCTCCCGCGCGAGGATGAGCCTCAGCCCCGCGTCCCGCGCCGTGAACTCCAGCCGCGCCCTGGGATAGGCGGGGTCCAACGGCACGTAGGCCGCGCCCGCCTTCAGCGTCCCCAACAGCGCGATGATCAGCTCGAAGGAGCGCTGGACACAGACGCCCACGAAGTCTCCAGGCCGGATGCCCTGGGAGATGAGGTGATGGGCCAGCCGGTTCGCCGCCGCGTCCAGCGCCCGGTAGCTCAAGGACCGCCCCTGGAAGACGAGGGCCGGCGCGTCCGGCGTGCGCTCCACCTGGGCCTCGAACGGCTGGTGCAGACAGGCCGCGTGCGACACGTCCCGCACGGGTCCATGGGCCCAGGCGAGCCCCTGTGACTGCTCCGCCTCCGAGAGCATCGGCAACGCCGAGACCAACTGCTCCGCGTCGTGCGAGGCCTCGCGCAGCAGCGTCACGAAGTGCTGGCCCATCTGGTGGACCATCCACGGCTCGAAGACGTCCAGCGCGTACTCCCACCGCACGGACATGCCGTCGGGCCGCTCGTCCAGCTCGATGGAGAGGTCGAGCTTCGACGTCCCCGTGTCGATGTCGTGGGGCTCCACCCGCCAGTCCGGCGCCGGCACCGAGATGCGCGGCTCCAGCGTGCAGCTCACCTGGAACAGCGGGTTGGCGCCGGGGATGCGCGCCGGGTTCACCGCCTCCACGATGCGCGGGAATGGCGCGTCCTGATGTTCGAGCGCCTCCAGGCAGACGCGGCGCCCCTGCTCCAGGAGTCCCCGGACGGTCAGCCCCTCGGAGAAGCGCAGCCGCAGCGGCAGCAGGTTCACGAAGTGTCCGGAGATGGCCCGCGCCTCCTCGCGGCTCCGCCCGGAGAAGGCCCCTCCGACGATGAGGTCGTCCGCTCCGGAGTAGCGGTGCAGCAACGCGCCGAACACGGACAGCAGCGTCATGAAGAGCGAGGCGTCCTCGCCGCGCCCCAGCGCCTTCACGGACTCCAGGAGGTCCCCGGGGATTCGCACGACGTGCTTGCCCCCGCGGAAGCTCGGGGCCTGCGGGCGGGGATGCTGCGTGGGCAGCTCCAGGTGCGGAGCCCCCGCGAGCGCCTGCTTCCACCACTCCAGGTGCGGTGCGATGGCCTCCCGGTAGCGGGCCCCCTGCTGCCAGACGGCGGCGTCGCCGTACTGGAGCGGCAGGGGCGGCGGCGCAGGTGCGTCCGCCAGATAGAACCGGTGCAGCTCCTGGAGGAACGTCGCCATCGTGAAGCCATCCACGATGAGGTGGTGCATCACCAGGGCGAGGCGGCTCTCCGTCGCGCTCAAGCGCATCCACGTCGCACGCAGCAGCGGCCCGTGCTCCAGGTCGAAGGGCTCACGCGCCTCCTGGGTGGCCAACTGCGACGCCTTCGCGCTGCGCAGGCTCCCAGGGACGGCGTGCAGGTCCACGCGCCGCAGGTGGAACGGCATGTCCGGATGCACGCGCTGGAACGGACCGTCCGGCGTGGAGCCGAAGGTCGTCCGCAGCACCTCATGCCGGGCGATGAGTGAACGGAACGCCCGCTCCAGCGCGTCAGGCTGGAGGTCACCGGGCAGGTACAGCGTGAAGGGCTCGTTGTAGACGGCGCTCCGGGGCGCCAGTTGCTCCAGGAGCCACAGTTGCCGCTGGGAGTCGGACAGGGGCAGGGGCCGCGTCCGGTCCACCGGGACGATGGGGGGCACGTCGATGCTCCGGCCCGCGCCCCGTGCCGACTCCACCCACCGCGCCAGCTCCGCGATGCTCGGGCTGTCGAAGAGTGTCCGCACCGGGAGGCGGACCGACACCGCCTGCTCCAGCCGCTCGATGAAGCGGATCGCGAGCAGCGAGTCCCCGCCCGACTCCATGAAGCGATCCTGTGTGCCGGCCTGCTGCGTCCCCAGGACCTCCGACCAGACGCGAGTGATCTCCTGCTCCAGCAGCGTGCGCGGTGCATCACCCTCCCCCGAGCCGAAGCGCGGCGCCGGAAGCCGCGAGGTGTCCACCTTGCCGCTGGAGTTGAGCGGCATGGCGTCCAGCGCCACGAGCGCATGCGGGAGCATGAAGTCCGGCAGCTTCGCCCCCAGGTACGCGCGCAGCTCCGCGTCCTCCACCCCGCGCGGTGAGACATACGCGACGAGCCGCTTGTCGCCCGGGGAGACCTCGTGCACGCGGACCACGGCGTCACCGACTCGCGGGTGGGTGCGCAGGACGCTCTCGATCTCCGCCAGCTCGACCCGCGCGCCACGGATCTTCACCTGGTGGTCCACCCGCCCCAGGAACTCCAGGTTGCCGTCCTGGAGCCACCGCGCCCGGTCTCCGGTCCGGTACATCCGCGCCCCGGGCACGCCGCTGAACGGATCCGGCGGGAACCGCTCGCCGGTGAGGGCGGGCCGGTTCAGGTAGCCCCGCGCGAGCCCCTCGCCGCCCAGGTACAGCTCCCCCACTTCGCCCACGGACAGCGCCTTCCCCGCGTCGTCCAGGACATGCAGTTGGAGCCCCGCGAGCGGCCTGCCGATGGGGATGGCCACGCCCGGCGCCGGAGGCACGAGGAGCTCATACGCCGTCGCGGAGGTGGTGCACTCCGTGGGTCCATAGCTGTTGAGCAGCCGCTGGGGCCTTCCGTGCGCCATGACTCGCGCCACCCACTTGGGGTCCAGCACGTCACCGCCCACCATGAGGACGCGGAGCCCGCCGAACGCGCCCGGGATGGCCGCGGCCAGTTGATGGAACAGCGACGTGCTCAGCACGGCGGCGGAGATGGCATCCCGCTGGAGCTTCGCCGCGAGGAGCGGAGGCGACAGCAGGGTCTCCCGTGAAACCAGACACAGCGTCGCGCCGTTCAGCAGCGCGCCCCAGACCTCCAGCGTCGAGGCATCGAAGGCATACGACGCGGCCTGGAGCACGCGGTCCTCGCGCCGGAAGCCCATGAAGCCCGCGTCCAGCACCAGCCGCGCCACGCCCCGGTGCGGGATGCACACGCCCTTGGGCCTCCCCGTGGAGCCGGACGTGTAGAGCACATACGCCAGTGAGTCCGGCCCCGCGCCGCCCCGCACATCCACGGCATCCTGTTCCTCCAGGGGTTCATCCGGAGCGGGAGGCTCGACGACGTGCCCCTGGAAGCGCAGCCCCTGGGCGGCCTCGCGCCGTCCGACGAGGACCCGCATCCCGGAGTCCTGCATCATCGCGGCGAGCCGCTCCTGGGGATGGCCCGGGTCCAGGGGGAGATAGGCGCCCCCTGCCTTCAGGATGCCCAGCACTCCCACCACCGTTTCCGGTGTGCGGTCAGCGAGGATGCCCACGGGCTGGTCGGGCCCCACGCCGAGCGCCTGGAGCCGCCGCGCCAGCCGGTTCGCGCGCTGGTTGAGCGTGTCATAGCGGAGCACACCGCCATCGAAGTGCAGTGCCACGGCCTCGGGTGTGGCGCGTGCGTGTGCTTCAAACAGCGTGGCGATGTCCCGCCGCGGGTGCGCGGAGATGGAATTCATGATGAGTCATTGCCCCCCATTTCCTCAACGTATTGCCCCGGGAACCTTCGCCGTGGGCCCGGACTGCCGTACGCTAGTGCACACCCATGAATCCCATCGTCCACGCCGAGGTGTCCTGGCTCCTCGCCCAAGGCCTGCGCGAACGGCGTGACCGCGTCCTGGTCACCTGCGCGGGACTCGCGCCGGATCTGGATGGTTTGTCATTGCTGGCGGGTGAAGAGTTTTATTCGCGTTATCACCACGTGATTTTCCATGGCTACGTGGGAGCGCTCGTCACCCTGGCGGTGTGTACGGCGTTGGCGAGGCAAAGGGCAGCCGTGGCCCTGCTGTCGGTGGCTGCCTTCCACGGGCATCTGCTGTGCGACCTCGCCGGCAGCGGGCCGGGCTGGCCCATCCACTACCTGTGGCCGCGAAGCATGGAGCCGTGGTCGTGGTCCGGGCAGTGGGACCTGGCCTCCTGGCAGAACACGCTCATCGGGCTGGCCGCGACGCTGGCGTGTCTGGCGTGCGCCCTGCCCTTCCGGAGGACCGCGCTGGAATTGCTGTCACCGCGCTGGGACGCGGAGGTGGTCCGGACCGTGCGGCGGCGCTTTTCCAGACAGGCCGATTCGCAAGCCCATTGAGCTGAAAGCAGACGCCGCCCCAGAATGCGGCCATGGGCTTGCTGGGGCTGGGAGTGCTGCTCGTGGGGGTGCTGGGCGCGGCCGTGGAGGCGGAGGACACCACGGTCACCGTCTATAAAGACCGGACGCTCGTGGAGCGGACCACCCTCGTGAACCTGGCTGGCACGGAGCGCGTCGTGTGGCCGCTCCTGATGGGCAAGCTGGAGGCCTCTTCCGTGCGCGTGCAGGCGGAAGGCGCCGAGGTCCAGCGCGTCGAACTTCGCCCTACCTACGTGCCCGCCTTCACCGCCGAGGAGGTCCGTGCGGCAATTGAAGCCGTGGGGCCTCCCCGCTCCTCCGCGGATGAGGAGTTTTCGCCTCCCATGGACTGGTACCGGGCCGCGGCGCATGCCGAATCCCTGGCCACCCGGCCTTCGCCTTCCGCGCTGGAGGTGGCCGCCATGTTGGAGGGAACAGGCGCCACGAGGGTGGTGCTGAGCTACTTCCTTCCAGCCGTCAAAAGCAAATACCTCCCCGCCCTCTCCGTGCGAAGTCAAGACTCCCAGGTGGAGGCGGAGTTCCGGGGGCAAATCTTCCAGAATACAGGCGCCGACTGGAACGAAGCCCTCTTCCACTTCGCCCCTGGACAATCCAGTCCCGTCTTCGACGCTCCCCGACCTACTCCGGTGTGGCTGGACCAGCCGGATGCGCTGGAGGAGGAGTCAGCGCAACGTCGCCAGATGTTCGGCGCCATCGGGTATTCCACCGCGCCCATCTGGGCCCATCCGGAGTCCCGCCAGCCGGAGGCCCCTCCCACGGTCCTCACCGGAACGGTCCTGGACGTGAACACGGGAGCGCCACTGAAGGATGTGGTGGTCAACGTCTTCTCCGAACACCTCCGGACTGACGTGTTCACGTTCACGGACGTGCGGGGTGAGTACCGCATCACCGATCTGCCACCTGCGTCCGCGGGCTACAGGCTGTCCTTCCAGCGCGAGGACGTCAGGCCCTGGATGCGCGAACGGATGGACATTCCCCGAGCCAGCACCGTGCGAGTCGATGTGCGACTCTGGACCGGAGCGGGGCCGGATCCGGAGCCGCCTCCGCCCCCTTCGCGAGAGTCCCAGGGCGGGTGTGGTCCCAACGCGATACGGCTGGACCCCGTGTTCATGGACTTCGTCATGACGAACATCGGTCAGCCCGAACCCGCGACCATCCCTCCGCCCCGGGACTTCGCGCGACTGGCGGCTCCCGTCCTCGACGCCCCCTGGGTTCCGGATTGGCGTCTCACGGTTCCGGGGCGGCAAACCCTGCGGGACCGGACCGCGCCCCGCTTCCCGCTGTTCACGGAGACCTGGCCCATGACGGTCCACCGCCAGGTCTTTCCCGCGCAGGACACCGCCACCTATCTCGTCGCGGAAGTCCATGCCTCGCCGACCCGCGAGCTGATCATGCATGAGTGGGTCCCGCTGGCCGTGGACGGACAGCCCCACAAATCCGTGAAGCTGTTACCCCTGGGGCAGGGAAGCACCTTCACCCTCCCGCTCGGCACCGACCCGAAGGTCCGCGCGGAGAGGACCGAGCAACGCGCTCCCGTGGAGTGGCATTCGCGCGAGGTCCACGACGTCACCGTGCGGGTGCCCAACCCGTATCCCGTGCCCATGAGCGTGCGCGTGCTGGACACCTGGCCGAAGGGAAGCCGGCTCGTCCGCGCCACGCCCGGCGTCCAGCGGGATGACGCCACGGGAGGCCTGACGTGGGACCTGAAGGTGCCACCGGCCAGCACGGGCACCGTGTCCTTCCGCTACTCGCGCTGACGCGGGCTACGGCGTGGCGGCGGGCGCCAGCGTCACCTCGAAGAGGTCGGGCCACAGCTTGCCGGTGAGGAACAGGCGGCCGGTGCCGGGCTCCAGCGCGATGCCGTTGAGCACCGCTTCGTAGCTGCGCACCCGGCCGCTCACCGCCCGCGCCAGCGCCGACGCGTCGATGACCGCCAGCACGCGGCCCGTGGCGTAATCAATCTTCAGGATGTTGTTGGAATGCCAGACGTTGGCGTAGACGCCGTCCTCCGCGCACTCCAGCTCGTTGAGCATCTCTTGCGGCGCGCCCTGCGCCGTCACCTGCACCTGGGACTTCACGTGGAAGTCCTTCGGGTCGTGGAAGCGCAGCGTGGCCGTGCCGTCGCTGCGCACCAACTGGCCCCGCCAGTAGCACAGGCCCCAGCCCTCGCCGTCGTACTCCACCTGCTGCTCCTGCGCGGGCGGGGCGCCGTTCCACACGAAGAGTGTCTCGTCCTGCCAGGTGAGCTGGTACAGCCGCTCGCCGTCGCTCGCGAGCCCCTCCGGGAACACGTCCGGCAGGGACTGCCTCCACAGGGGCGCCGCCTGCTCCAAGGAGATGCGGCGCAGGTCGCCCTTCCCACCGGTGCTCTCGTAGAGCTGGCCCTGGTGGAACTGGAGCCCCTGCGTGAAGGCCGTGGGGTCGTGCGGATAGGCGTGGACGATGCTCGCCACCAGCCGCTGGGGCCTTGCCTCCGGAGCGCCCGCGTCCGGCGTCTGGCGCTGCGTGGGCGCGCATGCCAGGGACAGGAGCGACAACGACAGGGACCAGGGGAGGCGGCGCATGGGCTTCCTTGCGGCAGGCGTTACCGCGCCACCTTAGCGCGCCATCACCCGGGGCGGCGTCACTCGCGCGTCACCGCGAGGGCCACCTCCACCGCGCCGCGCAGCTCGTCCATGTCGAACGGCTTGTTGAGCACACAGGCGGCCCCCAGGCGCAGGGCCTCGCGGTGCAACTGCACGTCTCCAAAGGCGGTGATGAGGATGACCGGCGTGGTCCACTGCTCACGCCGCAGCCGGGCGAGCACCTCCAGGCCCGTGAAGCCCGGCATGCGCACGTCCGTGATGATGAGGTCGGGCGCGCGCGACTCCTCCGCCGTCAGCCCTTCCACGAGGACGCGCACCAGCTCCGGCCCGTCCGACGCCTCCACCACTTCATAGCCGCGCCGCACCAGCATCTTGCGGATGAGCGTGCGCATCTCCGTCTGGTCATCCGCGACCAGGATGCGCGGGGGCCTCGCGAGCTCCGATGAAGGGTCTTCCCAGGCCGCGCCGCGCGCGACTCCTTCTGACTGCTCGTGCACCATGGGCGTGAACTCCTGGAGGGGTTGGACGGGGACCTGTCACTCCATGAGCATCCGCCGTGCCATGTCTGGAGAAAGCCGCCGGGGTGGGGCGTGGGGCATGCCGCCCCTGGGCGAAATGCCCCGGCTGGGGCACTTTGCCCCGCGCGCCGGGGCCTCCCGGGGCATGGCTCCCCTCTGAAGCGGGGTTTGGAGGGGTTGGCCCACGGACTGCATTGAGGTCCGGGCGTCGGACCGGATGCGGGGCTTCCTCCAAGAGCTCCCTTCAGGCAGCTGGGCCATCGGTGGCTCCCGGTGTCGCTGGTGGAACGGGACCGCTGCCTCCTTCCCAGGGTGCCCACCGCATCCGGTTCGACTCTTTCTTTCCCATCCCGTCCGGAAGACCCGCTTCCGGCCGCCACCCAAGGAGAACGCACGATGGTCCGCACGCTTCCGTCCCGCCGCCACCTTGCCCGCGCGCTCACGCTGATGCCCCTGGTCGCCCTGGGGGCCTGCAAGCCGGCCGCGGACGTGGCTCCCCCCGCGCGCCCCACGCTGTCGTTGAAGACGGCCACCACGCCCTCGGGGGCGAAGGTGGAGCCGGCGGTCTATTCGCCCACGCCGGGGTCGCCCGGCGCGCTCATGTCGCTGGCGCCGCTGGTGGACACGGTGAAGGGGGCGGTGGTGAACGTGGAGGTGCAGGCCCGCGCCCGGCCCGCGATGGGCGGGATGATCCAGGGCCTGCCCCCGGGCCTCGCCGAGCGCTTCGGCATGCCGGGCGGGCAGAACCCCTTCGGCGGGGGCGGCGCTCCCGCGAAGCAGGGGCTGGGGTCGGGCTTCGTCATCGACCCGTCCGGGCTGGTGCTCACGAACAACCACGTGGTGGAGGGCGCGGACACCGTCCGGGTGAAGCTGGAGGACGGGCGCGCGTTCGAGGCGGAGGTGCTGGGCCGCGACTCGCTCACGGACGTGGCGCTGCTCCAGTTGAAGGGCGTGTCCGGGAACCTGCCGTTCGTGAAGCTGGGGGACTCGGACGGCCTGCGCGTGGGCGACCCGGTGATGGCCATTGGCAATCCGTTCGGGCTCGCGTCGAGCGTGAGCGCGGGCATCCTGTCCGCCCGGGCGCGCGACATCCACGCGGGTCCGTATGACGACTTCCTCCAGACGGACGCGGCCATCAACCCGGGCAACTCCGGCGGCCCGCTCTTCAACATGAAGGGCGAGGTGGTGGGCATGAACACGGCCATCATCGGCGGCGCGACGGGCATCGGCTTCGCGGTGCCGGCGAACCTCATCCAGGCGCTGCTGCCGCAGCTCCAGGAGACAGGCGTGGTGCGCCGGGGCTGGGTGGGCCTGGCGGTGCAGGACCTCACGCCGGAGCTGGCGCGCGCGCTGCGCGTGGACACGGCGAAGGGCGCGGTGGTGGCCGGCGTCAGCGAGGGCGGCCCTGGCGCGAAGGCGGGCCTGCGCGAGGAGGACATCATCACCTCGGTGGGCGAGCGCGCGGTGGACTCCGCCGGAGCGCTGACGCGCGCGGTGGCCCTGCTCAAGCCGGGCAGCGAGGTGAAGGTGAGCCTGGTGCGCGGCGGCAAGGCGATGGAGGTGCCGGTGAAGCTGGGCACCCGGCCGACGCAGCGGGGGGAGGAGGAGGTGACTCCCCGGGACTCGACGCCCGCGCCCCTGTCGAAGCGGCTGGGCCTGCGGCTGTCGGAGGCGCAGGACGGCAGCGGCGGCGCGCAGGTGGTGGCGGTGGAGTCCGGCAGCCCCGCGGAGCGCGCGGGCCTGGCGCCCGGGATGGTGCTGACGCAGGTGGGGGACCAGAAGGTGTCCGGCGTCGCGGAGGCGGCGCAGGCGCTGACGTCCGCGGAGCCGGGGTCCGCGCTGCTGTTGCGCGCGCGGGTGCTGGGACAGGACGGGTCGCTCCTGCGCGCGCTTGAAGTGCCGCAGCGGTAGGACCGGGGTTGAGGCTGGCGCGCTCCACCGGCCGGGTGGAGCGCGCTGTCTTGCTTTCAGCGGGGCTGGATGAGCCCGGCCCGGGCGAGCAGCTCGCGCACGCGCCGGGCCAGCGCCACGTGCTCCGGGTTGGCCACGGTGAAGCGCTCCGGGGTCAGGATGATGAGCGTGCCCTGGTCCTCCACGGGTTCGATGCGCACGGGCGCGGGCAGTGGGGGCACGATGCCGCGCTGCTTGGAGAAGTAGGTCACCCAGCCGACCCAGGGGCCTGCCCGGGTGTCCTCGGGTTCCAGCGCCCGGTGCGAATCAGAGCCGGCCACGGCCCAGTCCGGCTCCATGGCCACCGCCATGCTGCGCACCGCATCCGTGAGCACGGGAGCGGAGATCACGCGCTCGGCGTTCGGACTTCGCCCGAGCGTGGGCAGGCTCAGCACGCAGCAGTTGGGGACGACTTCGGAGTAACACCCACAGAGGATCTTCAGGGCCGATCGATCGTAGTCCCCTCCGCCATTACCAAAGGTGACACTGAAGCCCAGTTGCTCGATGACCGGCTTCCCCTTCTCGCGGTTGACGCCTCGCCGAAACATCTCGGTGAGCGTCGGCATGTCTGACGGCAACAGGGGGAACTTGCGCTCGTCCTTGAGCGACCGCGTGGGCTTGTACCAGTGCGCAAGGAACGGGTCACACGGAGCCAACAGCTCCAGGAGCTTCGCGGTTCGCCGCCCGCAGTCTTCAGGAACCTCCCTGCGCGCACCCCAATAGGCCCCTGCGTAGTACGTCTCGATACGAGTCCAGGGCCTGTCCGTAGCGGTCACGGCGTTCCCTCCTTAGCGTGCTTGAGTGTGCACGATCCGGATCCCTTGGATACCTTCGCGTTCGAAGAGCATCTCGATTGCGTTCACGGCCTTCTCCTCGGCGACGTGCCACTCGATGCGAACCCCCAATCCTCGAACGGCTTCGAGCTGCCGTCTCGCCTGCCTGGCGAGTGCCTCCGCTCCCGTGCGTTTAAACCACCGCTTCGGCGCCAGGATGTCGGAAAACTTGTTCGCGTAGCCGGGGCCCTTGGCCTCCCGTAGCACTCCGTCCCGGAAGCCGTCGAACTTCACGTCCCCGACCCAGTACGCCTCGTCCGCCGAGTGCCCGGAGATCTGCTCCTGGTAGCGCCGGGCCCGGTCGGACATCGACTCCTTCGCGGGCCCCCAGTGCCCTGGCTCGTCCGGCGCCGCCGCCACGTTCGCCTTCTGGAGGACGATGGCCGCCCCGGGCCCTCCGCTCAGCACCGCCGCCGCGCGTCCCACGGGCACCGCGACGCGCTCGACACGGAGCATCCCCTCCGCGGACACCGCGAGCACGGGCACCGTGGCCTCCACTCCCGCCGCTGCTCGCGTCAACGTGCGCGTCGTCGCGGAGGCCGTCCCCCACAGCATGACGACGTTCGTGGTCAGCCGCGCGGCTTCACGGATCTGCTCGCCCTCCGTCATGTAGCGGAAGCGCTCCCAGTACGCGGGCGAGGACGCGATGAGCGCCGCCACGCCTTCCGGCAGATGGCGCAGGCTCGCGAGGCTGTCCGTAGGATGGGACAGGAGCTGCCCCAGGCCGTGGTACAGCTCCACGAACGCGTCCTCCGCCCCATCCAATGAGCGGCCGAGGACATCCGCGTCGTCGTACACCTCCGCGAGCGGCCTCCAGTCAGAGGCTCGCAGCCGCGCATCGACGTGACGGAAGACGCCGCCCTTGCCGCTGTAGAAGCGCCCCAGCTCGAAGTTCCCCGCGCGGAAGGTCCCGTCCCTCCACTGCACGGCCCCCACCCTCTGCTGCGTGCGCCCATCGAGCGCCCAGGCCAGGTAGCCGTCCGGCCGCAGCACCGCCACCTGCTCCCGGACGAACCGCTCCACCCGGCGCGCCAGCTCCTCGCGCGACACCGCGCCGCCCTCCAGCACCTCGCGCAGCACGAAGCCCGCCGCCATGCGAGGCGGATACGTCCCCAGCGTCACCGGACTCTCCATCAGCCGGTTCAGCACCTCCGCCGCGTCCTCGGGCGTGAAGGGATTGCGCGGGGCCGGCGGCGCCTCCAGCCCTGCGCGCACCAGGAGCTTCTCGAACGCGTCCACCTCCAGCAGGCCCAGCTCCACCGCCTGCCGCGTTCGCTCCTGCGCGCTCCCGAGCAGCACCGTCCCCGGAGGCAGCCGCACCGGCGCCGCGTCCCCCACCGTGCCGCCCGCGCCCTCGGAGGCCGAGCCCCCATGCAGCGGTGCCGGCGAGGCGCTGTGATAGCGCGCGTAGCCGTGCAGCCCCACCGGCAACGCACCGGCACGCCCTCCCGCGCAGCCCACCAGCCCCGCGAGGAGCAGCAAGCCCAGCCACGCGCACCCTGGCGACTGAATCCCTCTCATGCCTGTTCCTCCTGGTGAACAGGGCTAGCAGGGAGTCCTGACATCCTTGCGCGTCGCGGTGCGCAATGACGCAGCCGGTGCGCGGCCGACCCGCTGACGCTCCGGCTGCCCTGGATGTCCGGTGTCGCGTGGTTCACAGGGCGCGACGCCTGGAAGCCCTCCGGGCCTGCGAGGACTTCTGACGAGTGCTTCACGCGTCCGTCGAATGACGGGCCTTGGGGGTTCGGCAATCACGGCGGCGGTGGCATAGAGTGGCGACCGTGCCGCGCTGCCTCACATGCGGGCGGCGTTGGGAGGGCTCTCATGCGCCGTGCCCGCCCGGCGTCTCGCCTCCCGTCGCTCCGCCATCCGATGCCTCGCTCGTCGTGCCCGACGTCCCGGGCTACCGCTGCGAGAAGGTCATCGCGCGCGGTGGCTTCGGCGTGCTGCTGGCCGCGCACAAGCGCTCCGCCGACGGCACCGAGGGTGACCGCATCGCGCTGAAGCTGGCGCGCCCCGGCATCGCGCTCGCGGAGGCGCAGCTCGCCCGGGAGGCGGAGGCCCTGCGCGTCATCGGGCCGCCCACCGTGCCCGCGCTCCATGCCGTGGGCACGCTGCCCGGCGGCCAGCGCTTCGTCGACATGGAGTACGTGCCGCTGCCCACGCTGGCGGACTGGATGGCCCGGGTGTCCGGCCCCATGTCGCCGCAGGAGTTCGGGCCTCGCGCCAGCGCGCTCCTGGAGGCGGTGGCCGTCGTGCACGCGCACGGCCTGGTGCACTGCGACCTCAAGCCCGAGCACGTCTTCCTGGACGACGCCCACAAGCGCGCCCGCGTCTTCGACTTCGGACTGGTGCAGCGCCCGGCCCCCGGCGCGCTCGCGGATGACGGCACGCCCGGCGACACGTCCTCCTTCGCCGGCACCGCCGAATACATGGCCCCCGAGCAGTGCGCGGGCCACGCCGTCCTGGACGCGCGCACGGACGTGTACGCGCTGGGCGTCATCCTCTACGAGCTCATCGCCGGCCGGCCTCCCTTCTTCGGCTCGCTCACGGAGGTGCTCCAGGCGCACCTGTCGCTGAGGCCCCCGCCTCCGTCGGAGTACGCCCCGGTGGCGCCGCCCGTGGAGGAGGTCGTGCTGCGCTGCCTGGCCAAGGAGCCCGCGCGCCGCCCCCGCGACGCCGCCGCCGTGGCCCAGGCCCTGCGCGCCGCGCTGGACCACGCGGGCCAGTCCGCCGTGCAGCCCGCGCCCCGGCTCACCCTGCTGCCCGAGGTCCGCCCCGCCCAGACGCGCCGCTCGGTGGCGGTGCTGTTCACCTTCTCGCGCGCCAACCCCGTGGCGATGCAGAAGGCCCTGGCCGCCTACGGAGGCCACATGGCCTTCGCGGAGGGCGAGCGCTTCGCGGGCGTCTTCGACCCCGACGTGGGAGAGAACCCCGTGCGCCGCGCCCTGCGCGCCGCCGAAGGCCTGGCCGAGCGGGGACTCGCCCCGGTGTCGCTCGTGGACGTGGCCTCCGTCACCGTGCAGCGCCGCCGCGACGGCGCCCCCCGCTACCTGGGCGCCATCTTCGCGCGCGAGGACCGCTACCCCCACCTCGCGGAGCCGCGCGGGCCCCTGCTGTCCCACGCCGCCGCGGAGGCCGTGCCGGAGGTGCCGTGCCTGCCGGTGCCGGGCCGGTCCGGGCTGATGCGCCCCGCGCCCTCGGGCGGCGCGCCCCGGCCGGACGTCACCGTGCTGCAACTGGGCAGCGCGATGCTGGTAGGCCGCGACATGGAGCTGGAGCAGCTCCTGGAGAGCGCCCGGTCCGCGGTGTCGGACACGGCGCCCACCATCGTCACCGTGCGCGGCGACCGGGGCCACGGCAAGAGCCACCTGGCCTCCACGCTGGGCCTGCGCCTGAGGGCCGCGCTGCCGCACGCGCGCGTCCACACCCTGCGCTCGCGCGAGCCCGTGCAGGGCGACCCGGAGGGCACGCTGCGCACGCTCCTGCGCGTGGCGCTGCACGGCTTCGACCGCGACGACACCGACACGCAGGAGGACGGCCGCACCGCCATCCTGGACAGGCTGGGCACCCGGCTGGGCATGGAGCTGTGGCCGGGCGTGGCCGCGACGCTCGGGTGGTACGCGCCGGGCGGGCCGGAGCTGCATAGCTGGGCCGCGGCCCCGGGCGCGCTGCGTTCGCTGGCCATGCGCGCCACCGGCGAGCTGCTGGCGGCGCACGCCCGCGAGCGGCCCCTGTGCCTCATCGTGGACGACGCGCACTTCGCGGAGGAGACCGCGCTGGACGCGCTGGAGTACGCGGCGCTCGCGGAGACGCGCGTCCCCCTGTGGATCTGCGTGCTGGTGCGCCCGGGCTTCGAGCAAAGCCGCCCCGCGTGGGGCGCCCGCGCCGCCCGCCAACTGGACCTGCCCCTGTCCGGCCTGGCCCCGGGCGACGCGCATGCCCTGTGCCGCGCGCTGCTCAAGCCGGTGGAGAACGTGCCCGCGCAGGCGGTGGAGCGCATCATCGATCGCGCGCAGCGCGTGCCCCTGTTCCTGGTGGAGCTGGTGCGCGGCCTCAAGCGCCAGGGGCTGGTGCGGCAGCGCGCGCCGGGCGGCAACTGGTACCTCGTCACGGACGAGCTGGACCGGCTGCCGGAGCTGCGGCTGGTGGAGTGGCTGGCGGACCGCGAGCTGGGCGCGCTGCCCCCGGCGCTCGCCGCGCATGCCCGGCTGTGCGCGCTGCTGGGCGGGACCTTCACCGGCACGGCGGCGGACGGCGTGGTGCGCGAGCTGGAGCGCGACGGGGCCGCGGCCCAGTTCCCGCTGGACATGGGGCACGCGACGCGGCGGCTCCTGGACCTGGGGCTCCTGGTGGAGCACCGCTCGGAGGGGCTGAGCTTCCGCAACGAGCTGGTGCGCGAGGCCGTGGTCGCGGGCCTGCCCGCGGAGGAGAAGGCGCGCATCCACCACGCCGCGTACCGCCACTACCTGAGCCCGGCGGGCGCGCAGGAGCGCCAGCGGCTGGCCCGGCTCGCGCTGCACGCCGCGGCGGCGGGCCTGCGCGACGAGGCGGCGGCGCTGACCATCGACATCGCGGAGTCCGCGCGCGGCCGTCACGCGTACCTGGACGCGGAGGCCATGTACACGCGCGCCCTGGAGCTCATCGAGCCCGAGGACGAGCTGCGCAGGCTCACCGCGCTGCGGGGCCGGGGTCTGATGCGCTACCGCATCGGCCGGTACGAGGACTCGCTCACGGACTTCGCCATCGCGCGGGAGCGCGCGCGCAGCGTGGGGGACGCGCGCGCCGTGGTGGAGCTGCTGCTCGACGAGGCGGTGGCGCTCGACTGGGTGAACGACTACGCGCGCAGCGAGGCGCGGGTCCAGGAGGCGCAGCAACTGACGGAGACGGTGACGTCGCCCTACGTGCAGGCGCGGCTGCTCCTGGCGCTGGGCCGCACGCAGTTCCGCAAGGGCGAGTGGATGGACTCGCTCATGACCCTGGAGGCCGCGGCGGAGCGGGCGCGGAAGCTGGGCGACGCGGGCTATGAGACGCTGGTGGTGGCGCTGCTCCTGCTGGTGGCCATCCTCCCGAGCCTGGGCGACATCGACGCCGCGGAGCGGGTGCTGGACGAGCTCATCTGCGCGTGCACGGAGCGCGGCGACCGCTTCCACCTGGGCTCGGCCATCAACAACCGCCGCAACCTCAGGGTGGCGCGGCGCGACCTGGCCAACGCGCTGAAGGACCAGGAGCGCTTCATGCAACTGGGGCGCGAGCTGGGCGTGGTGGGCTGGGAGTACTTCGCGGAGTACAACCTGGGCGAGCTGTACTACCAGGCGGGCGACGTGGAGGCGGCGGCGCCGCACATCGCGCGGGCCATCGTGCTGGAGCGCCGGCACCCGGAGGTCGCGCACCGCCCCTGGGCCCTGCTGCTCCAGGCGCGGGCCATGGCGTGGACGGACCGGCACGACCGGGCGCGCGACCTGCTGGAGCAGGTGCGGCAGGCGATGGCGACCAACCGCCACGGCGTGAACCTGAGCCCGTCGGAGGAGGTGCTCTTCTCCATGGTGGAGCTGGCCTCCAAGGACGCGACCGTGGAGGAGTGGCACGCCCTGCGCGAGCGCTCCGCCCAGGCCTCCGTGGAGCAGGAGCCGCTGGAGGTCCTGGAGATGATGGGGCTCGCGGCCTGGCGCCGGGGCGACTTCGCGGAGGCGATGCTCGCGCTCGGGGAGGCCCTGGCGCGCGCGGCGCACATGCCGAACCTGATGGAGGACCGCATCCGCCGCTCGCTGGAGCGGGTGCGGGACCTCACGCCCGCGGCGTAACGGGCGCCTGCGCGGGCGCCGGGACCGGCCGCTACGCCGACCGGGAGAGCGCCGTCGTCGCCGCGATGATGAGCCCCATCAGGGACTCGCCCACCAGCGCGCCGGAGCCCAGCGCGGGCACGTGCGCGTCCGTGGCCCTGGGAGACAGCCTCCGCGCGAGCGCCGCCAGCCCCGCGCCCACGCACAGCGTCACCGCGAAGTACGCGGGCGTGAGGAAGCCGATGCCCATCGCCACCGGCGACGGCAGCCACCGCGCCGCGCGGCCCTTCGCGGCCAGCGTCAGGAGCGCGCCCACCGCGCAGCCCACCAGCGCGCCCCACCCCGCGTACGGAGGCAGGCCCGCCAGGCCTCGCACGGACACCTCCGCCACCGCCCGGAACTGCGCCGCCGCCGGCACCGGCAGCGCCGCGGTCCCCAACCCGTACGCGTCCACCAGCAGCAGGTAGGCCGGCACCGACACCAGCGCGCCCACCGCCACGCCCACCAACTGCGCGGCGAGCTGCCGCGAGGCCGACGCGCCCAGGAGGTGCCCCGCCTTCAACGACCACAGGCTCACGCCAATCTGCGCTGACGCGTTGGCCACCACCGAACCCGCCGCCACGTTGGGCGACAGCTCCCCGGGCCGCACCACGCCGAAGACGACCTGCGTGAGGTTGCCCATCTGGCTCACCGGCGACACGTCCGTCTGCCCCGCGCCTCGCGCGCACACCGCGCACAGCGGCACCAGCAGCGCGAGCGCCAGCAGCATCGACGGCACGCCCAGCCCGAACAGCACGCCGCCCAGCACCACCGCCAGCACGCACGCCGCCGCCGCCACGCCCAGGCTCCAGCGGGGCAGCCCGCCCCGGCTCGTGCCCACCGAGCGCAGGTCCTTCGCCGCGCCCAGGAAGTCCCGCGCCTGCGCCGCCAGCGACACCACCGCCGCGCCCAGCATCAACCCCACGCCGGGCCACATCAGCCACGCGGACAGCGGCTCGTACCCCGCGCCCGCCACCACGCCCGCGCCCAACAGCCCCGGCGCGAGCGCGCCCCACGCCAGCCCCGAGCCCAGCAGCATGCTCAGCGCCAACTGCAGGCCCGTCATCATCCCCACCGCCAGCAGCATGGGGCTCATCCCCACGCCCCACGTCAGCGCATCCAGCCCGACGCCGCCCACGCGGCCCGGCAGCGCCACCATCCCCGGCAGCCACCCGCGCGCGTCCCGCATCCACGTGAGCGCCATGGCCACCAGGCCGGCGCCCACCAGCGTCCGGCCCCGGCCCGCGGGCGTGTCCCGCGCCTCCGAGGGCGAGGCCGCGTGCAGCGTGGAGATGAGCTCCGCCGTGGCGATGCCCGTGGGGAACGGCAGCGCCTCCTGCTCCAGCAGGCGCCGCCGCAAGAGCCCCGCCACCAGCACGCCCAGGACGCCCAGCACCACGCCCCAGGCCGCGATGCCCCAGCCCGGCACGCTCATGCCCAGGAAGGCCAGCGCCGGCAGCGCGCCCAGCAGCCCCGCCGACGCGGGCATCGCGCCCACCGAGGACGCGGCCGTCTGCGTGAGGTTGTTCTCCAGCGGCGTGTACGGCACGCCCCGCCTGCGCCCATAGGCCGCCAGGCCGCTGAAGCCCAGCACCGTCGCGGTGATGGAGCCCGAGTCCCACCACCCCGTCTTCATCCCCATGTAGAGGTTGGTGACGGCCAGCAGCGCGCCGATGAGCAGGCCCATCCCCAGCGACCGGGCCGTCCACTCCCGGCCCTCTGGCGCCGGCGCGCCCGCGAGCCCCATCCCCGCCGCCACGGCCGCGGGGGCCTCCGGCCCCGCCGCGACCTCCGGAGGAGCGGCGGGGTGACCGGAGGAGGCGCTCATCGAGCCGCCTCCGCCGAGCGGCCGACCAGCTCGCGCAACTGCGCCAGGTCCAGCGGCTTGCTCAGCTTGAGGTTGGGCACGTCCCGCAGGAACGACGTCGTGCGCGGGGTGAAGGCGCCCCCCGTCATGAACACCATCCGCCCCGCCTGCTCCGGCACCGAGCGCCCCAGCTCGAAGTACAGGTCCATGCCCGTCATCCCAGGCATCATCACGTCGCAGAGGATGAGGTCGAAGCGGCCGCCCTCGTTCACCAGCCGCAGCGCCGCCTGCGCGCTGTTCGCGGTGGACACCTCGTGCTCGGAGGCCAGCGAGCGCTGCAGCGCCACCGTCACGTTGGGCTCGTCATCCACCACCAGGATGCGCGCCCGCGCCCCCGCCGGCGCCGTCGTGGACAGCCGCGGGTAGAGGTCCGGCTCGTGCGCCGCCGAGCGCAGCACCACGCGGAACGTGCTGCCCCGCCCCGGCGTGCTCTCCGCGTGGATGGCGCCGCCCATGGACTCCACGATGCCGTGGCAGATGGACAGCCCCAGCCCCGTGCCCACGCCCACCGCCTTGGTGGTGAAGAACGGGTCGAAGATGCGCCCCAGCACCTCCGGCGTCATGCCCACGCCGGTGTCGCGCACCTCCACCACCACCTTGCCCGGCTCGCCCGGGCGGATGATGGCGCGAATCTCGTGCTCGGTGACGGAGGACGGGTCCTCCGGGATGGCCTGCGCCGCGTTGAGCAGCAGGTTCAGGAACACCTGGCACAGCCGCGCCTCGCTCGCCTCCACCGCGGGGACGGGCTCGAACTCCGTCACCAGCCGCGCGCGGTGGCGGATGACGTTGTCCGCCATCTTGCACGCCAGCTCCACCGACCGGCGCACGTCCACCGGCATGGGGCGCGACTCCTGCTCGCCGCGCGCGAAGACCTTCAGGTCCCGCACGATGGTCGCGATGCGCTCCGCGCCCTCCGTCGTCTCGCGCACCAACTGCTGGATGGAGGCCACCGGCTCCGACGGGGCGCCTTGCGCCTCCAGCTTGTCCAGCCCCTCGCGGATGAGGTGCAGGTTCACCAGCATGTACGCCAGCGGGTTGTTGATTTCGTGCGCCACGCCCGCGCCCAGCGTGCCCACGCTGGCCAGCCGGTCCGCCACCACCAGGCGCGCCTGGAGCTGCCGGCGCTCGCTCAGGTCGCGGTGCACCATGATGTTCGCGATGATGCGCCCCTCCGCGTCGCGCAGCGGCACGACCACGGACTCGCAGACGCACGCCATGCCGTCCGCGCGCTTGAACTCCAGCTCCCCGCTCCAGCGCCCGTGCACCTCCAGCGCGGTGAGGATGGCGCCCGTCAGCCGGTCCGGCTCACCCGGGTGCAGCACGCTGAAGAGCGTCTGGCCCATGGCCTCCTTGCGGCTCCTGCCGAACATGCGCTCCGCGCTGGTGTTCCAGTCGATGACGCCGCCCGCCAGGTCCGTGATGACGACGCCGTCGGAGATGCTCTCGAAGATGAGCGCCTGACGGTGCAGCTCCTGCTCCGCCTGCTTGCGCGCGGTGATGTCCATCACCGTGCCCGTCACCCGCGCGGGCTGCCCCGCGGCGTCCAGCAGCACGTCGCCCTTGCACGAAATCCAGCGGTAGCCGCTGCCCGCGGGCTCGATGCGGTACTCCACGTCCACCTGCGAGCGCTGCGCCAGCGCCGTGGCCAGGTTCGCGCGCAGGCGGGGCAGGTCCGCCGGGTGGACCACCTCATCCAGGTCCATGGCGCGGCCGGACAGCTTGCCCACGGCCAGACCCAGCAGCCGGTCCACGTGCTCGCTCCAGGTCACCTGCCCCGTCTTCGCGTTCCAGTCCCAGATGCCCACGCGCGCGGCGGACAGCGCCTGCCGGAGCTGCTCCTCGCGCTGCTCCAGCACCTCGCGGCGGGAGAAGCGGAACACCGTCACCGTGCCCACCTGGAGCCGGTCGCCCTCCTGCAGCTCCGCGGTGGACACCGGCAGGCCGTTGAGGAACGTGCCGTTGGTGGACTCCAGGTCCGTGACGAGGCACGAGCCATCCGGCTTGCGCAGGATGCGCGCGTGCTTGCGCGACACCCCGTGATCGTCGATGCGCACCTCCGCTTCCGACCCGCGCCCGATGACGTGCTCGCCCGGCTCCAACCGGTACGCCTTGCCAATGGCCGCCGGCGTCGTGGTGCTGATGAGGATGAGGCACGCCCCGGTCGAGGACGGGGCCGTCACCGACTGGCCCGCGCAGGTCGTGAGCTCGTCCACCAACGTCATCATGTATGCAAGCCCCCTGACGTCCCCCTGCGCTCGGGCTGGCCGTGTCCTCGCCGCCTGTCGTGCATGACGCCGCGCTCCGTGTGGGCCCGAGGTCCTGGGCCGGACCGCAACCATACCCCAACGGCTTCCAATGAACGTCCCCTGCACCCGGAGGACAATGAGCCTGACTCCTGGTGAACGGCCAGGCAGGCAGGCAGGGCCCCCCACCCGGCACGGGCACTCGCGACCCACCCCGTGGATGGTAGGGTGCGGGGCATTCATGGCGGTGGATTCCGAGAGCACCTTCCGCATCCAGGCGCGCGCGAACGCGAGCGCCCCGGACAAGGGGCACGACACACCCACCCGTGCCGAGCGCGGGCCGGGCACCCTGGCGGGTGAGTACGTCCTCAAGTCCATGCTGGCGGCCGGCGGCCACGGCAGCGTCTACGAGGCGGAGCACCGCATCCTGGGGCGGCACGCCGCGGTGAAGGTGCTGCACTCGCACCTGGCGGACCAGGGGGAGATGCTGCAGCGCTTCGTGCGCGAGGCGCGCGTCGTCAATCAGATCCACCACCCGAACATCGTGGACGTCTACGACTTCGGGCTGATGCCGGACGGCAGCCCCTACTACGTGATGGAGCTGCTCTCCGGGCGCACGCTGAGCCAGGTGGTGCAGGAGCGCGGGCGGCTGTCCGCGTCCCGCGCGCTGGCGTACCTGGAGCCCGTCTGCGGGGCGCTGGAGGCGGCGCACCGCGCGGGCGTCGTGCACCGGGACCTGAAGTCCAGCAACATCCTCGTGGTGGAGGAGGGGGAGAAGCCCCGGCTGAAGCTGCTGGACTTCGGCATCGCGAAGCTCATCCAGCAGGAGCCCGGCCAGGAGGGGCTCACCACCGCCGGCCAGCGCCTGGGCACCGCGCACGCGATGGCGCCCGAGCAGTTCCGCGGCGGGAGCATCGGGCCGCCCACGGACGTGTACGCGCTGGGCGTGCTCCTGTACCAGTTGCTCACCGGCCGCTACCCCTTCCAGTCCGATGATCGCCTGGAGCTGGAGCGCATGCACCTGGAGGCCCCGCCGCCGCGCCCCAGCGTGAAGGCCCCGGTGTCCCCCGCCGTGGACGCGGTGGTGCTCCGCTGCCTGGACAAGGACGCCACCCGCCGCTACCCCAGCGTGAACGCCTTCCTCACCGCCCTGCGCGAGGCCACGGAGGAGCCCAACCAGGTGGAGAGCCAGACGCGGCTCGTGCTCGCCGTGAACGCGGAGGTGGTGCTCCCCGCCTCGGACCTGGACGACGACACCACCTACGCCGCGCTCGCCACCGTCATGGACACGCTGGAGCAGGGCCTGCGCGCGGAGAGCTTCACCCTGGCGCTCCAGACGGGCACCGCGCTCCTGGGCGTGCGCCCCCTGACCGCCGGCGGCAGCCCCGCGCAGGCCCTCCAACCCCTGAGAGACCTGCAAGCCGAAGCCCAGCGTCTGGCCGAGGCCGTCCACGCCCGCGTCCACCTCTGCCTCCACCAGGGTGAGGCGGAGACACGCGGCGACTCCGGCGAGGCCGAGGTGGTAGGCGGCCCGGTCACGCATGTGGCAACCTGGAACGTAAGGGACCCCGGTGGCTTCGCCATCACGCGTCCCGCGTCCCAGCTCCTCGAGATTCCTCCTCCGCCGTAGGCCGTCCCCGCCGTCCCCGCCTCCTCCTCCCCCGTAGCACCCCACCTCAGCCCTGTGGCTCCATTCCCTTCACCGGCACACGTCTGGCCCCGTGAGAATTGGACCCACACCATAATTTTTTGACGAAGCCGTATTTATTTTAGATCCTGAATCCGTCACGATTCCCCTGTCTGACAGTTTCAGCACCTTTCTGGCTGAAAGCCTGGACTGCCTGACATTCTGGAAGTCGGACCTCCGACTTCCCTCGAGCGGGAGCCCCTACATGCGCCTCACCCCTGCTTTTCGGCCTGGAAGTGGATGCAGCGAGTGGTGGAACCGAGTTGCCTCACGCCAACCCCTGAAGGCGGCCTTGATGACGGGGGCGCTGTTCGCCCTGGTGGGTTGCGGCGGGGCGATGCCGGAGGACGCCATGATGGGGGCTGATCCCGCGTCGGTGGACCAGGCGCAGCAGGTGGACAACGGGCTGACCGTCAACGGGTTGACGGTCAACGGGCTCACCGTCAACGGGCTGACGGTCAACGGGCTCACCGTCAACGGGCTGTCCACGCAGGGCTTCAACGAGTGGTTCAACCAGAACGCGGACACGGCGCCGATGGTGATGGCGTACATCGTGAAGTGCTCGGTGCCCGAGGGGCAGACGCGCACCTTCCAGTCCACGACCACCGGGGTGAAGTACACGTGGCCGGGCGCCCTGGGCCTGGCGCCGGGCTGGGCGGCGGGCAAGGCCGCGACGGTGGCGGAGCAGCAGGCGGTGAGCGCGTGCCTGGCGGCGCACGCGAACAAGTACGGCCTGCACATCGCGCTGTCCGTGCTGGGCCGCACGGCCGATGGCGCGGCGATCCCCTACTCCGCCGAGGAGCTGTCGCAGTTCAGCGCGAAGGAGGCGTGCTTCTTCGGCAACCTCTTCACCAACGAGGGCCTGTTCGCGGCGCGCGACCGCGACTTCAGCGCGGCGGAGAGCACCACGCGCGCGTGCGGCCTGTCGCTGACGGCGGACGCCTGCGCGCCCATCACGAACATCGGAAGCTGCTCGCAGTTCTGCACCAAGGCCGACCCCAGCCAGCCCTACTACACGCACTGTACGTATAACGGGAAGACGTACCCGGCCATCACCACGCGCGTGCAGCCCACGGAGCTGTTCCGCTGCGGCGACGGCGTGTGCCAGTTCACCGAGCACGCGGGCCCCGGCACCACGGCGGAGAGCTGCCGCGCGGACTGCGGCGTCTGAAGCGGAAGCACCTGTTGAACCCGTGGTGAAGCGCGCTGGACATGGACGGCCCCGGCATCACCTCGGGCCGCGTGTCCAGAAGCCGCCGGGCGTGCGGTGAGCTCCCCTCCCGCGCGCCCGACCCCCCAATGGAAAATGACAGCCGGGACGTGACGCCCACGCGGTGTCGGCCCGACGGCATCCTGGACCCGCGCACACCTTGCCGGGCACGGGGCGGCGGTGTTGGATGGCCGTCTACAGGCCGTGGCCCGGAAGCAGGGAACCTCCGCTACGAGGAGCGGTGACGGCCGCGGTTGGACGTGGGTGGAGCGGGCCGCGATGACGTTACGAGCGAAGGTGGGGCGGTTGGCGGCGATGACGCGGCGGCGGGGCACGCTCCGCCAGGCCTTCGAGCGCCTGGGCCCCGACTCCAGGACCCGGTGCGCCGTGGAGACGCCCTGCTCGGACAACCGGCTCCTGGAGGAGACGGTGCGCGAGCGCACCGCGGCGCTGGAGGCCGCCAACGCGAAGCTGTCCAGCAGCCTGGAGCAGTTGCACGCGACGCAGGCCCAGTTGCTCTTCGCGGACCGGCTCATCGCGCTGGGGCGCATCGCGGCGGGCGTGGGCCATGAAATCAACAACCCGCTGGCCTTCATCCTGAGCAACCTGGAGTACATCCACCAGGAGCTGCAGCAGAAGGAGCGCCTGTCGGAGCAGGACCGGCAGGAGATTCTGGAGGCGCTGGCGGAGACGCGCGACGGCGCGGAGCGCATCCGGCTCATCGTGCGGGACCTGCAGACGCTGTCGCGCGCGGAGGACGTGGGCAGCGGGCCCGCGGAGCTGGCCGCGGTGGTGCGCACGGCGGCGAAGATGGCCATGCACGAGCTGCGGCACCGCGCGCGGCTGGTGGTGGAGTGCGACGGCGTACCGCCGGTGCAGGGCAACGGCTCGCGGCTGGGGCAGGTGTTCCTGAACCTGCTGCTCAACGCGGCGCAGTCCATCCCGCCGGGGAACGCGGAGGGCAACGAGGTGCGCGTGGTGGCGCGCCCCGGCGAGCCCGGCCACGTGCTGGTGGAGGTGCGCGACACCGGCTGCGGCATCGCGCCCGAGCACCGCGAGCGCATCTTCGACCCCTTCTTCACCACCAAGCCGCTGGGCGTGGGCACGGGGCTGGGGCTCGCGGTGTGCCATGGCATCGTCACGTCGCTGGGCGGCACGCTGACCATGGAGAGCGCGCCCGGCCGGGGCAGCGTCTTCCGGGTGACCCTGCCGGTGGCGGGCGCCTTCGTGCAGGCGCAGCGCTCGCAGGCCGACTGGACCTGATCAGCCCCCGCCGGGCGGCTTCACCCCGAGCGAGCGCTGGAGCATCCCTCCGAGCACCTCGCGGAAGCGCGCGTCCGACGCGGCGTCCACCGGATGCCCCAGCACGGGCAGCAGCACCTCGCGCGCGAGCAGGAACCACTGCGACGCGCACAGCGCCACGATGAGCGTCATGTCCACCGTGTCGCGCGAGGGCGGCGGCGTGCCCTGCGTCTGGGCCACGCGGCCTGCCTGGAACTCCAGCGCGTCCGCCAGCAGCCGCGGGCCCTGCGCGCGCACGAACGGCATGTGCTCGGCGCGGCCGGTGAGCAGCGCCCACGCCATCAGCCGGCTGTGCTGGCCCTCCTGCACCACGGTGAAGAAGCGCTCCAGCAGCGCCCCGGCGTCCGGCGGCGCCTCCGCCGCGAGCAGGTGCTCCCGGAAGGACGCGGCCAGCAGCTCGTTGCGGCGCAGGAGCACCTCGCGCACCAGGGCCTCGTAGGTGCCGAAGTAGTGCGTGACGAGCGCGTGGCTCACCCCCGCCGCCTTCGCCACCGCCTGCAGCCCCACCCGGTCCGGCCCCTGCTCCACGAGCAGCGGCTCGGCGGCCTGGAGGATGGCCTCGCGCGCCTCCTCCGGGGTGCGCCGCTTGCGGGGCGCGGCGGGCTTCGCGGGACGACGGGGAGCGGAGGTGCGCCGGGCCGGAGCCCGGCCCTGGGGACGCCTGGGTGCCATCCCGGCGCATCCTAGCCACCGGGCCCCGTCGTTCAACGCACCCCTTGTTATTGTCAGATTTGACAATAGACACGGAGGGGCATTATCCATGGGGGTGTCCGGGCATGCCTGGCCCGGAGGTGTGCTGGCCTTCGCGAGGTCCGTGATGCATCCGCTGCTGCCCGAGAATCCGTCGCCGCTGAGGGTGTTCCTGGTGGTCCTGCTCATCTCGGGGACCCTCAAGCTGCTGACGGTGGCGGGCGGCTGGGGGGTGTGGCGCACGCGGCTGGCGGCGCGCTTCCGGGTGTACCGGCGGGAGCTGTCGAAGGGGCAGTTGCGCAGCGAGGCGCTGGCGGCGGTGGGCGTGGTGCTGACGGACGCGGTGCTCATCGGGGCGTTCCGGTCCTTCACCGGGCCCCTGATGGCGCCGTTCAGCCTGTCCACGGCGCTGTGGTCGTACGCGTGGATGTTCGTGGGCTTCGAGGTGTGGTTCTACGTGACGCACCGGCTGCTGCACCACCCGCGCTTCTACCGCTTCCACGCGCAGCACCACGTGGCGCAGGTGACGGAGCCGCTCACCGCGCTGTCCTTCTCCGTGGCGGAGCGGGTGGTGCTGATGGTCGGCGGGCTCGGCCTGCACTTCGCGGCCCTGCACGTGTTCCCGGGCACGCAGGTGGGCGTGCTGGCCTACATGCTGACCAACTACGTCCTCAACGCGTTCGGGCATGGCAACACGGAGTGGCTGCCGAAGCGCTTCGTGACGTCCTGGGTGGGCCGCGTCTTCTTCACCCCCACGTTCCACGCGCTGCACCACGCGCGCTACCAGGGGCACTACGGCCTGTACACCGTGGTGCTGGACCGGTGGCTGGGCACCACGTTCGCCGACTATCCACGGGTGCATGCGCGCGCCCGCGATGGCGAGGGGCTGACGCGCATCGGGGAGCGGCTGGCGGTCGCGCCCCCCGCCCCCTCCCTCCCCTCGGAGCCCGAGGCGCGCCCGGCGGTTTGAGGTCCGCCGGGCCCCGCCGTCACACGGTGGGCTCCGGAGTCAGGCCGGGGCTCCCGGGGCCGTGGGCCTACGGACAATCCGCGCGGGTGACGACGCCTGGGAGGGATGGCATCCGGGGGGGCCGGCCCTAGAATCGCGCGGTGAACTCCCGGCAGGACGTGATCATCATCGGCGCGGGCGCCAGCGGAACGCTGCTCGCGGCCAGTCTCTTGCGGGGCGCGCGCTCGCCCCTGCGCGTGACGCTCGTGGAGCGGGGGGAGCAGTTGGGGCGGGGGGTCGCGTACTCCACCACCAGCGCGCGTCACCTGCTCAACGTGCCGGCCGGCCGCATGAGCGCCTGGGTGGACGACCCGGAGCACTTCCTGCGCTGGCTGCGCCTGGAGGCGCCGGACACGCCGCCGTCCGCGTTCGCCGAGCGCCGCCGCTACGGCCAGTACCTGGAGTTCGTGCTGAAGGAGGCCGCCGCGAAGGCCGCGCCGGGCGTCCGGCTGGAGACGCCGCGCGACGAGGTGACCGCGGTGGTGGAGACCGCGGACGGCGTGAAGGTGTCGCTCGCGAGCGGCCAGGTCCTGGAGGCGAAGTGCGCGGTGCTGGCGCTGGGCAACGCGATGCCCGCGGACCTGCGCGTGCCGGACGGCGGGCTGTACGCGAGCCCGCGCTACCACCGCTCGCCGTGGGTGCCCGGGGCGCTGGAGGGCATCGGCCCGGGTGACCCGGTGCTGCTCATCGGCACGGCGCTCACCATGGTGGACACGGTGCTGTCGCTGGGCGAGCGCGGCCATCAGGGCCCGGTGCACGCGCTGTCGCGCCACGGCCTGCTGCCGCACCCACACCGCGCGCACGGCGCGAAGACGCCCGCGGCGGCGGAGCCCCTGCGCATCCGCGAGCTGCTGCGCTCCGTGCGCCGGGAGATGGACCGCTGTCGCGACGCGGAGACCGCCACGCAGGCCGCGTCCCCGTCCTCGGAGAGCGTGGTGCCGTTCAGCACGCTGCGCATCCGCGACGTGCTGCGCACGATGCGCCAGGAGGTGGACGCGCAGGCGGCGGCGGGGGCGGACTGGCGCGCGGCGGTGGACTCGCTGCGGCCGGTGACGACGCCGTTGTGGCAGCGGCTGTCGGAGCCGGAGCGGCGGCGGTTCCTGCGCCACCTGCGGGCGTACTGGGAGGTGCACCGCCACCGCATGGCGCCGGAGATCCACGACGCGCTGGACGCGTGGCGGCGCGAGGGGCGGCTGGTGCTCCACCCGGCCCGCGTGCTCGGCTTCGAGCTGGAGCCGGACGCGGTGGCGGTCCACCTGCGCCCCCGGGGTGAGCGCGAGCCCCGGGTGCTGCGCGTGCGGCACGTCATCAACTGCACCGGCCCCGAGTCCAACCCGGCCTCGCGCGGCCAGCCCGTCCTGCGCGGCCTGCTGGAGACGGGACAGGCCCACGCGGACTCGCTGGGCATGGGGCTGGCGACGGCGCCCGACGGCGCGGTGCTGGACGCGCGCGGACAGCCCTCCGCCCACCTCTTCACGCTGGGCCCCACGCGGCGGGGGGACCTGTGGGAGACCACCGCCGTGCCGGAGATCCGCTCACAGGCCCGCGACCTGGCGGACCTCCTCTTGCGCCGGTTGGGTGCGCCTGCCCGGTAGAGGACCTGACAGGCGCCATGACCTGGAGGTGGGCCTGCTGCTCTCCAGGCAACGCCGCCCTCCGGGGGAGGCTGTCGGGGTTCCGCCGTTTCGTGCGACATTCCAGGTCCCCCTCCTGGAGTCCCGTCCCGATGGCCCTGAAGCGCCCCCTCCCCGCCCTCATGGGAGGCGTGTCCCTGTCCGTCCTCGTGAGCCTCGGGGCGCTGGCGCACCGGCACCTGCGCACCGACGCGCTGGAGGAGCGGCTGCTGCGCGAGGTGAACACGCTGGCATACGCGGAGCATCCGCGTCCGGCGCACCTCACCGCCACGCGGCCCGGCACCTTCGGGGACGCGATGGCGCCGCTGCTGCCCGCGCTGCTCCAGCGGGCCCGCGAGACCCCGCCCTCCACCGGGGCGGAGGCCCAGACCCTGGAGGCCGTGACGGAGGGCCGCGCGCCGGTGACGGACCTCCCCGCGCCCCGACTGGAAGCGCTGGAGCGGGGCCTGCCGTTGACGCACCAGGTGCTCGCCGCCACCCACGCGGAGTTCGGTGGGCTCCCGGAGGACCTGCGCCCCCTGTCCGGTCCGGAGCTGTCGCGCCGGGACGCGCTGATCCACGCGCTCCGCCGCGTGGTGGAGGACGCGGCGCTTCAGACGCGGCGGCTCGTCGCGCGGGGGGACGCGGACGCGGCGGTGGACACGTGCGTGGACACGCTCGCGCTCAGCCGGGAGCTGGCCCTGGGCGGCGGGCTCGTGGGGCTGCGGCTGTCCGCGGCCGGCTATGCGCGCGCGTGGCGGCCCTGCGCGGACGCGCTCGACGCGGCGTCCCTCACCCGCAAGCGCCAGGCCGTCTCGCAGCTCACGCGGCTGCATGAGGGCTTCCCTCCGGTGTCCCTGACGCTGCACGAGGAGTCCGTCGCCGCGCAGCTCCGCGCCTTCCGCGACCTGCTCTCCGACGACGCCCGCGCCGCGCTGCCGCCCACGTGGTTCGACGCGCCCGGGCAGCCCGGCGCCCTGTCCCGCCGGCTCCAGTGGCGTCAGTGGGTGGAGGACGCGGACCGCCTGCTCGCCGTGGTGGACCAACCGGCCGAGGAGCGCCGCCGCGCGCTGGCGGCCCTGGAGGCCCGGAAGGCCGGGGAGTATTTCCGCCAGGAGGAGACCCCGGCGGTGCGCCTGTCGCCGGAGGACCTGGAGGCGCTGGAGCTGCGCGCGCTGCGCTCCGAGGCCCTCATCGCCCTGGTGGAGGTCGACGTGGCCCGCGCGGAGAAGGGCCAGTGGCCGCGCGCGCTCCCCACGCGCACGACGTCGCTGGTGCTGGAGCCCGTGGACGAGACCCGGGTCAGCATCCGCTCGTGCATCCCGGGGATGATGCCCGACCCGCTGGTGGTGGAGGCGGACGGCTCGCTCCTGCTCCAGCACGTCCAGGACGTGCCCTGAGCCGGTGGCGCTGTAGCCGCGGCCGTCACGGGTTGTGACGCCGGAGGACTCAGCCGCATCCACTCCACGCCTGCGGATGGCCAGACCCAGATGTGTCGGCTGAGCCCGTGCACGAACGCCTCGCCTTCACTCAGGCAAGCACCGCAAGTCAACGATGGCGCACCAATCCCTGCCATCATTACTCCCTGCAAAACAGACTCAAGGCATCATGCGGTCTGCACTGACGTGACAACAAAGCATGCCTTGAAGATCAACATCCTGGCTCAATCCAAGAGGTGTAGAAAAGGACCCAGCTCACGACACAGCACTTCCGTTGAGCCCTGCATCCCCATGCAGTGCAGCACCTGATGAGTGACGAGATTGCCAAAAGCCTGACATTCAAATTAGCATTTCCCTCCTCAATTCACAGGAGGGGGTATGTCACAGAAGAAGTCAAAGACTGTGGCGGGACGCAAGGCCCAGGCGAGCGAACCGGTCACGTTCATTGCACCGAGTTCCACTGGCCTTGTCGACGCCGCGGCGATAGACATGTTCGGGGTGCTCGATGCACTGCATCCCTTGGAAGGTGCCGTCAACGCGCTGGGCGCCGCGGGCATCAATGCCTTGGCGCCATCTGAGGGTACAGTCCAACTTCGACTCGTCTGGACCCATCCCTCGACCCCGGTTTTCATCCGCTACTTTGTCGACGGCAAGCACGCCGTCGGAGTCACCGGCAAGGGGGGCACCAACAGCGTCTCCATCAACTACGCTCCAGGCCAGAAAGTCAGCGCGTCATTGCGGTTTCTAGGGGAGGGGTGGAAGTTCAAGCTCTACGCATGGGTATCTGGCCAGGCTCCATCTCACGAGCCAGTGGAAGAGGGCTCGGATCCGAGTGATGCCGCGAGCGACAACGTCATCGTCTTCAAGGTCAAGATCCCATGAAGTTGGCCTCCATGCACACGGTTCAGGTCGCGGCCACGCTTGTCCTCGCATTGAGCACCTTCTCCGCGGCCGCCCAGGACACCGCGTCCGCGTCATCAGCGGGGACACCGGTCCTGACGGACGAGGAACGACAGAGGTACGCGCCATTTGCGCTCGCCGCAGGCACGGACGAGGCAACGAAGCGCGGCTCCGAAGCCAACCCGGACCCATGGTCAGTGACGAATTCGACTCAGTTGTTCAGCCGCCCCACCTTCGGCGAGCTCTTCAAGGTGTCAGCGGAGACAACAGAGACAGGGAGCGCCTATCAGCTCAGTGGAGACGTCTGGAGCCTCTTCGACCCCTTCAAGAACCGTCCTTGGGGAACGTTGCAACTGAGCGGTTCGTACGCCCCCGACACGAAGGAGGCTTCGCTGGGCCTCAAGTTCAATTACAGCACGCGTGTCGCGGCACTTCTCTCCGACAAGGTGCTGGACACCATCCGTGAAAGAACGCAGGAGGCGGTCGATCAGTGCCTTGCATCCGCGAATGTAGGGAAGCGGGGCGTAACGATGACGGATGAAGAAGAGCAGGCCTTCAACAAGAGCCTGAAATATTGCGAAGACACAGCTGGCACGCCCGTCGTCAACAAGGACCTCCAGGTCGCGTATGGCTTTCGCCCCAACTTTGCATTGGGCGTTGCCGCCGCCCATAACTTTGACACGGGCCGCTTCGCGAAGTTCGCTGTGAACGGGTCCATGGAAGTCCCGCTTGTCCAAGGCTTCTCGCTGATTCTCAACGGCGATGTCGCCAATGACCGTGTCGAGACTGGCGGCGGACGCGCATGGACACTGTCTGGAACAGGGGCAGTGAACTACACGACGCCAATCAAGCTGGAGTTGAGTGGTGCCTTCAAGCTCAAGGGTTGCCTCACCGACCCATGCGAGGCGGACGGGTCCAATTTCGAGTTCGGGCCTCGCATCGCCTACCCCGTGACGAAGGACACGGTCCTTGCGCTCAACTTGACCTGGAAGGACACAGGTGCGGGCCTCAGCGATGTCTTCTCCGGCCTCGCCCTCTCCCACAGCTTTGGTTTCGAGCCCTCTAAACAGAATTAGCAGGGGCTCAGGAAGAGGCCCTCAGGCATGCACGCGCGCTGGGGCCAGACGTGAAGGCGGATGATCCGCCACAGCGCTCCGACAGGTCCTGAGCTGGTGACGGCGGCGCCCTGGTGGGTCGCCCGCGCCCGCTTCACGTCCGGCCTCCCACGTGGGAGCGGCGATGTAGGATGCGGCCTTTCCGTGGACGTCGTGGGAGGGAGCCGTCATGTCGTGGAAGCTCGCGCTGCTGGACGAAGTGTCGAAGGTGCTGCCGGATGCGCCGCTCAAGGGCTCGGACATCCGCGTGGAATTGCCGACCGCCAGCTATGCGCTGCCCGCGGGACAGAAGCTGGGCTCCCTGACGTTCGCGTTCGACGTGTCCGCGCGCGGCTTCGTGGAGGGCTATGACGCCCCGGCGGACGTGGACGCGGCGGGCGTGGTGGGCGAGGCCCCCGGCGACGCGGCGACGCAGTTGGCGCCGGCGCTCGTCTACGGCGGCGACCAGGCGTGGCTGAAGTACGGCGTGGAGGCGCGCGTGAAGGCGGACGTCGGCGTCCCGCTGCCCTACGTGGCGCTCGCGGCCAACGGCGACGTGCGCGTGCTGCTGGCGGACTACCACCGGCACCCGCAGGACATGAAGGCGCGCGACGCGCTGAAGGCGGACGCGCCGAACCTGCGGCTGCCCCTGCTCACGTCGTCGCTGGACACGCTGGGCGTGGGGGACGCCATCGCCTTCCAGGCGCGCGGCGAGCTGTCCGTCACCGCGACGCTGGACTGGACGGACGTCTACACGTCCAACCTCCAGACGCTGACGAAGCTCCTGTCCGCCAGCACGATGGTCGCCTTCGAGGCCAAGGCGGGCGCCACCGTGTCCGCGAAGGTGAAGGTGGTGGACGACTACGCCGTCATCTTCTCCCGCCCCGAGCCCGGCCAGGTGCGCGTGCAGGTGAAGAAGGTGGTGGCGCGCGAGGCGGGCGTGACGGCCAGCCTGCACGTGGAGGCGAGCCTCACCGACCCGGCCGCCGTCGTCTCCCAGGTGGAGCACGTGCTCGAAGGGCTCCTGTCGGTGCCGCTGTCCGAGTTCGACGCCCTGATGACGAAGCTGGAAGCGCACACCCTGTCGGAGAACGAGACGAAGGTCCTGCGCATCATCCTGGACCGGCTGGGCTTCGGGGAGCTGGAGGCCAACACCACGGCGCTGCGCACGCAGTGGGAGAAGCTCCGCGCGGACGTGCGCGCGCGCGTCCAGGCCCTGGCCGAGTCCAAGTTCGAGGCGGGCTTCCGCTACGAATACCTGCGCCTGCGCGAGCAGACCACGCTGCTGTCCACCGTGTGCACCGACGCCCAGGCCCGCGCCCTGCACCCGCTGCTGGTGTCCGGCCGGATGGACAGCGCGATGCAGCGCATGCAGGCCGAGGGCATGGCGCTGGAGCAGTGCCTGCTGAAGGAGGTCAACAAGGAGTCCAAGGCCTGGGGCTTCTCCCTGAAGCTGGGCAAGTGGGCGCTGGGCGGCAGCGACACGCGCGAGCTCACCCAGGTGGTGCAGCGCAACAGCCTGGAGAAGGAGTCGCCCCAGCGCGTCTCCTTCCTGGGGGTGCGCAGCTACCAGGGCGCGCTGCTCACGCCGTACATGCACTGGACCGCGGACTTCAAGGCGGACATGGCGGAGTTCCGCAAGTCACCCACCGTGGCGGACTTCGACCTGGGGCTGTACCTGCTGCTGGCCCATGACGCGCGCAAGCTGTCGGAACACGACCTGCGCCAGGCCGTGGACGAGGCCATCGTCTGGGGCGCGCTGGACGACGCCGAGGAGGAGGAGGTCCTCCGGCGCATCCGCGACGCCTCCGGCGGCAGGGAGCTGGAGACGCGGGTGGAGCTGAAGCTGGACAACCGGACGCTGCGCGACGTCATCACCCACGCGGCGGACGCGGACGCCCCTTCCGCCTTCGCTCGCGCGCTGGGCCGGGCCCTGCCCTGGTACGGCGTGCCGTGCCGCGACCGGCCCGCCGTGCGGGAGCTCATCTACGCGCCCCTGTGGAAGGCCTACCTGGAGCAGAACTGGTCCGCCGCCGACGCGGCGAAGACGGCCGCCGCGAACCTGAAGAACCACCCGCTCGTCGGGCACTTCGCGTACACCGAGGGGCAGTTGGGCAACGGCATGCTGACGTTCGCGGAGGTCATCCAGAAGAACCCCGGCACCGTGTCCAAGTGGCGCGACCTGCGCGCGGGGCTGCTGGACCTGCGCAACAACGAGCAGCGCTCGCCGTCCGTCTTCAACGGCGCGTTCAAGGCGCTGTCCCAGTCGTGGGCGCAGTCCTTCCACCTGAAGGCCACGGGCGCGTTCTTCCTGGAGCTGGCGTCGCGCGGCGGCAACGGCCTGGCCACCGTGGAGCGCACCTTCACCGTGACGGTGCCGGGGACGGGCGCGAGCATCGTCTTCTCCAAGTCGCGGGCCTGACGGGCGCCTCCGCGTCCGTCCGTCCGCTTCCGCACGCTCCCGGGGCGTGCGGAGGCGGGCTTCCGTCCGGGCGGAGGCGCGAAGGTGACGCGGCGCATTGCCGCGCCACGGGGGCATCACTACATCCAGCTCCTCACGCAGCACCTGCGCCGTAGAGGAGCCCCGGGAGATGATCGTCGGTCGGATGCTGTCCTGGCGGATCATCCTCCGCTACACGGGGCGCCCCGTCGTCGTCCACATCGCCATCGCGCTGGCCATCTCGCTGGGCTACGTGGCGCTGGACGCCAGGTGGCTGTCGGTGCCGGCGCTGCCGGTGACGCTGCTGGCCGCGGCGCTGGGCGTGCTGCTCGGCTTCCGCAACAACTCCGCCTACGAGCGCTGGTGGGAGGCGCGCACCCTCTGGGGCGGGCTGGTGAACGCGTCGCGGACGCTGGCCCGTCAGGTGCTCACCTTCCTGCCCGCGCCCCGCGCCCAGCGCAGCGACGGCACCCCGGAGACGCCCTCCGCCGCGTCCCGCCTGGTCCAGGTGGCCGTCCAGCCAGAGGGGCCCGCGCTGGCGCCCGCCTGGTCCAAGGTGGGTGACGGCGCGGTGCGCGACCAGTTCGGTCAGGCGCGCGACCTGCGCGGCCCGGGCGCGCCCCGCGCGAACCTGGCCACGTTCCTCCACCCGGGCGTGGAGTCCCCCCGGGGCATCCCCAGCATGTTCGAGGGCATCTCCGAGGACGCGCGCGAGCTCGTCTACGCGCAGATCGGCTTCGTGAACGCGCTGCGCTGCCACCTGCGGCGGCAGGACCCCTTCCCGGAAATCACCCCGTTCTTCCGCCCGTCCGTGCTGGAGGCGCTGCGCGTGGAGCAGAACGTGCCCGCCGCCATCCTCCTGTGGATGGGCACGCGCATGCGCCGCATCTACAGCGACATCGAACACCCGGAGAAGGTCTACATGCGCGTGTCGATGGACGAGACGCTCACGGAGCTGACCAACTACCTGGGCGCGTGCGAGCGCATCAAGAACACGCCCCTGCCCCGCCAGTACGACATCCTCCCGCACGCCATGGTGCGCGCCTACCTCACCATGCTGCCCCTGGGCGTCGTCGCGGACCTGGGCGTGCTCACGCCGCTCGTCACCGCCATCATCGCGTTCCTCTTCATCGCCATGGACGCGGTGGGCCGGGACGTGGAGAACCCCTTCGAGGACGCCGTCAGCGACACGCCCATGACGGCGCTGTGCCGCACCATCGAGATCAACCTGCGGCAGATGCTGGGCGAGTCCGAGCTGCCCCCGCCCGTCCAGCCGAAGGAAGGCCTGCTGTACTGAGCGCCTACTCCGCGGCCGTCACCTCCACGGTGCCCAGCCCGTCCACGGTCAGCCGCACGTGGTCGCCGGGCTTCATCAGGTAGGCCGCGGTGGCCGCGCCGGACAGCACCAGGCTCCCCGCGGGCAGCACCTGTCCGCGCTCCGCGAGCAGCGCGCAGAGCTGGATGAGGGACACCACCGGGTCCCCGGAGATGGCGTCCGAGCGCGCCTCGCCCTCCACCCTGCCGTTCACCTCCATGCGCATCTGGAGCTTCGTCAGGTCCAGCTCGCGCGGGGCGCGCTCCAGGGTGCCCGGCACGAACAGCGACGACGACGCGTTGTCCGCCACCACGTCCGGCAGGCTGAAGTACTTGAAGCCCACGAAGCGCGAGTCCAGGACCTCCATGGCCGCGAAGACGGCGTCGCACGCGTCCAGCACCTCGTCGCGCGTCACGGTGCCCTTCAGCTCCTTGGACGTGCGGAAGGCGATTTCAGGCTCGATGCGCGGGTGGATGCCCGCGCCCACGCGCACCACGCCGCCCGGCTGCACGCGCATCCGGTCCGTGAGCACGCCGAAGATGGGCGAGCCCAGGTTCATCTGCTGGCGCTTCGCCTCCGACGTGAAGCCCATCTTCAGGCCCACCACCCGCTCGCCCTGGGCCTCGCGCAGCCGGATGCCCTCCGCCTGCACCGCGTAGCCGTCCGGCACGGTCAGGCTCGGGTGCGCGTGCGACAGGGGCGGCACCTCCCGCCGCTCGCGCCGCGCCGCGTCCAGGATTCCAGCCAGGGCCGCTACATCCACAGTCGAGGTCATGCGCGAATCTTTTCCATGCCCGGCCCGCAATTCCACCAAGGATTCACCCGTGGAGCGGGTCCTGGAGGTGCTGGGCGCCAGACGGCCGCGCAAGCGAGCGCCATCCAACGCCGACTGTTCGGAATCCTGGAGGCGGCGGACGGCCGCGACATACATTGCCGCGTCTCCCTTCAGGAGGGCGCTGCCTTGGAGAAGGTCCTCAACTACGTCGGTGGCGAGCTGGTGCCCGCGGCGGGCGGCCAGTGGCTGGACAAGCCGGAGCCCGCGACGGGCCAGCGCTACGCGCACGTGCCGGACTCACGTGAGGTGGACGTGCAGTCCGCCGTGGAGGCCGCGGGCCGGGCCTTCCCCGCGTGGTCCGCCCTGCCGGCCATCGAGCGCTCGCGCTACCTGCGCCGCATCGCGGGGCTCATCCACGAGCGCCTGGACGCCTTCGCGCGCGCGGAGTCCATCGACACGGGCAAGCCGCTGTCGGTGGCCCGCACGGTGGACATCCCGCGCAGCGTGCTCAACTTCGAGTTCTTCGCGGACGCGGCGACGCAGTTCTCCAGTGAAGCGCACCCCATGGACGGTGTGGCGCTCAACTACACGCTGCGCTCGCCGCTGGGCGTGGTGGGCTGCATCTCGCCGTGGAACCTGCCGCTGTACCTGCTCACGTGGAAGATCGCCCCCGCGCTGGCGGCGGGCAACTGCGTGGTGGCCAAGCCGTCGGAGGTGACGCCGATGACGGCCTTCCTCCTGTCGCAGGTGTGCCGCGACGCGGGGCTGCCGCCCGGCGTGCTCAACCTGGTGCACGGCCTGGGGCCCCACGTCGGCGGGCCGCTCACGCGCCACCCGGACGTGAGCGCCATCTCCTTCACCGGCAGCACGCGCACGGGCGCGGAGATCGCCCGCGTGGCCGCGCCCGCGTTCAAGAAGCTGTCCCTGGAGATGGGCGGCAAGAACCCCAACGTCATCTTCGCGGACTGCGACTTCGACGAGGCGCTGGCCACCACGCTGCGCTCGTCCTTCGCGAATCAAGGACAGATCTGCCTGTGCGGCCCGCGCATCTTCGTGCAGCGCTCGCTGTATCCGCGCTTCAAGGAGGCGCTGGTCGCGCGCACGAAGGCCCTCAAGGTGGGCGACCCGCTGGTGGAGGGCACGGACCAGGGCGCGCTGGTGTCGCGCGAGCACTTCGAGAAGGTGATGGGCTACATCGCGCTCGCGAAGCAGGAGGGCGGCCACATCCTCACCGGCGGCCAGCGCGCGAGCGTGCCCGGCCGCTGCGCGAACGGCTGGTTCATCGAGCCCACCCTGGTGGAGGGCCTGGCGCCCACGTGCCGCACGAACCAGGAGGAGATCTTCGGCCCGGTGGCCACGCTCATGCCCTTCGACGACGAGGAGGAGGTGCTGTCGTGGGCCAACTCCACGCGCTACGGCCTGGCCGGCAGCGTGTGGACGAAGGACCTGGCGCGCGCGCACCGGTTCGCGGCCCGGCTGCACAGCGGCATCGTCTGGGTGAACACCTGGATGCTGCGCGACCTGCGCACGCCGTTTGGCGGGGTGAAGGAGTCCGGCGTGGGCCGCGAGGGCGGCTGGGACGCGCTGCGCTTCTTCACCGAGCCCAAGAACGTCTGCATCAAGCTTTGAGCGGGGAGAGCGACACGTGAGCGCTGGCGAGCGGATCGATTCGAAGAAGGCCCCGGAGCCGGTGGGGCTCTACCCCCACGCGCGCCGCGTGGGGAATCTGTTGTTCCTGTCCGGCGTGGGCCCGCGCGAGCGCGGCAGCAAGGCCATCCCGGGCGTGGAGCTGGACGCGGCGGGCAACATCGTCTCGTACGACATCGAGACGCAGTGCCATTCCGTGTTCCGCAACGTGCGCTACATCCTGGAGGACGCGGGCTCGTCGTGGGAGCGGCTGGTGGACGTGACGGTGTACCTCACGGACATGAAGCGGGACTTCCCCACGTACAACCGGCTGTGGGCGGAGTACTTCAAGGACAACCCGCCGTGCCGCACCACGCTGGAGATCAACGCGCTGCCCACGCCCATCGCGATTGAGCTCAAGTGCATCGCCACCATTGGAGACGTGTGACATGGGCCGACTGACCCCCATCAACTTCAAGAAGTGGATCGACGAGCACCGCCCCCTGCTCAAGCCGCCCGTGGGCAACCAGCAGGTGTGGGCGGACCGGGACTTCATGGTCACGGTGGTGGGCGGGCCCAACTCGCGCACGGACTTCCACGTCAACGAGGGCGAGGAGTTCTTCTACCAACTGGAGGGCGACATCACCCTGCGCGTCATCGACGAGGGGCAGGTGCGGGACATCCCCATCCGCGAGGGGGAAATCTTCCTGTTGCCGCCCAAGGTGCCGCACTCGCCGCAGCGCCCCCCGAACACCATCGGCCTGGTGCTGGAGCGCCGCCGCCAGCCGCAGGAGCTGGATTCGTTCCTGTGGCTGTGCCCGAAGTGCGGCGAGAAGCTCTATGAGGAGTCGCTGCACGTCACCAACCTGGTGACGCAGCTTCCGCCGGTGTTCGAGCACTTCTACGGCAACCCGGAGCACTGCACCTGCAAGCAGTGCGGCACGAAGGTGACGCGGGGTGGTGCGCCCCAGTGAAGGTCGACATCCACACGCACCTCCTCCCCCCGGAGCTCCCCCGCTTCGCCGAGCGCTTCGGCTACGGCGGCTTCATCACGCTGGACCACCACGCGCCCTGCCGCGCGCGGATGCTGCGGGATGACGGGAAGTTCTTCCGCGAGATCGAAAGCAACTGCTGGGACCCGAAGCAGCGCGTCGTGGAATGCGACGCGCACGGCGTCCAGGTGCAGGTGCTGTCCACGGTGCCGGTGCTGTTCAGCTATTGGGCGAAGCCCCAGGACGGCCTGGAGGTGGCGCGCTTCCTCAACGACCACCTGGCCGGCGCGGTGGCGACGGCGCCCCGGCGCTTCGTGGGGCTGGGCACGGTGCCGCTCCAATCCACCGACCTGGCGGTCAAGGAATTGGAGCGCTGCGTGCGCACGCTGGGGTTCGCGGGCGTGCAGATTGGCAGCCACGTCAATGACCTGAACCTGTCCGACCCCGCCCTCTTCCCCTTCTTCCAGGCGGCGAGCGACCTGGGCGCGGCCGTCTTCGTGCACCCGTGGGACATGATGGGTGAGGCGAAGATGACGAAGTACTGGCTGCCGTGGCTGGTGGGGATGCCGGCGGAGGTGTCGCTGGCCATCTGCTCGCTCATCTTCGGCGGGGTGATGGAGCGGCTGCCGAAGCTGCGGTTGGCCTTCGCGCACGGCGGCGGCGCGTTCCCCGGCACGCTGGGCCGCATCCAGCACGGCTTCGAGGTCCGCCCGGATCTGGTGGCGGTGGACAACCCCGTCGCGCCGCGCGACTACCTGGGGAGGTTCTGGGTGGACTCGCTGGTGCACGACGCGGAGACGTTGCGCGGCATCGTGAAGCTGTTCGGCGCGGACAAGGTGGCGCTGGGCAGTGACTATCCCTTCCCGCTGGGCGAGGAGCGGCCCGGCACGCTCATCGAGTCGCTGACGGACCTGGCGCCTTCCGTGCGCGAGCGGCTGCTCTCCCGCAATGCCCTGGAGTGGCTGGGGCGCTCGCACGAGGACTTCGCACCATGACGGCCCCTGTCTACGAGAACACCGATGTGTTCGCCTACGGCCTGGACGCGGCGGATCCGCTGAGGCCCCTGCGCGACGAGTTCCTCTTCCCGCCCGCCCCTTCCGGCGCGCCGGCCATCTACCTGGCGGGCAACTCGCTGGGGCTGCAGCCGCGCAAGGCGCGCAAGTACGTGCAGATGGAGATGGAGGACTGGGAGCGGCTGGGCGTGGAGGGCCACGTGCACGGCCGACACCCGTGGCTGCCCTACCACGAGCAGCTCACCGGCATGGTGGCGCGGGTGGTGGGCGCGCAGCCCCTTGAAGTCGTGGTGATGAACACCCTGTCGGTGAACCTGCACCTGATGATGGTGTCGTTCTACCGGCCCACGCGCGAGCGCTTCAAAATCCTGATTGAAGGCGGCGCCTTCCCGTCGGACCAGTACGCGGTGGCGTCGCAGGCGCGCTTCCACGGCTACGACCCGAAGGAGGCCATCGTCCGGCTGATGCCCCGCGAGGGCGAGGACACGCTGCGCCCCGAGGACATCCTGGAGGCCATCGAGCGGCACGGGAAGGAGCTCGCGCTGGTGATGCTGGGCAGCGTGAACTACCTCACCGGGCAGGCGTTCGACCTGAGGGAGATCACGCGCGTGGCGCACGCGCAGGGCTGCAAGGTGGGCTTCGACCTGGCGCACGCGGCGGGCAACCTGAAGCTGTCGCTGCACGACGACGGGCCGGACTTCGCGGTGTGGTGTTCGTACAAGTACCTCAACGGCGGACCGGGCAGCCTGGGCGGCGTGTTCGTGCACGAGCGCCACGCGCACTCGCCGGAGCTGCCGCGCTTCGAGGGCTGGTGGGGGCACAACAAGGCCACGCGCTTCGAGATGGGCCCCACCTTCGACCCGCTGCCGGGCGCGGAGGGGTGGCAGTTGTCCAACCCGCCCATCTTCCAGTTGGCGGCGCTGCGCTCGTCGCTGGAGCTGTTCGACAAGGCGACGATGGCGGCCCTGCGCGCGAAGAGCGACCAGTTGACGGGCTACCTGGAGTTCCTCCTGGACCGGCTGCCCGCGGGGTACGTCACCATCACCACGCCGCGCGACCTGAAGCAGCGCGGGGCGCAGTTGTCCCTGCGCTTCAAGGGCGAGCCGAAGCGGCTGCTCCAGCGGCTGTCCGCGGCCGGCATCATCTGCGACTTCCGCGAGCCGGACATCATCCGCGCCGCGCCCACGCCCCTCTACAACACGTACCTGGACGTCTTCCGCTTCGTGAAGGCGCTGGAGGCCCATGCCCTCGAATGAGTCGAAGCTGACGGTGGTGGGAGCGGGCCTGGTGGGCTCGCTGCTCTCGCTGTACCTGGCCCGCAGGGGCCACACGGTGGAGGTGCTGGAGCGCCGGGCGGACATGCGCCGTGAGACGCTGGACGCGGGGCGCTCCATCAACCTGGCCATCTCCACGCGCGGCCTGCACGCCTTGCGGCAGGTGGGCCTGGAGGAGGAGGCGCTGAAGCACGCCATCCCCATGCGCGGGCGGGTCATCCACCCGGTGAAGGGCGAGCTGGCCTTCCAGCCGTATGGGAAGGACGACTCGCAGCACATCAATTCCATCTCGCGCGGCTGGCTGAACAAGTTCCTGATGACGCAGGCGGAAGCCACGGGCCGCGTGTCCATCCGCTTCCGTCAGCGGGTGACGCAGGCGGATCCGGCCGCGGGAATGCTCACGGTGCTGGACGAGGCCACGGGCGTGACGCGGGAGGTGCGCGACGCGGTGGTGTTCGGCACGGACGGCTCGGGTTCGGCGGTGCGGGAGGCGCTGCAATCCCAGACGGACTCGCAGACGCTGGGGCATGGCTACAAGGAGCTGACGATTCCGCCGGGCGAGGGCGGGCGCTTCCAGATGGAGAAGCACGCGCTGCACATCTGGCCGCGCGGCACGTTCATGCTCATCGCGCTGCCGAATGAAGACGGCAGCTTCACGTGCACGCTGTTCCTGCCGTGGGAGGGGCCGGTGAGCTTCGCGACGCTCCAGACGCCCGCCGCGCTGGAGGCGTTCTTCCAGGAGCAGTTCCCGGACGCGAAGGCGCTGATTCCCGGGCTGGTGGAGGAGTTCTTCTCCCGGCCCACCGGGCACATGGTGACGGTGAAGTGCGCGCCGTGGCACGCGGGCGGGCGCACGCTGCTGCTGGGCGACGCGGCGCACGCCATCGTGCCGTTCTACGGCCAGGGGATGAACTGCGGCTTCGAGGACTGCGTGGTGCTGGACGCGCTCCTGTCGAAGCAGGCGGACTGGGCCGCGGCGTTCGGTGAGTTCGAGCGGCTTCGCAAGACGAACGCGGACGCCATCGCGGACATGGCGGTGGAGAACTTCATCGAGATGCGCGACAGCACGGCGGATCCGCGCTTCCTGTTGGAGAAGGGCGTGGAGAAGGTGTTGCTCAACGCGTTCCCGGGCGAGTTCGTCAGCCGCTACACGCTGGTGAGCTTCAGCCGGGTGCCCTACCGGCTGGCGTACGGCGTGGGCGCCATCGCGGGCGGCATCGTGGCGGAGCTGGCGAAGGACTTGAAGCGGCCGGACGACGTGGACCTGGACCGGGCGGCGAAGCTGATTCGCGGCCGGCTGACCCCTTTCATGGAGGAGCACGCGGATGGATTTCGGCTTGAAGGGTAGGCGGGCGCTGGTGACGGGCGCGTCCTCGGGGCTGGGGCGCGCCATCGCGGACACGCTGGTGAAGGAGCGCGCGACGGTGGCGGTGTCCTCGCGAGGCGGGGAGAAGCTCCAGAAGGCGGCGAAGGAGCTGGGCGCGGCGCTCGCGGTGCCGTGTGATTTGACGCAGGCCGGGGCCGCGCGCGGGCTGGTGCGTGAAGTCACGCAGAAGCTGGGCGGCCTGGACGTGCTGGTGGTGAACGCGGGGGGCCCGCCGTCCGGAGGCTTCGAGGCCATCACGGTGGAGCAATGGCAGACAGGGTTCCAGAGCCTGTGGCTGGCCACGGTGGATGCGATCCAGGAAGCGCTGCCGGGCATGAAGGCACAGGGCTGGGGCCGCATCGTGCTGGTGACGTCCACGGCGGCGCGCGAGGCGATGAACAACCTCACGGTGTCCAACGGCCTGCGCGCGGGGTTGCTGGGATTGGTGAAGAGCCTGAGCAATGAAGTGGCGCCGTATGGAATCACGGTGAACGCGGCGCTGCCGGGCTACCACGCGACGGACCGGATGAAGGACCTGGGCCTGTCCGACGAGAAGGTGGCGCCGAACATCCCCGCGAGGCGGCTGGGAAGGCCGGAGGAGTTCGCGGCGCTGGTGACGTTCCTGGCGTCGGAGCCGGCCGCGTACATCAGCGGCCAGTCCATCGCGTGTGACGGTGGAGCACTGCGGGGCTTCTAGGCCACGGCTCACATCGCGGCGTAGCTCAGCGGACAGCCCGCCCCCTGAGACGATGGAGCTTTGGAAGGGCTTTGAAGTGACGTCGGTGGCCTTCCGGGGGGAAGGCCATGGACGCGACGAAGCGGGCGGTATGCCTGGGGCTGGCGTGGCTGATCACGGGCTGCGCGACGGGCGGTGGAACCGTTGTGGAGGGCAGCCTCCAGCCCCGGCACTTCCGGTTCGTCACGGTCGTTGAACAGACAGAACCAGGCGCGGATGGCTGGCAGGAAGCCTGTGTTCATGTTCCGCTCCGGCGTGACACAGGAGAAGTCTTCAAGTGCACGCTGGGCATCGGGATGCCCCTGGAGACAAAAGCGTTGGGACCCCTTCCGCGGGAGCTTGCCCAGCGCATCTCAGCGGACTGCGCGAACCTCGCGGCCCAGACTGTGTTCAGTTCGACCACACCTGTCACAGCACTGGGGCTTGCCTGCAAGCAGTTCAGGGACACCTTCGCCCTGGCACTCGGTGGTGCGGTCCGGGGCTCACGGGTTGCTCCAACGTGCCACACGGCCACCAGCCCCATGAATGCCGGAGGCCGGAAGCCATGACACCTTCCGCGAATGACCTGCTCGCGATTGCTCGTCGCTACTGGGGCTCCGACCAGGCCTATGTCTTCCGTCAGGAGCGCACTGCCGAGGATCTTCGCTACGAGGCACTGTGGGAGGAGAAGAATTCGGAGAGGCCCCGCTGGGGGGCCTTTGTGAAGACACTTCGAGAAGCACTTCCCGGCTGCGATGCCAGGGACTACACGCCGCCCCTGGCGAACCCCAGCTTTGGTGCGCTCGTCTATCCTCCCTACGAGCGCATCATGCACAAGCCGCGGTTCATCTGGACCGTCGCCGGGTATCTCAGCATCCTCGCCCCGGTCTACACGGTGCACTGCGTTCGGCATCAGTACCTGGGCAAGCACTGCCTGGACTCCAAGGTGTTCCTGGGTCCCGCTCCGTTGGAACTGCGTGGCATCGCGGACACGGTCGCCCGACACATCGAGGCCGAATACGGCGCCACCGCGCTGCCGCTCGAAGTCGCGCAGACGCCCGTCCCCCTCTACGTCAACTTCATGAAGCCGCCGGAGACCACGCTCTTCCACGCGCTCTTCACTTCGGAGCCCTGGAACATCCCCTGACGCAGCGGGCCAGCCATTTTCCATTCTGACGGCAAAGTCTTTGTGATTTGGGCTGGTGGATTTCTCACGTTTTGCGACAAAGTTCGCCCCCTTCGCCGGGAGGGGCGCAGACGTGTCCAGACGAATCCGTTTCATCCGTGGGCTGTGGCTCATGGCCGTGTTGTGGGGCGCCGGGGCCTGGGCCCAGGGCAACTCGGTCATCACCGGGACCCTGAAGAACGCGCTCGACAAGCAGCCCCTGGTGGACGTCGTGGTCACCGCCACCTCGGCCCAGCTTCAGGGCGAGCGCACCGTGCTCACCGACAAGAGCGGCCTGTACCGCATCCCCCAGCTCCCGCCGGGCACGTACACCCTGCGCTTCGAGGCCCAGGGCTATCAGCCCTATGCCCGCGACGGCATCCTGCTGCGAATCGACCGCACCATCCGCTTCAACGCGGAGCTGGCGCCGGACACCCTGAGCTCCGACATCGAGGTCGTCGGCTCGCCGCCGACCCTGGACGTGGGCTCCAGCGCCGCGGGCGTCACCGTGGACCAGGACTTCATCCGCAACATCGCCGTCATCCGCCCCGGCACCAAGGGCTCCGCGTCCCGCTCCTTCGAAGGCCTGGCCGAACTGGCCCCCGGCGCCACCGAGGACCGCTACGGCGTGAGCATCAGCGGCAGTTCGTCCCCTGAGAGCCAGTACGTCGTGGACGGCCTGTCCGTGAACGACCCCGGCGTGGGCACCCTGGGCACGCCCCTGTCCGTGGAGTTCGTCAAGGAGGTCAACGTCATCACCGGCGGCTACATGCCGGAGTACGGCCGCTCCACCGGCGGCGTGCTCAACGTCGTCACCAAGTCCGGCTCCAACGAGTTCCACGGCTCCGTGTTCGCCAACTACGCGCCCGGCGCGTTCCAGACCTCCGGCAAGGAAATCCTGCGCGAGGGCAGCGTCATCTCCGCGCAGGGCAGCGCCCACAACCTGGGCGACTTCGGCTTCGACCTGGGCGGCCCCCTGCTCAAGGACAAGCTCTGGTTCTACGTGGGCGTCGCGCCGTCCTTCAATCGCATCCAGGTGGACCGCCAGCTCAGCAGCTACGAGCTGTGCACGGAGGTGGACCCCGCCAACGGCTGCGCCGCCGTGGGCGCGCGCCGCAAGGACCCCACCACCGGCTTCTCCCAGGTGACGCCCATCGACGGCAGCCGCACCAGCCGCTTCGCCGACGAGCGCAGCGTGCAGTACCTGGGCAAGCTCACCTACAACTTCAACCCGGACCACAGCCTGTCCGTGTCCGTGTTCGGCACGCCGCGCTCCTCCGGCGGCAGCGGCAAGTACTCCTTCAGCGACGACGGCGAGCCGGAGGTGTGCACCAGCCTGTCGTGCACCGCCTTCGTGCAGGGCGCTTATGAGGCCATCGCCACCCGGCGCAGCAACAGCGCCATGGACATCGTCGCGAAGCAGGCGTCGTCCTTCTTCGACAAGAAGCTGCTCGTGGACGCGACGCTCGGCTGGCACCACCAGGCGGACTCCATCCTCCCGTCGGACGGCTCCGGCCTGGGCTCCGGCGAGGGCCTGTCCGCGAAGCCCAACATCGCCTGGCGCCGCACCCGCAACCCCGGCTACCACACCATCAACGAGTTCGAGACGCTCCCCTCCGAGGACGCCTGCGGCACCACGCCCGAGGAGCAGCGGCTGCGCTGCCCGGTGACGGCCTACTCCACCGGCGGCCCCGGCACCATCAGCGTCCAGCGGCTGGACCGCGTGCAGGGCAAGGTGATGGGCACGTACCTGCTGGAGGCCCTGGGCCACCACATCCTCAAGGCCGGCGCGGACATCGAGCGGATGAGCTTCTACAACAAGCGCGCGCGCACCGGCCTGACGCCCTGGCAGGAGTGCACCGGCGGCGACTGCTTCTTCAGCCTCAACCAGTACGGCTACCTGCAGGGGCCGGACCTCCCGGTGTTCCTGCCCAACAAGGAAGGCACCTCCACGTCCACCACCGTGGGCGGCTTCATCCAGGACAGTTGGTCCGTCCTGGACAAGGTCACCGTCAACGTGGGCCTGCGCTACGACGTGCAGACCATCTACGGCCTGGACGGCGAGGTGGGCCTGCACCTGCCCAACCAGTGGTCCCCGCGCCTGGGCGTCATCTACGACCCGACGCAGAGCGGCCGCGCCAAGCTCTTCGCCAACTTCGCGCGCTTCTTCGAGAACGTCCCCCTGGACATGGCGGACCTGTCCTTCCCGCAGCAGCAGTTGCTCTCCGCCACCTACGACTCGCCTCCGTGCGTTCCCTCGCGGGAGGATTCGCTCCTGGGGGACTGCACCCAGAACGCCAACCGCCAGCCCATTGGCAACCGCGAGAGCCCCAACCAGTTGTGGGACGCGCAGGGCGGAGACCGCGTGCCGGTGGACCCCCAGATTCGCGCCCAGTCCGCGGACGAGTTCGTGGTGGGCGGTGAGTACGAGCTCTTCACCGCGAGCCGCCTGGGCGCCACGTACACCCGGCGCTACCTCAACGACGTCATCGAGGACATGAGCCGCGACGACGGCAGCACCTTCTTCCTGGGCAACCCGGGCAAGGGCTACTCCACGGACTTCCCGCTGGCCCGGCGCGAGTACGACGCGGTCAACCTCTACTTCCAGCGCGCCTTCACCAACGGGTGGCTGGCCCAGGCCAGCTACACCTGGTCCACCCTGCGCGGGAACTACTCCGGCCTGTTCCGCGCGGACACCGGCCAGCTCTCCCCCAACCTCACGCGCGACTTCGACCTGGTGTCGCTCACCGTCAACCGCGAGGGCCAGCTCCCCGGGGACCGCACGCACTCCTTCAAGGTGTTCGCCGCGAAGGAGCTGGTGCTGGGGCCTCGCACCAGCATCAACGTGGGCGGCAACTACCGGGCGCGCTCCGGCGCGCCGCTCAACTACCTGGGCGCGCACCCGCGCCGCAGCGGCTCGGAGACGTTCATCCTGCCGCGCGGCAGCGCGGGCCGGCTGCCCTGGGTGCACGGCGTGGACGGGCACGTGGGCCTCAACCAGCGGCTGGTGAAGGACTACGTCCTCACGGTGTCCCTGGACGTGTTCAACCTCTTCAACTTCCAGCAGTACACGGACGTGGACCAGACCTTCACCACCACGCGCGTGTACGCCATCGAGCAGGGCGGCAAGCCGGACGACCTCACCGCCTGCCTCAGTGAGAACAACCCCAACTGCAAGGTCATCTCCACCGCCACGGGGCTGCCCATCGGCGTGCAGGACATCAACCCCAACTTCAAGCGGCCCACCGCCTACCAGGCCCCGCGCTCCATCCGCCTGGGCGCGAAGCTCAGCTTCTAGGCCCAAGCCCATGAGGACTCCCGCGATGAAGCTTCGTTGGATGGCAGTGAGTGCAGGGCTCGCGGCGGCGGCCGTCGCCGTGGGCGCGTGCGGCAGTGAACCGGAGCCCGAGTGCGTCGTGGCCCGCGCCGTGTCGGACGGCTCCACCGGCTCGTTCGCCGCGACGTACCAGCTCAAGACCGGGCAGAACCCGGACACGGTCTGCGCGCGGCTCAAGCCGGAGCCGCTGGGGCTGCAGAAGTTCTTCAGCCCGGACCCGTCCGCGCCCGACACCGTGGGCGTGCGCAGCGCGCGGCTGGGCAAGCTGATGGAGGACTTCGCGTCCCGGCTGACGGAGGACTCGAAGGCGTCCGCCACCGCGGTGGGGCCGTTCGCCTCCGCGACGCCGGGGGCGGACCACTTCTGCTCGGTGCCGGATTTGACGCCCACGCGGCTGGAGGTGCCCGCGTCCACGGCGGCGGACGGCGGCGTGCTGCCCGCGCAGGACTTCGGCTACACGTGGAGCAACCTGCGCATCTACAACACGCCGGAGATTCCGGGCACGCAGTTCACCGCGGACCTGGTCTACGCGGAGAACGGCTGCAGCGCCGAGTACGCCGTGAAGGGCATCTGGCCGGTGGTGAAGTGCCAGAACAGCAAGACGAAGCTGCCGGACGACGCGCTGTGCGACCCGTACGCGGACTACGACGCGGGGCGGCTGCGCGGCTCCGGCATCAACCCGCTGTTCCCCGTGAAGTGCGACCCGGACGCGCTCATCTGCGTGCTCACGGGTGAGGTGCCGTCGGCGCCGTGAGGCCGTGGCTTCCGGGGCGCAGCGCCTGCGGCAGGTCCCGGAAGTCCCTCACCAGCCAGTCCGGCCGCTCCCGCGCCAGGACCTCGCGCGGGAACGACGTGGCGACGGCGACACACGCCGCGCCCGCGGCCCGCGCGGCCTGGAGCCCCGCCACCGCGTCCTCGAACACCACGCAGGCGTGCGGCGGGACGCCCAGCGCGGCGGAGGCCTTGAGGTACACCTCCGGATCCGGCTTGCCCCGCGACACGTCCGTGGACGTCACCCGCACGGGGAACAGGTGCTCCAGCCCCACGCGCGCCAGGGCCCGCTCCGCGTTGCGCGCCAGGGCGCTCGTGCCCAGGGCCCAGGGCACGCCCGCCTGCTTCAGGGACATCAGGTAGGCGCCCACGCCGGGCACGGCGGACAGGGGCTCGTGGTCGAGCAGCCGGTGGAAGGCCCGCTCCCGGTCCTCGGTGAGCGCGGCCACCTCCTCGTCACCCAACCGCGCGCCGAACCACGCGCGCAGCGTCTCCCCGGCCCGCCGGCCGTTGGTGGCGAGCAACTGCTCGCGCGTGGGCACGTAGCCCCGCTCGCGGGCGAACTCCGTCCAGACGCGGTAGTGCAGCTCGGTCGTGTCGATGACGACGCCATCCAGGTCGAAGAGGACGGCGCCGAAGACGGTGATGTTCGAGGTCGATGGAGTCATGGAGGTCGCGCTCTCTCGAAAATCCACACGGCACGCGTCACAAAGCTATTCATCGGACGGGGCGCGGGCGTGGCTTGCGCCCCTGCCGTCCGTGCCCGGCTTGCGAGCGGCCGTGGGCACGGTTTCCGGGGAGCGACGCCTGCCAGGCCCCGGGGCAGCCAGCCCGTTGTAGGCTGCCGGGGACGTCCATGCCGCCCAAGAACCCCACGGATTTCTCCACCACCGCCGTCCGCACGCAGGGCTCGCCGTCACAGGCCGCCCAGGTGGTGCCGGCGTTGACGCTCATTGGCCATGCCCAGCCCCAGCGCATCGGGGAGCGGCTGCTGCTGGACGGGCTGCTGTCCGCGGAGCGCGCGGTGGCGCTGTCGCGCAACGCGCCGGACTTCAGCCGTCCGGGCGCGGTGCTGGCGCTGCCCCTGGGCGACCCGTTCCTCAGCCGCACGCCGGTGCGCTTCGAGGCGGGGCCGGACGGCGGCGTGCGGCTGCGGGTGCCGGAGGGCGGGACGCCGGTGTGGGTGGGCGGCGAGCCGGTGCGCGGCGGGCGGGAGTTCCCCGCGCGGGCGCTGGTGGCGGGCGTGCCGCTGGTGCTCGCCGGGCGCGTGGCGCTGCTGCTGCACCAGGCCACCGTGCGCGGCGCGGGGGCCCCGACGGAGCTGGCGGGGCTGGGCATGGTGGGCGACAGCGAGGGCATCGTCCGCGTGCGCGAGGACGTGCTGCGCGTGGCCGACCTCCAGGTGCCCGTGCTGGTGCGGGGCGAGACGGGCACGGGCAAGGAGCTGGTGGCCCGGGCGCTCCATGAGCGGAGCCCGCGCCGCGCGGGCCCCTTCGTCAGCGTCAACCTGGGCGCCCTGGCGAAGGACCTCATCGCCGCGGAGCTGTTCGGCGCGGTGCGGGGCGCGTTCACCGGCGCCGCGCGCGACCGGGAGGGCTTCTTCCGCGCCGCCCACGGCGGCACGCTGTTCCTGGATGAAGTCGCGGAGGCGCCCCCGGAGGTCCAGGCGGCGCTCCTGCGCGTGCTGGAGACCCAGGAGGTCTATCCCGTGGGCGCGCAGAGCCCGGTGCGCGTGGACGTGCGGCTCGTCACCGCCACGGACGCGGACCTGGAGGCGCGCATCCGCGACGGCCACTTCAAGGCCCCGCTGCTGCACCGGCTGGCGGGCTTCGAAATCACCGTGCCCCCGCTGCGCGAGCGCCGCGAGGACATCGCGCCGCTGTTCCTCCACTTCGCGCGCCAGGAGCTGGAGTCCACGGGCGAGGCGGGGCGGCTGAGCTCCTCGGACGCAAGGGCGGAGCCGTGGCTGCCCGCGTCGCTCGCCGCGCGGCTGGTGCGCTCCGCGTGGCCCGGCAACGTGCGGCAGCTTCGCAACATCGCGCGGCAGCTCGTGATTGGAAGCCGGGGGCTGCCCGGGCTGCGCGTGGATGCGCGGCTGGAGCAGTCGCTGGACGCCGACGCGCTCCCCATTCCCGGCCAGCCCCTGACGGAGCAGGCGCCCTCCCCTGCCTCGGAGGACACGCCCGCGCCTTCGGAGACGCGCGCCCCCGCGCGGCGCAAGCCTTCGGAGGTGAGCGAGCAGGAGGTGCTGGAGGCCCTGCGCGCCTGTGCTTGGGACTTGAAGGCCACGGCGGACTGGCTGGGCATCCCGCGCTCCTCCGTGTACGTGCTCATCGACAAGAGCTCGCTCTTGCGGACCGCGCGCGACCTGAGCCCGGAGGAGATCACCCGCTGCTTCCACGAGTGCGAGGGTGACTTGGACCGCATGGTGCAGAAGCTGGAGGTCTCCCGCCGCGCGCTCCAGCGCCGGGTGCGTGAGCTGGGATTGGACGCGAGCTGAGCTGGTACGGTGTCTGCAATGGCGGCGGGCACCATGACCAACACCCTCACCATCGACGTCTCCACGACCCCTGTCAGCTACAACCCCAGCCCGGATGTGAAGCACGGCGACGCGGTGGTCTTCACGCTGGGCAACGCGCTCAACGCCACGGCCACCGTGTCGTTCCCCAACGGCACCTGCCTCACCACGTCCGGCCCGTACACGCTGGGCGGCGCGACGATGGCGACCGCGCCCCTGACCGTCGCCCTGACGGCCGCGCGCGGGGTCTATGCCTTCGACGTGGACTTCAACAACGGCCAGGAGTCCCAGGCGCGCAAGGGCCACGAGTGGGACCGGAAGAACGGCGGCATCGACGTGAGCAGCGACCCGCCGAAGGAGCCGCGCCGGTAGGCGCCGGACACGTCAGCTCCCGGGCGGTGACGTGTCACGGACGCGTCCGGGAGCGCGCGGGCGTGAAACATCCGGGGGGCGCTCCGGGAAATGCATGTTGGTACAGGGGCTGCAATGCTGTGCGGACCTATGGCCACCATCACAGTCGACCTCTCCACGGATCCCATCAGCTACAGCCCCGGCCCGGAAGTGAAACACGGTGACACGGTTGTCTTCTCGATGGGCAGCTACCCTGCCTCCTACACCGCCACCATCACGTTCCCCTCCGGGAACTGCCTCACCGTCTCCGCCTCGAACCCGTACCCGTACGAGCTCGGAGGGACCCACGCGCTGGTGACCTCCCCGCTGACCGTCTCGGTGACGGCGTTGAAGCGGATCTACGCGTTCGACGCGACCATCGACGACGGGTCGAGCACCCGGAGCGAGGCCAAGGTCGGTCCCATCGAGTTGGATCGGAAGAACGGCGGCATCGACGTGACCAGCGACCCGCCGAAGGAGCTGCTCCGGTAGGGCGCCGGACACGTCAGCCCCGGGCCGCGTCCTGTCATTGACGCGTCCGGGGCTGCACTGCGGTGCGCGCCCATGGACTTCAGGGCGCGGGGGCGTCAGCCACTGGCTCCCCGGACGGAGCGCGGGCAGCATCGCGGAGTGACCGCAGGCTGTCCCGCACCTCGCGCGCATGGAGCCACCGGGGACGGGCCGTCACCACCGCGTCGGCCAGCTCCAGCCCCCGCTTCAGCCCGGCCGCGGCGTCCTGCCCTTCCTGGATGCGCCACCGCGCCCAAGCGCCGTGGAGCTCCGCCGCCGCGAGCCGGTACTCCAGCCTCGGGTCGAGCTTCATCGCTTCATCAAAGGCCTGCGACGCGAGCGCGAACTCGCCTGCCGCGCCGTGGCCCTTCGCCATCCAGCGCGCACGTACGCCCGAGGCCTCCGCGAGGTAACGCCAGGCATTGCCCAGGCGCGGGTTCAGCTCGCGGGCCCGGTTCAGCGCCGCCTCCGCCTTCGTGAGGTCCGCCGCCGGGTCTCGCGCTTGCGACAGCGTCCACGTTGCCTGCCGCACCCAGGCCTTGCCCAGGTTCGCCAGCAGGTCCGCGTCGTCCGGCAACCGCTTCAGCGCCTGCGTGTAGTCATCCACCGCGGCGCGCAGCGCGGCGCTCGGGTCCTCGCCCTTCGCGAGCTGGAGCTCCGCGTGGAAGACCTCCCACTCGCCCAGGTTGTTGAAGGCGAAGCCCTGCGTGGGCGCCAGGGCGCGGGCCTTCTCGAAGGACGCCTTCGCCTCTTCGAGCAGGGCCCTCGTGTCGCCGCCCTCCTCCGCGCGCAGCTCCGCCTGCCAGAACACCGCGGAGCCCAGCGCGTTGTGGAGCGCGGGCTGCTTCGCGTTGAGCGCCAGCCCCTGCCGGTACAGCGCCAGGGCGCGCTCCAGGTCCACGCTCACGTCCTCGCCCTTCAGGTAGCGGGCCCGCGCGAGCTGCTCCGCCACCTCCGCGCCGTTGAAGCACGCGCCGAAGTTGTCCGGGTTGAGGGACAGGGCCCGCGTCAGCGCGCTGTTCGCGCGGCGCAGGTCGCCCGTCGCATCCGGCGCGTTCCGGGCATCCGCCCGCTTGCGGTACGCCACACCCAGGTTGATCCACGAGAACGGCTGCTGCTCGCTCAACTGGAGCGCCGCCTGGTACTCGGCGATGGCCTTGTCCAACAGCGGCAGCGCGTCCCCGCCGCGCGCGGCCTCCGCGTCCGCCTGCCCCTGCCACGCGAGGCCCAGGTTGGCGTGGAACGCGTAGTCGCGGTCTTCCGGGCGCAATTGTTCGAACGAGGCGATCGCGAGCTTCAACTGCCCTCGTGGGTCCTCCCCGTGCAGTTGCTGGTAGCGCGCCCACTGGCGGTGCGTCAGGGCCCGCTCCAGCGGGATGCGGTCGCTCGGCGTGGCCACGGCCTCCGCGGTGCGCAGCGCGGCCAGGGACTTCTCCAGCAGCGCCTCCACGCCCTCCCCGCCCTGGTTCGTGCGCTGCTCCGCGAGCCGGCGGTGGAAGCGCGACACCAGCACCAGCGAGCGGGCGTGGTCCGGCGCGGCGGCGAGCGCGTGCGACAGCGCCTCCAGGCCCCGCTCGTAGTGCGGCAGCACGTTGCCCTCGCCGTACAGCTCCATCACCAGCGCGGCCAGCTCCAGCCGCCCCAGCACCGAGTGCACGACAGGATGGCTCTCCGCCGTGGCGACGGCGGCGGCGTACGCCTCGCGGCTCAGCGCCAGGTCCGCCTGGGCGCCCGCGCGGTCCCCGCCATTCCAGCGCCGCGTGGCGCGCGCGAGCAGGATGTCGCCGCGCAGGAGCGGCGCCTCGTAGAACCACGGCGACTGCGTGCCCGGCGCGTCCAGCAGCGCCAGCGCGTCCTCCGGGCGGTCCTCGTAGAAGGCGAACAGGGCCTTCACGAACGACGGCGGCGCGGGCACGTCCGGCCCCTCCGCCTGACGCAGGTACTCGAGCGCCGGGTCGCGGTAGCGCCCGTTCAGCTCCTTGAGGCGGGCCTCGCGCTGCGCGGGGGCGCGGCGCTCCACGTCCAGCAGCAACTGCTCGCGGTACAGGTGGCCCAGCGTCTGCGCCAGGGCCCACGCCACGCGGGGCTCGCGGTAGCCGTGCGCCCACGCGGCCTCCAGCTTCCCGCGCGCGCCATCCAGGTCGTCCAGCGCGAACAGGGCGCGGCCCAGCGCGTACTCGCCGGGGCCCACCGCCTGCGCTCCCGCGCGGGCAATCTCCGCCTCCAGCGCGGCCATGCTCGCGCGCAAGGCCTCGCGGTCCTTGCGCGTGTCGTGCAGGCGCGACAGGGCGGAGTAGCGCGCCGAGGACTCGATGCGCTCCACGCGCTCCGTGAAGGCGCGGGCCAGCCGCTCGCGTTCGGCCACCTCGCCGCGCGCGAGCCGCGCCTGCGTGAGCGCGCCGGCCACCACCGCCACCACCGTGCCGCCCAGCGCCAGCGCCGCGCGGTGCTTGCGGACCTTCTTGCCCAGCCAGTAGCGCGCGCCGTGGCGGGCCCGCACCGGCTCGCCGGAGAGGAAGCGCTCCAGGTCTTCCGTGAAGGCGCGCACGGAGTCGTAGCGGAGGGGCCGCTCCTTCTCCAGGCACTTGAGGACCACCGCCTCCAGGTCCTCCGGGATGTCCGGCTCCAGCGCGCGCGGACGCGGAGGCGGCTCCGTCTGGAGCTTCGCGAGCACCTCCTTCTCCGTCCCGCCGGTGAAGGGAGGCTGCCCGGTGAGCAGCGCATACAACGTCGCGCCCAGCGCGTAGACGTCCGCGCGGCGGTCCAGGCGGTGGCCCTCGCCGCGGGCCTGCTCGGGCGGCATGTAGTGCGGCGTGCCCAGGACCGCGTTCGGGGTGGCGCTGTCCTCGCGCCAGTCCCGCGCCAGGCCGAAGTCCATCACGAACGGGAGGAAGCCTCCGTCCTCCGTGCGCTCCACCAGGATGTTGCCGGGCTTCAGGTCGCGGTGGACCAGCCCCACGCGGTGCGCGGCGTGCACGCCCTCCGCGGCCTGGCACAGCACCCAGACGCGCTGCTCCAGCGTGAGCGATTGGGAGAGCTGCCCCAGCGACGGGCCCTCCACGTAGCGCATGGCGATGAAGGCGTGCCCGCGCACCTCGCCCACCTCATAGACCTCGCACACGCGCTCGTGGCGCACGCGGGCCTGGGCGCGGGCCTCGGACAGGAAGCGGCGGGCCAGCTCCGGGTCCCCGTCGCGCACGAACTTGAGGGCCACGTTGCGGCGCAGGAGCGGGTCGTAGGCCAGGAACACCTGCCCCATGCCGCCCTGCCCCAGGAAGCGCACGGGCTCGTAGCGGTCCCAGCCGGGCACCGGGAAGGCGGGCACGCCCTCCACGGCCAGCGAGGACGGGACCGCCGTGCCCAGCGTGGCGGCCTCCTGGATGGGGACTTCACCCCGGTCCGTGCCGCGAGCCAGGTCCTGCCGCAAGAGGTCCAGGGTGTCCTCCGTCAGCCGGCCCCGCTCCTTCAACAGCTCCAGGGGCCCGCGTTGCAGGCGGAGGGCCTCCTCGCGCAGGGCGGCCGCCTCCTCGGAGGACAGCAGCCCCTCGTCCAGCGCGAGAAGGACCTCCTCCTCGTACGACTCCTGATGACCTGCCCCGGGCACGGACGGGAGCATACGGGGAAGGCCGGGGGACACGGGAGCGCCGCCGGAAGGGCGCCATGAGAGGGAGCGAGGGGGCGCTCCCGGGAAGGGGAAGGCCGGCCCCTCCGGCGGGCTCCTCAAGGCCATGCGGCGCTAGACGGCGCGGCGCTGACGGCGGCGCAGCCCCGGCACTCCCAGCAGGCCCAGCAGGGCCAGCCAGGAGGCATCCGGCGCGGTGCTGCACCCGCCGCCCGCGAAGGCGCGCGTGCTCGTCACCGTCCAGGTGTACTCCGCCGGGGTCTCATCCGTGTTGCCGCTGCCATCCACGGCGCGCACGCGCAGGACATGGTCCCCGGTGCCCACCGTGTAGCTGCCGCTGCACGGCCCCCAGGCGCCACCGTCGAGGCTGCACTCGAACGTGGAGCCCTCCTCCGTGGAGGCGTACTCGAAGTCCGCCGTGCGGCTGGAGGTGGTCGGCGCCGGGCCCTTCACGATGGAGGTGTCCGGAGCCTGGGCGTCCGGCACCACGCCGTCCACCACGAAGGGGACGGTGGAGGACGGAGGGCTGGTGACGCCCGCGGGCGACCGGGCCGTGGCCGTCACGGAGTGCGGGCCGTCCGGCAGCGGCGTCGTGGGCACGCAGCTCCACGCGCCGGCCGCGTCCACGGTGGCCGTGCAGAGGACGGTGGAGCCCTCGCGCACCGTCACCTCGGCGCCGGGCTCGCCGGTGCCGGTGATGGCGGGCGTGCCGGTGGTCACCGTGGCGTTCGCCTCCGGCCCGGTGATGACCGGGGCCGGGACCTCCGTGTCCACGACGAAGGGGACGGCGGTGGACGGGAAGCTGGGACTGCCCGTGGGCCCCTTCGCCGTGGCCGTCACGGAGTGCGGGCCATCCACCAGCGGCGTCGTGGGCGTGCAGGTCCAGTGGCCGGCCGCGTCCACGGTGGCCGTGCAGAGGACGGTGGAGCCCTCGCGCACCGTCACCTCGGCGCCGGGCTCGCCGGTGCCGGTGATGGGAGGCGTGCCGGTGGTCACCGTGCTGCTCGCCACGGGGCCGGTGATGACCGGGGTCGGCGTCACGGGCTCGGGCTGCTGCGCCACGCACTGCTGGGAGACCGGGTCGCAGTACGCCTCGCAGACGTTGGACGCGTTGCACGTCTGGCCCACCTCCAGCAGGCAGCGCGGCGAGCAGGTGTCGCCGCCCACCAGGTTGCCGTCGTCGCACACCTCGGTGCCCGCGCGGACGCCGTCGCCGCACGTGGTGCCGCAGGCGCTGGGCGCGCCGCTGCAGCTCCAGCCCGGCTCCACGGCGCAGATGGCGTTGCAGCCGTCGCCGCTGGCGGCGTCGCCGTCATCGCACTGCTCACCAGCCTCCAGCGCGCCGTTGCCGCAGGTGGCGAGGCACGCGGTGCCGGGGACGGGGCAGCTAAAGCCCGGCTCCACGGCGCAGGTGGCGTCGCAGCCGTCGCCCGCCACCGTGTTGCCGTCGTCGCACGACTCGGCGCCCGCGCGGAGGCCGTCACCGCAGAGGGTGGCGCAGGTGCTGGGCTGACCCGAGCAGCCATGGCCCGGCTCCACGCGGCAGCCGCTGGAGCAGCCGTCGCCGGAGGACGTGTCGCCGTCGTCGCAGGTCTCGTTCGCGTCCAGGGTGCCGTTGCCGCACGACTGGGCGCACACGGAGGGGCCGTTGGACGGCGTGGAGCAGGCGTAGCCGTCCTCCACGCGGCACTCGGTGGCGCAGCCGTCGCCGGAGGTGAGGTTGCCGTCGTCGCACTGCTCGCCCGGGTCCACGTCGCCGTTGCCGCACGTCTTCGCGCAGGGCTGGCCCGGCGTGGCGCAGGCATAGCCCAGCTCCAGGGTGCAGGCGTTGGAGCAGCCGTCGTTCAGGTGCGTGTTGCCGTCGTCGCACAGCTCACCGGCGTTGAGCACGCCGTTGCCGCACAGCGGGGCGCAGACGGACGGGGCGCCGCCGCAGGAGGAGCCCGTCTCGATGCGGCACGCCGCGGAGCAGCCGTCGGAGCTGAACACGTTGCCGTCGTCACACTGCTCCCCCGCGTGGATGACGCCGTCGCCGCAGGAGGCCACGCACGCCTGGCCCGGCGTGGGGCAGGCGTAGCCGTCCTCCACGCGGCAGCTCGCGTTGCAGCCGTCGTTGGCGGTGGTGTTGCCGTCGTCACACTGCTCGCCGGGGTTCAGGTTGCCGTTGCCGCACGTCTTCGCGCAGGCGCTGGGCGCCCCGGCGCAGCCGTAGCCGGGCTCGATGCCGCAGGTGGCGCTGCAACCGTCGTTGTTGTTCGTGTTGCCGTCGTCGCACTCCTCGCGCGGGGAGATGGCGCCGTCACCGCAGCGGTCGTCGTAGGCGTCCACGAAGAGGTAGCGGAAGGCGTTCGGCGGGCTGGCGGCGTTCTCGTTGCACAGCTCGATGCGGTTGAGGCCCGGGTGCCAGGCCGCGTGGGTGCCGAACTCGCGGAAGATGTTCTTCTGCCAGGGCTGGCCGGGGGGCTCGCTCACGGTGACCGGGGTGATGGCCACGCCGTTCACCCTGGCGCCGTCGAACTGGTTGTCATTGAAGGTGGCCAGGCGCAGGCGGAACTGCGCGATGTTCGTCGTCGAGGGGATGAGGAAGTCCTGGTACACGCACGTCTGCGCGCCCTGGGGCGCCATGAAGCGCGCGGTCTGCATCTCCAGCGGCCAGTCGTTGGCGTTGCGCACGCCGGTGTCCGCGCCGGTGGTGGTGCCGGCGTAGAACCAGTGCGGATCCACCGCGCCCGCGGGCAGGCGGCGGTTCTGCGCGTCCACGCCGGTGTTGAACACCGCCACGCCCGCCCTCACGCAGCGGCTGGGGCTGCCCGCGCAGGCGAAGCCGGGCTCCACCTCGCACTGGCGGCTGCACCCGTCGCCCTCGAAGCGGTTGCCGTCGTCGCAGACCTCCTGCGCGTAGGACGGGTACTGCCGGTTGTCGAACGCGCCGTTGCCACACAGCGACAGGTCACACGTGGCCGAACAGCCGTTGCCGTCGTCGGTCGTGTTGCCGTCGTCGCACAGCTCGCCGGGGTTCACCGTGTTGTTGCCGCACAGGCTGGCCAGCGAGCACGCGTTGCCGGGCACGTGGCACAGGTAGCCCGCCTCCACGGTGCCGGTGGACGAACAGCCGTCCCCGCTCGCCGTGTTGCCGTCGTCACACTGCTCGCCGGGCTGGAGCCGGCCGTCCCCCACGAGCGCGGACGCCTGGCTCGTGAGCACGGGTCCGGGAGTGGAGGAGCGCGCTTCGCAGCCGGCGACGAGGAACAGCGAGCACAGGGCCAGCATGTGCAGGCCCGTGCGCAGGGCCATGCGGGATGAATCTCCCCGGAGGGAAGGCATCAGGGTCTTGAACATGAACGGTCCGCCTTACTTCCGGAGGGTGTCGGGGGAAGAGGAGGAGGCCGGCGCCGTCTGCACGCCCTCGGCCTCTCCGACGATCTTGAACTCGACGCGGCGGTTCTTCGCGCGGCCGTCCGCCTTCGCGTTGTCCGCGATGGGCTGCGTGGGCCCGAAGCCCTTCGCCTCCAACCGCTCGCGCTGCACGCCCTTGCTCACCAGGTAGTCCACCACCGCCTCGGCGCGCCGCTGGGACAGGTCCAGGTTGTAGTCGGCCTTGCCGGTGTCGTCGGTGTGGCCCTCCACGCGCACCTTCTCGATGTCCGGGTGGGACACGAGGATGGCCGCGACCTTGTCGAGCACCGCGTGGCTGCGCGTCTGGATGACGGCCTTGTTGTTCTCGAAGAAGACCGCCTCGAGGATGCGGATGCTCCCGGCGTCGATGCGCGCGACGGGCGCCTCCTTGCAGCCGCCGTTCGCCTCGGTGCCGGGCTCGTCGGGGCAGTTGTCCAGCCGGTCCACGATGCCGTCACCGTCGCGGTCCGGCTCCACGTCCGGGCAGCCGTCCTTGTCCTGGAAGCGGTTGAACGTCTCCGGCTCCTTGGGGCACTGGTCCTTGGAGTCCACGATGCCGTCCCCGTCGGAGTCGGGGTCGTCCGGGCAGCCGTCCTCGTCCTGGAAGCCGTTCTTGTTCTCCGCCTGCGTGGGGCACCGGTCCGCCAGGTTGGGGATGCCGTCCTGGTCGTCGTCCTTGTCCGGGCAGCCCTGGAGCTGCGCCAGGCCCGCCGTCGTGGGGCACGCGTCGTCTCGGTTCTTCACGCCGTCGCCGTCGGCATCCAGGTCGGGGCACTCGGCGGCCACGTGGGGCTGGCCCGCGATGCAGACGGGGCCCTGGGGCGCGGGCGGCGTGCCGAAGGACACCCCGGCGAGCACGCGGAAGCGCGGCGTGCCCGGCGTCTGGCCAAAGCCCGGGCCGCCCATGACGTACACCTCGGTGCCGTCCGCGGAGGGGACGCGCAGGCCCAGGAGCGCCTCCAGCGAGCTGGGCGAGTCCTGCGTGGGGACGGTGCCGCGCACGATGACCTCTTCGCGCAGGCCCCAGAGGCCGGCGGACAGGTTGACGCCGCCGTTGAGCTCCACGCCCATCTCGTCCAGGGGGGGCTGCGTCTGCGGCGTCAGCGCGTACGTCTTCGTGCGCACGAGCGCGCCGACGTCCGCGCCCACGCGGAAGGTGCCGCCCAACTGCTTGCCGGCGCCCAGGCGCGGGGAGAAGGTGAAGCCCTCGTCGCGGGTGAGGGCGGCCTTGTTGCCCAGGGGCAGGGCCGCGCCCAGGTGCAGCGCCAGGTCCAGCGGCCCGCCCCGGTCCTCGGCGAGGAAGCCCACGCGGGCCTGGACCCACGGCGTGCCGAGCGCGCTGGTGGTGGGGCGGGACACGCCATTCGACGCGGTCTCCGGCCCCCACTGGGCGACGATGGGCACCTGCGCGCCCAGCTCCAGCCAGTTCGTGAGGGAGTACGCCGCGCTCACGTGCGCCGTCACGCGGTTCGAGACGATGTCGGCCTGCCGCTCGCCGTCCTCCACCAGGACGAGGGGCCGGTTCTCGTAGTGCGCGGTCAACCCGATGCGGAACTGACCCGCGGGGAGCAGGTCACCGGTGGACAGCACGAGGCTGTCGCGCATGCCGGGGTTGAGCTGCAGGCGCTCCAGTTCAATGCCCGGAATGCTGCTCTGGGCCTGGGCGCTGAAGGCGCAGAGGACCGCCAGTCCTCCGAGCCCCAGGTGATGCCTTCGTGCGAACAAGCGTTCCTCCACATGCACACGCGGGCGTGAGAGCGGCCCGCGTCCCTTCGCCAGGGCGAGGGGTGCGCGGACGTCTGCACGCCCGGGGCCAGGAGGTGTCCGGAAGACGACGTTCAGCAATCCCGCGGGGATGCGGCGGAGGGCCTGCCTCCCCGGGGTGGGCATGACGCGTCAGCGCGGGCCATGGGCACGGCGCTGACGCGTCATGGGAGGACGCGGGGCCTACAGGTGGAAGTGCCCGGCGGCCTCCGGCTGGTAGGGCACGGCGAGGATGCGCAGGCGGCGGGTGCGGCCCTGGGGGAGGGGCCACTCCACGGTCTGGCCCACGGACAGGCCCAGCAGGGCGCTGCCCACGGGGGCGAGGATGGAGATGCGGCCGGCGTCGCTGTTGGCGTCCTTGGGGTAGACGAGCGTGACTTCGCGCGTCTCGCCGGCCTCCTCGTCCTCATAGACGACGGTGCTGTTCATGGTGACGACGTCGCGGGGAACAGCGGTGGAGGACGTGACGACGGCGCGGGCGAGCTCGGACTCCAGTTGCTCCACGAGCTCGGCGTTGCGGGCGTTGCCGTACTGCTCGACGACGCGCTCCAGGCGCTGGAGGTCCGTGTCGGTGACGATGAGGGAATGGTCGTGGGTCATGGCGATTGCCTCCTGTGGGAAGGGGAGTGGGGATGGCACGCACACCTGGAAAGGTGGGCGTGCGTGGCGCGAAGGTTCAGTGGGGGTGGAGCGGACGCCGTCCGTCGTGAACTACGCGAGACGGGCGGCGTGGGTGACAAGCCAGGCGGTGGCTCGGCCGTGCGCGGGCAGCGTCCGGCGCACGGAAATCCGGCGCGGAGCACGCTGCAGGCAGGCTGTGAGCGAAACCGTCATCTGACGAGGGACCCGGGGGTTGCGGCTGCGGTGAAGTGCTGAATGTAGCCGGGTGAGCCCTGATTGCAACCGGCCCCCCGGAAACAAGCAACCTGGCGGACAGCCGCCGTGACGCACGCAGGCGCGGAAATCAGCGGAGCGGGGACACGTCCTTGAACCTCACGCCCGTGGCGCCGATGGATTCCAGCGCGAGCTTGATGTCCTCCGGAATGACGAGGACCACTTCCCAGTGCAGCGGCCGGAAGACCCGCGCGCTGCCGAGCCGCGTGGTGTCGATGCGCATGCCCCACACGGAGAGATAGGTCCCTACCTTCTCCGTCAGCCCATCCCTGGGCGTCCAGTACCGCGCCTCCTCCGAAGCTTCATCGTCGATGCAGTTCACGCGGCGGATGGCGTTCAGGATGAAGAAGTCGCCGGCCTGCCCCTCGATGTCCACGGGGAAGAGCTGGACGTCGTTCGGGGCCAGTTGCTCGAAGATGGATGCCACCCGCGAGGTGACCACCGGCGTGCTGAACGCCGCGTGGGAGTAGTCGAGCGCGTTGCCTGGAACCTCCACCGGGATGCGCAAGCTTCCTTCCCATGAACTCGGTCGGCCCATCCGGAACTGCCAGGAGTCCTCAAGGTCCCGCCCCTGGGCGTCCTGTGGATGGCCCAGTTCCCAGCGGCCCTCAAGGTACACGTCATCAGCGAGTTCGAAATATCGCAAGGACATGGGTCGGGTTCGTGCACTCACTGCGTGCGGGTCACCAGCTTGTTGAGGAAACTGCCCTCCTGGACGATCTCACGCGCCAGAGCGCGTAGCGCACCTTGCAACGCCTCTCGGCATTGGTCGATGGTTTTGCAGGTCGCCGTTACCTGCTCAAGCCGTTGATGGACTCTTTCATGGTACTCGCGAGGATGAGGGCCACGGTGGCCGGGAACATCCACCTGGTTCTCGGGATCGTTCAGCGACATCCCGGCCTTGTTGAAGATCCGCTGGTAACGCGGCGTCCACGGGCCGCCATTCGCGGTGGACGTGCTGAACTTGTCCGACGCGATGTGGTGCTTCGGCCCCTTCACCTCCACGGGCCCACCGGTCGCCACCGCGCCCGGCGCCAGGGTGAGGAGGATGTCACCCGTCGTGGACACGGCGACGGACTCCACCTGCGCGACCGCGCCCAGCCGGAAGCCGCCCTCCGCCGCGCCCACGAGTGACGCCTGCGCCGAACCGGGCAGCGTGGGCACCTTCGCGGCCAGTGTCTCCGCGGTGCTGCCCAGCGCCGCCGTGGCCAGCATCACGAAGGCCCGCGCAGCGTTCTGGCCCATCACCTCGCCGTACTGTTCTCCCGCGTCCCGGAGCGCGTCGAAGGTCGTGGCCTCCACCACCGCCTCCGCGAGCCGCATCCATCCCTGGATGAGGCTCCACACCGTGTCGACGCCCAGGTAGGCGATGAGCACCGCCGTCATCGTCGCCGCGACGCCCTTGGACACCGGCTCCGGCAACAGCCACAGGCCCAGATACAGGGCGCCGGTCGTGACGATCATGGACAGCACCGCTTCGCGATCCGTCATGCCGCGCAGCGCGTCCTCCGTCTCGTCCCACACCGAGTCCAACGCGATGGAGAAGGCCAGCGTCCGCTTGCCGTCCTCATCCAGCGTGGACCCGCGCTCCAGCAGGTGGAGACAATCTCCGGAGAGCGCCTTGCGCTTGCACCACCGGCCATACGCCGCCGCCAGCTCCGCCTCCGGTGCATCGTTGAGCCGGAGGTGTCCGCGTCCGGGCTCCTGCACGGAGATGAGCCCCAGGTGCCCACGCACGTGTGCGTAGGGGCGTGACGGAAGCGAAGCCGCCAGCAGCCGGCGGGCCGCCTCCACGGGGCGCGAGGCAACAGGCGCGGTACGTGCGAGCCCCGTGACCGCGGACGCGAAGGCATCTTCGTCCAATTCAACGGGCCGGAGGTCCCCTCGCGGCGTGTGGACACGGGCAGGGCCCTGGCCCGTGTCGAGCCGCACGTTTCGGGACGCCGCGCAGCCCGTGCCCACGAGCAGCAGCCACGCGATGACGGCCATGTGCGCCATCCGGACAGTGACACTGGATCCGCGAGGCCGGTGCGGTTTACCCGGGGCGTGGGGCTGTGGCATGGGTGAAGCGAGTCTACCCGCCATGAAACGCCGCCCTGAGTTCGACAGCCTGCGCGGAGTGCTGCTCGTCCTGATGACGCTGACGCACCTGCCCACCCGGCTGAGTGTCATCGGCAATCAGCCGTTCGGCTTCGTGTCCGCCGCCGAGGGCTTCGTGTTCCTCTCCGCGTTCCTCGTGGGCGTGGTGCACGCGAAGAAGCCGGGCACGGCCGCGATGTTCAAGAGCCTCTGGAGCCGCGCCCTCAAGGTGTACGGCTACCACGTCGCCCTGCTCTCCTTCGCGTTCACCATCATCGCCGCGCTGGGCGTCGCCGCGCGCAGGCCCGCCATCCACAACCTGCTGGGCTTCTTCCATCAGGATCCGTTCACTGCCCTGTGGAGCAGCCTGTTCCTCCTCTACTGTCCCCCGCTGCTCGACATCCTCCCGCTCTATGTCGTGCTGCTGTTGCTCACCCCCGCCGTGCTGCTCGGTGCGCGCAAGGAGGGCTGGTCGCGGGTGTTGGGGCTGAGCGCCCTCATCTGGGTCTGGGCGCAGGTGGGCCTCAAGCGCGCCCTGTATGACCTGCTCGTCGCCATCCCCGTGCTGCCGTGGCCGCCGTTGAGCATCGACCTGTCGGGCGCGTTCGACCTGTTCGCGTGGCAGTTCCTGTGGGTGCTCGGGGTGTGGATGGGCGTGGCCCGCGCCACGGCGCCGGAGCAGCGCGAGCCCGTGTCCCGCCGGCTCCTCACGGGCGCCATCGTCGTCAGCCTGGGGTTCTTCGTCGTGCGCCACCTCGACGTGGACCTGGGCGCGGCGGGGGCGCTGTTCGACAAGTGGTCGCTCGCGCCGCTGCGGCTCGTGAACTTCCTGGCCGTGGCGCTGCTCGCGAGCTGGCTCGCGCCCCGCCTGTTCCGCTGGCTGCGCCCCAAGGTGCTGGAGGCGCTGGGACAGGCGTCGCTGCCCGTGTTCGCCGTGCACGTGGTGCTGTGCCTGCTCAGCCTGTCGCTGCTGGACGAGAACGAGGAGCCGCTGGACTACTGGGATGAAGCCGCGGTCCTCGTGGCCACCTTCTGCAGCATGTACTTCGTGGCGCTGCGCCAGCGCATCGCGGGCCGGAGCATGGGCCCGCCCTCCACGTCCTGAGTCAGCCGCGCACGGCGGACAGCGCGGCGTCGGTCTCCGCCACCAGGGCGCGCACCAGGTCCGCGGCAGAACCCTCTCGCGACAGGCCAATGCCCTGCCCCGCCCACAGGGCCATGAAGCGCGTGTCGTTCTGCTTCGACGACGCGGCCCTCAGCGTGCGCGTGGCGCCGTGCTGCTGCGGGAAGGGCAGGATGGCTCCAGCCTCCTCCAGCGTGGTGGTCAGCTCGTTGGGAATCGCGCGGGCCGGACGTCCGGAGAAGGCGCGGGTGATGCGTGACGACTCATCCCGGGCCTCGCGCAACAGCGCCTTGTGGGCCGCTGCCGCGCTGGACTCCTGGCACCGCAGGAACGCCGTGCCCAGTTGCACGGCCGCAGCCCCCAGCATCCGGGCCGCCGCGATGCCGCGTCCGTCCATGATGCCGCCGCTGGCGATGACCGGCACCCGCACGGCGTCCACCATCTGCGGCACGAGCGCCATCGTGCCCACCATGCCCGCATCGAACGAGCCGCCGAACGAACCCCGGTGGCCCCCCGCCTCCGAGCCCTGCGCGACAATCGCATCCACGCCCGCGGCCTCCAGCGCCTGGGCCTCGCGCACGTTCGTCGCGGTGCCCACGACGAGGATGCCGCGCGACCGGAACGCCTCCAGCACCGGCGCGGGCGGGATGCCGAAGGTGAAGCTGAACACCGTGGGCGCCGCATCGAGCACGGCCTCCACCTGCTTCGCGAAGTCCGGCATCGCCGCCGCCGGAATCACGGGAGGAGGCAACCCCAGCGCCGCATGGAAGCGCTCGAGGATGGCGAGCGTGGGACCAGGATCCGCGGGAGCCACCGCGGGCTGTGGCGCAAAGAGGTTGATGGCGTAGGGCCGCGAAGTCAGGGAGCGCACCGCGCGGGCCTGCTGGACGATGTCCTCCGGCTGCACGTACGCGGCGCCCAGTGAGCCCAGGCCCCCGGCCTCGGACACCGCCGCGACCAACTCCGGCGGCGTCAGGCCCCCTGCCATCGGAGCCTGGATGATCGAATGCGCCACCCCGAGCCGCTCCGAGAACCTGCGCCACGCCTGCGGATCCATCATGGCTACCCCTCCCCGTGATTCACGTCGGACAGCATCAACAACCCGAGTTCACGCGGGGACGCCATGCGCCCCAAAGGCATCCGTCCTGCTTCCGCGCCCCATGCCGAGCGCGGCGTCATGCGCCGTACTTCCCCGTATCCAGGTAGGTACTGAGGGGCCCGGTGAAAGGCCGGCGGGAGTACCACCACGTCGTGCCAGCGGGCTTCCAGAACCTCGATAGGGCCTGCCCGCCATCGTCTCGTGTCGCGGCACGGAACGTTTCGTCGGCCTCCTCGACCAGCCGCCTCAGTACATCCACGGCAGGCTGGGGGCCCTTCTCCAGGATGAACTCCAGCGCGTCCCGGCTCGTCAGCCAATAGATGAAGTCATCAATGCCGTCCGGGTAGTCCGCGACGGTCTCCGCGGTCTGCTGCCATCGATACAGGTACGCCTCGACGGGATAGCCAGGCCCCGTCCACACCGAGGTCCGCATGTACGTGGTCAGCGACTCCAGGACCTTCAATTCGTCTTCGGTACACCGCGGTCGTTGCTTCATGAGTTCACTCGCACTGAAAGGTCGGCCGGGCTTCCGACTCATTCGCAGTCGTAGTTCGGCGCGGGCGCTCCGGGCTCCAACACCACCGGCGCGGGGCCCCCAGCCTCCGCCAGCGCGTCACCACAGTCGAGCGCCGCGTCCTTCGCCAGGTGCCGATACAGGACACACGACGCGCGCTCCACGAAGAACGCCTGCTTCGGCCAGTCCGGTCCTCGCGAGGCCAGGATGGCCACCGCGTACCGTCCTCCGTCCGGCAGCGTCACCAGCCCCACTTCGTTGAGAACGTTGTAGCGCGCGTCATCCCCACAGCAACCCGGCGGCAGCCACCCGCCCTTGTGCTGGAGCGACGCGCGAGCGCTCACCGGCAGGCGCGTTCCCAGCCACCCACCGCAGCCCTCCCGAGGCGTCAATTCCATCCACTTCAGCAGCCGCGCCGTGGGCTCCGGCTCCAACAACTGCCGCCGGTCCAACCGCGCCAGGAACGACACCATGTCGTTCGCGCAGAAGTAGTTATCCCGCCCCATCACGCGCGGAGAGTTCGTTGCCCAGCGCTCCCGGCCGTAGTTCCACTTCGTCAGCGCCGTGTGCTCCAGGCCCAGGCCGCGAAGATAGACATTGATGGCATCCGGGCCGCCCACCAGGTCGATCACCTCGCCGGACGCCTCGTTGTCCGACGTGCGGAACACCTGCTCCGCGAGCGGCGCCGCCGTCGCCATGTCCCGCTGTCCCAACGCCGCCGCCACCCAGAACACCTTCGCGGAGCTGGCGGAGATGTGCGGCTCCAGGCCGGAGACGCTCGCCGTCTCCCCCGTGCGCAGGTCCATCACCGCGAGCGACAGGTCCGTCCCAGGCGACAGGCGCGTGGCCTCGCCCGCCAGCGACTCCACCACCGCCTTCAGGGACTCACGAGGCGCGCCCACCTCCGGCTTCGTCGCGCAACCGCTCATCGCCAACAGCCCTGCCCAGAGCAGCCCCGTCCGCATCCGCGACTCCCTTCAGTGAATCATCCGGTGCACCTGCTCCAGCATCAGCGCCGTCACCAGCCCGCCGTACGTCCCCAGCACGTACCCCAGCACCGCGAGCAGCACGCCCACCGGCGCGAGCGCGGGATGGAAGGCCGCCGCCACCACGGACGCGGAGGCCGTGCCGCCCACGTTCGCCTGCGACCCCACCGCCGCGAAGAACACCGGCGCCTTCAGCCACCGCCGCGCGCCCATCGTCACCGCCGCGTGGATGCACATCCACAGCGCCCCCACCGCCACCAGCGCGGGCGCGTCCCACAGCCGCCGGAACTCCGCCTGCGCGCCAATCGTCGCCACCAGCAGGTACAGGAACAGCGAGCCCATCCGGCTCGCCCCCGCGCCCTCCAGCCTTCGCACCGGCGTGAACGACAGCACCACGCCCACCGTCGTCACCAGCAGCACCACCCACGTGAAGCCCGTCACCACGTTGCCCAGGTCCGGCAGCAGCTTCGCCAGCGCCGTGCACGCCACCGTCACGCCAAACGCCACCGCCAGCATCGACAGCAGGTCGGACAGACTCGCGGGCCGGGCGGACGCCGCTTGGATGCGCGCGGACTCCTCACGCACCCGGTCCAGCGCGGTCCGGTCCGCGCCGATGCTCGCGTCCATCGCCTTCTCCCGCCCGGCGAAGGACAGCAGCACCGCCGTCCACACGTTGGACACGCCCACGTCCACCACCACCAACATGCTCAACGTGCTGTCCAGCGCGCCCACGCTCTGGCCAATGGCCACGAAGTTCGCGCTGCCGCCGATCCACGACCCGCTGAGCGCCGCCAGTCCCTTCCACGCCTGGTCCCCCAGCTCCGCCGGCACCAGCCACCCCAACGCCAGATACGCGAGCGGCCCGCCCACCATGATGCCCACCGAGCCCGCCAGGAACACGCCCACCGCGCTGCGCCCCAGCCGCGCGATGGCCGGCAGGTCCACCGACAGCACCAGCAGCACCAGGCTCGCGGGAAGCAGGTACACGCGCGTGAAGCGGTACAGCTCCGACTGCGTGGGGATGACGCCCGTGTTCGACAGCAGCGTCGGCACGAAGTACGCGAACACCAGCAGCGGCACCACGTTGAAGAACCGCGCCACCGCCGGGTAGCGCTGCAACGCATACAGCCCCGCCAGCACCGCCAGCAGCACGGCGAGCACCGCCATCGGGTCCTGGATGAGCGGTGGCGTCACCGGGGCTCCACGCCCAGGCCCGCGCCCGCTCCCAACTGGATGCGGCCCTGCACCACCGGATGCGCGCGGTACGGGTCCTCCGCGAGCAACAGGTTGCCGTCCAGGTCCACCCAGTCCACCAGCGGCGCCAGGTGCGCGCCCGCCGCGATGCCCAGCCCCGTCTCCACCATGCAACCCAGCATCACCTTCAGGCCGCACGCGCGCGCCGTCTCGATGATGCGCAACGCCTCGCGGATGCCGCCGCTCTTCTGGAGCTTCACGTTGATGCCGTGGAAGCCCTCCGCCAGCTTCGGCACGTCCGACGCCTTCGTCAGCGACTCGTCCGCCACCAGCGGCAGCGGCGAGCGCGCGCGCAGCCACCTCGCGCCCTCCACGTCCGCCGCGGGCAGCGGCTGCTCCACCAGCTCTACGCCCTGCGTGGACAGCCACTGGATGTGCGCCAGCGCCTCGTCCGGCTTCCACGCCTCGTTCGCGTCCACGCGGATGGTCTGCCCCGTGAGCGCGCGCACCGTGCCGAACACCTCCCGCACGCGGTCCGCGCCCAGCTTCACCTTCAGCACCGGGAAGTCCGCCGCCTCGCGCACCTTCACGGCCAGCGTCTCCGGCGCGTCGATGCCAATGGACATGGACGTCACCGGCTGCCGCGCGGGGTCCACGCCCAGCATCCGGTACAGCGGCACGCCCAGCACCTTGCCCGCCCAGTCATGCAGCGCCAGGTCCACCGCCGCCTTCGCCGCGGGGTTGTCCGGCAGCGCCGCGTCCACGGCCTCGGACACGTCGCGGAAGTGGCGCAGGTCGCGGCCCTCCAGCACGGGGGCCAGCTTGTGGAGTGCCGCCTCCACCGTCTCCCACGACTCGCCGTAGCGCACGTTGGGCGCGGCCTCGCCGTACCCCACGTGCCCCTCCGAGCGCACCTCCACGAACACGTTGCGCTTCACCGTGCTCGTGCCCCGGGCGATGGTCCAGGCGTGACGCAGCGGCAGCTCCACGGTGCGAAAGCTCAACGGCGAGGCCATGGCGGAATCCCTCCAGGGCCCTTCCCTTAACACGGCACTCCTCGCAAACACCGCTTCCGTTGCCTTCCCGGGCCGGAAGGGGCGAGCCTCTCCCCCATGCGTCTCCTGCCCCTCGTCATCGTCCTCTTCGCGCTGGGTCCAAGCCACGCCGCGTCATCCCGTCCCGCGCCCAAGGATGAGCTGCGGACGCTGCTCGCGGAGCTCATCGCCGCGGACACTTCCAATCCGCCCGGCAACGAGACGGCCGCGGCCCAGGTGGCGGCGAAGTGGCTGCGCGAGGCCGGCATCGACTCGGAGCTCATCGAGCCCTCGCCCGGTCGCGGCAACCTGCTGGTGCGCTTGAAGGGCAGCGGCAAGGGCCGGCCGGTGCTCGTGCTCGCGCACCTGGACACGGTGCCCGCCGTGAAGGCCGAGTGGGTCACCGACCCGTGGACGCTCACGGAGAAGGACGGCCTGCTCCATGGACGCGGCGTGCAGGACAACAAGGGCATGGCGGCGGCGAGCATCCTCGCGCTGCGCCGGCTGAAGCAGGAGGGCGGCACGCGCTCGCGCGACATCCTGCTGTACCTGGGCGCGGACGAGGAGGTCGGCTCCGGCCAGGGGCTGGACTGGATGATGGAGCACCGCCCGGAGCTGAAGGAGGCGGAGTTCGCGCTCAACGAGGGCGGCCTCACGGAGCTGTCGCCGGACCGCAAGGAGGTGCGCTTCGTGGCGCTCCAGGCCGCGGAGCGCGTGTCCCGCAACGTGACGCTCAATGCCACCGGCCCCGGAGGCCACTCCTCCGCGCCGCCCGTGGACGCGGGGCCCCTGGTGCGGGTGGCCGCGGCGGTGGCGCGTGTGGGCGCCCTCACCTTCCCCGCGCACCTGACGCCCGCCGCCAGACTGCACGTGCAGGGCCGCGCGCAGGCGACCCCCGGCGAGCTGGGCGAAGCGCTGCGCCGCATCGCCGCGTCTCCGGACGCGCCGCCCGAGGACGCGGTGACGACCGTGGCCCGGCTGGACCCCGCGCTGGGCGCCGTGCTGCGCACCACCTGCGTGCCCACGGTGTTCAAGGCGGGCACGAAGTCCAACGTCATCCCCGCCACCGCCGAGGCCACGGTGAACTGCCGCCTGCTGCCGGACGCGGACCCGAAGGCCGTGCGCGAGCGCCTCGTCGCCGCCGTGAATGACGAGGACATCCAGGTGGAGATGGACGTGTCGCCGCCGGACTCGCCCATGTCCCCCGTGGGGGACAACGCCATGTTCCGCGCGGTGAAGGCCGCCACGGCGAAGGTGTGGCCGAAGGCGCCGGTGATTCCCCGCATGTCCACCGGCACCACCGAGTCCGCCACGCTGCGCCGCGCGGGCATCCACGCCTATGGCATCGACCTCTTCGCGTTGACGCCGGACGACGCGCGCACCGCGCACGCCCCCAACGAGCGCGTCCCGGTGGCGTCGCTCCAGCCCGGCGCGGAGTTCGTCTACCTCACGCTGAAGCACCTGACGCGCTGAGCGCCTCCGCCAGGAGGGAGCGGACGCCCGCCGCCCCTCCCGGGGACACCCGCGCTACATGTCCTTCACGAGGTCGTACAGGCTGCCCGCCGTGTCGTAGCTGAAGTACGGGCCCTGCCACTTGTAGACGTGGGTCGGATCCGGGTTCCAGAACTGCCAGCTATTGACCGAGTACAGGTACGCCCAGAACGTCTGCCCATAGCTCTCCAGCCACGGACCGCCGCTGGCCCCGCCCGTCATGGAGCAACTGATGGTGGGGAAGCCGCTCTCGTTCCAGGTGGCGCCCGCGCAGTAGTACAACTGCGAGCCGTTGTAGGGCGGATCCGCCGGGTAGCCGAACTGGTAGATGGACTGCCCGTACCCGATGCCCCACTTGATGCCCTGGCCGCCCACCGCGTCCACGATGCGCACGCCGTTGAGCGGGTTCATCACCGCCGCCGCCACGTCATAGGCGCGGTCCGCGTTGTTGATCCATCCGTTCTTCGCCCACAACTGGTAGGACGACCACACGCCGTACGGCGAGCCCGCGTGGTACGCCGGCACGAAGACCCAGTTGTAGTGCCAGCCGCGCCCCGCGCCGCCGCCGTGCACGCAGTGGCCCGCGGTGAAGACCACCCGCTTGCCATTGCTGTTCACCGTGCTGCCGGAGCAGGAGTAATTCACGCCCTGGTCGCTCGTGTAGAAGACCCGGCCGCTCATGGAGTGGATGTCCGCCGCCCCCATGGGCACGCCGCCCCGGGGCTCCGCGCCGTCCACCTGTCCCCACGCCTTGTCCTCCGGCGTCGGCCTCAGGCTGATGGGCGCCGTCCCCGACGTCGCCGGCGCATCCGCGGGAATCGCCGCCGCCATGCGCTCCGGCGTCCAGTACGCGAGCACCGCGGCGATGTCCGACTGCGCCGCGAACGTCCGCGACCCCGCGTTGCCCGTGGGGTCCGCCGCCCCACCCGCCTCCGGCGCGGCCCGCGCCGTGCCCCCACCCACGAGGACCGCGACCACCGCCGCCGCGAAAGCGTTACGGCCTCTCAACCCGAGGTGCATGTCGGCCTGCCTTTCCCATCCAACTGCGAGTGAAGGCAGGCAGACTAGGCGTGGCGTCTGACATCAACACGTCAAGGTTATGTGATTGCGTCCGGGCGGTATTCTTGAAGCCAGACTTTCTCCAGGCCCCACGTGAAGAGCATCCAGTGACTGACATGCCCCGTGAAACCTTCCGCCTGGATGGGACGGGTGACGGTGATGATGCGCGTGCCGGGCGCGCAGGTGCGCAGGTGGGTGACAAGCCGGGCCTTGGTCTCCGGGCTGAACGCCACCCAGTTGCAGAAGATGTGGGTCGCGTCCGTCAACGGCTCGCGGGTCATGTCCCCCACGGTGAGCGTGATGCCCGCGGGCTGGAGCCACGGCGCCACGCGCGCCACGTGGTCCGGAATCAGCTCCACGCCATGCGCCCCGGCGCCCCACCAGCGCGCGGCGAGCAGCACGCGTCCGCGACCCGCGCCCAGGTCCACCACCCGGCTCCTCCGCCCCACGCCCGCCCGCTTGAGGAACCACAGCGCCGTCACCAGCGGCGTCTCGCCGTACATCAGCTCGCGGAACGACTGGCCCGTGGTCTGGAGCGCCCGCGCCATCTCGAAGGTGCGCCGCGCGCTGTAGGGCGTCCGCAGGAGGCGCTGCCACCAAAGTCCCAGGTACGGCTTCAGGAGCCGGGGGCGCGGCAGCAGCAGCAGCAGGTCGGTGACGCGCAGCACGACCGCGATGACGATGCCCTGCATCTGGAGCGACAGCCGCTCGAGGAACGTCAGCTCGAACTCGCCCATCGTGTCGTCGCGGCGCGGTGGGGGCGCGGGAGGAGGAGCGGGTTCCGTCATGCGGCGCGAAGGCTGTCCGGATTCCGGACGCCGCGCAACGGCTCCGCGCCTGCCTCCCCCACCCGCGTCGGCCCCCCGCGAAGCGGGCGGGCGGACGCGTCACAGGAGCTTCTTCGCCGCCTTGGCCAGGGCCCTGTCTCCCGCCACGGCCGGGAGCTCCATGAGGCGCGCGGCCACGGCCTTGCCCACCGCGGGGTTCACGGCCGCGACCTTGAGGTACACCTCCGCGCGCTTGAGCAGGTCCACGTGCACGCTGGCCTTGAGCACGCGGGCGAGCAGCTCCTTCGCCAGGATGGGCGGGTCGAAGGCCTCGAAGAGGCCGCGCAGCGCCTGCCGCTCCAACAACTCCGGACGCGCTTCCGCCAGGTCCAGCGCGGGCCGCAGCAGGGCCAGCCCCAGCGTGCGCATGGCCTCCGCGACGACGCCGGGCTTCCACCCGTCCGCGAACGCCAGCAGCAGGGCCTCCGCGCCGCGCACGTCACCCAGCATGCCCAGCGCGTACACGGCGTGCTTCGCCTCCACGTCGTCATGGCCGCGGCCCTGCACCATGTCGACGAACCGCCCGAGCACGTCCGCGTCCCCCATCCGGGCCAGCGCCTCCGCCGCCTCGCGCCGCACCTCGCGCGCCGGGTCCGAGTTCAGCACCTGGCGCAGCACGGGCATCGCCACGGTGCCCAGGTCCGCCAGCAGGGCCACCGCCGCGGCACGCGCGTCCTTCGTCGTCTCCGACAGCGCCGCCTGCATCAGCGGCACCGCCTTGCCCTTGCGGCGCCGCGCCAGCTCCGCCACGGCCTTCTCCCCTGACTCCCGGGCCTGCACGTCCTCCAGCGTCTCCCGCGCGAACAGGCGCAGGCCCATGTCGTGCCCCGCGCGCGTCAACGCGTCCAGTTCGCGCCGCGCCTGCACCCCGCCCATCGCGCCCAGCACGCGGATGGCGGTGCGGCGCACCATGCGGCTGTGGCGCTCGTTCAGCGCGCCCCGCACGACCCCCAGCGCCTCCTCGCCCCGCGCCGCCACCGTGCGCGCCACGAAGGCGCTCGCCGAGCCATCGCTCCACGCCGGGTACAGCTCCCGCATCAGCGCGTCCGGCCCCAGGCCCGCGTAGTAGCGCGCCGCGTGCGCCGCCGCCTCGTAGCGCGTCAGCTCCCCGAGCGCCCGGCGCACCATCGCCGTCCCCGGGCTCAGCACCTCCTCCGGGCGGCGCACGTGGATGCTCGGGTGCGTGGGCACGGACTCCAATCCGGCCATGTCCACCTGCACCGCGCCCGCCAGCCGCACCAGCGCGATGCCCAGCACCTGGTACACCTTGATGAAGTCGTCCAGCCGCTCCGCGGGGTCCGCGCGCCGCGCCAGCGCCTCCAGCAGCGCGCCCGGCTTCTCCAGCCCCAGCTCCTTCAGCCGGGACACCAGCGGCTCCACCGTCCGAGGCCCCAGCGCCGACAGGCCGCTGGCGAAGGCATCCGCCAGCTCGTCGCGCACCTCCGCGAGCGCGATGGCCGCCCGTGACGCACCCGCCGCCCGCGCCGCGTCCGCCCACCCGCTGCGGGGCAGCGCGCTCGGCGTCGCGGGGGCCCGCACCCGGCCGCGCCGGGGCGACACGGGCGCGTCCGAGGCGCGCGTCAGCGGCCGCAGGTCCAACCCCTCCGGCGTCCGCACCACGACGGCCGAGGGGAACAGGGTCGGCAGCGCCGCCTCCAGCCCCACGTCCCCCAGCACCGCCAGGAGCTTCGCGTCCTCCAGCGCGCTGGCCAGCGGCTCCTCCAGCGACGGGTCCGCGGGCAGGAAGAGTCCGCGCCCCGCGCCGTCCACGAACTGCGAGCGGGCCCCGCTGGCGAGCAGCGTCTCCGCCCGCACGGACACCGGCAGCAGGTCCGGCGCGAACACGTCCTTGCGGTGCTCCTGGAAGGCCGTCATCACCGCGCCCACGTCCGGCAGCGCCGCGCCCACCAGCCGCTCCAGCGCCGCCGTGTCCACCGTCGGCGCGTCCTTCCACGACTCCAGGTCCAGCCGGTGCGGGGCGAAGCCCGGGTACTGACCGCCGTGCGCCCCCTGGAGCACGGCGCCCGCGTGGCTGTTCTTCGGGGCCACCGTCTTGAGGTTCGCGGGGAGGATCTGCTTCTCGCTGTAGTGCGTGCCCGACACCAGATCCACGAAGCGGCTCTCGCGGACCATGAACCGGTCCGGCGTCACCTTGGAGGAGAACGCGTACTCCACCAGCTCGAGCCCCTCGACGGGCGCGCGGTCCTTCTTCGTCCACGTCTTGCCGATGAGCTCCTCGACGTGGCGGGGCTCCAGCGCCTCGCCGCCCAGGTGCTTCTCCACCTTGCGCGCGGTGAGCAGCATGTCCGCCACCAGGTCCGCGTACGCCGGCGCCTCGAAGGTGCCCGTGCGCGCCGCCGCCGCGTCCAGCAGGCCCGCCAGCTCCACCGCCCGCGCGGACAGCCGCCGCAAGCCGTTGGCCCGGAGCGCCTCGCCCAGCGCGCGCACCTGCTCCGGCCGCTCCGCGCCCAGCGACGCCACGCCCGACAGGCCCAGCTCGCGCACCAGCGTGGACACCTGCGCCACGCCCGCCTTCATCAGGTCGCCCGCTTCGGCCTTGCCCTTCTTCACGCTCTTCCTCGCGCCGCCGGAGCCCGCGGGCGCCGCCGGGGCCGCCTCCGCCGTCACGAAGGCCTGCGGGGCCCGGGCCCACGCCACCAGCAGCGCCGCCGCGTGCTTGCAGAAGGGGCGCGAGCGCGCCGCCATGCACGAGCACCGCCCCTTCACGTCCGAGCGCGCCTCGCCGAACACCAGCGAGACCTTGTACGGCGTCGCCCCGGAGCCCGCAGCGTCCGCGAAGAGCCGGTTCTCATAGCGCGAAAGGTTCGTGAGCTGCTTGCCGTCGAACAGGGCCGCGCCCTTGGCCAGCTCCGCCTTGTCGCTGATGATCTCCGTCATTCCGCCCATCCCGATGACGGGCCGCACCTCAGCCATGACGCTCCCCCTTCTTGTCGTCGGACGCGAGCAGCGGCGCCAGGTCCTGGTTGCGCATCACCCGCTCCACCACGTCCACCAGCTTGCGCGGCGTGCACCCGAAGCACGGAATCCCCAGCGCCGTGAGCTGCTCCGCCATCGCGTGGTCATACGAAGGCCGCCCGCTGTCCGACAGCGCCAGCAGGCACAGTACCTTGGAGCGCGAGTCCACCAACTGCCGCAGGCGGGCCACCAGCTCCTCGGCGTTGCCGCCCTCGTACAGGTCGGTGATGAGGATGAAGAGCGTCTTCTCCGGCCGGCGCACGTAGTGCTCCTGCGCGTACGCCACCGCCCGGTTGATGTCCGTGCCGCCGCCCAACTGCGCGGAGAAGAGCACCTCCACCGGGTCCGCCAGCACGGGCGTCATGTCGACGATCTCCGTGTCGAACAGCACCAGGCTCGTGCGCAGCACGTCCAGCGACGCGAAGATGGCCGCCATCACGGAGCTGTACACCACGCTCTCCGCCATGGAGCCGGACTGGTCCACCACCAGCGTCACGTCCCACTCGTGGTGACGGCGCTGGTTGGGCCAGAAGTAGAAGCGCTCCGGGATGAGCCGCTTTCGCTCCGCGTCCCAGCCCTTCAGGTTGGAGCGGATGGTGCGGCGCCAGTCGATGTTGCGCGCGATGGGGATGGGGCTCGTCCTGTCGCGCCGCAGCGCCCCCAGCACCGCCGTGCGCAGCGGGGACTCCAGCTTCTTGCGCAGGTCCTCCACCACCTCCCGGATGATGGCGCGCGCGGTGTCCTTGGCCTGCTCCGGGATGAGCCCCCGCGCGCTCACCAGCGTCGTCACCAGCTCCAGGTTCTTGTCCAGGAAGGGCAGCGTCTCCGGCTCGAAGAGGAGCTGGGTGAGCCCCTTCTTCTCGATGGCGTCCTTCTGCACCAGCGCGATGACGTCGTCCTGGAAGAAGTCGCGCAGCGCGCCCAGCCACTTGGGCAGGTACGGCTTCGAACCGCCGCGCCCCGCGGAGCGCTCGCCGTAGACGAAGGAGAGCGCGTCATCCAGGCCCTCCAGGTCGTCACCCTTGAGGTCCACCGTGTCCGCGCTGGCGCCCAGCTCGCCCAGGGAGGGACAGGCCCCTGTCTTCTCCGCCTCCGGGCCCAGCGCCAGCCGCCAGCGCAACAGCGCGTCGCGGTCCTTCGGGTCCAGGTCCTTGGGGTCCACGCTCATAGCAGGTCATCCAGGTCGTCGAGCGCCTTGCCCAGGTCCGCGCTCAGGTCCTTCAGCGTCGCCTTGTCCTTCTCCTCCAGCACCGCCTTCACCGCGCGGCCCTTGTCCTTCAACTGGCGCACGCCCATCACGTTCTCCATCAGGTAGCGGCGCTCGGTGGCCCCCAGCGCGCCCAGCGCCCGGCGCAGCACCGGCAGCGTCTGCCGGAAGCGCTCCGGCTCCACGCTGGTGAGGAAGTCATCCAGCGCCTTCACCACGTCGCGGCTCTTCACCAGCACCAGGGCGTTCACCTGGAGGAAGCCCTCCAGGTACGCCGCCGCGTCCGCGGGCTCCACCGCCGCCGACAGCCGCCGGCCCACCTCCAGCGCCACCTCCGCCTCCGGCAACTCGCGCGCCAGGTACAGCAGGCCCGTGGCCAGCCCGGACGTGGCCGGGTGCACCGCGTGGCTCTCCATCAACCCGCGCGCCTCCGTCAGCCAGCCCTCCTTGTCCGCGCGCGGCTGGGACAGCGCCACCTCGTGCAGCGTGCGCAGCGCGTCCAGCACCGGGGGCACGCCCTCCGGAGCGCAGGCGCTGGCCTCACGCACGCGCAGCAGCGCCCGGCCGAAGGTCTTCTCCCCCAGGGCCGCCACCGCCTCGTCCCCCACGTCCGAGTGCGCGCGCGAGGTGCCGTAGGCCATGAGCCCCGACAGCGCCCGCGCCGCGTTCGCCAGCGACGGCAGGTCCGCGTCCGTGGCCGCGTGCGCGTCACAGGCCTTGAGCGCCTGGGCCACCGTCTGGGAGCAGCCGGTGATGACGGACTCCAGGAGCACGTCCGCCGCCTCCGCCGTCGTCTTCGCCTGCGTCAGCCGCTCCTGGAGCACGCGCGTCGTCACGCCCTCCAGCGAGTCGCCCAACACAATCTTCTCCACCAGCGCCACGTCCGTGGACGGCGTCCACTGCGCCTGCCAGGACTCGCGCACGCGGGTGAGCGCCGCGTAGCCGCCGGCCTCGCCTTCCGCGCCCTGCTTGCGCGAGGACCCCGTCCCGGACAGCGACGCGTACGGGATGCCCGCCACGCGCAGCCGGTGCAGGAACACGGAGGAGCCCACCTCCACCGGGTTGTTGAGCCGCAGGCTGAACGTCTCCGGGCTGTCCGTACGCGGCAGCCGCCGCTCGCCCACCTCGCGCCAGAACTCCGCCTGGAGCGAGTTCTGCCCGATGCGGCTCGCCACCTGCCCCACCTCGTGGCCGATGACGCTCTTCCACAGGAAGCTGTCCACGTGCGTCGCGTCGCCGCGGCACAGCGTGGCCACGGTCGCCTCGCGCAGCTCGTCCAGGCCCGGGGCGCTCTTCTCGCGCAGGTCCGACAGCGTCACCGCCAGCCGGTACGCCTCCAGCACGTCCGACAGCGACGCGGAGAAGCCGCGCATCCGCAGGTGAGCGGCGAAGTCCAGCAGCACCTCCAGCGTGGCCCGCCGGAAGTCGCAGTTCGCCTCGTGGGCCTTCTGGTAGAAGTGCGGCGCCCGGTTGCCCGCGCCGTACCCCAACTGCTCCGCCAGACGCGGGAAGCTGTACGGAATCACCGTCACCGCGCACGGCCCGGCCTCCGGCAGCTTCGCCTCCTCCTTCGGATCCACGTCCCCCGCGAGGAACGCCGCGGTGTGCGCCGCGCCCGCCACCACCGCCACCTGGTCCGGCGCCACGCCGCCCGCCACCACCTCCAGCACCTTGCGCGCCATGAAGGCGTCGCGCTGGCGGTGGTAGCCCGGCCGGGGCCCCGCGTTGACCACGTCCGCCCAGGCGGTGAGCACCGGCCGGAACTGCTCCGGGCTCCAGTCCGGCGCCTCGAAGGACGCCTCCCAGAACTCCTCGAAGGAGCGGAACCCCTGCGAGCGCGCGAACGCCTCCGTGAGCGGCACCGCCTCATCGGGAGCGGGCGCGCTGCCCTCCGGGGCCTCCGACTCCACGCCCAGGCCGGGCGCGTGGCGGTCCACCGCGAGGCTGACGCCCACCGGGATGTCGATGAACTCCGCCCGCGCGCCGTTCGCCCGGGCCCACTTCAGCGCCTGGTACTCCGGCGAGTACGCCGCGAAGGGCCACAGCGACGAGGACGGGGTGCCGTCCGTGCGGTAGCCCAGGATGGCCACGGGCGGCCGGGTCTGCGCGTCGCACAGCACGTCCACCAGCGCCGTCGCGTCGCAGGGTCCCTCCACCAGGACGACGGCGGGCTTCACGCGCTCCAGCCACTTCAGGAGCACCGCGGTGGTGCGCGGCGAGTGGTGACGGACCGGGAAGTGCCGCACCCGGGAGAGCAGTGCCAGGTCCATCAGCCCCTCAAGAGCTTCTTGCTCGCGGAGTACAGCTCCTTCCACGGGCCCGTGCGCCCCTTGGCCACCGTCTCCATGTACTCGCGCAGCGCCTTCACGTCGTCCTCCTGCTCCTTCACCACCGCCCCCACCAGCGACGCCGCCAGCTCCTGCGACGTCACCGTCCCCGAGCCGAACTGCTGCGCCAGGATGGAGCTGTTGAACAGCACGCTGATGGCCTCCGCAGTGGACAGCACCGCCCCCGGCGTGCGCACCTTCGTCTTGCCGTCCTTCGTCACGCCCTTGCGCAGCTCATGGAAGAGCGTCAGCAGCACGCGCGACAGCTCCTCCGGCGGCGGCACGCCCACCTGGTAGTCCGAGCGCAGCTCCGCCTCGCGCTTCGTCACGATTTGAATCTCCTGCTCCAGGTCCTCCACCACCGGCACGGTGACGAAGTTGAAGCGGCGCTTGAGCGCGGCGCTCATCTCGTTGACGCCCCGGTCGCGCGTGTTCGCGGTGGCGATGAGGTTGAAGCCGCGCTGGGCGCTCGTCACCTCGCCCAGCTCCGGCACGGACACCTGCTTCTCCGACAGGATGGAGATGAGCGAGTCCTGGATCTCCGGCGACGTGCGCGTCACCTCCTCGAAGCGGGCGAACTTGCCCGTGCGCATGGCGCGCAGGATGGGCGACGGCACCAGCGCCTCCGGCGTGGGCCCCTGCGCGAGCAGCAGCGCGTAGTTCCACGAGTACTTGATGTGGTCCTCGCTGGTCCCCGCCGTGCCCTGGACGACGAGCGCGGACGTGCCGCTGATGGCCGCGGAGAGGTGCTCGGACAGCCAGCTCTTCGCGGTGCCCGGCTCGCCCACGAGCATCAGCGCGCGGTCCGACGCGAGCGTGGCGATGCACACCTGGATGAGCCCCTTGTCGCCCACGTACTTGGGCGTGATGGCCACGCCTCCCACGGGCTTGGGGCTGCCCAGGATGTACGTCTCCACGGCGCGGGGCGACAGCGCCCAACCCGGTGGGCGGGGTTTGTCGTCATGCGCGGCGAGGGCGTCCAGCTCGTTCTTGTACTTCGCTTCGGCAGGCAGGCGGATGTCCGGCATGAGCTGCACGCTATCCACTCGGTCTGACATCCGGCAAACGCTCCGCCTGCCTCGCGCGTCGCATCCGGAGCGGTGGGACTCCCCACCCGGTGGGAGGCATGCCTCTACCCGGACGCCTGCCCCACGACGCACGCGCGCGACGGCGCGGCAGGGACGGTCCGCACGTTGAAACCATGCGCCTCCAGATTGCGCGCGGCCCGCGCGGCGAAGCGCTCCGCATGGGCGGCGACGGGCGCTTCGTGGAAGAGGAACAGCGCGCCTCCAGGCCGCAGCCGCTCGCGCAGCCGGGAAAGCTCCGCGCGCGCGTCGTCCTCCGCGAACAAGCTGACGTTGATGGCGAAGGCGACATCGAACGGCTCGCGCCCCAGGTCCACCTCCGCGAGCGTCCCGGTGCGCGCCACGACGCGGCCCGCGAGGACGGCGTCCGCGTTGCGCCGCAGCGCCCGGGAAATCATCTTCTCCGAGCGGTCGACGCCCAGGACGCACCCCTCCCGCAGCCGCGCGGCCACGAGCCCCAGCGCGATGCCGTGGCCGCACCCCACCTCCAGCACCCGCAGGCGCGGGGCGAGGGGCAGCACCTCCATCGCCCAGCGGAACCGGGGCGCGATCAGGTCCGTGCTCATGCGCGCATCATGCAACGCCTTCAGGCTGCCCCGTCGCGTGCATCCACTGGACGAGCTGGACGATGACGCCGTTCGCGTCGGCGACCTGGAAGTAGCGCTCGCCCCACGCCTCCGTCTCGATGGGGGTCAGGATGCTCACGCCCTCCGCCTGGATGCGCGCGTACTCCGCGTCGATGTCGTCCACGACGAACGCGACGATGAGCCCGTCCGCCCGGCGCGTCTTCAGCGACTCCGGCTTGAGCGTCTTCAGGCCCGTGCGCAGGTAGATGACGTTGAAGCCCACGTCGGGCCGGGACAGGGACACGAAGCCGTCCGCCGCCATCGCCTCCGTGAAGCCGAAGTGGCGCTTCAGGAAGGAGGCGGAGGCCTCCACGTCATCGACATTCAGGGACACGGCGGAAGCGGTGACTCGCATGAACGGCCCTCCTCACGGATTCCAGGGACCCAATCTACGTACGACGTACGTAGTTGCGCGTCAAGGCGGCGGCGTTGGAAGAATCCGGCGCATGGCATCGCATCGCAGCAGCATGGGAGACCCCACCCGGACGCTGGAGCTGCTGTGGCGGGACTCCCTCCCCTCGCAGGCCAAGCGGGGTCCGAAGCAGGCGCTCACCGTCACCGCCGTCGTGGAAGCCGCGGTGGCGCTGGCGGACGCGCAGGGGCTGGACGCGGTGACGATGCGGGCGCTCGCGGGGAAGCTCGGCATCGCGCCCATGGCGCTCTACACGTATGTGCCCGGGCGGGCGGAGCTCATCGACGTAATGCTCGACACCCTCTACGCGGGCATGCCCCGGCGCAAGCCGAAGGGCCGGGACTGGCGCTCGCGGCTGGAGGCCGTGGCCCATGACAACCGGGCGCTGTTCACCCGGCACCCCTGGCTCGCGGACGTGTCCACCACGCGTCCGCCTTTGGGGCCCGGGCAGATGGCCAAATACGAGTACGAGCTCCAGGCGCTCGAAGGCGTGGGCCTGGACGACGTGGCGCAGGACGCGGCGTTGACGTTCGTGCTGGGCTTCGTGGAGTCCTCCGCCCGGGCGGCCTCGGACCAGCGCGCCGCGCGGCTCGAGTCCCAGATGGACGATGGGGCCTGGTGGGAGACGAACGCGCCCCTGCTCGCGCGCATGTCCGACCCGGAGCGCTACCCCATCGCGTCGCGGGTGGGCTCCGCGGCGGGCAAGGCCCACGGCGCCGCGTACGACCCGGACCACGCCTATGCGTTCGGGCTGGAGCGCGTCCTGGACGGGCTGGCCGCGCTCATCGAACGGCCCCGCGCGCCTCGCGGCCCGGCCCGGAGGCCCGCCCGGAAGCGCGGCGCCTAGGTCCTGTCCCCCTCAACTTTCCGAGTCCCTCACGGCTTTCCGAGCGACTCGGAAGCGGCGCTTCCCTGGGAAGAAGCCCTGGCATCCCCATTGCTCAGGGTCCCGGACACACGCCCTTCCCAGGAGCCTCCCTTGAACATCCATCGACTGCGCCGCCTCTTCTCGCGGGCCCTGCACGCCTCGCTCGCCACGCCCCTGGTGCTGGCGGGCTGCGATGGTTCGGAGGGCAGCGTGGACCTGACGGGCTACGCGGAGGTCGCTTGCACGGAGCAGGGGCTGTCCGTCAGTGGCCTGACGCTGACGCCAGCGCCGGACTTCGTGCAGCTCCGCTACATCAGCACCTACGGAGGCCCGGCCCCGTCCACCTATGCCAACGCGGCCGCCTCCGGTGAGCCCTGCGCGACGGCCACGGACGTCCCCGCGTGCAAGACGGCGCTGGAGAACGCGAACGTCACCGCCGGCTTCCACAAGGTCTGCGTGGACTTTTGCAGCGAGGCCTTCCTGGTGACGACCCGCGGCGACGAGGTGAAGACGTACGGGACGCTGGCGGAGCTCCAGCAGTTGCTGGGCACGGTCGACACGGAGCAGGAGGCGGTGCTCAAGACCTTCGCGTCCGGCTACACGCTCCTCTGCGGCAACAGGGAGCAGGGGGCGGTGAAGACGAACGCGGATGGCAGCTTCAGCGTCATCGCGACGAAGGGGTACGCCTGCGGGCCGGGCACGGAGCTGACGCAGCACGTGCTGAAGGTGACGGCCTCCGGCGAGGTCCAGGAGCAGGAGAAGCGCGTCCTGGAGAAGGGGGACCCCAACTGCAACATCGGCCGGCGGCCGGTGGGGCTCCAGGTGGCGGAGTCCTGCGACGGCCCGGAGGCGCTGGGCCGCTACTTCGCGAACGCGGCGCACCTGGAGGCGGCGTCCGTGCACGCGTTCCTGCGGCTGCGGGATGAGCTGGCGCTGCACGGCGCGGACGTGGGGCTCCAGGACGCGGCGCGGAGGAGCGCCATGGAGGAGGTCCAGCACGCCCGGGTGACGGACCGCCTGGCGCGCCGCTTCGGAGGCACGCCGCAGCGTCCGGTGGTGGAGGACCTGCCCCCGCGCTCGCTCATGGACGTGGCGTTGGAGAACGCCGTGGAGGGCTGCGTGCGGGAGACGTACGGCGCGCTGCTCGCGCACCACCAGGCGATGCACGCGCGGGACCTGGAGGTGAGGCAGGCCATGGTCCGCATCGCGGAGGACGAGACGCGGCACGCGGCGCTGTCCTGGGACATCGACCAGTGGGCCCGGCCGCGCCTGTCCGAGGAGGAGCGGCGGACGCTGCGCGAGGCGCAGAAGCGAGCGGTGGCGCTCCTGCGCGAAGAGGTCGCGGTGCCGCTGGACGCGAGCATCATCACGGAGGCGGGCATGCCCACGCCGGACGCGGCCCTGGCGCTGCTGGACACGCTGGAGCAGGACCTCTGGGCATGAGCCGCCGCTGCTCATGAGTCCCTGCCACGGCTCGTGATGCCGCACCGCACGGTCGCGCACGGCGATCTAGCAACCGCGTCTGACATTCCGGCGCTTGACCGGCATCTGTCCGCCCGGCCGGACTTTCCCGGAATCCGCCTTGAGCCCCTACGCGGGCGTTTGCGAAACTCACCTTCGTGAACGCCCGCGCTCGCGTCCTCTCCGCCGTCCTGCTCGCCACCTGCATCTGGGCCTGCGCCTCCTCGCCATCCTCGGTCCCGCAGGACACGTCGTCTCCGGAGACCGGCTCCCCCGCGCGCCTGTGGCAGAAGACGTCCGTGGCCGGCGACCTCGCGCGCTTCTCCCGCGACGGTACTCGCGTCACCGCTGACGGCGCGCTGGAGCTGGACCCGTCCACCGCGAAGGACGGCACCGACCCGTTCCCCGCGGGCGGCTGGCTCGACGGCGGCAGCTTCTACAACGGCGGCACCTTCCGCGTCGGCACCGCCACCTCCGAGGTCCAATCCGTCCCCGGCGGCTTCGACAGCGTGGTGCCCTCCTTCGACGCCCAGACGCCTCCCGGCACCTGGGTGAAGCTCACCGTCGCCGCCCGCATCGAAGGCACCTGGACGAAGGACTACGAGCTGGGCGTCTGGGCCTTCGACACCGCCACCGTCGCGCGCCACAGCGTGGACGGCCAGGGCGACGCCGACGGCAACGTCCTCACCGACACCCTCAACCTCAAGCGCCGCGCGGACGCCCTGCGCGTCACCGTCCACCTCTTCTCCGAACGCGCGGACACAAGCCCCCGCGTCCGGGCGCTCGCCGCCGCCGTCACCGACACGCGCCTCAGGCCCCAGGACGCCACGTCCGACCGCACCGGGTGGGGCGTCGTGCTCGACGTGCCGGGCTACTCGCAGATGATCTACCCGGACGGCGGCGAGGTCTGGTGCTCCCCCACGTCCACCACCATGCTGCTCGGCTACTGGAGCCGGAAGCTGGGCCGCGCGGACCTGGAGCACCCCGTGCCCACCGCCGCCGCCCACACCTATGACTGGGTCTACAAGGGCACCGGCAACTGGGCCTTCAACACCGCCTACGCCTCCAGCATGTCCAACGGCGCGCTGCACGGACTCGTCGCCCGCTTCGACTCGTTCGCCCCCGTGGAGCGCCTCATCGCCGCCGGCATCCCCGTCAGCATCAGCATCGCCTACGAACCCGGCGAGCTCCCCGGCGGCGCCTCCCGCCGCACCGACGGCCACCTCATCGTCGTGAGGGGCTTCACCGACACCGGCGACGTCGTCGTCAACGACCCTGCTTTCGGCTCCAACGAAACCACCGGCACCACCTACCCCCGCGCCGAGCTCTGGCGCGCCTGGCAGCACTCCCGGGGGGCCGCGTACGTGCTGTGGCCCGCCGGCACGCCCCTGCCCGAGCAGGGGCTCGTGCCCCTCCCGTAGCCCGCACGTCCGAATGCGGACACGCCGCCAACGCAGCGCGGCGCGCAGTGTCCACTGGCCGGGGCCTCGGACACCCCATCCCTTGACGTTCGAGCGTGCGTGCGCGGCCCGACACGCTCTTTAGCCTTCAGTCCGCCAAATTTAGGCTTGATTTCGCGTCACGGAATGTAAATACCTGCGCCCGTGCTTTTGATGTCTCCGCCGGTATTCCGGAACCGGGGACACGCCTGGAGGCAGGACCATGGAGCAGAAGCCGCTGCGGGACTTCCTGGAGATTCCCTACGACGAGCTGGAGGAGCTCAACCTCCGGGTGAAGGAACAGCGCCTCCGCCGCGAGTCGCCGGAGAAGATTCGCGAGGAGCGGATCAAGTACCTGACCGACGAGAAGCGCATCAAGGCCATCACCGTGTGCTTCACCGACCTGGAAGGTCGGCTGCACATGCTGGACTACGACAAGAAGTTCCTGCTCAAGAGCGCGGACAACCTCACCTTCGACGGCTCCTCCATCCGCGGCTTCTCCGCGCAGGCGGAGAGCGACCTGCGCCTGAACGTGGACTGGAGCGCGTTCTACTGGCTGCCGTCCGACATCTTCGGCCCCGGCAAGGTGCTGGCCTTCTGCGAGGTGCTGGAGCGCGACGGCACGCCGTACCACTCGGACATGCGCGGCCAGCTCAAGCGCGCCACCGAGCAGTTGTTCCAGAAGGACGGCACCGTGTTCCACGCGGCGCCGGAGATCGAAGGCTTCCTCTTCAAGAACCGTGACGCCGAGCGCCACTACCACGAAGAGGGCAAGTTCGAGTTCATCTCCATCGGCGGCTACTACCACGCGCTGCCGGGCGACGCGCTGCGCACCTTCATCGACAAGGCCGCGGAAGCGCAGCGCGCCATGGGCTTCCAGAACGAGAAGGACCACCCGGAGGTGGCGCCCTCCCAGTTCGAGATGAACTTCTCCTACAGCGAGGCGCTGGTCGCCGCCGACCAGATCCAGCTCTACAAGCTGCTCTGCCGCCAGGTCGCCGCGCAGCAGGGGCTGACGGCCAGCTTCCTGCCCAAGCCCGTCACGGGCGTGAACGGCAACGGCATGCACATCAACATGTCGCTGTCGAAGAACAACAAGAACCTGTTCCACGACAAGGGCGGCCAGGACGGCCTGTCGGCGATGGGCTGGGAGTTCATCGACCGCATCCTGACCAACGCGAACGACATCTGCCTGGTCCTCAACTCCAGCGTGAACTCGTACCGCCGCCTGGATCCGCACTACGAGGCGCCCAACCAGATCAAGGCCTCCGCGAACAACCGCGGCGCCATGGTGCGCATCCCGTTCGGCAACGAGCGCAGCGCGCGCATCGAGTGCCGCTCGGTGGCGCCGGACGCGAACCCGTACATGGTCCTCTTCACGCTGCTGAAGACCGGCCTGGAGGGCCCGCAGCCGCAGGAGGACGCGGAGACCAAGCGCAGCCGCACGCGCTTCCTGCCGGACAACATCTACGACGCGGTGCGCTTCTTCAAGGGCAGCCAGTTCATCGCGCAGACGCTGGGTGAGCAGGTGCAGGGCAAGTACGCGGAGCTGAAGGTGGCCTCCGCGGACCGCTGCCCCAAGCAGTTGGGCACCCGCGTGAAGGACGCGGAGATCCAGTTCCACCACGAGGTGACCAACCAGTACCTCTGGAACCTCTTCTAGAGCCGGCGGTAGCGCGCCTGGAGGAACAGGTAGGCGGCGTAGGCCACCAGGCCCGCCGCCACCACCCCCAGGAGCACGTCGCCCGCGGGTTGGCGGGCGACGACGGCCAGGGCCTCTCCCAGGCCCTTGGCCTCCCCCGGGTTCGCGTCCACGCCCGCGAGCACCAGGAAGCCGCCGATGACGGTGAACACGACGCCTCGGGCGGCGATGCCGAACTGGCACACCCGCTCCACGCGGTGCTGATGCGCCGCCGCCAGGCCCGTGAGCGAGAGCTTCTCCCGGAACTTCGCCTTCCACGCCGTGTGGAACTGCTTCAGCGCGAAGCCGATGATGCCCAGCCCCACCAGCACCACCAGGACGCGGCCGAAGGGCTGCTCCATCAGCGTCGCCGTCCAGCCCTGGGTGCCCTTGCGGCTCCCCTGTGACGCGCCCACCACCGTCTTCACGGCGAACAGCGCCAGCGAGCCGTAGATGACGCCGCTGATGAAGTACATGGCGCGCGAGGCGAGCCCCTTCGCGTCCGAGCCCTTGTCCTCCGTGTCCGCGAACGCCTGCGCGAAGCGCCAGATGACGTAGCCGGCCAGGCCCACGGCCAGGAGCGACAGGAGCGCGATGCCGAAGGGCCCGTGCGCCACGGTGGCCACCGCGCCGTGGCTGTCCGTGGCGCGTCCGCCCTCGCCTGCCGCCAGCTTCAGCGCGAGCACCCCGATGATGGCGTAGACACAGCCCTTGGCCGCGTAGCCCATGCGGCCCAGCTTCTTCGCCCACGGGTGGTTCGCGGCATCCTTCGCGCCGCGTGACAGCCGCTCCATCCCGGGCCCGCGCATCACGTCCATCGTCGCCATGCCGTCTGCTCCTCCCGTCCCTCTGGACCGAAGGACAGGGTGCGCATCCGCGGGCGCGAACGGGCGCAAGCCATTCCCCCCGGTCCCCCATCCGGGCGGGCGACGGTGGGCCCGGCTGCCTGACTGCCGGGGCCGCCCCTGGCCTGGCCCCTGGGGCCCGGCCGCCGTGTCACGGCTGCCGGAACAACTGCGTGCGCGCGGCGTCGGAGATGGCCACCGCCGCGGGGTGCCGCAGCCGCCGCTCGACGGTCAGCGCGTAGAAGTGCTCGCGCACCGCGTCCACGCGCCCCACCACCTCCACGTCGTATTGGGCGCGGATCTCCGCCTCGATGACGGAGGGGCCCGGGAACACGCCCTCCCCCGCCTGGCCGAAGGCCTTCATCAGCGCGCTGTCCTGGAACTCGCCCCGCACGCGGGGGCGCACCCCCTGGGCCTCCAGCCACTGCATGAGCGAGCGGCGCGACGGCGCGACCTCCGCCAGCAGCAGGAAGGGGGCCCCGTCCAGCGACTTCGGGAAGCCGCGGCGCAACGACGATGCGAGCCTGGCGGTCGCGAACAGCGTCGTGCCGCACTCGCCCAGCAGGTGGTTGTAGGCGCGGATGCCGGACGCGGGCGGCACGGGCGAGCCCGACAGCACCAGGTCCAGCGCGTGCTGGGACAGGTCACTCAGCAGCTTCTCCGTCCGGTCCTCGGTGCAGATGAGCTGCACGTCGTCGGACATGCGCATCGCGGGCTCCAGCAGGCGGTGCGCGATGAGCTTCGGCATCTCCTCCGCCACGCCCACCAGCAGCTTGCGCGGACGCGCCGTGGGCAGCCCCTTCAGCCCGTTCTGCAGCTCCTGGCCCAGCGCGAAGATTTCATCCGCGTAGCGGTAGACGTAGCGGCCCACCTCCGTGAGCACGAGCTTGCGGCCGACGCGCTCGAACAGCTTCTCCCCCAGGGACTGCTCCAGCGCCCGCACCTGCCCCGTCACCGTGGGCTGGCTGAGCCGCAGCTTGCGCGCCGCCGCCACGACGCCGCCCTCGCGCGCGACCATCCAGAAGTACAGCAGGTGGTGGTAATTGAACCAGTCCATTGCCCCATCGTATCGGTTTCCCAGATGCGAAGACTCTCCAATTACCTATTTGCCGATACGTCAGCGCTTCTCTAGCTTCTGGGACCGCGCGAGGGAGGGCGCCCTCCGCCCCGCTCGTCCGCGCTCAAGGAGGAACTCCATGCACGCCGCCGTCAGGCAGACCTCGCGGGTCCCGGGGGGTGACGGGCTCGGTTGGCCCCGCGCCATGAGCCCCTGGCGCGCTTCGTGCGCGGCCGCGCTGTGCGGACTGGTGCTGGCGTCGTGGAGCCCCCGGGCGCGCGCGCAGGAGGCGTCCTCCGCGCGCCCCCTGACGCTGGAGGAGGTGCTCGACTCCACCGCGACCCACTTCCCCCTCATCGAGGCGGCCCGGCAGGACGCGGAGTCCGCGCGCATGGAGCTGCTCGCCGCGCAGGGCGGCTTCGACCCGGAGCTGAAGGCGCGCGCCGCGGCCTTCCCCCTGGGGCCGTACACGTACTCACGGCTGGAGGCGATGGTGCAGCAGCCCACGCCCTACCACGGGGCCACCGTCTTCGGCGGCTGGCGCCGGGGCGACGGGGAGATTCCGCCGTACTACGGCAACCTGGAGACGCTGAGCGCGGGCGAGCTGCGCGCCGGGGTGACGGTGCCGCTGTGGCGCAACGGCCCGGTGGACCGCCGCCGCGCCACGCTGGAGCGGGCGCGGCTGGGGCGCGGCGCGGCGGAGCTGTCCGTGCGGCAGGCCGTGCTCGAATCATCGAGACAGGCGGCCCACCGCTACTGGGACTGGGTCGCGGCCGGGCGCCGCCGGGCCATCGCCGTGGAGCTGCTGGAGTTCGCGCGCGTCCGCGACGCGCAGTTGGCGCAGCGCGTGCGCAAGGGGGACCTGGCGGCCTTCGAGCTGACGGACAACCAGCGCGCGCTCGCGCAGCGCGAGTCGCAGGTGGTGGCGGCGGAGCGGCTGTTGACGCAGGCGGCGCTGGAGCTGGGGCTGTACCTGCGCGGCGCGGACGGCCAGCCCGTGCCCCTGCACCCGGAGCGGCTGCCGGAGGGCTTCCCCTCGATGGACGCACCGCCCCCGGCCCCCGAGCCGCTCGACGACGTGCTGGCGCGGCGCCCGGACGTGACGCGGCTGGAGGCCCAGGCCGCCCAGCAGCGGGTGGAGGCGCGCTTCGCGGCCAACCAGCAGGCGCCCCTCATCGACGTGACGGTCGCGGCCGCGCAGGACCTGGGCTCGGGCCCGGCCCGGCTGCGCAAGACGGAGCTGGAGGTGGGCGTGGTGCTGGACGTGCCCGTCCTCAACCGCGTGGCGCAGGGCCGCGACGGCAGCGCGCGCGCGGCCGTGTCCCGCCTGGAGGCCCAGTTGCGGCTGCAGCGCGAGCGGGCCGCCGTGGAGGTGGGGGACGCGCGCGCGGCCCTGGACGCGGCCCGCTCGCGGGTCCTGCTCGCCCGGCGGGAGTCGGCCGCCGCGCGGGAGCTGGCGGTGGGCGAGCGCACGCGCCTGCTCCAGGGCGACAGCAGCCTGCTCATCGTGAACCTGCGCGAGCAGACGGCGGCCGAGGCCCAGGTGCGCGAGGTGGACGCGCTCGCGGAGTACTTCAAGGTCGCGGCGACGCTGCGCGCCGCGCTGGCGCTGCCGGTCGCCACGGCGACCCCGGCGGGGAACTGAGCCCATGGACACACGAACGCATCCTCCCCACATGACGCCCTGGGAGCGCCTGAAGGCCGTGCTCACCCCGGAGCGCGGCGACCTCTGGGTCCTCATCGTCTACGGCGCGGGAGTGGGGCTGCTCTCGCTCGTGGTGCCCATCACCGCGCAGGCGGTGGTGAACACCGCCGCCTTCGGCACCGTGCTCCAGCCCCTGGCGGTGCTGGGGCTCGTCGTCTGCGGCCTGCTCGTCCTGGCCGGAGGCCTGCGGGTGATGCAGGTCCTGGTGGCGGAGCGGCTCCAGCAGCGGCTCTTCGCGCGCATGGCGGTGGACCTCGCCTGGCGGCTGCCGCGCGTGCGGCAGCAGGCGCATGACACCTTCCGCGTGTCGGAGCTGGTGAACCGCTTCATGGACGTGATGACCATCCAGAAGGCGACGGGCCTCATCCTGCTGGACGGGCTGGCGCTCGCGCTCCAGGCGCTCGTGGGGCTGGTGTTGCTCGCCTTCTACAGCCCGCTGCTGCTCGGCTTCGACCTGCTGCTGCTGGGGAGCATGGCGCTGGTGCTCTTCGGGCTGGGGCGGGGCGCGGTGCGCAGCAGCGTCCAGGAGTCCTACCGCAAGTACGAGGTCGTGGGCTGGCTGACGGAGCTGGCGCGGGTGCCGCTCGCCTTCTGGGGCCCGGAGGGCGGGGCGCTGGCCCTGCGGCGCGCGGACGAGGCGACCCAGGCCTACCTGGAGGCACGCAACGGACACTTCCGCATCCTGCTGCGGCAGGTGGTGGGGACGCTCGCGGTCCAGGCGCTGGCGAGCGGGCTGCTCCTGGGCGTGGGTGGCTGGCTCGTCACCCGCCAGCAACTGAGCCTGGGCCAGCTCGTGGCCGCGGAGCTCATCGTCGCGCCGGTGGCCGCCAGCTTCGCCAAGTTCGGCAAGTACCTGGAGACCCTCTATGACCTGCTGGCCGCGGTGGACAAGGTGGGCCAGCTCTTCGACCTGCCCCTCCAGCCCGAGGACGGCGAGCCCCTGGACCGCCGGGACGGGCGCGCCGCGGCCCTGCGCCTGCGGGACGTGAGCCTGCCCCCCACCCCGCTGTCCACCGCGGCGCTGCGCGGCGTGGACCTGACGGTGGAGCCCGGCAGCCGCGTGGCCATCGTCGGCCCGTACAGCTCCGGCAAGCGCCTGCTGATGGACGTGTCCGTGGGCCTGCGGGAGCCGTCCCACGGCTTCGTGGAGCTGGACGGCATGGACCTGCGCGAGGTGTCCACCGACTCGCTGCGGGCACAGGTGGCGCTGGTGCGCGGCATCCACCTCTTCGACGGGACGGTGCAGGAGAACGTGGCGGTGGGCCGCGCGGAGGTGTCGCTCCAGGACGTGCGGCAGGCCCTGGACGCGGTGGGCCTCCTGGATGAGCTGGTGCGGCTGCCGGACGGGCTGCGCACGCGCCTGACGGGCGGACATACGCAGTTGTCGCCGGGGCAGGCCCAGCGGCTGATGCTCGCGCGCGCGCTGGTGGGGCGCCCGCGGCTGCTCGTGCTCGACGAGGCCCTGGACAGCCTGGACGCGGACGTGCGCGCGCGGGTGGTGGACCGGCTCCTGGCCCCCGGCTCGCCGTGGACGCTGCTGCTCACCACGCACCTGCCGGAGCTCGCGGCGCGCTGTGACCGGATGCTGCGAATGCAGGACCACATGCTGACGGAGGAGAAGCGGTCATGAGCATGCGCTATCGCGTGTCCTTCGAGGACGGCCGCGTCGGGTCCTTCGCCCGCGTCCGCCCGGTGGCCTCCGCCCGCAGGCTCGCCGGGTGGATGGCGGGAGCGGGCGTCGCGCTCGCGCTCGGCCTGGCCTTCATCCCCTGGCAGCAGTCGGCCTTCGGAGAGGGCCAGGTGGTGGCGTACTCGCCGGACGAGCGCCAGCAGCGCGTGGACGCCCCGCTGGAGGGGTGGCTGGAGGAGTGGTTCGTCCAGGAGGGCTCGTACGTGGCCGAGGGAGCGCCCATCGCGCGCATCGTGGACAACGACCCGGAGCTGCTCCAGCGCCTGCGCTCCGAGCAGGAAGCGGCGCACGCGCGTCTCAAGGCGGCCGAGCGCGCGCTCGACACGGCGCTGCGCAACGTGCGGCGCCAGTGGCAGCTCTTCAACCAGGGCCTCAGCTCGCGCAAGCAGTACGAGGAAGCGCAGCTCAAGGAGGCGGACGTGATGAAGGAGCTCACCAGCGCCCGGGCGGAGCTGGCGAAGGTGGACACGCGGCTGGCACGCCAGGGGCGGCAGTTGGTGACGGCGCCGCGCGCGGGCGTCATCCTGCGCAGGAGCGCGGGCAACAGCTCCGTGTACGTGAAGACGGGAGAGACGCTGGCGGTGCTCGTGCCGGAGACGCGCTCGCGCGCGGTGGAGCTGTGGATGGATGGCAACGACCTGCCGCTGGTGATGCGCCAGCGGCAGGTGCGCCTGCAGTTCGAGGGCTGGCCCGCGCTCCAGGCCAGCGGCTGGCCGTCCGTGGCCGTGGGCACCTTCGGAGGCGAGGTGTCCGTCATCGACGCGGCCGGGGGAGGCCAGCCGGGCCGCTTCCGCATCCTCGTCACGCCGCGGCCGGGCGACTCCTGGCCGACGAGCGACCTGCTGCGCCAGGGCGTGCGGGCCCACGGGTGGGTCCTGCTCGAGCAGGTGCCGCTCGGCTACGAGCTGTGGCGCCGCTTCAACGCGTTCCCGCCCTCGCTGTCCAAGGCGCCGCCCACCGAAGCGGCGCCCCAGAAGAAGTAGCCTCCGGCCGCGGCTCAGCGCAGGTGCTTCACGGCCTGGACCACGCGCGGCCACTCCTTGGAGCGCGGGTCGATGAGCTCGAAGTGGCCCGCGCCCTTCAGCGGCACCAGGTGCACCGGGTCCTTCCGCTGGACGCCCCGGGCGTGGAAGCCCTCGCTGACCTCCAGCGGGACGGTGTCGTCCTCGGTGCCATGGAGGAGGACCTGCGGCAGCTTCAGGGGCTGGAGCGCGGCGGGGGACGCCACGGCGTAGCGCTCCGGGACCTGCTCCGGGGTGCCGCCCATGAAGGTCTTCACGATGCCCTTGCCCAGGTCCAGCGCCGCGCCCCGCGCCAGGTCCAGCACGCCGGCCAGGGACACCACGCCCTTCAGCTTCAGCGGGGCGTCACGGTAGAGCGGATGCTTCGGCGGGAGCCGGTGCCGCGCGGCCAGCCACATGGCCAGGTGTCCGCCCGCGGAGTGGCCCATGGCCACCACGTGGGAGAGGTCCAGCCCCAGCGACGGCGCCGCGCTCATCAGGTGGTCCGCCGCGGAGGCCACGTCCTCCAGGGTGCCGGGGAAGCCGCCGCCGTCCTGGCCCACGCGCCGGTACTCCACGCTCCACGTCGCGAAGCCGCGCTTCGTCAGGTCCGCGCACAGGTGGCCCGCGTGCTCCAGGCCGTACTCGGCGCGCCAGAAGCCGCCGTGGACGAAGAGGACCACGGGGTGCGGGCCCTTGCCCTTGGGTCTGCGCAGCTCGGTGAACTGCTGCGGGGCTTCGCCATAGGCGATGCGCGCGTCCGGCGGCGGCTGCGGCGTTTCCAGGACCCACATGGAGCTCATGCCGCGCATCTTGGGAACGGGCGGCCGGGCACCGCAAGCCGCGCCGCGCCGCCGTGCGTGGGGGCTGGGGGCTCCGGTACGCTCCGGGGTGCATGGGAGCGTGCTGGCGTGCTTGAGGCGAACGAAGCGGAGCTGCGCATGGCCCTGGCCGAGGGCCTGCTCTCCCGCGAGGACATGGAGCCCCTGCGCGAGGAAGCGCTCCGGCGTGGCGTCTCCCCGCTGCGGCTCCTCGTGGAGCGCGGGCGGCTCACCGAGGAATCGCTCGTGTCGCTGCGCCGGAGCCTGGACGTGGAGACGCCGGGCACCGCGGACGACACGCTGCCTCCTGGGGCCGCCCCCTCCACCGTGACGGACGGCCCCGCGTTCCCGGTGCCGCACTGGACGCTCTACCGGCCCGTGAGGTTCCTGGGTCAGGGCGGCATGGGGCGCGTGTTCCTCGCGCGGGACCTGCGGCTGCACCGCGACGTGGCGCTGAAGTTCGTGCGCGACGAGGACCCGGAGCTGTCCCGCCGCTTCATCTCCGAGGCCCGCGCCCAGGCCCGCGTGGACCACGAACGCGTCTGCCGCGTGTACGAGGTCGGTGAGGTCCAGGGCCGCGCGTACATCGCCATGCAGTACATCGCGGGGGCGCCGCTGCACACGCTCGCCGGGACGCTGTCCGTGGAGCAGAAGGCGCTCGTGCTTCGCGACGCCACGCTGGGCGTCCACGCGGCCCATCTGGCCGGGCTCGTGCACCGAGACCTCAAGCCGTCCAACATCCTCGTGGAGCGCGGCGAGGACGGCGCCCAGCGCCCCTACGTGATGGACTTCGGTCTGGCGCGCGATTGGACCAGCGACGAGGCCGCCACCGCCACCGGCACCGTGCTGGGCACGCCCCAGTACATGGCCCCCGAGCAGGCCCGGGGCGAGGTCACCCGGCTGGACCGGCGCGCGGACGTCTACAGCCTGGGCGCCACGCTGTACCACCTGCTCACCGGCCAACCGCCTGTCACGGGTGCCAATGGATTGGAGGTGCTCGGGCGCATCGCCACCCAGGAGCCTCGCCGGCCGCGGGAGCTGGACGCCGGCATTCCGGCGGACCTGGAGGCCATCGTCCTCCAGTGCCTGGAGAAGGACCGCTCCCGGCGGTACGGCTCCGCGCGAGCGCTGGCGGACGACCTCACGCGGTTCCTCGAAGGGGACCGGGTGCTCGCGCGCACGGGCCCCGCGTACCGGGTGCGCAAGTGGGTGGCGCGTCACCGGGCCGCCGTCGTCGTCGCGAGCCTCACCGGGCTCGCCGTGGCGGGCGCAGTGGGCCAGGGCGTGATGGCGCAACGGGAGGTGTCGCGCCGCGAGTCGCTGGCCCGGCGCTTCACGGAAGGCGTCGAGCGCATCGAGGCCCAGGCCCGCTACTCCGGCCAGGCGCCCCTGCACGACACGCGGCCGGACCGAGAGGCGATGCGCGCCCGCATGCGGGACATCGAGGCCTCCATGCGGGACGCCGGTCCCGTCGCGGAAGGCCCGGGCCACTACGCGCTGGGGAGCGGGTTCCTCGCGCTGGGGGACGAGGAGGCCGCGCTCACGCACCTGGAGGCCGCCTGGGCGAAGGGCTTCCGCGAGCCCCGCGTGGCGTATGCGCTCGCGCTGGTGCTGGGCCACCGCTACCAGCGCGAGCGGCTGGAGGCGGACCGCATCCCGGACGCGGACCGCCGCGAGGCGAAGCGGCGCGAGGCCTGGACGCGCTCCCGGGACCCGGCGCTGGCCTTCCTGGAGCAGGGCCGGGGCGCGGAGGTGCCCGCCCCGGAATACGCGGAGGCCCTCCGCGCCTTCCATCAGGAGCGCTTCGAGGACGCGCTGAAGTCGCTGGACGCGCTGGGCACGCGGCTGCCGTGGTTCCACGAGGCGCCGCTGCTCCGGGGCGACGTGCTGCTCGCTCGCGCCGTGCGCCATGCCCTGGCGAGTGAGCGGGACGCGGCCCGGGAGGACCTGGAGGCCGGACGGCGGGCCTACGGCGCGGCGGCGAACATCGGCCGCAGCGTGTCCGCCGTGCACCGCGCGCGGGCGGAGTTGGAGCGGGAGGCACTGCTCCTGGAGTTGTCCGGCAAGGGGGACGTGCTGCCCGCGTACACGCGCGGCATGGAGGCCGTGTCACGGGCGCGCACGGCGGCCCCCGATGAAGCGGACACCTGGGTGCTGGAGGCCTGGCTGCACCGGCGGCTGGCCCAGGCGAGCCTCAGCAGTGGAGGCGACGTGGTGCCGCTCCTGACGCGCACGCTCGACGCGGCGAAGGAGGCGCTGAGGCTCGCTCCCGGGAAGGTGGAGGCGCGCCACGCGCTGGCCATGGGTTGGTGGCAGTGGGCCCGCTACCGTCAGGACCGGAACGAGGATCCGCGCGAGCAACTGCGGGCCGCCGTCGCCGCCTTCGAATCCATTCCCGAGTCCGCGCGCGACTACGACTTCCACCTGGACCTGGGGCTCGTCTTCAAGGTGTGGGCGGACTCGGAAGACGGGCGCGGCGGGGATTCACTGCCATTCCGGCAGCGGGCCATCACGGCCTATCGGCAGGCGCTGGCGCTGGACGCGAAGCGGCCGGATGCGTGGATCAACCTGGGCACGGCGTATGTGAACCGCGCCAACCATCCGCGTGCACCGTCGAAGGACGCGGACCTGGAAGAGGCCCGGGCCGCGCTGGAGCGCGCGAGCAGGCTGGACCCGGGGCACGTCGTCGCGTGGTTCTATCTGGCGGAGGTGCACCGCGCGCTCGCCTTGCGCCTGCGAGACCACGGCGGTGACGCCGGGCCCGGGCTCGCGCGTGCGCTGGAGGCCTACCGCCGGGGCGTCGCCATCAACGCGAAGCTGCCGCCGCTCCAGAACGGGGTGGGGACCATCCTGCTCGACCAGGCCCGCGAGGCGTGGGACCGGGGAGATTCGCCAAAGCCCCTGCTGGACCAGGCGGAGCAGGCCTTCGTCCAGGCCATCGCCATCGCGCCCAAGGTGGGCTTCGCGCACAACAACCTGGGCGAGGTGCGCATGTGGCGCGCGACCTGGAGCCTGTCGCGCGACCAGGACCCCACCGCGAGCGCGAAGGAGGCCCAGGCCGAGCTCCAGCAGGCCACCACGTTGCTGCCGGGACTCGCGGAGCCGTGGGCCAACCTGGGCCAGGTGCACCACACCGTGGCCGCGTACGCGCTGAAACATGGGAGGGACCCACGGCCGGCGCTCGTCCAGGCCACGGAAGCACTGGAGCGCGCGCTGAAGCTCAACCCGTCTCTCGCGCTGGCATGGCGCTGGAGGGGTGAAGTGCGGGCGCTCCAGGCTCGCGAGGAGGTCCGCAGGGGCCAGAAGCCGGACGCGTCCTTCCAGGCCGCGGCGAGCGACTTCCAGAAGGCGCTGGAGTTGGAGCCCGAGAACCTGGAGCCACGTCTGGCCTACAGCGCGTTTCTTCGCGACTGGAGCGCGACGGCCTCCGGCCCGGACGCACGCGCCCGCCTCCAGCAGGCGCTGTCCCTCATCGAGGCCGTGCACACCGCGCGCCCCCGGTGGAAGGACGCGAACAGCTTGCGCGAGGATCTGCGTCGAGCCCTCGCGAAGCTGCCGCCGGAATGACCCCACCGGTGGGGTGCGGCAAGCAGTCCCTGCTCGGGTCTCCACGAATGACCGACTGAACCGGTCCGATTGTGCGACAGGTCTCCGAGGCTTGAATGGAGCGGCGCCCCGGCGGACACGACCGCACCAAACCTGTCCGACTGTCGGACAGGCTTTCGCGGCTCGGAGGAAGCAGGGCCATCCGGCGAACGTGACCGCCCAGAACCTGTCCGACTGTCCGACAGGTTTTCGCGGCTCGGAGGAAGCAGGGCACCCGGCGGACGTGACCGCCCAGAACTTGTCCGACTGTCCGACAGGTTTTCGCGACTCGGAGGAAGCAGGGCACCCGGCGGACGTGACCGCCCAGAACTTGTCCGAACTGTCCGACAGGTTTTCGCGGCTCGGAGGGAGCAGGTCACCCGGCGGACGTGACCGCCCAGAACCTGTCCGACTGTCGGACAGGTTTCGGTGGTTCGGGGGAACCGGGGCCCTTGCGGGCTCGGCTGTTTGAACCTGTCCGACTGTCCGACAGGTTTCGGTGGTTCGGGTGAACCGGGGGCCCTTGCGGATTCGGCTGTTTGAACCTGTCCGACTGTCGGACAGGTTTTGAGGTGGCCGCGGGCGGGGAGCGTCTCGCGGGTTCTCACCTTCTCATTCATGCGGACGGCAGGACGCCGCCGGTCCAGCGCTCCCCCACCGCGCTCACAGAATCGTGCCAGCGCCCGGTGCGAAGTAGTGGTCGTCGTCGAGGTCCGCCAGGAGCCCGGGCCCTTCGGGCCGCCAGCCAGACTGTTCGCGCGTGCGGGCGCTCGACGCAGGCGTGTCGAGCGCGAAGAGGCTCCCCAGGAAGCCGAGGAAGTCGCCGGCCTCTCCTGGCGTCTTTGATTCGACCGGCACCCCCACCCGGCGACCGATGACGGCCGCGATGTCCCGGACGGGCACCCCCTCGTCGGCGACCGCGTGGAGCCTCGAACCCGCGGGGGCCCGCTCCAGCGCGAGCCGGAAGAGCCGGGCCGCGTCGGACCGGTGCACCGCGGGCCAGCGATTCACTCCCTCTCCAACGTAGGCGGCCACCCCCGTCCGCCGCGCGGAGGCGATGAGGTGCGGCACGAAGCCATGGTCGCCCTTGCCGTGAACCGATGGTGGAAGCCGCACGACGGACGTGCGCACGCCTCGCCCCGCCAGCGCGAGCATCGCCGCCTCCGATGCGCCACGCCCGGAGGGAGCCGCCGCGTCGGTCTCCACGGCGATGCGTCCCGGCGCCAGGCCCAACAGCCCCGCCGCGATGACGAAGGGCCGCTGGGAGCCCTCCAGCGCCGCGCCGATGGCTGCAATCGCTCGCGCGTCGGCACGCACCGAGTCTTCGAAGCGGGAGAAGTCGTGGATGAACGCCAGGTGGATGACGCCGTCCACCTTCGCCGCCCCGGCGCGCAGGCTGTCCGGATCGTCCAGCGAACCGCGATGCACCTCCGCCCCCGCCGCCTCCAACGCCCGGGCCGAAGCGTCCGAGCGGGCAAGCCCCACCACCTGATGCCCCGCCCCCAGGAGTTCAGGGACCACCGCCGAGCCGATGAAACCAGACGCACCCGTGACGAATACGCGCATGGAACGCTCCTTGATGTCAGCTACTGACATCACTCCTAACAAGTGATGTCAGTGACTGCAATCAGGTTATGCTGGTGCCCATGGGCCGCTGGGAACCCAACGCACGAGACCGGCTCGCACAGGCCGCGCTGACGCTGTTCCAGGAGCACGGGTACGACCGGACGACGGTGGAGGAGATCGCCGCGCGCGCGGGGCTCACGGAGCGGACGTTCTTCCGCTACTTCACCGACAAGAAGGAGGTCCTGTTCGGGGGCTCGGACGCGCTCCACGAGCGCATCGTCACCTGCATCGCGGATGCACCCCAGGGGACCGCGCCGCTCGACGCGGTCGCCGCCGCCCTCGAGTCCCTGGCCCCCTTCTTCAAGGACCGCCGCGACCATGCACGTGCGCGGCAGACGCTCCTCGCCGCGCACGCGGAGCTCCGGGAGCGCGAGCTGATCAAGCTGGCCTCGCTTGCCTCGGCCGCCGCGGAGACCCTTCGCGGACGCGGCGTCACCGAGCCCACCGCGAGCCTGGCCGCGGAGGCAGGCATCGCCGTCTTCAAGGTCGCGTTCGAGCGCTGGCTCGAGGACCCGAAGGCGCAGGACCTCTCACGGCACATCCAGTTCGGACTCGATGAGCTCCGGGCCGTCACCGCCAGCACCGGCCCCCGGACACCCACCGAGCCCTCGCGCCCCCTCGCCAGGCCGGCCAGGGCCCGCAAGCCCTGACAGGCCCCGCCGGGGCTTCAGTCCTCGCCGCGCCCGGTGACCTCCAGCGTGCCGTTGATGGTCTGCCGGAGGCCCTCCTCGGGCTGCGTGCACCTCGAGCAGTCGCTCGTGGGGCAGGACCACAGGGACGTGGTCCTTCCCGGCTCATCCTCGGACTTCAGCGTCCACGTGGCGCTCGTGCACGCGGGCAGCGGCAGCGGGTTCGACGAGTCCGCCGCCAGGAGCCCGCCCTTGGACACGACGATGCACCGGTCCTGCTGCACCTGGGACACGAAGCCCACCGTCTGCCCGGGCTGCACCTGCACATTCGTGGTGCTGAAGTGCACCTTGCCGCCCTCGCTGGCGGTGATGGTCACCAGGGTGTTCGCATCGGGCGGCGTCGGGTTCACCGCGCAGGGCTGCACCGGCCCGGTGTCGGACAGCGCGGCTTCGGAGGCGGTGGAGCGGGAACCTCCGCTGGCACAGGCCAGCAGCAGTCCGGTGAGGCACAACGGGAAGTGGACGCGGCTTCGCATGGGGAACCCTCCAGGGGGACGGATGACGCGACGGCTTAGCACCCAGCGTGCCACGTGGCGCGGCCCTGACGCTCAAGGTGCCTTCGCCGTCAGCCCCAGCTCCTTCAAGCGCCGCCCCAACGCGCGCTTCGACACCTCCAGCGTGCGCGCCATCGCGTCCAGGTCGCCGCCGCAGGCCTCGAAGCAGCGGGTGATTTCGTCCGCGCCCAGGTCCCCGGCGGTGCGCAGGTTCGGGCTGCGCTCGATGAGGTCGTAGACGGACGGGCGCGGGATGCCCAACGCGTCCGCCGTGGCCTTCAGGTCCCACGCGCTCGCCCGCAACGCGGCCAGCAGCTCCGCCTCCGTCACCTGCGAGGGCTTGCGCCGGGGCGCCGCCGCCTCGCGCGCCTCCGGAGCACCCGCCGCGGCCCGCGCGCCCGGGGGCACCGCCACGTCCCCCGTCGCGGAAGCCCTCGCCGGCATCCCCAGGGGCCTCGCCACGGTCCCTGCCCCTTGCGCCCACGCCGGAGCCGCCGCGCCCAGCGCTTCATCGAGCGCCGCATCCAGTTGCAGCCGCGCCTGGCCCCGGCTCCCAATCACGAGCTGCCGCGTGAGGTTGCGAAGCTGCCGGATGTTGCCCGGCCACGCCGCCCGCACCAGCCGCGACGCCAGCGGCGCGGGCAGCCACGGCTCCGCGTGCGGCTCCTCCGAGTCCAGCCGCGCCGCCTCGCCCAGCGCCGCCAGCTCCTCGCGCGCGAAGTGGAAGAAGAGCCGGCCCACGTCCTCGCGCCGCTCCCGCAGCGCGGGCACGCGCAGGTCGTAGCCCGCCAGCCGGTGCAGGAGCGGCGCCTTGAAGCGCCCGTCGCGGATCTGCTCCTCCAGGTGCGCGTCCGTCGCGGCGATGAGCCGCACGTCCACCTTCACCGGCTGGCTGGCGCCCACGGGGTACAGCTCCCCCGTCTCCAGCACGCGCAGGAGCATCACCTGCACCTCCGGCGGTGCCTCGCCCACCTCGTCCAGGAACAGGGTGCCGCCGTGCGCGGCGCGAAAGAAGCCCTCGCGGTCCTGCGTGGCCCCGGAGTACGCGCCCTTGCGCGAACCGAACAGCTCCGCCGCCGCCAGCTCCTTGGGGATGGCGCCCAGGTTGACGCTGAGGAAGCGCCCGGCCCCGCGCGGTGACAGCCGGTGGATGGCCTGCGCCACCAGCTCCTTGCCCGTGCCCGTCTCGCCCCGGATGAGCACCGACACGTCCAGGTCCGCCACCCGCTCGATGTGCTTGCGCAGCCGCCGCAGGCCCGCGCTCTCACCCACCATGCCGAGCGTGTCCGCCACGCCCTCGCCGTCCAGCTCCACCGTGTGCAGCAGCAGCACCACGCGGCCCGACAGCTCCAGCGCCACGCCGTCCCGCAGCTCCGCCGGCCCGAAGTCCCGCGCGCCCGGGAGCGGCTCGCCCGCCGCGACCACGTGCGTGCCGTCCTCCGGCACCGTCAGCCGCACGCCTCCGCCCGCCAGCGCGGAGAGCTCCAGCGGCTTGCGGCTCACGAAGGGATCCGCCAGCGGCAGCCCCAGGGAGCTGCCCGGCTTCGCGAAGTCCGGCCCGTTGCGGGACAGGGCCACCGTCCGCCCCGCCGCCACCGCCTCCAGCAGCACCCGCTCCCCCACGCGCCGGGGCACCGGATGGGACACCACCGTCAGCGCGGGCACGGCGCGGGGAGCCCCCCGGGAGGCTCCGCGCTCCTGCATCGCGGCCGTGGAGACGTCTGCGAGGGGGTCGTGCGGCATGGCCCACGACGCTACCGCACCCTTCCCGCCCCCCCCTCCTTCGACGCGTCGAGCCGCGTCGGCCGACCCGCCGGACCGCGTGCCGCACTGCGTTTTCGGACACTTTCGCGCGGACTTCTTGAGACCTGGGAACCTACCGGGTTGAGACAGCCCCGCTCACACGGGTAGCGTGGAAGGACATGCCGAGCCCGAGTCCCGAACGCCTTGTCTTCCAGCAGAGCTTCGAAGGGCTGATTCGCGCCCTGGGTGACCACCTGGACGAGCCGTGCGCGCGGCAGTTGCGCGAGGCCGGCATCGACCCGCGCGGAAAGCTGGCGGTGGCCTATCCGCTGGAGGTGTGGGTGGAGTCGCTGAAGCTGGCGGCGTCCGTGCTCGCGCCCTCGGCCACGCTGGACGACGGGGCGGAGGTGGTGGGCCGGCGCTTCCTGGAGGGCTACGGGGCCACGCTCATCGGCAGCGCGCTGCTGGCGGGCGTGCGGCTGTTGGGCCCGCACCGGATGCTGGAGCGGATGACGCGCAACCTGCGCACGGGCACCAACTACCTGGAGGCGCGGCTGGAGCAGACGGGCCCCACGCGCTACGTGCTCACCTGCCGCCCGGTGGTGGTGGCCGGCTTCTACCGGGGCCTGTTCGCCGCCGGCCTGGAGATGAGCGGCGCGCACGGCGCCTCCGTGGTGCTGATGCGCAGCGCGGGCGACGCGGCGGTGTACGACCTGTCCTGGCTGCCGGAGAAGGGCGCGGGCAAGCCCCCCGAAACGAAGCCCCTGCCCCGAGGCCCCCAGCCGAGGAGCTGAGCGGGCCCTATATTCGGCCCATGCTCCGCATCCCGAAAACCGCCGTGGTGGTGCTCGCGCTGGCCCTCGCCTCCGGGGCCCTGGCCGCGGGCGGCAGCCCCCAGTTGCAGACCTACTTCCAGGGCTCTGTGGACAGCCCGGCCTATCAGCAGCAGGCCTTCCAGCGCGTGGCGAAGGCCTGGAAGCAGCCGGGTCCCAAGGGCACGCCGGCCCCGGGCAGGAAGACCATCGTCCAGGCCGTGCTCGACAAGGACGGCAAGCTGGTCTCCACCGCCATCCTCACGGAGTCCGGGGCCAGGGCGTGGGACGCCGCCGCGCTCGCCGCGGTGAAGAAGGCGGCGCCCTTCCCGCCCCTGCCCAAGAGCACCACCACGGCCACGGTGGAGGCCCACTTCCACTTCGCGTGGGTCAGCTCACCTTGATGACGATCTTCCCGAAGTGCGCGCCCTGCTTCATGTGCTCGAAGGCGGCGCGCGCCTCCGCGAAGGGGAACACGCGGTCCACCACCGGGTGGATGTCATTGAGGGTGAACGCGCGCGCCATCGCCTCGAAGGACTGACGGTGGCCCACGAACACGCCCTGCACGCGCAGGTTCTGCATCAGGATGGGGACCAGGGACACGGAGCCCGCCCCGCCGGACAGCACACCGATGACGGACACGGTGCCGCCCACGCGCAGCGCCTTGAGTGACTTCTCGAAGGTGCCCGAGCCGCCCACCTCCACCACGTGGTCCACGCCCACGCCGCCGGTGAGCGTGCGCGCCGCCTTCTCCCAGTCCGGCGTGGTGACGTAGTTGATGCCCTCCTGGGCGCCCAGCTTCAGGGCCCGCTCCAGCTTGTCGTCGCGGCTGGACGTGGCGATGACGTGCGCGCCGAACATCCGGGCAATCTGCAGCGCGAAGATGGACACGCCGCCCGTGCCCTGGACCAGCACCGTGCCCCCGGCCTTGAGCGCGCCTTGCGTCACGAGCGCGCTCCACGCCGTCACCGCCGCGCACGGCAGCGTGGCGGCCTCCTCGTCGGTGAGGTACGCGGGCGTGGGCACCACGCCGTCCTCGTGCAGGAGCATCGTGTCCGCGAGCGCGCCGTCCAGCGGCCCGCCCAGCGTGGTGGCGGTGATGGCCTTCGTCGGCTCACCGGCCTGCCAGCCCTGCGCGAACAGCGTCATCACCCGGTCGCCGGGCTTCACGCGGGTGACGCCCGGGCCCACCGCGTCCACCACGCCCGCGCCGTCCGAGTTGGGCACCAGCGGCAGCCTCTGGCGCGAGTTGTAGCGCCCCTCCACCATCATCAGGTCGCGCGAGTTGAGGCTCGTGGCCTTCACGCGCACGCGCACCTGGAAGGGTCCAGGCACCGGGTCCGGGCGCTCCGCGCGCACCAGGTTGTCCAGACCGAAGGCTCCGCGAATCTCGTAGACGTTCATGCCCGGGACCTTAGTACTACTTGATCAGATACGTGACGGTCCTCGAGGAGGAGCGCGAGCGCCGAGTCTGCGGAGGCACAGCGGGCAGTGG
>NZ_JAIQDE010000008.1 GCF_020037015.1 Corallococcus sp. AS-1-6 | reverse complement strand
TGCCCCCTCTGCCGCAGGCTCGTCGACGACTCGAACCTGCCGCGCGGCCCCTCACGAATCTGATCAGGTGGTACTAGAGCCGATCTCAGAATTGAGCGGGCAGGCTTGAGGGCGCAGGCCGGGCCGCTGATCGACATGGTGGGGATGGCCATGTTCGAAGCTGACGGGTGGACCTGACGAATGAACAGTGGAGCCTGATTGAGCCGCTCCTCCCCGCGCGGAGGTTGAAGCGGGAGGACCGGCCCGGGCGAACGCCTACGCCCTCGCGGGCGCTGTGGGACGGCATCCTGTGGATTCTGCGGACCGGTGCGCAGTGGAGCGAACTGCCGAGGGGGAAGTACCCGCCCTACAAGACGGTCCACCGCTGGCTTCAGGGATGGGGGAAGGACGGCACCTTCCGGGCGGTCCTGCGTGCCTTGGCCCTGGACCTCAAGGATCGCGGAGGCTTTGACCTGGAGGAAGGCTTCGTCGATGCGTTCTTCGCCTCGGCGAAAAAGGGGGGCCCCTGCGTCGGGAAGACGAAGCGGGGCAAGGGGGCGAAGGTCATGGCAGATGCAGACGGCGCTGGTCTTCCTCTCGCCATTGGCGCGGCAAGCGCTTCTCCCCCTGAAACCAAATTCCTCGAGGCCACCCTCGACGAAAGCCTCCTCGACGAGCTTCCCGAGAGGCTCATCGGAGACAAGGCCTACGACGCCGACAAGCTCGACGAGCGACTGTGGCGCGAGCGCGGAGTGAAGCTGATTGCCCCGCACCGCCGCGGGCGCAAGACGAAGACGCAGGACGGGCGTGAGCTCCGCCGGTACCGACCGCGTTGGAAGGTGGAGCGACTCTTCGCCTGGCTCCAGAACTTCCGTCGCCTCGTGACTCGCTACGAGGTGAGGCTGGAGAACTTCCTCGGCTTCCTCCATCTCGGCTGCATCCTCATCCTCTTGAGGCAATTCTGAGATCACTTCTAGACTCCCTGTCATGGCTACTGCCCGCCCCGTCGCCGCTGGTGTGCTGCTGTTGATCGCGCTCCTCCTGCCCACGTGGGACGTGGAGGCTCGCACCGCCATCGTGAAGGCAGGGGAGGGCTGGAAGTTGGAGGTGGATGGACAGCCCTATGTGGCGAAGGGCGTTACCTTCAGTGGCACGGGCGGGCCCGCGAACTTCGACAGGGATTGCGAGCAGCTCAAGGCCCTGGGCGTCAACACGCTGCGCACCTGGGGCACCGGGGATGAGACGGCCGCGCTGCTCGATGCCGCGCAGAAGCATGGCCTGCGCGTGCTCGTCGGGCTTTGGCTGCGGCCGGGCCGCCCGGGTATGGAGAATGACGACGCCTTTGACTACGTGCGCGACGCCAGGGGCCGTGAGGCGCAGCTCCAGGCCACGGTCGCGCAGGTGCGCCGCTTCAAGGACCACCCGGCGGTGCTCGCCTGGGGCGTGGGCAACGAGGTCATCCTCAACTCGCCGGATGAGCCGTCGAAGGTCGCCTACGCGCGCTTCCTGGAGAAGGTCGTCCGCGCCGTGAAGAGGGCGGACGCCGGGCACCCGGTGCTGTCCGTGGATGCATGGACGCTGGGCATCCCGCTCTGGGAGAAGTACGTCCCCTCGCTGGATGCGTATGGCCTGAATGTCTACGGCCGGGGCATCCACGCGCTGGCGGACGCGGTGAAGCAGGCCGGTGGGCGCAAGCCCTGGTTCATCACCGAGTTCGGTGCGCAGGGCGAATGGGAGGTCCCGAAGGACGCTCGCGGTGTGCCGCAGGAGCCAGGTGACGGGGAGAAGTACGACGTCATCGTGGACGGCTGGCGCAACGCGCTGGCGCCGCATGTCCAGGCAGGGCGGTGTCTGGGATTGTTCGTCTTCAACTACAGCGCGGCGCTGGACCACGGAGGCCTGTGGCTGGGGATGCTGTCCGGTACGTCCAGACGGCCGGCGTGGCACGCGGTGCGAGAGGCATACACGGGCGTGAAGCCGGCGCCGGCGTTGCCTGTTCCGGTGCGCCTGGAGGTCCTGGGCCTGGAGCAAGACTGGGCGACCGTGGCCTTCGACGTCACGTCCGCCACTTCGCTGGAGGTCTCCTTCGCCTACAACTTCCGGGGCGCGCCAACCCGGGCGGAGCGCGACCGCGTGACGGTGCTGGAGTCCCGGAAGGGGAGCACTCCGGGTACGTGGCGGGTGCGCCTGCCCGTCGTGACAGGCACAATCAAGCTGTATGGGCTGGCCAGGGACGGCACGGGGAACCTGGTCGCGGCCACGACGTCCGTGGCGGCTCCCGCGACTCCCTGAAGCATTGCGCTACAGTGCGCCGCCATGTCCTGGCGTCTGCTGGTCCTTTTCCTGCTTTGCCTTTCAACGGGTTGTGGCCATTCCGGTCTTCCCCCACCCACGGCGAGTCATGGTCATTTGTCATTGGCCATGCATGCCTACCTGGACGACCCCAGCTCTTATGAACGCCGTGTCGCCCAGGCCACGAACCTCGGGTACTTCACCCCCAAGGCGTCTTCCTTGGAGGCTGCTTCCCTGGAGCTGGAGCCGGATCAGGCTCCTCGTGTCTTCGAAGAGGTCCTCCAGGTCCTGAAAGGGAATCCCTCCGACGACGTGCTTCGCCGCGCATTGGAGGACCTGCGGGCCGCGTGTGATGCCGACTACGAGAAGGCCTGCGTGTTCTTGAAGGAGGAGGTGCGGGGGCCGGTCAAGGTGGCGGGCGAGGTGGTGCACCCCCTGGAGGGCGGTGTGAAGCGCCGCGGTGCCCAGTTCGCGGTGATCGTCCTCGATTGCCGGCTGGAGGTGGATGGGCGCCTGCATGCCTGTCAGGTCATCGAGGATGGGCCGAACCAATATGCGGCGCGCCTCATCGCGCAGCTCTCCGTGCACCGGTACACGCCGTGGATGCTGGCGGGACATCCGATGAGCAGTCCGTACTCCGTCAACTTCAACCTCCAGTACGGCAGCAGCCGCGCACTGGAGTTGTCCACGGAGCAGAAGCTGCAGTGGGCCCGGCTGCGGGTGGCCTGGTCTCCCCGGAGTCCGTCGGCCTGGACCAACCTGGCCGCGCAGCTCGCCGTCCATGCACCGGCGGATCTGGATTATCCCGGCGCGCTGGAGCGGGCCTACGCGCTGTCGCCTGGATTCTGGTGGACCGCCACGGAGATGGCCTGGCAGCGCATCCAGTCGGGCCAGCACGCCGCCGCGCTGATGGCGCTGCGTCCCGTCATCCGCCGCTCCTCGCTGGGCGAGCACCCCAACCCCTACGTGCTGGAGACCGCCGCCGCCGCGCACTTCGGGCTGAAGCAGTGCACCGAGGCGCTGGCGGAGCAGCGCAAGGCCGTGGAGCTGATGCCCGCGGAGTGGCCCGCGCCCGAGAAGATGCGTTTCCAGGCCAGGCTCCAGGACTACCAGGCCGCCTGCACGCCTTCCGCGCCAGCGGCTCCCTGAACTCCCGCGCTCAAGGCGCCTTGGGCTGGTCCTCCGGGAACTGACGCATCCATCCAGGCGCGAGGTTGGCATTGGCCTTCAGCGCGGCGTCCCGGTCGGCGCGGGCCTGGGCCGAGCCCGGGTCCTTCGTGCGCAGGAGCGCCGCGCGCAGCAGCAGGGCCTCCGGCCAGTTCGGGCGCTCCTTGAGCAACGCGTCCACCAGCGTGAGGCCCTTTGCCAGCAAGGACTCCGCGTCCTGTCCGGCGGCCTTCCTCGCCACGGCCCGGTACCGGTTCAACTCGCCCAGGGCCAGACGGACCTCCTGACTCCGGGGCGCGTGCTCCAGGGCCTTGGTGAGGTTCGCCTCCGCGGCGTCGAAGTGCTTCTGCGCCTCATGTGGATCCGTCCGGGCCGTCCACCGGGCCATCAAGAGAGAGTCCTCGCCCGCGATTCGCAGGTATTGGGGGCGCCTGAACAAGGCAAGCCGGGCGAGCAGGTCGATGGACTTCGCCGCGCGGTCGAAGGTGGGCTGCGGATCCTGCCCCTGCTCCAGCAGGAAGCGCGCCTGGAGTTGAAGCGCCCGCATGAGGCCCATGATGGCCTCCGCGTTCGTGGGGCCCTCGGGCATGGCTTGGAGATAGAAGGCCTCGGCCCTGTCCACGTGGCTGGAAGGATCCTCCCCTCGCCACAAGGCGTACTCCGCTCGGAGCGCATGGATGTCCGCCTGCGCCCGCTTCCCCGGGCCATGCCCGGAGTCCAGCGTCGTGGCTTCTGCCTGCGCCGCCTCCGCGGCATCGAGCAACCGGGTGGGATCGCCTCCGCGCGCCCATCGCTCCTTCGCCTGCTCCAGGAAGACCTGGCCCAGAACGTGATGCAGGGACGATTCACGCGGATGCGCGGTGAGGCCGTCGCGAAGGCGGGCCTCGGCGGTCTTCCATGTGCTACCGGCGTCCTCGCCCCGGGCGCGGTGGCTCAGCGCCTTCGCCATCTGGACATGGGCTCCCAAGAGCCACACCCCATGCGCCTTCGTTTCGAGGGAGCGCACCTTGGTCCAGGCCTGCTCCGCCAGGTCCAGGTCCGCTGCCCCGTCCACCGTCAACGGGTCCATGCCCCGCTCCACGAGGAGCTCCCCGAACCGGATCCAGTACGTGGAGACACGGGGTTCGCGCGCGAGGACGGTCCGCCAGACGTCGAGCGCCTGGTCCCGGTGCGCGCCGTGCCGGTCCCCGACCCGGGGGCCTCCCCATCCGTTTTCGACCGCCGCCCAGTGCTCCAGGAGCCGGGCGTGCAGCAGGTGGAACGCGAGGTCCCGTTCGGCCGGGGGAACGGCGTTCAACAGGTCCTCCTCCGCGGGCTCCAATGAGCCGGAGCGGGCCTGCCTCGCCTTCTCCTGCTGGAACACCAGGGTCCGGATCCGTTCCATCCCGACGCAGCGGTTCGTGGAGTCCCGGGCCAGCATCACGTCCGCGATTTCCTGCGGGTGCTGGGTCAGGTAGCCGCTGAAGGCCTCCTGGAGCAGGGGATGCTCCACCAGGGCATTCAGCAGTCGCAGCCGCTCACAGGCAGGGCCGGAGGCGGCAGGGTTGATCCGGGACGCCGCGTCCAGTGCGCTGAAGGCACGGCCCGCGGGCCCCAGGCCCTCGGGGCCGTCAAAGGCCATGACGCCGGGCACCCGCTCCTCGCGGTCGTAGGAGGGCATGGTGCCGGGCGGATCCGTAGGGATGAAGGCGATGACGGCGGATTCGAACCGGACCTGCGCCAGGTGGGCCTGCATCCGGCTCTCCGCCGTGCTCCTGGCGGCATCCAGGGACTTGCGGCCGTGCTCCAGTCGCGCCCGGGCCGCGCCCTCCTGGCCTTCCTCCCACAACTGGGCGGCGCGGAGCAGCAGCACGTCCGCGCGCAGCAGCGGCGCCTCGACGAACCAGGGATGCGAGGCGGCCAGGGGCTCCAGCAGGGCCGCCGCCGCGTCCAGCCTGCCCTCATGAAAGGCGACGAGCGCCGCGAGGAGGTTCGCCGACGGGGCCTCCTTCTCCCGGGCCTGACGAAGCAGGGCGAGCACCGGCTCGCGGTACTGACGTTCCGTGTCCTGCTCGCGCACCCGCCGCTCATCCGGATCCAGCACCGTCAACGCCGTGATGCGCTGCTCGCGGTAGCGCTGGCTGAGCGCCAGGGCCCGGACCCACGCCACGGAGGGCTCACGGAAGCCCGCGCTCCACGCGGTCTCCAGGTGCTTGATGGCCGCGTCCAGGTCGCCCAGGGCCAGTGCCCCCCGCCCGAGCGCGGCGTGTCCGGGCCCCTGGGCCCCGGCACCTCCGAGGGCCATCTCCTTGGACAGCTTCATCATCCAGCCGCGCAGCTCCGCCTGCTCCGCGCGCGCGTCGTGCACCCGGGTCAGGTCCACCGCGCGGGCCCGCGCCTCGATGCGCTCGGCCTCGAAGGTGAAGTGCGAGGCCCAGGCGGTGTCTTGCTGGGAGCGGTGGGTCGACGCGCAGGCCGAGGCCGCGACGAGCAGCAGGACCTGTGAGGCCAACACCGCGCGCCTGGACCAGCCCGAGGTCGCGTCGTTCTGGGAGTCTTTCAAGCGGACGGCTCCAGGTGTTCCGGAACAGGTTTCATTCCAGGGGATGCAGTTTGACGACGACACGGGTTTTGCCCCGGAGCCATTCCAGCCTCGCGCTCACGGCTTGAGTGGCGGGTCCTCCGGGAACAGACGCAGCCACCCGGGCGCGAGGTTGGCATTGGCCTTCAGCGCGGCGTCCCGGTCCGCGCGGGCCTGGACCGAGCCCGGGTCCTTCGTGCGCAGGAGCGCCGCGCGCAGCAAGAGGGCGTCGGGCCAGTTCGGACGCTCCTCGAGCAACGCGTCCGCCAGCGCGAGTCCCTTCGACAGGAGGGGCCCTGGATCCTGCTTCGCCGCCTTGCGCGCGACTGCCCACTCCCGGAACAGGTGGCCCTCCTCCAACCGGATCTCCTGATTCGAGGGCTCCAACTTGAGGGCCTCCGCGTAGTTCTGCTCCGCGCCGCTGAACTGCTCCTCCGCCTTCCGCGGATTCGTGCGTGCCGAATGGCGGGCCCGTAGACCCAAGGACTCGCCGATGGCCCGATGATGCACGACGCGGTCACGGCCGAGCCACGATATCCCGTCGTTCTCGCCGTGCGGGCGCATGAGGAGGGGCTCCGGATCACGGCCCTGCTCCAGCAGGTGGCGCGCCTGGAGGTGGACCGTCTTCCCGAGGCCCACGAATCGCTCATCTTTCTGCGCCTGGAAGGAGGGACGTGTCTGGAGGTAGAGCGCCTCCGCCCGGGCCGCCTCTCCGGTGGGATCCGCTCCCCGGCGCCAGGCGTACTCCGCTCGCGTCACGATGACCTCCGCCTGCCCGAACCTTCCCAGGTTCAGGTAGGGCGCCAGCGCCGTCGCCTGGGCCTGGACCGCCTCCGCCTTGTCGAGCAGCGCGCTGGGATCGCCTCCGTGCTCCCAGGCCTCCTTCGCCTGTTCCAGCAGGAGCCGTCCCAGCTCATGTTGCAGGGAGGGATTGCGTTTCTGCCGGAAGTACTCGGAGTCGAGGTAGGCCACGGCCTTCTCCAGGTTCGGTCCGGCCTCTTGCCCCCGGGCCCGGTGCCGCTGGGCCTGCGCCACGCGGATGCGCGCCTCCAGGAGCCACACCTCGGGGGCTCGCGTGTTGACCCTGACGGACTTCTCCCAGGCCGCTTCCGCCTGCGCCAGGTCCGCGAGGGCGTCCTTCGTCGCCGGATCCATCCCCCGGGCCAGGAGCAGCTCCCCCAGCCGGACCCAGTACGTGGGGATGCGCGCCTCGAGCGCCAGCGCGCTCCGGTAGGCTTCGATGGCCTGCTCCCTGCGCTCCCAGCCAGGAGATGCGTCGTTGATCCTCCCCACCAGGAGGAGGGTGTCCATCCAGGCACGCAGGAGCCGGGCTCGCAGGAGGTGGTACGCGAAATCCCGTGCGGGAGGTGGCGTGGTCTCCAGCAACTCCAGGGCCTCCTTGAGCTGCTTGCCCCCAGCGGTGTTCTTCCTCAGGGCCTCCTCCGCCTCCTGCACCAACGCCCGGCTCCACTCCGCGCGGCCACACGTGCTCGCCGGCTCCAGCTCCAGGACGTGTTTCGCGGCCTGGATGGCATGCTGGAGCAGGGCTCCTGGGAAGGGCTCGTCGCGGTCCGGGCGCTCCGCCACCGTGTTGAGGAAGCGCGCCTTCTCGCAGGCGAACCCGGCGTTGCCGGGATCCACCCGGGCCGCCAGGTCCAATGCCTCGACCCCCCACTTCGCCGGGCCGGGGTCTCCACCGGTCAAGAGCAGCACGGTGCCGGAGAAGTCGGGACGGGTGAGGTTCATCGCGGCGGTCTCGAAGCGCGCCCGCGCCAGGGAGGCCGGGGCGAAGCTCTCCGCGGTGGACGCGGCCTCCTGGAGCGTCTGGCGTCCGGCCATCAGGTCCTCGCGGGCATGGACCTTGTCGTCCTTGTGCCAGCGTTGGGCGGAGCGCAGCAGGAACACGTCCGCGCGCAGCAGCCGCGCTTCCACGAACCACGGGTGCCGGGTGCCCACGGACTCCAGGAGCGCGAGCGCCGCGTCCAGGCGGCCCTCATGCAACGCGATGAGCGCCGCGCCGAAGTCCGCCGACGGAACCTCCGCCCCCGCCGCCTGTCGCAGCAGCGTGAGCACCGGCTCCCGGTACTGGCGCTCGGCGTCCTCTTCCCGCACCTTGCGCTCATCCACGTCCGGCGTGGCAATCGCAGCCAGCCGCAGCACGCGGTAGTGCTCGCTCAAGGCCAGGGCCCGGGCCCACGCCACGTGAGGCTCGCGGAAGCCCGCGTTCCAGGCGGCCTCCAGGTGCGTCCGTGCCTCCGCGTCCCGGCCCAGCGCGCGCGCCCCGCACCCGAGCGCGTAGTGCCCGGGCCCCTGCGCCTCGGGGCCGCCCAGCGCCATCTCCTTCGACAGCGCCTCCATCCAGGCACGCAGCTCCGCCTGCTCCGCGCGCACGTCGTGCAGCCGGGTCAGGCCCACCACGCGGGCCCGCGCCTCGATGCGCTCGGCCGCTTCGGTGAAGTGCGACGCCCAGGAGGTATCCCGCCGGGAGGGAGCACGGGTCGCGCAGGCCGATGCGGCGACGAGCAGCAGGACCCACGACGCCCACGCCGCGAGCCTGGGCCATCCTGGGGTCGAGTCGTTTGGGATGTCTTTCAAGGCGACGGCTCCAGGTGCGTTCCGGATGATGTCTCTTCCCAGATGACGCACCCTCGCGTCATCACGGTTTGCGCATGGAGGCCTCATTCGTCCGGCACAGGGGCGTCCCGACCCTGCCCGCGAGTCATGGCCATCTGCTGTCCGCGATGGAGGACGTCCAATCGAAGGGGGCCTCCCTTCGACGGGGCTCTGGGACCTTGCGCTGGGGGACGAGGTCGCGCCGCGATCTCCGCTCAAAATCGAGCAGAACCTCGCGGCGCTGAAGGCCGTGGAGCTGCTGCCCGGGGAATGGCCCGCGCAGGAACGGGAACGTTTCCAGCGCAAGCTCCAGGACTACCAGGCCGCCTGCGCCGCGCCCAAGGCCGTCAGCGCAGCGACGGATCCTCGCTGATCCGCGCCACCGCGCCGTGCAGGATGCCCAGTTGCCGGGGCACGCGCTCCAGGAGCGCGCCCAGCACCGGGTCATCGCTCGTGCGCGGCAGCGCCAGGGCCGGCAGGGGCGGGGGCTCGCGCCGCTCCTGCAACGCGCGGGCGAGCAGCTCCAGGCTGTCGCTGGCCCGCTGCGCCAGTTGCTGCGGCAGGACGGACGTCGTCCTTCCCTCGAAGCGCCCCGTGCCCAGCGCCGTCACCGCCAGCGCGAACCTGCGCGCGTAGGTGAGCAGCGCCATGCCCGGCTCCAGGTGGCCGGGCGGGCCCCGGTACTCCGTCATCAGCCGCTGGAAGGACGACTCCGCCTCCAGCAGCGCCTGGTCCAGGCGGCGGCGCTCCTCGTTCACCGCGGGCTCCGTGCCGCTGCGGTGCGTGGCCAGTTGTTGCAGGTACTTCCCGTCCGCGCGCAGGGCGGAGGCCGCCGCGTCCGGGAAGCGGCGGCGCTCCGGGCTGGGCCACAGCGTCCAGGCGCCCACCAGCGCCAGCGCCCCCGCGATGAGCACGCCCAGCGAGCGCTGCGACGCCACCGTCCAGTCCCCGGAGCTGAGCGTGGCCATCAAGAGGTAGTCCGGCGTGAGCAGGACCTGGAACGCGCCGAAGTTCAGCGGCAGCAGCGCCACGGAGATGGCCGTCAGCGCGCTGATGACGGCCACCATCATGGGCGGCGTGTGCACCAGGGTCGCGATGAGCGCCGCCAGGCTCGCGCCCATCAGCGTCCCCAGCGTGCGCTGGAGCACGCGCTCCTCCGTGCTGCCCGCGTAGGGCTGGAGGATGGAGATGACCACCAGGCTCACCCAGTGCGCGTCGCCCACCTGCAAGGCCCGCGTCAGCCCCAGCGCCGCCGTGGCCACCATGCCCGTGCGCAGCGCGTGCCGCAGCACCACCGAGTCCGGGTGCAGGTGGTCGCGCACCGGCTGCCAGAGCGAGAAGCCCGGCGCCTGCCTGGGGCCGCCCACCCGGCCCCTGCCTCGCGCCGACACCGGGTCTCCGAAGAGCAGGCCCGACGCCGTCTCGTGCGCCACACCCGCGTGCTCTCGCAGCCGGTCCAGCAGCGTGGCGACGTGCGTGGACAGCGGCCCCTCCGCGCCCTGACGCACCGGCGGCGCGGCCATCCTCGCGGGCTGCCGGCGGCGGGGCCTCAGCGCCAGCCGGGGCGGCTCGCGCATGCCCTCGTTGCGCTCCTGCCGCAGCGCCCGCGCCACCCATTGGTCCATCGCCCCAAAGGCCTCGCACAGCTTGACGACGCGCTCGCGCGTGGCGTGCATGTGCGGGTCGCGCCCCACCACCTGCATCGCCTCCGCCAGCGCGCTGAGCAGCGCCACCATGGGCTCCACCAACTCCACCAGCACCAGCAGGTGCTCGCCGCGCTCGGACTCGTCCGGCCTCCCGCGCCGCGTGGCCGCGAGCACGTCCCGCGCATGTTCGACGTCCGGGCGCAGCCTCGCGTGGCGCTTCAGCCCCGCCGCCCATTCCTCGGGCGAGGCGCCGTCCCGCGTGGCCCTCCCCAGCTCCTCCGCCGCGAGCGCGAGCCCCGCGTACACGCGTGCCACCGCCCTGCGCGCGGGGCGGTAGGGCCTGAGCGGCCACAGCAGCAGGGAGAGCGTCATCGCCCACAGGCCCCCCAGCAGCAGCGCCGCGCCTCGCAGCAGCGCCTCTCGCGGCGAGGAGGTGGGCGCGCCCAGCGACACGACGAAGATGACGGCGAGCTGCCCTCCCACGGAGCCCGCGGTCTCGCCGTAGCAGCGCGCGAAGTTCGCCGCCGTGACCCCCAGGAAGAGCAGCGTGGCGTCCACCTGGTACGTGTGGCCCGCGGGCGCGGCGAGCAGGCCGACCAGCGCCCCCAGCACCGTCACCACGCCCATCACGCGTGCTCGCACGTGGTAGGAGCCGCCCTTGTCCGCGAGCGTGACGAGCAGCCCCGTCAGGCCCGCCCAGCCGGCCTCGGGCACGGTGAGCAGGAAGGACAGACACAGGGGCAGGGCGGTGGCGACGGCGGCCCGGATGCCCGCCCACAGGGCCGGTCTTCCGGGCTCCACCCGGAGGAGCGACTGGAGGTGTCTCCACAGTCGGTGCATGGGTCTCGGGGGAGCGGCGGGCCGTCACCCCAGAGGGTGGCCACGGCCGTCCCCATCCACAGGCGGAGGCAGCCTCTTCCCCCGGGACCCGGGCGATGCCCCGGGCCCCGTCCCACCAGCCCCTCCCCCCCGGAAGGCGGAGGCGGGCGGCCCGGCGTCAGCCCGTCCCCCGCGCGGTCTCGCCGCCGGGCGCTGGCTCCGCTTCGAGCGCGGTGCCGTCCCAGGGGATGTAGCGCACGCCCGGCATCGGCTCCGGGGCATGGAACTCCAGCGCGCCCACGGCGGAGGTCAGCTTCGCGGTGGGCTTCCACGCCGCGAAGGGGTGGGGCCGGGAGAAGAGCTGGACTTCACAGCGGGCCACGTCGCTCTGGGCCACCAGCACGTCCCAGCCCTGGGGGTCGCGGTACGCGTAGCCCGCCAGCGTGCGCGGGTCGCACCACGCGCGGCCCTCCAGGGCCACGGTGGCGGACGCGGCGCGGAAGGACAGCTCCCCGGACGCGGGCGACGTCACGCGCGACAGCAGCACGTGGGGCATCTCGTGGAACGTGTGCTCGGCGTCTCGCGTGCGCAGGTAGATGGGCGAGAGCTGGGGGTGGCCCCGCTTGCGCCGCGCGCGCACCGCCATGATCTCCAGCCGCGCGTCCGGGTCCTCGGCGAAGCGCGGGCAGTACAGCCACGTCAGCTCCTCCAGCCGCCGGTGGCCCCACAGGTGCTTCTGCAGGCCGGGCGCGCCCTTCACGTCGATGCGTTCGCCGTCCACCGTCACCGTGCCCTCGAAGAGGACGTCGTCGTGCACGTGGGCCACGTGCGTGGGCAGGGGCAGCAGCGCGGTGCCTCGCGGCTCGCGGCGCACCGGCTCCGGGTGACCGCCCTGGAAGCGCAGGTCCCACGCGATGGCGTGCCCGCCGCTCTTCACCTGGCCGTGGACGTGGCCGGGCCTCAGCTCCGAGTCCGCGATGCGCACGCCGCCGTCCGGCAGCGCGGTGAACGCGGAGGCCGGATGGATGGCCTTGAGCGCCACCGCGGGCCGGTCCTGGGACGCGCAGTCGAACGCCGCCGCCCACAGCGTGGCGCGAGGCTCGCCGCCGCTGCCCGGCGCGGGCGTGAACAGGGTGTAGCGCAACCACCAGGCGCGGTCTCCGCCCGGGTCGAGCACCACCAGGAACCAGATTTCGAAGAACCCCTGCTGTTGACCGTTCCAGCGCGGCAGGTTGGCGCGCTTGCTCGACGGCATTTGGATGAATCCCCCTCTTCGCGCGGCCGTTCACGGCCCGGACGCCGCGCGCAGGCCCTCACGCTGGCAGAAGGGGCCCGGTGCGGGCAAGGGGCCCCGGGGTCGCGGATCCGCGAGCAGGGGGACGCCGGTGACTCAGGAGCCCGGAGCGCCCCAGGACACGCGGTACGTGACGCTGTCGTCGTCGAACTGGACCACATCCACCTGCGTGGCCGGGCCGCTGGCGGCGCGCACCGTGGCCAGCATCACGCCCTGCTTGAAGTAGCGCAGCAGGCCGGGCTCGTTGAGCCACAGGTCCGCCTCGCGCTCGCCGCGCTCCGTGATGCGCACCTCGGTGTAGTTGTTGCCGGTGCGGAAGCTGTGCTGCGTGCGCAGCAGCATCCGCTTGGGCCCGATGAGCCGCAGCACGCCCAACAGCGCCCGGCCCACCATCGTGTCGCGGTAGCCGTCGATCATCCGCTCGCCGAGCATCCGCCACGCCACCGCGTCCGGCTGCTCCGGGTGCAGCGTCTTCGCCGTCAGCGCCACGCAGCGCGTCCACGTGTCCAGCGAGTACGCGGGCTGCAGGGGCCGGTCCAGGTCCAACCCCTCCTTGCGCAACTGCTCCTTGAGGGCGAAGGGCACCTTCCCGGAAAGTCCCCGGACGAAGAGTCCTTCGACGATGGTCGGGAATACGAGTTTCTCGGCGGTGGCCATGGGGGCCATTCCGCACGCCACCGCGTGTCCTGGTCAAGACCTACCGCCCGGGTGGCGTCCAACGCCCGAAAGCGAGCTCGGCCTCCAGGGCCATTCCACCCGTCCCGGCGCCCGTGAAACATCGCGTGTAGCTCCGCAATTCACGCAAGGTGCGTAAACACTCCCAGCCCTCGCGGGGCGCGCCCATCTGGTAGCGTCCGGGCGCCCCCCGGCTTCCCCCTGGCCCTGATGACGTCCCGTGTCCTGACGTGCCTGCTCCTGTCCGTGCTGTGCGCGCTCCCGGCGCTGGGCGCCCGCCCGGTGCCCGCGCCCGCCGCGGACGGCATGGCGATGCTCCAGCGGGTGGACACGGCGCGCGTCCAGGGCAGCCCCAGCACGCTGCGCACGGAGCTGGACGCGTTGCAGGCGAAGGCGCCCAAGGACCCCATGCCCCGGGTGTACCGGGCCTTCCTCGCGCTGCCCTCGGACGAGAGCTTCAGCGAGTTCAAGGCGCTGGCGGTGGTGTACCCGGAGAACCCGTGGCCGCACGTGGGGATGGGGCTCGTCTACGTGCGCTGGGGCATGTTGAAGGACGCGGCCGCGCCGCTGGAGACCGCGCGCAAGGCGGTGCCCGGCTTCGCGCCCGCGCTCTGGGTGGACGGCCTGCGGCTCCAGGCGGAGGGCCGGCCCGCGGAGGCGGAGGCCCGGCTGCGCGAGGCGCTGGCGAAGCTGGACATCCCGCGCTTCCGCACGGACCTGGCGCTGCTGCTGGCGGGCCGTCCGGGGGGCGCGGCGGAGGCGCGCGCGCTGCTGGTGCGCTCGGTGAAGGACTGGCCCGAGCAGCCGGAGGCGCTCCAGGTGCTGTCGCGGCTGGCCCGCGAGGCCGGGGACGCGAAGGCGGGCGCGGAGGCCGGGGCGCTGCTCGTCGCGCTCCAGCCCCATGACCGCGAGGCGCACCGGCGTCAGGCGGAGGCGTGGCTCGCCGCGGGCGACAAGGCGCAGGCGGCGAAGATGCTGGAGCGCTACGCGACGCTCGGGGGCGCGGACGCCGCGGTGCTCGCCTCGTGGGTGAAGCTCAACGTGGAGCTCGACCGGCCGGACGACGAGGCGAAGGCCCTGGTGCGCCTGGCCGCGGCGACGCCCAGGGACCCCGAACCGCTCCTGCGGCTGGCGACGCTGGCGGAGGCGAAGCAGGACGCGGCCGGCACCGAGGCGCGGTTGGAGCAGGCGGCGGCGGTGGCCCCGGAGCGCGCGGACATCCAGGTGCGGCGGGCGCGGCTGCTCCTCAAGCAGGAGCGCTACTTCGAGGCCGTGCCCGCGTACCGCGCGGCGCTCGCCGCTCCGGAGCGGCCGGTGCCCGAGGCGGCGGAGGAGGCCGCGCAGTTGAGCCGGAAGCTGCACCTGCCCGCCTCGCCCGCGAAGGGCACGGTGGAGCAGATCTACGACCGGGTGTCGCTGGGGCTGGTGGCGCTGTACCTGGAGCACCTGATGGAGAAGCCGGACCTCAAGGGCAACCTGAAGGTGCGCGTGGACCTGGACCCCACCGGGAAGGCCACGAACGTGGTGGTGCTCTACGACAGCCTCCAGGACGTGCTCATCACCCACAGCGCGCGCGTGGCCTTCATGGACGCCCAGTACCCGCCCGGCAGCGAGCCGCAGGTGTACCAGTACGTCTTCCGCCCTCCGCGCTGAGGCGGACATCCGGAGCGCTCCCCTTCCGGAGGCGGGTTGACGCTCGGGGCGGCGGAGGGCACAGACTGGGAGGCCCCGCGCCAGGAGCCCGCCCGTGAACGCCGCACCGCTGACGCCCGCCGCCCTGTGGCCCCGCACGCTGGACGTCACCCGCCACGCGCTGGAGACCGGAGCGCTCCAGCCCATCGCCACGGAGGCGCGCACGGTGCCGGTCGCGGGCACGGCGTTCCAGGTGCGCGTGCTGGGACGGGTGGCGCTCAAGGAGCGCAAGCGTCCGCCCGCGACGGGCACGGAGCCGTTCAACCCGTTCGCGGACCCGGAGCCGGACCTGGTGCTGGGGGCCGTGGCGCCCGCGCACGTGTGCCTGCTCAACAAGTTCAACGTCGTGGAGCACCACCTGCTCCTGGTGACGCGGGCCTTCGAGCCGCAGGACGCGCTCCTGACGCTCGCGGACTTCGACGCGCTCTCCACGTGCCTGGAGGGGCTGGACGGGCTGGCCTTCTACAACGCGGGGGAGACGGCCGGCGCCAGCCAGCGCCACAAGCACCTGCAACTGGTGCCGCCGCTGGGGCCGGACCGCCTGCGCGCGCCGGTGGAGGCGCTGTTGCCCCCACTGCCGGGGCCGGGCCGCGTGGTGGCCGCGGACTCGCTGCCGTTCGCGCACCTGCTGGCGGGCCTGGGGCCGTGGGGCGCGCCGGGGCAGGGCGCGCGGATGCTGGCGGCGTACCGGCTGCTGCGGGACGCGCTGGGCCTGGCGGAGACGGCGCCGTACAACCTGCTCGTCACCCGGGACTGGATGCTGCTGGTGCCCCGGAGCCGCGCGGAGGCCCTGGGCGTCAACGTCAACGCGCTGGGCTTCGCCGGGTCGCTGCTGGTGCGCACGCCCGAGCAGTTCGACGCGGTCGCCGCGCTGGGGCCGCTGGAATTGCTGCGCCAGGTCGCGGGCGTCGCTCCGTAGGAAGTGTGCATCCGCGCGAGCGGACCGGCACAATGCCCGGGCAGCAGGCTCACCCGTCGACAGAGGCAGTCGCACGCCGCGGGTGGGGGGCCCGAACCGATGGAGCGACGACCATGGATGTGAACGAGCTGGCCCGCGTGCCGGGCGTGAATCCCCAGGTTCCCGACGCGGCACGCATCTACGACTACACGCTGGGCGGCACCCACAACTTCGAGGCGGACCGGCAGGCGGCGGAGTACATGTTCTCGCTGCTGCCCTCCACGCGGAAGTGGGTGCGGATGCTGCGCGGGTGCCTCCAGGCCGCGGCGAAGCGGCTGTCCACGGAGGGCTTCACGCACTGGGTGGACTTCGCGTCCGGCCTGCCCACCAACGACCACGTGCACGGCGTGCTGCCGCCGGACGTGAAGGTGCTCTATTCGGACATCAACCCGCTGACGATGGCGCAGGCGCGCGTGCTCCTGGGGGACGACCCGCGCGTGCGCTACCTGGAGTGCGACATCCGCCAGGCGAAGTCCTTCCTGGAGCGCCCGGACGTGCGCGACTTCCTGGGCGGCGAGCGCAAGGTGGCCCTGGGCGCCAACGGCATCACCGTGTTCCTCCAGGCGGAGGAGAACCGGAAGTTCTTCCGCGACTTGTACGACTGGGCCGCGCCGGGCTCCCGGCTCTTCACCACGTTCGAGACGAAGGACCCCGCGAAGACGACGCCCCAGTGGGAGCAGTTCGTGGGCATGTTCCAGAAGATGGGGGAGCACTTCGAGCTGTTCTCCCTGCCGGAGTACCTGGAGCTCTGCAAGCCGTGGACGCCGGGCCCCGGGGGCGTGCAGCCCGTGAGCCGGTTCCTGGGGCTGCCGGACGACGCCATCACCGAGGAGGACCGGCAGGGCGTGGGCATCGAGTTCTACGCGGTCATCCTGGAGAAGAAGTAGCCGCCGCCTTCGCGCGGTAGCGCAGGCCGATGAGCGCCGCGACGAAGCCCGCCGCGGCGCCCACGCCCAGCGCCTGGCGGGGACCGAACGTGTCCGCGACCCACCCGACGATGGGGGCGCCCAGGGGCGTGCCGCCCAGCGCGATGGCCAGGAGGATGGCGAGCACGCGCCCGCGCATCGCCGGGTCGGTGGACAACTGCACCAGGCTGTTCGCGGTGGTGGTGAAGGTCTGCGCGGACACGCCGATGATGACGAGCATCACGCCGAAGAGGGCGTAGGCCGGCATCAGCGCCGCGAGCGTGAGCCCCGCTCCGAAGACCGCGGCCCCCGTCACCAACAGGCCGATGCGCGGGTGGGCTCGCCGGGCGGAGAGCAGCGCGCCCGTCACCGAGCCGAGGGCCATCACGGACGTGAGCAGCCCGTAGCCGCTGGCGCCTTTTCCGAAGACGCGCACGGACATGGTGGAGATGAAGATGGGGAAGTTGAGGCCGAAGGTGCCGATGAGGAAGAACATGGTCAGCACCGCCACCAGGTCGGGCCGCTTCCAGACGTAGCGGAAGCCCTCCAGCAGGCTCCCGCGCGTGCGCGGCGCGCGGTCCGTCACGTGCAGTTCGTGCCCGCGGAGCAGGCTCAGCGAGAGGAGCACGGCGCCGAACGAGGCCGCGTTGAGCACGAACATCCACCCGGAGCCCACGGCGGAGATGAGCAACCCCGCGATGGCGGGGCCCAGCATGCGCGCGGCGTGGAACGAGGTGGAGTTGAGGGCCACGGCGTTGGCGAGGTCCTCCTCGCCCACGAGCTCCGACACGAACGTCTGGCGCGCGGGGGCGTCGAACGCGGTGACGCACCCCAGGAGGAACGCGAACACGTCCACGTGCCACAGCCGGATGTGCCCGGAGAGCGTGAGCAGCCCCAGGCCCAGCGCCAGGGCGCCGAGCGCCGCCTGCGTCGCGAACAGGAGCTTGCGCCGGTCCAGGTGGTCCGCCGCGAAGCCCGTCAGGGGGAGGAACAGGAGCGGCGGCGCGAACTGGAGCGCCATCACCACGCCCACGGCGGTGGCGTTGTTGTGGGTGAGCTGGGTGAGGACGAGCCAGTCCTGGGCGGTGCGCTGCATCCACGTGCCCACGTTGGACACGAGCGCCCCGGCCGCCCACGTCCGGTAGTTGTAGCCGCGCAGCGAATGGAAGGTGCCCTTCATCCCGCCGGAGACCTTATCCGCATGACTCCCCGTTGGGTGCGCAGCGGCCGGACGCGCAGGGGGAGAAGGCCGCGCCGGAGCAGCCCGTGGGCTCGCAGCGGCAGGTGGTGACACGGTGGGTGAGCGGGTCGCAGCACGGCTCGTAGTTCACCGGCGGCGTGCCCGCGTCCGTGCCGCCGTCGGTGGGAGTGCCCGCGTCGGTGGGGCTGCCGCCGTCTTCGGTGCTGGCGCCTCCGTCGGTGGTGGTGCCCGCGTCGCTGGGGCTGCCTGCGTCGGAGCCCGCGCCGGCGTCCTGGGTGCCGTGGATGCTCTCGCAGCTCTCCCGGAGCGACGGTGTGCAGGTGCCTGCCGCGCATGCCTGGAAGGCGACGTCACAGCCGTGGGGGGCCTCGCAGAGGCAGGTGTCCACCTGGTTGCGGACGCAGCAGACGGCCCAGGACCCCTCGCCCAGTGCGTCCGGGTCCTCGTAGAGCGGGTCGAAGCAGGCGCCCAGGAGCGCGACGAGGGTGGCGAGGACGGGTCGTTTCACGGCGGTTGGGACACCCGGTGCGGCGGGCCTGGGACATGCCGCCGGGGGCGACTAATATCCCACAGCCCATCGCGGATGCGATGCGATGTCCCAGGCCGCCGGGGCCGGGTGTCTCAAGGACGAAAAGGAAGGTCGGACCCATCGGATGGCGAGCGGGCTCGGTGCGGAGGAGCTCAGGGAGCTCTACGAGCGCTTCGCGCCCGTGGTGCACCGTCGCGCGCTCGCGCTGCTGGGACGCGATGCGGACGCCTGGGACATCGTCCAGGAGGTCTTCGAGCGCATGTTGACGGCCGGAGCGCGGTTCCGACGGGAGGCCCGTCCGATGACGTACGTGTACCGCGTCACCACCAACCTGTGCCTCAATGCGCTGCGCTCGCGCCAGCTCCGGGAGCCGGCGCTCCTGGAGGCGCCGGAGGCCGCGGCGCTCACGCCTGCCCAGTGGGAGGCCGCGGACTTCATCCGGCACCTCGTGGGGCGGATGGGCGAGCGCGAGCTGGAGGTGGCTACGCTGCACTTCTTCGACGGGCTGACGCAGGAGGAGATCGCCGGGATGCTGGACGTGTCGCGGAAGACCATCGTCCGGGACCTGGACTCCATCCGGAAGAAGGCGGCGGAGCTGGGGCGGCTGCCGGAAGCGGTGGAGGCGGAGCGTGGCTGAGCACCTGACGCGGCTGGAGTTGGATGAGTGGCTGGCGGGGCTGGATGCCTCGGGGCGCGCGGAGCGGCACGTGGCCGCCTGCACGGCCTGCGCGACGCTCGCGGAGCGGATGCGGCAGGCGCGAGCGTCGAGCCTGGCACAGCCCCAAGCGAAGGCGGTGCTGGCGAGGTTGGAGGAGAAGCGAGCCCGGTCCGCGAGGCCCTGGTGGAGCTGGGGCGTCCCGCTGGTGACGGCGCTGGCGGTGGGGCTCGCGCTGGTCGTCTACGTGCCGCGAGGCGCGGAGGAGGGCGTGCGGCTGAAGGGGGCGGTGGCGCTGCGGCTCTTGTCCGCCCGGGGCGAACCGGTGCGGGACGCGAGGCCCGGAGCGCAGGTGATGCTGGCGGTGGGCACGGGGCCGTACCGGAACGTGCTGGTGCTCGCGGTGGATGAAGCGGGCGCGGTGGAGCCACTCTGGCCGAGGGAAGGGCAGACAAGCGGCACGGTGGAGCCAGGGGCGGAGGTCCGGTTGTCCCCCGCGCTGGAGGTGACGCCAGGGTCGGTGGCGTTGCACGCGTTCTTCTCGGATGCGCCGCTGGACATGGAGCAGGCGCGCGAGGCGCTCACGTCGCGTGTCGCGGAGGCGCGCGGGAAGGGGCAGGGTCCGCTGGACGCGGCGACACCGGATGCCATCGGAAAGGCCCAGGCGCGCACGCTGCTGAGGGTCATGCCGTGAGCCGCGTGCTGGGCCTGGGCGGGTGGGTGTTCGCGGTGGTGCTCCTGGTGCTGGGCCCGCTTCCGGGCGCCGCCGCAGAGGAGGCGCCGCGACGTTGGGCGCTGATCGTGGGAGAGAACCAGGGCCTGGCCAGCGAGGAGCGCCTGCGCTTCGCGGAGACGGACGCGCAGCGGATGCGCGAGGTGCTCCAGGAAGTGGGCACCGTGTCGCCTGAGCGCACGATGACGGTGCTGGGCGCGGATGCCGCGAAGCTGCGTGAGGCACTGACGCGCTTCAGGGCGAGGCTGGCCGTGGAAGCCTCACCGAGGGACTGGCTCCTGCTCTACGTGTCATCGCATGCGGGCGACGGCAGCCTGCACCTGCGCGGCACCGAGCTGCCGCTGCGCGAGCTGGTGGACTTCCTCAAGGGCGCGCCGGTGGGCGTGGGGCTGCTCATCCTGGACTCGTGCCGCTCCGGTATCGCCACGCGCTTGAAGGGCCTGAGGCCGGTGGCCACGCCGGTCACGATGGAGGCCTCGGAGCTGGAGGGCCGGGTCGTCATCAGCGCGTCTGGCGCGGATGAGTACGCGCAGGAGTCGGATGCGTTGCAGGGCTCCTTCTTCACGCACCACCTGTCCGTAGGGCTGCGCGGAGCGGCCGATGCATCGCGAGATGGCCGCGTCACACTGGAGGAGGCGTACCGCTACGCCTACGCGAGGACGCTGGAGTCCACGCTCGTCTCGCCGGGAGGCATGCAGCGTCCCACGTTCCGCATGGACCTGCGTGGTCGTGGAGAGTTGATCCTCTCCGAGCCCCAGCGCGCGAGAGGCCGGCTGACGCTCGACGTGAAGGCCCCGGGCCGTTGGCTCGTCCTGGCGTCGGAGAGCGGCACGCTGGTGGCGGAGCTGGAGAAGGGCGAGGGCCCCACGACGCTGGCCGTGGCGCCCGGCGCGTACCGGCTGCTGCTCCGAGCGGAGGACGGATACCTGGAGCGCTCGGTGAGGGTGCCGCTCGACGGGACCGTGTCGGTGGGAGGCGAGCCCCTGGAACAGGCCGCGAGGATGCGGCTCGCGCGAAAGGGTGGGGCGGAGTCAGCGCTGCTGGTCGCGGTAGGGCCATCGTTGACGTCGGGAATCGTGGGGGGCCTGTCGTCACTCGCGGGCCTGGACGTGCGCCTGGTGCGCGAAGGGCGGCTGCTGACCGGAGTGGACATCTCAGGCCTGGGGTTCGCCGTGCGGAGGGGGACGGGCAGCAGGGTGTCCTTCCAGCAGACGGAACTGGAGCTGAGACTGGGCGCGGGGCCGCACTGGAAGCACGGGGCCTGGACGTTCAGCGGCGCGCTGGAGGCCGGGGCACTGGCCGTCTTCCAGTCGCGCATCCCGGACGAAGAAGCACGCTTCGGGCTGGAGCCGCTGGCGCTCGTCACCGGGGGCGTGAGGCTGGACCTGCGAAGCCGCCTGTCGATGCTCCTGAGCGCCTCCGCCGGAGGCGTCCTGGCGAAGCGTGACTCCGGCACGGCGCTGGTACCCAGGGCCTCCGCGTCCCTGATGGTCGGCTACGCGCTCTGACCTGTCGCGTTCGCCGTGCCTGAACCGTAGACTCCGCCGCCCCATGCGTGACTTCGACGTGCGACAGGCCCTCACGGCGAGCCTCAAGGCCACTCACGCGAGTGACCCTGGAACCCTCATCCGTGAGGAACTGGGTTTGGAGCACGGACAGGTCTTCGTGGACGTGGCAGTCATCAACGGCGAACTCCATGGCTACGAGCTGAAGAGCGAGCGGGACACCCTGGAGCGACTTCCGCGTCAAGTCGAGGCGTACAGCGCGGTGCTCGACCGGGCCACGCTCGTCGTGGGCGCTCGTCATGTGCAACAGGCCCTCGGACTCATCCCCGCATGGTGGGGCGTCAAGACGGCCACGACCCAGCACGACGGCTCAGTCAGGCTGCGCCCCTTGCGAAAGGGGCGGCGCAATCCCCAGCAGCAGATGTCAGCCATGGTTCGGCTGCTCTGGCGCGACGAGGCGCTGGAACTCCTGGAGTCACGGGGAGTCGCCAAGGGACTGCGCAGCAAGCCGAAGAAGATGTTGTACGAGCGCCTCGTGGAATTGCTGCCTGCTGAAGCGCTGCGCTCGGAGGTCCGCCGCCTGCTCAAGGCACGTGAAGACTGGTGAGCTGCTTCAGCACCTTCGCGATGTGATGGTTTGTTCCCACCCTGCGCCAAACGGCCGGGTTTCCAGGCGTCTCCGCGCCACCGGCGCACCCGAAGATGTAGCCGTCGCCCTGACTGAAGGTGCGCCCGGCGTAGCACTCCTGTTCCACCAGGTACTGTGCCAGCGCGGCGTATTGCTCATGGCCGAGTCGCTTCAAGGCGCCGCCGCGCACCACGAGCCAGTGGTCGTCCGCCGTATAACGGATGTTGGGGCTTCCAGAGTGGAGTGCCGCATCGGTTGAGGGAGGCTGCGCCCCCTGGATTGCGTAGTCGCCATAGGTGGGCACCCGCACGAGCGGCTTCTCCTTCCCGGCCAGGATTCGCCACAGGAGCCAGTCGGCCCGCTGGACCTTCGTTGGCCGCTTGATGTCGCTGATGGATCGCGGAAATGCGCCGGCAGCCACGGTCAGCGTTCGATAGGTCATCAGCCCATCGATACCGCCGATGACGCCCGGGAGACTCTTCGAGAGCACGCTCACGTCATCGGGAGCGATAGGGCCCAGGTCCAGCACCAGGTCGGCGGATTCACGAGTGGCCCCTGCCTTTCGAAGGGTCGAGGCAAGCGCCTCGTCGAGGTCGTCCCCAAACAGCTCATTCTTGCGAACGCGGATGCATACGCCTCGCTTGTCTTCCTCGACCGCGGCCCTGACCGTGGATAGGTACTCGGAGTCGCGTTCCGGGCCTGTGACAGGGACGAGTGCGACTCCAGACTCCCGGGCCTTTGCCAGGACATAGGCCAGGGGATGCTCTCCGGAGGGCATTGTCTGCGCGGGCGTCAGGTGAAGTCCGTCGATGAAGGCACGGCCATCCGGGATGGCCTTCGCGAGATGGGGCCCCGCCTTGGCAAGCAGCTCCTCCAGCGTTTCCATGCGGAGGGTCTTCTTCCTGTCTTTCGCGCGCTTGGGCTTGGGCGGACGGATTTCGAAGAGCGGGGTCACCCGCTGGCGCTGTGCGGTCTCAAGTTGCGCGAGGGCGTCTCGCTCTCCCTGCATGAACTTGAGGATGGGCACGTAGTGCGTTCGGTTGAAGCCTTGTGTCACCTGGATGTTCCCCCCGGGTTGTGACGCAAGCCTGCCCGGGTCGTGCCATCGCGTGGCGGTCCCAAAGGAGGTATTGCGTTGGCGGCGACTCTGCCATCCGGCCCTGACACACCCGCTCGGTCAGTCGTCAGCGGCGGATGCTTCCAGGTAGAACGCGATTCCTCTGTCTTTCACCGGAGCCACCCATGCCCCTGCGCCGCCACCTCCTGCTCGCCGTCACGCTGGGCTTCACCCTGGGCTGCGCGGGCGCGAAGCCCGCCGCGACCCCGTCCGCGCTGGAGCGGGTGGCGCTGGTGCATGGGGGCGCGGGGCCGTGGGCGGTCGCGGGCTACCGGATGGGCGATTACGCGCTCCGGCAACTGGGCCTGCCCCGGGGCAGCTTCAAGCTGGAGGTCATCCACCACAGCCCGGCGAAGGTCCAATACACCTGCGTCGCGGACGGCGCGGCGGCGGCCACCGGCGCAAGCCTGGGCAAACTCAACCTGTCGCTGGTGACCGCGCCCTCGCCGGAGGATGTCGCGACCACGTTCCGCAACCGCGACACCGGCCAGTCCCTCACGCTGCGCCCAGCCGCGTCCTTCGTGCAGCGCTTCCGAGACATCCCTCGCGAGAAGCTGGGCGAAGCGGGCCGGGCCGTCCTCACCCTCCCGGACGCCGAAGTCTTCGAGACCGCCACGCCCTGAGCGGAACGCCGATCAGAAGGCCACGAGCGCGATGGCCAGCGCCGGCAGCGCGCCCTGGACCAGGCTCGCCGTGAAGAACTTCCGGTTGCTGCTCACCAGCACCACCGCCGCCAGCAACATGCACGCGCAGCCGAACACCACCGCCGCCACGCCCGATGCCACCGCGCCCGTGTGCACCAGCGCCACGCCCACCAGCACGCCCACCGCGAGGAACAGGTTGTAGAAGCCCTGGTTCAGCGCCATCGGCTTCACCACGTCCGCGTCCGCCTGCGACTTCAGCCCGAAGCGCCTCCACACCTTCGGCCGCGAGAAGACGATGCTCTCCATCACGAAGAACAACACGTGGATGAGCGCGGCGATGACCGCGAAGACCTGCGCCAGTGGCGACATGATGACTCCCCCTCCGGGGTTGGGTATTCTGAACCAGTCAGTTCTGAATTTATATTGAAACGGTCAGTTCAGAATTGTCAAGGAGGGTGACGTGGCGCGGACGCGGGCGTTCGACGAGACAGAGGCGGTGCGGGCGGCGTTGGGGGTGTTCTGGTCGCGCGGCTACGAGGCGACGTCGCTGTCGGACCTGGAGGCCGCGACGGGGCTGAACCGCTCCAGTCTGTACCAGACGTTCGACAGCAAGCGCGGGCTGTTCGCGCGGGCCATCGCGCTGTACCTCCAGGAGGTCATCGGGCCCCGGCTGGGCGTCTTCGCGAAGGACGCGCCGGGACTCGCGCAGGTGACGGAGTACTTCGAGTCGCTCGCGGCGACCATGGCCTCCGCGCCGCCAGCGCTGACGCGGCGGGGCTGCCTGCTGGTGAATACGGCCACGGAGCTGGGCCCGCATGACGCGGAGGCGAAGCAGGCGGTGGAGGACTACCGGGCGCTCCTGCGAGGCCACCTGACGCGGGCCCTGGAGGGCGCGGCCAAGGCGGGCGTGCTGCCTCGCAAGACGGTGGCGCGCCGGGTGGAGCTGCTCCTGGGGGCCGTGATTGGCGTGCTCGTCACGGCGCGCGTGGACCCGGCGGCCGCGGCGAAGCTGGCCCAGGCGGCGGCGAGCGAGGTGGCGGGCTGGGCGGGGTAGGGGGCGCCGGGCTTGTCCGGCGTGGGAAGGCTGCTACAAGGGCGCGTTCTCCCGAGGCGCCCCGTGCCTCCGTCCCCCGAGGCTCCGATGGAATTCTCCGCGCTCGCGCTGTCACCCCCGCTGCTCCAGGTGCTGGAGGAGCTGGAGTTCAAGACCGCCACCCCCATCCAGGCGCAGAGCATCCCCGTGCTGTTGCAGGGGAAGGACCTGGTGGGCCAGGCGCGCACGGGCAGCGGGAAGACGGCGGCGTTCGCGCTGCCCATCCTGCAGAAGGTGAAGCTCACGCAGGACCGGCGGCTCCAGGCGCTGGTGCTCTGCCCCACGCGCGAGCTGTGCGCGCAGGTTGCGGGGGAGATCCGCCGGTTGGCGCGGCGGATGCCGGGCGTGCAGGTGCTGGCGCTCGCGGGCGGGCAGCCCATCCGGCCGCAGGTGGAGGCGCTGGAGAAGGGCGTGCACATCGGCGTGGGGACGCCCGGCCGCATCATGGACCTGCTGGACCGCGAGGTGCTGGACACGCGGCACCTGGCCACGGTGGTGCTGGACGAGGCGGACCGGATGCTGGACATGGGCTTCCGGGAGGACATGGAGCGGGTGCTCGGGGCGACGCCCTCGAAGCGGCAGACGGTGCTCTTCTCCGCGACGTTCCCGGACGACATCGAGAAGCTGAGCCGCGCGTTCCAGAAGGACCCCGTGCGGGTGTCGCTGGCGCAGGAGGAGTCCGCGCCGGACATCCAGCAGGTGGCGTACGCGTGCACACCGGAGGAGAAGCAGGGCCTGCTGCTGCGGCTCCTGCGCCAGCACCAGCCGGCCTCCGCCATCGTGTTCTGCAACTTCAAGGCGGTGGTGGTGGAGCTGACGCGAGCGCTGGTGCAGGCGGGCGTGAGCGCGGACGGGTTGCAGGGCGACCTGGAGCAGTTCGACCGGGACCGGGTGATGGCGAAGTTCCGCAACCACAGCACGCGCGTGCTGGTGGCGACGGACGTGGCGGGCCGGGGCATCGACGTGGAGGCGCTGGACGCGGTGGTGAACTACGAGCTGCCGCAGCAGCCGGAGGCGTACGTGCATCGCATCGGCCGCACGGGGCGCGCCGGCCGTCGCGGGCTGGCGCTGTCGCTGGTGACGCGCTCGGACAGCCGCAAGGTGGAGGACATCGAGGCGACGACGGGCGTGAAGCTGGAGAAGGGGGACGTGGACGCGCTGGTGCCGGAGAACGTGCCGGGCGTGTCGCTCATCTCCGGCTGGGAGACGCTGTCCATCTCCGCGGGGCGCAAGGACAAGATGCGCCCCGGAGACATCCTGGGCGCGCTGACGGGCGAGGCGGGCGGGCTGAAGGCGGAGGACGTGGGCAAGATTGAGATCCATGACCATCACGCCTTCGTCGCCGTGTCCAAGCGCGTGGTGAAGGTCGCGTTCCAGCGGCTGACCGAGGGCCGCATCAAGGGCCGCCGGCACCGCATCGAACGGGTGCGGTGAGGGACGACGCGCGGCTCGCGGTCATCCGCCCGGCGCGCTCTTGCGCTGCTCCGTGGCGGCCGGCGCCTCCGTCTGCTTCGCCAGCGCCGCCATGATCTGCTCCGCCTTCCAGCCTGGATCCAACACCGGGCAGAAGTAGCCCGGACCCGCGCGCTCGCGCACGGCCCAGGCGAAGAAGTCCCTCGCCAGGGTGTGCACCTCCTCCGGCAGGAAGAGCGCCGCGACGTCGTACTCCGTGAAGCGCAGCAGCCCCGGGACGCGCCACTCGCGCTCCCAGTCGAAGCGGTAGCTGTAGGGCGCGTTGTGCGCGTCGCCCTGGATGTCCACGAAGGGCGTCACCGCCCACACGGGCTCCTTCTGGGGCTCCTTCGCGGACAGGGCCTGGTCCAACTGGTGCTTCATCGCCAGGTGCGCCGGGGAGCCGTACTGCACGTACCAGACAGGGCCTCCGCCCTGCGACAGGATGAAGCTCTTCCGGAAGGCGATGCCGTACAGGCTGCGGCGCTGCACCAGCCGCGTGAGCTGGTCCAACGGAATCTCGCTGAAGCACACCGAGCGGTGCCGGTCCGCCACCAGCGACTCCCGCCGCGCGATGCCAAACCCCTCCGCGCCCGGGATGAGCGTGCGCGCTCCCAGGATGCTCATCATGTTCTGGTAGGCGTCGTGGTACGGGGGCCCCGGCTTCGTGAAGTGCACCACGAAGTCGGACATGTCCCGCCACTGCGCATTCGCCTGATACCCGAGCATCGCCTCGCGAGTCTCCCGGCCCGGTCCCTCCTTCGCAACACAACGTGCCGGGTTGTCCCCAGGCCTGCCCCCTCTCCTGACGTGCGGGTGCCTCAGGGCAGGCGGACGGGCGCTGGCTCCCTCGGCCGTGACAGGCGCATCAACGCCAGCCCCGCGAGCACCGCCACCGACGCCACCGCCGCCTCCCGCGCGCTCGCGCCGAAGGTCACCAGCGTCAGCCCCAGCACCAGCGTGGGCAACGCGAGCAGCGCGTGCACCGGCCGCAGGTTCCGCTCCCGCCGCAGCGACAGCACCGCGAGCGCCGCCGCGGTGACCCCGAATTGCATCAGCACCGCGATGGCGGAGAGCGCGAAGAGCTCCGACAGGTCCCCCAGGTTCACGAACCCCAGCACCAGCGCCCACGTCACCGCCAGCGCCCGCATGGGCACGCCCGACTCCGACATGCGCTCCAGCCCGAACAGCGAGCGCTCCCCGGAGGCCAGCGCGGACAGGTAGCGCGGCGTCGTCACCATCATCCCCACGCAGATGCCCAGCGCGGACACGCTCGTGCCCGCGCCCACCAGCCGCTCCAGCCCCGCGCCGCCCCACACCCCCGCCGCCTGCGCCAGGGGCGCGCTCGCACCCGCCAGGTCCGGCAGCGCCGCGACGCACGCCCACACGAGCCCCACGTACAGCAGCATCGCCAACAGCAGCGAGCCCACCGTCGCCAGGGGCACCGTGCGCTCGGACGCGCGCACCTGCCCCGCGATGACCGGGACGATCTCAAAGCCCTGGTACGCGAACATCACCGTCAGGCCCGCCGTCAGCCAGGATGCCCCCGTGGCGGGCAGCGGTGGCGGCACCTCCCGGACCGGCAGGAAGAAGAACGCACCCAGGAGCGCCGCCAACGGCACGAGCTTGAGCACCGTGAGCGCCGTCCAGGTCCGCGCCGACACGCGGATGCCCGACGCCACCAGCGCCGCCAGCCCCGTCACCAGCGCGGAGGCCAGCAGCCGCTCGCCCACGGGGCCGCCCAGGCCCAGCGACGGCGCCACCGCCCGCGCCAGGCCCGCCATCACCGCGGACGTGCTCAGGAAGGCGCTCACGTAGGCCACCCAGCCGACGAGGAACGACACGCGCTCGCCGAACGCCGCCCGCGCGAACACCACGGGGCCGCCATCCGAGTCGAACCGCCGGCCGAGCACCGCGAACGCGAACGCCACCGGCACCAGCGCCAGCCCCGTCAGCGCGAAGGCCCACACCGCGCCCAGGCCGGGGGCCTGCGCCGCGACCTCCGCGGGCGCGAAGAAGATGCCGACGCCCACGATGCCGTTGACGCCCAGGGCCAGCAGTTGGAACGGCCCGATGGTGCGCTCGGGCGCGACGCCGGAGGGAAGGGTGGACACGGCGCGGACTTCACTACACCCGCGCCCCGCGCACCATCGCCCTGCTCACGGATGGGAGAGCAGCACGCTCAGCGCGGCCATGCGCCCGGACGCGGGCTCCCGCTCCAGGGACTTCGGGATGGAGACGAGCACGTCGTTCTCGCGCTGGTCGCCGCAGGCGCGCGTGCCCCGGTAGTGCTTGCGGTCGCGCTCGATGATGAGGTTGTAGCCGCACGGCCCCACCGTCCCCGTCAGCTCGTCCGGGCTGAGCGTCAGCGACGAGGGCTGGCCCGCGAAGGTGCCCATCATCTCCACGACGTCCGGCCGCTCGGTCACGGTGAGCTCCACGGGTTTCTCTCCCACCGTGCCCTCGATGCGCCGCTCCGACAGCTTCAGGTCCACGGGGCGCTGGAAGGCCTGGCCCTTCAACGCGTTGTCCGACAACTGGAGCTTCAGGTCCGGGCCCTGGAGACCCTGCGCGTCGACGTTCGCACGCACGGTCGTCCGGGGCGTCCGCAGCTCCACGGTGTCGGTCTTCTTCGCCACGGCGGATCCGCCCGCGAGCAGGGCGGCAACGGTCAGGATGCGTGCGATTCTCATGCTCCAAAGCTGGTGCATCGGTCCACGCGTCACCAGGGCCATGCCCCGGGCTGCTCGGCGGGCCGCATGTTCGTGATATCCGTGCGCGCGTGTCCCGCACGCGCCTGCTGGCCCTCCTCGTCGCACTCGCCGCCGTCGTGGTCGCCGCCTGGCAACGCTCCCGGGCGGTGGAGCGGCTGGGCCAGGACTTCGACGAGGCGGTCTACCTGCCCATCGCCTTCACCTATGCCGGGATGATGGACGAAGGGCGCTGGGGCGACATCGGCAAGGTCCGGGAGAACTTCGAGCACCCGCCGCTGGTGAAGCTGCTCTTCGCCGAAGCCGTGCGCGTCTCGGGCGCTCCGGAGCCGGACTGGCGGGACGTCCCCATGGGCCGGCCCATCCCGGACGCCGCGCGCCCCGCGTTCAACGTGACGCGAGGCCTGTCCGCGGTGGCCGGGGTGCTCCAGGTGGGGCTCGTCGCCCTCGTGGATCCGCTGGGCGCGCTCCTGCTCGCGTGGGACCCGTACCACACGAAGTACACGTCGCAGGCCTACCTGGAGGCGGTGCCGGGGCTGCTCGCGGTGCTCGCGCTGCTCGCGTTCGAGCGCGCCCGGCGGATGGGCTTCGCGCCGGGATGGACGGCGGTGTCCGGCGCGCTGCTGGGGCTCGCGGCGGCGGGGAAGTATCCGTATGGCCTGGTGGGCGGACTCACGTTCCTGCCCTTCCTGGTGGCGGGCGCGCGCACGCGGTGGCGTCCGTGGGCCGCCATCGTCGTGTCCACGGCGGCGGTGTTCATCCTGGTGAACCCGGCCCTGTGGGCGTCTCCGTTCGCGTCGCTGTGGGAGTCCATCACCTTCCACTGGGGCTACTCCCACAACGAGCACGTGCGCCGCGCCGGCCTGCCCTGGTACCAGCCGCTGGTGTTCCTCACGGACACATGGCTGTCCGCGTCCGACCCGGGCATCTATCTCACGCACTTCAACGCGTGGGCGCTGCTGGCGCTGGCGGTGCTGGGCCTGCCCCGGACGTGGCGCGAGCGGCCCGTGTGGGCGGTGGCCGCCGTCGTGGGCCTGGTGTTCCTGCTGCTGTGGAACACCAAGTGGCCGCAGTACCTGCTGCTCGTCATCCCCGCGCTGTGCGTCTGCGCGGGCCGGGGCGCGCGGACCCTGGCCCACGGCGCCGTGTGGCTGGTGCGCAGGGTCCAGGGCTCGCGCGTCAGCGCAGGTGCGTGAAGACGCACGGGTCCGCGGGCAGGTCCAGGTCGCAGACGGGCATCAGGCACGTCACCTTCGCGCGGCGGGGCAGCGGCACCCAGCCCGAGCGCAACAACAGACAGGCCGTGGTGCCGGGCCCGCGCAGCATGCCCGCGAAGGCCACGCCCCGGCGCTCCATGTCCTGCATGGCCACCTGGAGCAGCCGCTGCCGGTCCTCGGCGGACACGGAGGCGTGGAAGGCCATCAGGTCCACGACCTCCGCGGTGAGCTCGCCCACGCCCGTCATCAACAGGCTGTGTGAGCTCACCAGCCCGCGCACCTCGCCGTCCTGCTCCAGCACGAAGGTCCGGGGCACGTCGCGGTACTGGAGCTGGGCCGCCAGTTGCTCGGTCGTGTACGTGTAGCCCAGCGTCACCGGGCGCAGCATGTCGTGGACCAGCGCCGTGCAGCCGCCCAGGTCCGCCGCCTGGTAGGGGCGGATGCCCTGGCGGTCCGCCTCCCGGAAGCGGTGCCGCAGCAGGGGATGCGCCAGCGTGAACAGCCTCCGCTCGTTGTCCGTGAAGGACCAGCGGGCGAGCGTTCGTGCATCAAAGGCATACATCCACATCCCCAGGCCTCCGAAGAGGCGCGTGTTCCACGCGTGCCGCCAGAAGCCCGGCGGGCGGGGCTCCGTGGTCGTGAAGCCCAGGGTGATGCGCGCGGCCCGGTCCTGGTGTCTGCGGAGCAGCTCGCGCGCGAGCTTCGCGCCAATGCCCTGTCCCCGATGGGAGTTCGTGACGGTGGCCCGCACGCCGTAGCTGCCGTCCACCTCCATGCGTCCCAGGCGCAACCTCGCGGGCTCCGCGAAGAGGGTGCCCACCAGCGTCTTCCCCTCGTACGCCGCCAGCAGGTAGTCGCGCGGCGCCTGCCCGTCGCGGAACAGGCGCCAGTCGCAGAAGCGCTTGTCCCAGACGGGGAGCGGGGCCGTCTTGCCGTAGGTGGATTGCCAGACGCGGTTGAGGAACCAGGACGCCTCGGAGGCGTCACCTTCGAAGGTGCGCACCTCAATCATGGCCTGCCCTCCAGGACGGGATGCCGGAGCGCCCGGGGATGGCGTGCCGCATGCGCCATGCGATTGCTGTTCATGGCAAGGAAGGTAGGGAGGGGGGGCGGGCTGGAAACCGGCCGCCGGGCATGGCTCCTCCCTGGCTGTCATTGCCGCGTCAATGCCAGCCCTTCCGCGTGCGGTGGTCCACAGGCACCGCGCTGACAGGGCGGGGGAGTGTGCGGGGTTCGCCGTCCCGCGCGCTTCAGTGCGGGGTGAGGGCGAAGTCCGCGTACACCGCGCCGTGGTCGGAGCCGCCGTAGCCGCCCGTGGGCTCGCGGGCCACACGGAAGGAGCCCGGCACGTACACGCCGCCCCCGTCGGGCGCGAGGTAGAGGTGGTCGATGGCCTGGCCCCTGCCGGAGTAGAAGTACGTCCAGGTCTCGCTGTCCGGCCGGTCCCTGGCGACGCGCAACAGCGCCTGGTCCAGGGCGTTGATGGGCTCCGAGCCGGGGACGTCGTTGAGGTCTCCGCCGAGCACGATCATCGCGCCGGGGAACTCCTTCGCGGATTCGAGGAGGATGTCCCGCGAGGCCGTGGCCTCCGCCAGGCGGCGGCCCGGATCATCGTCCACCTTGGAGCGGAAGTGCGCCGCGAAGGCGATGACCCGCGTGCCGTCCACGTCCAGGTGGACCTCGAGCAGGTCGCGCGAGAAGCGTGTGGCGGAGCCATCGGGCCGGTAGATGTATTGGTTCCGGTGGCTGCGCACTTCGAGGATGGGGTGGACGGAGAGGACGGCCACGTCCACGGACGCCTTGGTGTACGTCTCCCCGAGCTTCGAATAGGGGAAGCGCGGGACCTTCCGCAGCAGCCCGTCCAGCGAGTTCTGCGTTTCGACCTCTTCCAGCATCACGATGTCCGCGTTGAGCGCGTTGATGGCCTGGCCGAGCCGGGTCACCTGTGCCTCGAACTCCGCGTCGGTGGGCAGCTCCTCGTAGTTGGAGCCGCCGCACGCGCCCGTGTCGCAGACGGTGTCGAAGAGGCGGTGCACGTTGAACGCCGCGATGCGCACGCGGGTGCCGGCCGGGTCCACCGGCGTTCCGCTGTCGGGCTGCGGGCAGTTGCCCTGGACGCAGGCGCCCGCGTCTGGAACCGGCAGGGACTGGGAGGACGGTCCGTCACAGCCCGCGACGGTGAGCACCAGGCCCCACAGGGCGAGGGTCCAGCGGGGACGGAGGCGGAAGGGGGGCCGCGTCAGGGGTGACATCGGGGCGGCAACCTAACATCGGCCCTCCTCGGGTGCCTCGCGGACCTGACTGGAGCGTCCGACGACGCGGCGCGGCTCACCCCGCGTCCCGGGCGAGGACTCCCGGTGCCGGTGGGGCGGACACCGGGTGGTGCCCGGGTGTCGCCCGGTGCGTCACACCGGGTGCGCGACCGGAGCGGTGGCGCTTTCCGACCGTTCACGGCCGGGGGCGCGCTCCCGGCTCCGGCCCGGGCGACCGGCCACGGGAGGGCTCGCGCCGTTCGGCGTGGCTCCGCGACCGCTCGCCTCCGAGGTCCCCGGCCGTGCCCTCGGGCGTGGGCATCCTGTCGCCGTTTCCGGGTGCTGAACCGCCCGCGAGGTGCCGACGCCATGACCCCGTCCGTTCCCCTGTCCCCGCTTCCTCCTTCTCCCGCTCCCTCCGTCACGGCTCCGGCCCGGCCGCTGCTCCCGTGGGTGCGCGCCCCGCGCCGGACGCTGGCGGCGTCGCTGACGCTGGGGGTGCTCGCGGAGGTCCTGCTCGACCGGGCGCGTTGGGGCCTGGGCTTCCCGCTGCTGGTGGCGGCCCTGGTGGGCGCGCTCGCGTGGCTGGGCGGGCGTGAGGGCTGGCAGCGCGCGCGGCCCAATGCGTGGCTGCTGGCGCCGCTGGGGCTGGTCAGCGTCTTCGTGGCGGTGCGGGACAGCTCCTGGCTCCTGCCGCTCAACGTGATGACGGCGGCCGTGCTCCTGATGATGCTGGCGCACTTCTGGGCCGCGGGCCGCGTGGAGCGGCTGGGGCTCACCGACTACGTCGTCGTCTTCTTTGGCTCCGCCGCGCAGGGCCTGCTCTACCCGCCGGTGCTCGTCCGGGACGGCGTGGACGTGCGCGGGCTCAAGAGCCACTCGCGCCTGCTGTGGGCGCTGACGCGGGGCCTGCTGCTGACGCTGCCGGTGCTGCTGGTGTTCGGGCTGCTGCTGGACTCCGCGGACAGCATCTTCTCCTCCACCTTGCAGCGGCTGCTGTCGTTCGACCTGGGCCTGGAGCTCCTGGTGGGGCGCGGCATGGGCGTGGCGTTCGGCGCGAGCGTCGCCGCGGGCGTGCTGGGACATGCGCTGCGCCGCCGCGCCACGAAGGAGCTGGGAGACGCGGAGGTGGCGCCGGCCACGCCGCGCCTGGGGCTCATCGAGGCGCTCACGCTCATCTTCGCCGTGAACGCGCTGTTCTTCGTCTTCGCGGCCTTCCAGGTGGCGTACCTGTTCGTCGGCGACGCGTCGTCGCCCGCGGCCGGCTACACCTTCGCGGAGTACGCGCGGCGCGGCTTCTTCGAGCTGGTGATCGTCGCCTCGCTGACGCTGGTGCTGGTGATGGCCCTGACGCGCTGGACGCGGCGCGAGACGCGCGTGGCGCAGACCGTCTTCCGCGCGAGCACGTCGTTGATGGTGGTGCTGACGCTGATCATCCTCGCGTCCGCGATGCGGCGCCTGTCGCTGTACGAGGACGCGTTCGGCTACACGCTGCTGCGCGTGCACACGCACGTCTTCATGGTGGCGCTGGGCGCGGCGCTGGCCTGGCGCGCGGTGACGCTGTGGTGGAAGCCGGAGCGCTTCGCGGTGGGGGCCTTCGCCACGGCGCTGGGCTCGGTGCTGGTGCTCAACTTCCTCAACCCGGAGGCCTTCATCGTCCGCCACAACCTGGAGCGGTACGCGCGCACCGGTTCGTTGGACACCGAAATGTTCTACGACCTGTCCGCGGACGCCGTGCCCGGGCTGGTCCAGGCCGAAGCCACCCTCGCGGAGCAGTACCCGGGGCCGCTGGCGACCGTCCTGAAGGAGCACCTGGAGCGGCTGGAGCAGCGGGACACGGTCCCGGAGTGGAATCTCTCCCGCTTCCTCGCCCGCCGTGCGCTGCTGCGGACGGGGGCGTGGAGTGCGCCCGTGAATCCGTGAGGCACCCTGGCTAGATTCCGGCGCCATGAGTGAAGTCGCCGGACGCCGTGTCCCCGCCTTGCCCCCCATCCCCGCGGTCCTCATCGCCGTGGTGAGCGTGCAGGGGGGCGCCGCGCTCGCGAAGGGGCTCTTCCCGGTCCTGGGCTCGGTGGGGGCCGCGGGCCTGCGGCTGGTGCTGGCGTCGGTGATGCTGCTGGCGTTCTTCCGTCCGCCGCTCCTGCGCTACACGCGGGCGCAGTGGGCGGCCGTCGTGCCGTATGGCGTGGCGCTGGGCGTGATGAACCTCACGTACTACCTGGCCATCGCGCGCATCCCGCTGGGGCTCGCGGTGACGCTGGAGTTCGTGGGGCCCTTCGTGCTGGCGGTGGTGGGTTCGCGCAAGGCCTTGGACTTCGTGTGGGTGCTCTTCGCTGCGACGGGCATCGTGTTGATTACGCCCTGGACGGCGAAGCCCGGCGCGTTGGATCCGCTGGGCGTGGTGCTGGCGCTGACGGCGGGCGCGTGCTGGGCGCTCTACATCCTGGCGGGGGGAAGGCTGTCGCGCCGCGTGCCGGAAGGGCAGGGCGTGGCGGCGGGCATGGTGGTGGCCATGCTGACGGTGCTGCCGTTCATGCTGCGCGAGGGCCACCTGGAGCGGCTGACGCCGGGCCTCTTCGCCGCGGGAGTGGGCGTGGCGCTCCTGTCCAGCGCGCTGCCGTACACGCTGGAGATGCTGGCCCTGGGACAGCTCTCCAGCCGCACCTTCGGCATCCTGATGAGCCTGGAGCCCGGGGTGGCCACGCTGGTGGGGTGGTTGTTCCTGCGCGAGCAGCTCACGCCCATGCAATGGCTGGCGGTCGCGCTGGTGAGCGTGGCGTCCGCGGGGGCGACGCTGACGGCGAAGCAGCCTCCTCCTCCCGTGGAGGCGTGAGGGGCACGGCCCTCCGGCATCAGGGCAGTGAGTCCAGCGCCGCGAGCAGCCGGCCCACGTCCTCCGCCGTGTTGTAGTGGAGCAACGATGCGCGCACCGCGCCGTCGGGCATGAGCCCCAGCGCCTCCGCCGCCATCGTCGCGTAGTAGTGCCCCGCCGCGACGCCCACGCCCTGCTCCGCCAGGTGCTCCGCCACGGCGCGCGGCGACAGGCCCGTCACGTTGAAACAGAACGTGGCCACGCGCCCGGCGGATGTCTTCGGCCCATACAACTGCACTCGCGGATGCCGGGACAGTTGCTCCAGCGCGGCCTCCAGCAGCGGCTGCTCCAGTTGCGCGATGCGCTGGAAGGCCCGCGTCAATCCCTCTCGCCCCGGCTGGCCGCCGCCCAGCACTTCACGCAGGTAGCGCAGCGAACCCAGCCACCCGGCCCAGCCTTCGTGGTTCGCCGTGCCCGGCTCGAACTTCTGCGGGCCGTCATCCGGCATGAACCACAGCTTGTCCGCCGGCAACCCCGCCAGCAGCTCGCGCCGCACGAACAGACAGCCCAGGTGCGGACCGAAGACCTTGTACGGCGAGAACACCGCGAAGTCCGCGCCCCACGCGCGCACGTCCGGCAGGTGATGCGGACTGGAGTGCACAGCGTCGACGAACAGCCGCGCGCCCACGCCGTGCGCCACCTCCGCCGCCGCGGCCACGTCCGGCGTCGCGCCCACCGAGTTCGCCGCCGCGGACACCGCCACCAGCCGCGTGCGCGGCGTGACGAGCTTGCGCAACTCGGAGGCCTCCAGCCGGCCCTCCGGCCAGCTCGCGCGCCAGGTCGTCACCTTCACGCCCTGCGCCTCCAGCGCGCGCCACGGGGCCGCGTTGGATTCGTGCTCCAACTCGGAGATGACCACCTCGTCGCCCGGCTTGAAGAGGCGTGAGACGGCCCGGCCCACCTGGAACGTGAGCGCGGTGGCGCTGGGCCCGAGCATGACTTCATCGGGCCGGCAGTTCAGGAACTCCGCCGTCTCCTCGCGCGCCCGGGCCTTGAGCGCCGTGGCCACGCGGGAGGCGGGGTAGGGCTGGCCCACGTTGCAGCTCCCACCCGAGAGGAATTGATGGATGGCGTCGATGCAGTGCGTGGGCACCTGCGCCCCCGCCGCGTTGTCCAGGTAGCTGAAGCCAGACCGCAGGGCGGGGAAGTGCTCGGCGAAGGGGGAGGGCATGGGCCGCGGAGCATAGCCCTCCGCCCTTCCCCGGGAACTACGGCGTGCCGAAGTCCTGCGTCCAGTACGCGCGGTACGTGCTGGAGGGCGCGTTGAAGTAGCCGATGCCCGTCTCCTTCAGCGCCCCGTCCATGATGTTGTTGCAGTGCCCGGTGCTGGCCATCCAGCCGTCCACCACCGCCTGCGCGGTGCCGTAGCCCGCGGCGATGTTCTCCGCCGCCCTGCGGTAGCTGTAGCCCGCGGACGTCATCCGCTGCCACGGCGTGGAGCCATTGGAGCCCGTGTGGCTGAAGAAGTTGTTCGTCCCCATGTCCTTGGAGTGCTTGCGCGCCGCACAGCGAAGCTTGTCATTGTTCGTGAGCGCGCCCACCGCCGGCTTCGCCACGCCGCCACAGGTGGCACCCGCCGCGCGCCGCTGGTTGATGAGCGTGAGCACGTCGTTCTCCAACTGCACCCAGGCCGGGTCCCACGTCGTCACGTCGTCGCAGTACGCGGCGCTCGCGCTCAGGTCGTTGCCAGCGGCCTCCGTCTGGGCCGGCGGCACGACGACGCCTTCCCCCTGCTGCGTGGGCGACTCCTCGCCTCCACAGCCTCCCAGCAGGGCAGCGGCGCTCAACAACGTCAGACACAGCGAACGGGCGGAGGGCTTCATGGACAGACCTTTCACCGGCGGGGGCCAGTCAGGGGGAGGGGTTCAGCGAGATGCATTCTTGTCGGTGATTCCTGGTTTCCGCCATGGACCCGCCGTGCATTGTGATTGACGCGGGAAGGGGCAGGGTTGTGTCGGCGGTGTTGGTGACGGAAAGTTCCTTCACCGTGAAGACGCCTTCCGCTGTGCCTGCCGTTCGTTCCGTGGTGCTGGACACCAACGTGGTGCTGGACGTGTTCGTCTTTGATGACGTCTTCACGCGGCCGTTGGCGCAGGCGCTGCGTTCGGGCTCGCTGACGGCGTGGGCGGACCGGCACACGCTGAAGGAGCTGGCGCTGGTGCTCGCCTATCCCTGGTTCAAGCTGACGGCGGACGCGCAGCGGGCGGTGCGCGACGCGTACGGCGCGCTCGTGCGCGTGGCGGACGGTGAGGGCTCACCGGTGGAGCTGCCGCCGTGCCGGGACCGGGATGATCAGAAGTTCCTGGAGCTGACGGCCCGCGCGGGCGCCGCGTGGCTGGTGAGCAAGGACCAGCGCGTGCTGTCGATGGGCGGCGGACGGCGCCTGCCCTTCGAGGTGCTCTCGCCTCGCCGTGCCTCGCAGGTGCTCGAGGCGGAAGGCGTGGCACGGAGCGGTTGAAGCAGGCAGGCAGGGGTGCGCACGCGCAGTCAAAATCGCGCTCCGCGCTTGGTGACCCGGGCATCTCGGGCCATCCTGCGGCCCGGTGCGTTCCTCACTCCTGATCCTCCTGTTCTGCGCCGGCTGCGCCGCGCGTGTCGTCACCCCCGTCCCGCCTCCGGCACCGGCCCCGGTCCAGGCCTCGGCCGCGACGCCTCCCGTGGAGACGCCGGCCCAGACGCCGCCCGCGCCGGCTCCGGCCGCGGCCGAGCCCCAGGCCACGCCCGCCGTGAGCGCGTCCGGTGCCCCCGTCGCGATGCCTTCCCCGGCGGAGGTCGCCGCCGTCGTCACCGACGCCGCCGTGCGGGAGAACCCCTGCCCCGTGGACGCGGAGGAAGAGGAGGACGAGGCCTCCGCGGCCACCGACGACGAAGGCGTGAGCGAGGAGGGCGAGATGCAGGCGCCGCTCGCGCCCGCCGCGCCCGCGGGGCCGCTGTACACGGCGGACCTGTCCGACGAGGCGCTCACCGAGGCGTGGAAGAAGGACCCGGCCACGCTGGGCTCCATGTCCATTGGCTTCGTGGAGAGCGGCCGGCAGCTCAACAGCGTGCGCGTGCCGGATGACAAGGATTGGCTGGTGGTGTCGCCGGACATCGCCTACGGCACGCAGGAGACGGTGGACTACGTGGTCGCCGCCATCCGCGCGGTGCGCGCGCAGTACCCGAACGTGCCCCCGCTGCGCGTCAACCGCCTGTCCACCAAGGACGGCGGCTACCTGCGCCCGCACAAGAGCCACCAGAACGGCCGTGACGTGGACTTCGGCTTCTACTACCCGACCGCGGAGCCGGTGCGCGAGCGCGAGCGGGAGCGCTACATCGACGTGGCCATGAACTGGGCGCTGGTCCGCTCGCTGGTGGTGAACACCGACGTGCAGATGATCCTCGTGGACAAGCGCGTGATGAAGGTCCTGTACGACTACGCGCTGTCCATTGGCGAGGACAAGGTCTGGCTGGATTCGCTGTTCAACGCGGGCTTCAACTCACTCATCAAGCACGCGCGCCGGCACCGCGACCACTTCCACGTGCGCTTCTTCAACGGCCGCGCGCAGGAGCTGGGCCGCCGGGTGGCGCCGCTGCTGGCGCTCCAGCCGGACCAGAACCTGATGATGTACAAGGTGCGCAACGGGGACACGCTGGGCGGCATCGCGTTGCGTCACAACTCCAGCGTGGTGGCCATCAAGAAGGCCAACCGGATGCGCAACACGTTCCTGAGCATTGGCCGGCGGCTGGTGATTCCGCTCAAGGGGCCGTGCACGCACTGCCCCATCCCCCCGCCGGTGCAGTTGCCCCCGCGCCGGCTGCCCCCCCAGGCGCAGGCCCCCGCTTTGGTGAACACGACGCCCGCGGCTTCGGGCAAGCTGCCCAACCCGTGCACTCCCGCCGCGCCGGCACCGACGCCGGTGGCCGTTCCCACGGGTGTTCCCTCCGGTCTGTCGACCGGGCGCTGAAAGGCTTCTGCTTCCATGGCAACTCCGCACATCTCCGCGTCTCCCGGTGACTTCGCTGAAGTGATCCTCATGCCGGGCGACCCCCTCCGGGCGCGCTACATCTCCGAGCGCTTCCTGGAGAACGCGCGCTCCGTCACGGCGGTGCGCAACATGCTGGGCTTCACCGGCACCTTCCGGGGCAAGCGACTGTCGGTGATGGGGCACGGCATGGGCGTGCCGTCCATCTCCATCTACGCGACGGAGCTGGTGAAGAGCTACGGCGCGAAGGTGCTCATCCGCGTGGGCAGTTGCGGCGCGCTGCGCACGGACGTGAAGCTGCGCGACGTCATCGTGGCGATGGGCGCGGGCACGGACTCCAACGTGAACCGCATGCGCGTGATGGGGCACGACTTCCCGGCGGTGGCGGACTTCACGCTGGCCCGGCGCGCGGTGGAGGCGGCGGAGAAGCGCGGCAAGCCGGTGCGCGTGGGCAACGTCTTCACCTCGGACCTCTTCTACCACCCGCAGGAAGCGCTCAACGCGACGCTGGAGAAGATGGGCATCCTGGCGGTGGAGATGGAGATCGCCGGCCTGTACGGCGTGGCCGCGGAGTTCGGCGCGCGGGCGCTGTCGCTGCTCACCGTGTCGGACCACATCCGCACCGGCGAGCACCTGTCGCCGGAGGACCGTCAGACGACGTTCGACGAGATGATCGAACTGGCGTTGGACGTGGCCGCCTCCGAGGCGTGAGGACCTGAGCGCATGGCCTTGCCTCCCCGCAGGGGCCCGGGTTCCCCGCTGGCGCGCAAGGCCGCGCAGCGCACGCCGGGCCACCACTACAACGCGAGCTTCCTGAACTCGGCGGACCGCGCGGAGATATTGGCGTGGCTGGGCACGCTGCACCCGCTGTGGGAGGAGCGCTATTCGAAGCACTTCCCACCGCCGGAGGGGCAGCAGCAGCGCCGGTTGCTCAGGCCGGTGTACTGGCTGGGCAACTGGCAGTTCGCGTGCCTGGACTACTACCGGCCGCCGAAGGGCGTGCGGAACCGCTGCGTGAAGGCGGAGCCGTTCCCGGCGGTGCTGCAGCGGCAGATCGAGAAGGTGGAGGCGCTGGCGCGGCGGATGTTCCGGGGGCCGGACATGCCGCAGGGCTGGCACCTCAACACGTGCCTGGTGAACTTCTACGGCAGCCGGTTGGAGGACGGGCGCTGGGTGGACACCGCGCGCGTGGGCGAGCACAAGGACTTCGAGCCGGGGCCGGTGGCGTCGCTGTCACTGGGGGAGCGTGCGCTCATCCAGTTCGTCACGTCCACTCGGCCCGGCGAGCGGGACGCGGTGGTGCTGGAGCAGTGGCTGGATGACGGGGCGTTGCAGCTCTTTGGCGGGGCGCAGTGGAAGGAGCAGACGTTCCACCGGGTGCAGCGGGTGGACACGCGCGCGGGGCACGTGATGCCGCCGGAGCTGCCGGACTTCCGCACGCGGCGCATCAATCTGACGTTCCGCTATGTGCCGGACGCGCACGTGACGCCATTCGCGGCGCTGAGTCCGGAGGCCCGCGAGGACGTGCGGCCGTACATGGAGACGCTCGCGAAGGGCAGCCGGTTCTTCCGCGAGGAGCTGGCGCGCGAACCGCAGCCGGTGAAGGCGGAGTAGGGCGCGGTCTTCCAAACCGGTCCGACAGTCGGACCGGTCTCCGCTGCCCGGCAAGTGCACGAAGCCGCGAATCACGGAGGGTGCAGGGGCGACCTCGCGGACCTCCAAACCTGTCCGACAGTCGGACAGGTTTTTGTGGTGCGCCTCCGCCGGGGAGACCCGGCGGGTGCTCCTCCTGACGGAAGAGGCTAGGAGGAGCCCGTCTCGGGGTTCGAGGACGAGGCCGCGGGCGGACGGGCCACGTAGCTCACCTGGGGCGCCGAGGAGCCCCGGGACGCACGTCCAGCGCTGCGCTCCGGGCCCTGACGGGGCATCCGGGGGCCATTGTTGGGCAGGTTGCCGCGCGCCTCGCGAGGACCCCGGCCGTTCTGGCGCGGCTCGCTGTTCTGCTGCGGGACGCCGTCCTGGAAGGAGCCATTGTTGCGCGGCGGCCGGCCGTTCATGCGCGACTGTGACCCCGGACCCTCCTGGCGTGGCTCGCTGTTCTGCTGCGGACGCCCATTCGCGCGCCACTCGTTGCGCGGCGGCCGGCCGTTGCCGTTCTGCGCTTGCGACGGGCCATTCAAATCCGACTCGCCGCCATGAGGATGGCCGTTCATGCGCGCATCGCGGCCAGAGAACTGACCATTCTGGCGCGGCTGTTCATTCAGCCCTGACTCACCGCCACGGGACTGACCATTCATGCGCGGCGGCCGGCCGTTCTGCTGCGGTGCCTGCCCGTTCTCGGCGTAGGCCTGTCCGTTCATGCGAGGCGGCCGACCGTTCTGCTGCGGCGCCTGCCCGTTCTCGGCGTAGGCCTGTCCATTCATGCGAGGCGGCCGACCGTTCTGCTGTGGCGCCTGACCGCTCTCGGCGCGGGCCTGCCCGTTCAGGCGAGGAGGCCGACCGTTCTGCTGCGGCGCCTGACCATTGTCGGCGTAGGCCTGCCCGTTCGTGCGCGGCGGCCGGCCGTTCTGTTGCGGTGCCTGACCGTTCTCGCCATGCGGCTGGCCGTTCTCGCCATGCGGCTGGCCGTTCATGCGCGGCGGCCGGCCGTTGTGCTGCGACGCCTGACCGTTCTCTGCGTAGACCTGCCCGTTCGTGCGCGGCGGTCGGCCGTTGTGCTGCGGCGCCTGACCGTTGTCGCCGTTGGCCTGGCCGTTCATGCGGGCCTCGCCGTTGGGCGAGCGCGGCGGACGTCCATCCCGGCGCGGTTCGTTGCGCGGCCCGCCCTGCTGCGGACGGCCGTTCATGCGCGCATCACCCTGCGCCACCGGCGCATTCGCGCCCTGTGCCGGAGCTCCGTTGCGCGGCCCGCCCTGCTGCGGACGGCCGTTGTTGCCGTTGGGCCGGTTGTTGCCCCCTGCCTGCGGCGGACGCGCTCCCGCGTTCTGCTGGGGCCCGCCGTTGCCGGGCCTCGGCGCATTGCCGGTGCGCGGCGGCGGCTTGCCTCCAAACCCACCCCGCCGACGCCCATCCCTGGGGCTCTGCGTCACGATGGGCCGCCCGCGCTCGCCGCCACCCTGGCGCAGCACCAGCGCCTCCAGCGCGCGCAGCTCCGCCTCCTCCGCGCTCAGCCCCTCCTCCACCTCCACCACGGGCGCCGGAGCCGGACGGAGCTCGTTGCGCCGGGCGTCCTCCTGCTGCAGGAACCGCTCCTGCCGGGACTGACGGCCCGCGCCTCCCTGCCGGCGCGGCGCCTCGCGGAACGCGCCCGACGGCACGAACTCCGGCGTCAGCTCGCGCCGCACGTACGCGTTCCAGATTTCGCCCGTGTCACCCGCGCGGCCCGCCAGCCGGGTCGAAAAGCCCTCCAGGTACTGCCGCACGTTGTCCAGGTCGCGGCGGAAATAGAACTCCGCCTGGCTGTTGCGCGCCGCCGCCACCGTCTGCGGGAAGTCGATGATGGTCGGCCCGGACCCGCTCATCAGGATGTTGTAGGGCGACAGGTCCCCGTGAATCAGGTCCGCGCACAGGGTGCGAACCACCTGGGCCCGCAGGTCCAGGTAGAGCGCCTCGGCCTCCTCGGGCGTCTGGGGCGGGGCCTCCACGAGCCGGGGCGCGGGCTGGCCTTCCGCGTCCAGCACCAGCTCCATCAGGAGGATGCCCTCGTAGAACATCACCGGGGTGGGCACGCGCACGCCCTGTGCGTGCAGCTTGTAGAGCGAGTCCGCTTCCGCGTTCTTCCACGCCTCTTCCGCGGCGGCCTGCCCGAAGCGGCTGCCCTTCTCCATGGCGCGGCGCGTGCGCGAGTTGCGCACCTCGCGGCCTTCCTTGTAGCCGGAGTTGTTGCGGAAGTTGCGCTCGTGGCGCTCCTTGTACAGCTTCGCTGCGACGACCTGGCCGGCGTGCTGGACGAGCCACACCTCCGCCTCCTTCCCCGTCTTCAGCTGGCCGATGACGGCGTCGATGATGCCGTCGGCGAGGAGGGTCTCGAGGGAGTCATTCATTCTTAGGCAAAAGGCCGGAACGGCACGGGGCGGGGAGCTTCAGTCGATGCGCACACCGGCGGCCCCTGCTCGCCATGATGCGCGTTGGAGATGAGAACACCGGGCCACCCCTGGTTTCCATCGCCGTTACGCTGAACGTCATCCAGAAAGCCCACGAACCGCTTGCTAGCAGCTTGGGAAGCAGGGAGCCAGGGGTGCCCCCGTGCCAGGAGCCTGTTCTCCGCCCACCCCTGCCCAGGGACCGGATTGACGTCCGCCAGCGTCCAACCGGCTTTGACCCGAGGTGCATTCCGCCCATGAAGAACCTGCTCGCCTGGGGTGTCCTGCTGGCCTCGCTGTGCGCTCACGCGGAGGACCGGGTCGCGGGGGCCCGCCAGCGCCAGACGGCCGGCCTGGTCCGGACGTTCCAGGCGGCGGGGCTGGCCTGGCCCCCGGAGGAACTCTACCTGCGGGCCTTCAAGGTGGAGCGCGAGCTGGAGGTCTGGGCGGGCAGGCCGGGCCGGCCGCTGGTGAAGGTGCGCACCTACCCCATCTGCGCGGCCTCGGGCGACGTGGGCCCCAAGCGCGCCCAGGGCGACCTCCAGGTCCCGGAGGGCTTCTACACGGTGGACCTCTTCAACCCGAAGAGCGCGTACCACCTGTCCCTGCGGGTGAGCTACCCGAACGCCCTGGACCGCGAGCTGGGCGCCGCGAAGCCCGGGGGCGACATCTACATCCACGGCGACTGCGTGAGCATCGGCTGCCTGGCCATCGAGGACGGCCCCATCGAGGAGCTGTACGTGATGGTGTCCGAGGCCCGCGCGCGCATGGGCCGCGACGTGCCGGTGCACCTCTTCCCGCGCCGGCTGGACGCGGCGGGGCTCGCGGCGCTGGAGGCCCTCTCCGGCGTCACCGACGCGCGCAAGGCCTTCTGGCGCGGCCTGGAGCCGGGCTACCGCCTCTTCGAGGAGTCCCGGCGTCCGCCCCGGGTGAAGGTGGACGCCTCCCGGTCCGCCTACGTGGTGACGCCCGCCCCCCAGGCCCGGGCGCGCTGAGGAGCTGGTAGAACCGGGGGCCTGGGAGGGCCGCGCCGCCGGGGCCGCCCTCTGGGGGAGTGCAGGCCCATGGGTTCATCCGTCCCGCTTCAGGAGTCCGCGACCGCCGGGGGCGCGCGAGCGCTCGTGTCCCTCACGACGACGGAGCTGGCCGCCGCCCTGCGCGAGCGCCACGTCACCGCCGTGGAGGTGCTGGACGCCTTCCTCGCCCGCGCGCGAGCGCACAACCCCGCGCTCAACGCCGTCGTGACGTGGGACGAGGCCCGGGCCCGGAGCCGGGCGGAGGCGGCGGACGCGGCGCTCGCCCGGGGGGAGCTGTGGGGGCCGCTGCACGGCGTGCCCTTCACGGTGAAGGACGCGTTCAGCACCGAGGGCCTGCTCACGACGTCCGCCCACCCGGACTTCGCGCGGTACGTGCCCGCGCGGGACGCGACCGTGGTGGCCCGGCTCAAGGCGGCGGGGGCCATCCTCTTCGGCAAGACGAACCTGCCGCCGTTCGCGGCGGACTTCCAGACGCACGGGCCGCTCTGGGGCCGCACGAACAACCCGCATGACCTGGACCGCACGCCGGGCGGCTCCAGCGGTGGGGCCGCGGCGGCGGTGGCGGCGGGGCTCACCCCGTTCGAGGTGGGCAGCGACATTGGCGGCTCCATCCGCCAGCCGGCGCACTACTGCGGCATCGTGGGCATCAAGCCCACGGAGCACCGCGTCTCCTCCATGGGCCACATCCCGGACCCGCCGGACGGGCCCCGCCACGTGCGCCACATGGCGTGCGCGGGGCCGCTGGCGCGCTCGGTGGCGGACGTGCGGCTCATCCTGTCGCTCATCGAAGGCGCGGATCCGCGCGCCCCGGAGGTGCCGCCCGTCCCGCCGCTGGGGGCCGCGAAGCCCCGGACGCTCCAGGGCCTGCGGCTGGCGTGGACGGACACGCTGGGGCCCTTCCAGGCGGACCGCGAGACGCGGGAGCTGTTCCAGCGCTTCACCGCCGCCGCCCGCGCGCAAGGCGTCGTGGTGGAGCAGGCCGTGCCCGAGGGGCAGGACTTCACGGACCTGGTGGAGGTGTGGGGGCTGATGGAGGGCGGCGAGGTGGGCGCGCCCCTGCCGCCGCCCGTGCGCGAGGCCTTCCAGCGGCAGTTCCTCCCCTTCGAGCGAGACCTCCTGGCGCAGGCCATCATGCAGGGCACGCGCATGGACATGGCGGGCTACGGCGCGGCGCTCAGCCGGCGGGACGCGCACATCACCCGGCTGGAGGACTTCCTGTCCGGCTGGGACGCGTGGCTCGTGCCGGTGGCGATGACGGCCGCGCCGCCGCACACGCCGTTCGGGGCGCCGGTGGAGGTGGACGGGGCGCCTCGCGACTACCTGGAGGCCTTCGGCGGGTTCACCTGCCTGTTCAACGCGACGGGGAGCCCCGTGGTGGTGTTCCCGCTGGGGCGCACGGCGGCGGGCCTGCCGGTGGGGGTGCAGTTGGTGGGGCGGCGGTGGACGGACGGGACCCTGCTCGACGTGGCGGAGGCGCTCCTGCCCCTGGGCGGAGGCGTGCGGTGGCCCGCGGCGTTCACGCCCTGAGTCAGTAGACGCGCAGCAGGCGCGAGCGGCATTCGAAGTGCGGGTTGCGCACGTCGATGACGTAGACCTCGCCGGTGGTCTCGTCGAAGTTGCCGGCGAGGAGCCCCGCGGCGGCCAGGGCGGCGAGGTAGACGTTGTCCGTGCCCTTCTTCATCTCGCTGACCTTGCGCACGTAGACGACGCGGCCCTCCACGGCCCACACGCTGCGGATGCCGTCCGTGTGCACGCCCATCGCGTCCGTCGGCGGCGCCGCGGCCTTCCCCAGCGCGGGCGGGACGGACTGGAGCACGTAGTCGTCGTAGGCGCGGTTGCCGCTGCGGCTGATGAGCTTCACCTCGCGCAGCAGGCCGTCCGGGCCCTGGAGCAGCTCCAGCGTGACGGTGAGCTTCATCGTGCTGACGCCGTGGGCGAAGTCCTGGAGCTCCTCGCCCGCCTGGGAGAGGCCGCGCAGGCGGTCGTAGCCGGGCTCGTCCCGGGCGCGCTTCGCGAGCAGCTCGCCCGGCTTGGGGGGCTTGCGGGGCCCGGGCATGCTCCCGGGGGAGCCGCTGGCGCCGAACTGCCGGGCCTTCTCCGCGTACGCGTACAGCATCTGCTTGGGGAAGCTGGGCATGTCGAAGAGGGGCGGGGCGTCCATCTGCTTCTCCAACTGCGCGCGCAGTTGGCCGAAGTAGGGATGGACGCGGCCGGTGTCCACGCGGTCGCGGGCGCGGCGCTCGTCGACGATGCCCTGCACGCGCTCCGACACGCGCGCGTGCTCCTCGGCGGTGAGGGCTTCGCGCGACAGGCTGGGGTCACCGGGGCGCAGCGTGCGGCCTCCGCCCCGGGAGTTCTCCGGCGTCGTGATGATGATCCCCGTGCTCGAGCCGGGGGAGGGGAGCAGGTTCTGGGGGAGGGGGCCCTGGGGCCGGTCCCCGCCCGGAGCGGGCACGCGGGTCGCGATGTCCAGGCGTGGGATGTCGTCCGCCTGGGCGCGCGGAGCGTCCTCGGAATGAGCGGGCTCGCGCGTCGCGACGGGAGGCGGAGGCGGCTCCGGGGGCTCGCGGGTCGCGGTCGGAGGCGGTGCCCCGGTGGGCGCGTCCTCCGCCGGGGCGCGCGGTGGGACGGCAGCCGGCGCGGACTCCGGCGGCTCGCGTGTCGCCACGGGGGGCGGTGCCGGAGGCGGGCCGCGCTTCGGCGGCTCACGCGTCGCGATGGCGGAGGGGGGCGGGGCGGGCTCCCGGACCGGAGGCGGTGAAACCGCCGGCGTGACGGAAGGGGCGGAGAGGATCTCCACCTCGACGGCCCGCTCGCGCGGCCGGGCCGTGCGTCCGGCGGCCGACGGATGCGGGTCCAGCGTCCACAACAGCCCGAAGACGAGGGCGTGCAGCACCAGCGATATCAGCCCGGCCCATCCGAGACGTCGCAACCGCCGCATGCCGGGACACTGCCCGCAAAGCACCCCCTGTCTCAACACATTGAGACGCGTGCGTTCGCGAACCGACGTCCCACCCGCCGAGCAGGCGACCCGTCAACGCATGAAACGTCCCGGGGGTGACTCGACGCCCGCCGTGACTCCTGCTGTGCTGCCCTCCACGTGCCTCCCATGCCCCTCGCCTGCCTGGACGAACCCACGTTCATGGACCTCCTGCTCGGGACGCTGCCTCCCGACAGGGCCGCGCTCGTCGACGAGCACCTGGACACGTGTCCCTCCTGCCGGCGCATGGTGTCCGAGGCGCTGAAGGTGCAACCGACCGACGACTCCGGGCCCGCCGCGCCGGAGGAGGCCGTCCTGGACAGCCAACTGGCGACGCTGGCGGTGGACCCGTGGCGCGGGAGGAAGCCGCGCCTGAGGCTGCCCACGCCGCCGCTCGCGCGCGGCACGGCGGTGGGGCGCTACCTCATCCTGGAGATGCTGGGCGTGGGCGGGATGAGCGTCGTGTACGCCGCCTATGACCCGGAGCTGGACCGCCGCGTCGCGCTCAAGCTCCTGCAGGTGGAGGCGCTGGGGCTGGGCGCGGAGGCCGGACGCACGCAGGTGCTGCGCGAGGCGCAGGCCATGGCCCGCGTCTCCCACCCGCACGTCGTCTCCGTCTTCGACGTGGGCACCTTCGGCCGGCAGGTCTTCCTGGCCATGGAGCTGGTGGACGCGCACACGCTGCGCAAGTGGGAGCACGACGGCCCGCACCCGTGGCGCCAGGTGGTGGAGCTCTTCCTCGCCGTGGCCCGGGGGCTCGCCGCCGCGCACGCGGTGGGCGTCGTGCACGGCGACGTGAAGCCGGAGAACATCCTCGTGGGCCAGGACGGCCGCGTGCGCGTCACCGACTTCGGCCTGTCGCGCATCATGTCCGGCGCCGTGGCCCCGCCCATGATGCCGGGGAGCCCCACGCACCCGCGCGCCATGGAGGGCGGCACTCCCGCGTACATGGCCCCGGAGCAGTTCCCGCCGGAGGAGCGCACCGACGCGCGCAGCGACCAGTTCGGCTTCTGCGCCGCGCTCTATGAAGGCCTCTACGGCGAGCGCCCCTTCGCGGGCAACACGGTGGAGGAGCTGTCCCAGGCGGTGCACGCGGGGCGCGTGAAGAGCGTGCCCCGGCACTCGGGCGTGCCGCAGTGGCTGCGCAAGGTGGTGGTGAAGGGCCTGTCGGTGAAGCCCGAGGACCGCCACGTGTCCATGGAGGCGCTCATCGCCGCGCTGGAGGCGGACCCCGCGGCGCGCAGGACGCGGCGGCTGCGCGTGGCGGGCGCGTCGCTGCTGCTCCTGTCCGCGGTGGGCCTCACGCACGTCCTCCACGGCCGCGATGTCACGGGCTGCGAGGGCGCCGCGCGGGCCATGGACGGCGTGTGGGACGCGCCCCGGCAGCAGGCGGTGGAGGCGGCCTTCGTCGGGACCGGGCGCCGCTTCGCGCACGACGCCTTCCGGCACGTGCGCCGGGGCCTGGACGCGTACACCGCCGCGTGGGTGACGACGCGCACGGCGGCCTGCGAGGCCACCCGCGTGCGCCACGAGCAGAGCGAGGCGGTGATGGCGCTGCGCATGCGCTGCCTGGACGCGCGGCTCGCGGACGTGGCCGCGCTCACGCAGTTGTTCACGCAGGCGGACCCGGACCTGGTGGAGCGGGCGCCCCGCGCGGTGGAGGGGCTGGCGCCGCTGGCGGGCTGCTCGGACGTGGAGGCGCTGACGTCGCGGGGCCACTCCGCTCCGGACGACCCCGCCGCCCGGGACCGCACGGTCGCGCTGCTCCAGGCGCTCGTGGACGCCAGGGCGCTGCGCGCCGCCGGCCGCTATTCGCAGGGCGTGGCGCGGGTGGAGCCGGTGGCCCAGGCCGCGCGCGCCGCGGGGGACTGGTCCGGCGCCGCGGACGCGCTGCTGCTGCTCGCGGAGTTGAAGGACGGGGCCGGGGACTACCGGGGCGCGGAGGCCACGGTGCTCCAGGCCGCGTGGAGCGCGGAGGCCGGCCGCAACGACGACGCCGCCGCCCGCGCGTGGACGCTGGCGGTGCGCGTGACGGGGGAGCGGCTGGACCACTACGCCCAGGGACAGCAGGCCGCGGAGCGCGCCAGCGCCGCGGTGGAGCGGCTGGGCGGAAGCCGGGAGCTGGCCGGCGCGCTCGCCATGAACCTGGGCCGGCTGTTGTCGCGCCAGGGCCGCTACCCGGAGGCCCACGAGCAGCTCACCCGCGCGCTGTCCTTCCTGGAGAAGCGCTTCGGCCCGGAGGCCCTGGAGGTCGCGGACGTGCGCGTGGAGCTGGGCACCGTGCGCCGCTCCCAGGGGCGCGCGGAGGAGGCCCTGGGCCTGTACGAGCGCGCCCTGGGCACCGTGCGCGGGGCGCTGGGGCCCGAGCACCCGGACGTGGCGCGCATCCGCCTGGAGCAGGCCAGCGTGCGCTGGCAGCAGGGTGACTTCGTGCAGTCGGAGCGGCTGGCCCGGGGCGCGCTGGCGCTGCTGGAGCGCTCGCTGGGGCAGGACCACCCGCAGGTGGCGGACGCGCTCAACAGCCTGGCGCTGGCGCTCCAGTACCAGGGCAAGCGCGAGGAGGCGCTGCCCCTGTACGAACGCGCGCTGCGCATCGCGGAGACGACCGAGGGGCGCGACAGCTCCACGGTGGCCATCATCGTCAACAACATCGGCACGCTGCTGGTGCACATGGGCCGGCTGGAGGAGGCCACCCAGCGCTTCGCCACGGCGCTCGGGCAGGTGGAGAAGAGCCTGGGCCCGGACCACCCCACGCTGGCGCTGGTGCTCCGGGGCATGGGCCAGACGCTCAGCTACCGCAACCAGCCGGACCAGGCCCTGCCGTACTTCGAGCGCGCCGCCGCGCTCCAGACGTCCCTGCCGGACGACGTGAACGGCGGCTGGACGGGGGCCCTGGTGGACCTGGGGCGCACGTACATGGTGCTTGGCCGTCCGCGCGAGGCGCTGGCCCCGCTGGAGAAGGCCGTCGCCGGGTGGGAGCGCGCCCGGCCCCGTCCCGCGGAGCGCCCCGCCGCGCGCTACATGCTGGCCCGCGCGCTGTGGGACGCGAAGCAGGACCCGGACCGCGCCGTCCGGCTCGCCGCCGAGGCCCGCCTGGAGGCCGGAGCGCTCCCGGACGACGAGTCCTCCGTGCCGGAGCTGCGCCAGGCGATGGACCGCTGGATTGCCCGGCTGCCCCCCGCCGCGCGCCGGGACATCAAGGCCGCCATGGCCACGCCGAAGCCCGCGGACCCCGCCAGGGACGCGCTCGTCCGGTAGGCGCCCACACCCAGGGGGGCGAAGGCCCGGGAGCGAGCGTGAGCGGGCCGCGTTATACGGAGGGTGGAATGACGCTCCTCACGGACTCCCCTGTCGCCGCCCTCCCGCCCGAGCCGGGCCTGGACGCCCTGGTCCGGCTGCTGCGCGGACGCCGCGTCGTGGTGCTCACCGGCGCTGGCTGCAGCACCGAGTCCGGCATCCCCGACTACCGCGGCCCGGAGACGCGCCACAAGGTGCGCAACCCCATCCAGCACCGCGAGTTCCTGCACCAGCCGGCGGTGCGTCAGCGCTACTGGGCGCGCAGCCTGCTGGGCTGGCCGCGCTTCACCACCGCCCGGCCCAACGACGCGCACCTCGCGTTGGCCGCGCTGGAGAAGGCGGGCGTGGTGCCCGGGCTCATCACCCAGAACGTGGACGGGCTGCACCACGCCGCGGGCAGTGAGCGCGTGCTGGAGCTGCACGGCGCGCTGTCCCGGGTGCGCTGCCTGGCGTGTGGCGCGCAGGAGCCGCGCGCGTCGCTCCAGGCGCGGATGCTGGGCCTCAACCCGGACTTCGCGCACACCGTGGTGGAGCTGCGCCCGGACGGCGACGCGGAGCTGTCCCAGGAGGCCCTGGAGGGCTTCCGCGTCCCCGCGTGCACGCGCTGTGGCGGGACGCTGAAGCCGGACGTGGTGTTCTTCGGCGACAACGTCGCGGCGCCGCTGGTGCAGGACGCGTTCGCGCTGGTGGAGGAGGGGGACGCGCTGCTGGTGGTGGGCTCGTCGCTGACGGTCTACTCCGGCTACCGCTTCGTCACCCGCGCGGCGGAGCGGCACCTGCCCATCGGCATCCTCAACATCGGGGAGAGCCGGGGCGACGGGCTCGCGGATGTGCGCGTGGAGGCGCGGGCGGGGGACGTCCTGCCCCGGCTCGCCCAGGCGCTGACCCGTCCCTGACGCTCCTCCGCCCACACCGGGCGTGCAGCCGGGCCCCGGGGCTCCGGGCGCGGCACCGAATGGGCACGCCAGGGGAGGCGCCAAGTGTGCCATCATTCCCGGCTTCGCGAGGCACGCGCGGCAGGCCGTGCCCGGGACGGAGACACAGGGCCGATGGACACCGGGCGCCCCATGGGCGGCAGGTACGCGCTGGAGCGCAGGATTGGCGGCGGTGGCATGGGCGCCATCTGGCGGGCCGTCGACCTGCAACTCCAGCGGCACGTGGCCCTCAAGCTCATCGTCTCGGACGTGGTGGCGCGCACGCCGGAGGCCCACCGCCACTTCGAGCAGGAGGCCCAGGCCGTGGCCCGGCTGCGCCACCCGCACGTGGTGCAGGTGCACGACTCCGGCGTGGACGGCGGCGTGCCGTACATCGTCATGGAGCTGCTGGAGGGCGAGGACCTGGAGACGCGCCTCACCCAGCAGGGGCGCCTGTCCCCGGCCCGCGTGGCCGCGCTCGTCACGCCGGTGGCCCGCGCGCTGGCGGCGGCGCACGCGGCGGGGCTCGTCCACCGCGACCTGAAGCCCGCCAACCTCTTCCTCGCCCACGTGGACGGCGAGGAGGTGGTGAAGGTGCTCGACTTCGGGCTCGCGCGCTCGCTCATCCCCACCGGGGCGCCCGCGCAGGCGGAGGGGCTCACCGGCACGCTGCGCTACATGAGCCCGGAGCAACTGCGCGCGGATCCGGACCTGGACGCCAGGGCGGACCTCTGGTCGCTCGCGGTGGTGCTCTACCGCGCCCTCACCGGCCAGTTCCCCTACGGCCCCGAGTCCGTGGGCGCGCTCCTGCGCGGCGCCTTCCACCCGCCCGCGGTGCCCGTGTCGCAGTTGGTGCCGGAGCTGGGCGCGGGCGGCGACGCCTTCTTCCAGCGCGCCCTGCACCCGACGCTCGCGCAGCGCTTCGGCTCCGCGCGCGAATTGGCCGCGGCCTTCGTCGCGCTGGTGGAGGCGGGCCGCGCTGGACAGGCCGCCACGGTGCTGGTGGTGGACGACGAGCCGGACGTGGAGCTGCTCATGCGCCAGCGCTTCCGCCGGCACGTGCGCGACGGCGTCTACCGCTTCGTCTTCGCGCGCGACGGCGAGGAGGCGCTGGAGGCCCTGCGCCAGCACCCGGACACGCACGCCGTCCTGTGCGACCTGAACATGCCGCGCATGGATGGGCTCACCTTCCTGTCGCGCGTGGGCGAGGTGGACCCGCTGGTGAAGGTCGTCATGGTCTCCGCGTACGGCGACCTGCCCAACCTGCGCACGGCGATGAACCGGGGCGCGTTCGACTTCCTCGTGAAGCCGGTGGACCTGGACGACCTGGAGTCCACCCTGGCCAAGACGGTGCGGCATGTCGCCGAGCTGCGCCGCGCGGTGCGCTCCACGGAGGAGAACGCGCTCTTGCGCATGTTCGTGCACGGCGGCATCGTGGACCGGGTGCTGCCGCTGGTGCGCGGCCCGGGCGCTCTCGCGGGCGAGCAGGTGGACGCCACGGTGGCCTTCCTGGACGTCGCGGACTTCACCGCCGTCACGCGCCAGCACCCGCCGGAGTCCGCGCTGCGCCGGCTCAACGCCAACTTCGAGGTCATCCTCCCGGAGCTGGAGTCGCGCGGCGGCGTGGTGGACAAGTTCCTGGGCGACGCCGTGATGGCCGTCTTCCAGGGCGAGGGCCACGTGTCGCGCGCGCTGGACGCCTGCCTCGCGGTGAAGCAGCGGCTGCAGGGCCTGGCGTGGAGCGGCGGTGACGCGTCCCCGTACGCCCACGGCGTCTGCATGGGCGTGGACACCGGGCCGGTGCTGTCCGGCAACGTGGGCGCGGCCGGGCGCGGGCGCCTGGACCACACGGTGCTGGGCGACGTGGTGAACACGGCGGCCCGGCTCGCCACCGTGGCCGCGCGCGACCAGGTGCTGGTGAGCGAGACGCTGGCCGCGCGGCTCCAGGACGCCTTCGACTGCCGGCTCGCCGGGGACCGCCGCCTGCCGGGGCCCGCGGGCCAGTCGCTCGCGGTGCGCGAGGTGGTGGCCCGCCACGGCAGCCAGTCCGAGTCCTCCGCGGACCGCACCTCCGAGCAGGTGGCCCCCGCCGTCCTGAAGGCGCCCGCGTCCGCGCCCCGGCCCGGCGTCTTCACGGCCAAGGGGCCCACTTGAAGCCCCGCTAGCGCATGCGCCTCATCCTCAACCCAGGCCAGGTGGATGAACGGGTGGTGATGCTGCCGGAGGGCACCACCACCATCGGCCGCACGGAGGAGAACGGCATCCGCGTGCCGCACCCCAGCCTGTCGCGGCGCCACGCGCGGCTGGAGCGCGCGGGCGGGCGCGTGGTGCTGGTGGACCTGGACAGCAAGAACGGCAGCTTCGTGGGGCCGCACCGCGTCTCCCGCCAGGAGCTGGGCCACGGCCAGTCCTTCCGCTGCGGCGAGGTGTGGTTCCGGCTGGTGTCCCTGGACACGCCGCTGCCGGACGGCTGGGGCCCGCTGCGCACGCAGCCCCTGGAGACGCGCTTCTCCGGCGGGTCCTCCATGGAGGCGCTGCTCGACACGCGCTCGCCGGACCGCACCCGCGACAAGCTCCAGGTGCTGCTCAAGGTGGGGCAGATCCTCGCGTCCCCGGGCCCGGTGGACGGGCTGCTGGAGCGCGTGCTCCAGCTCGTCTTCCAGATCTGGGCGGTGGACCGGGCGGCGGTGCTGCTGGTGGACCGGGACACGGGGGCGCTGGCGCCGCGCGTGGCCCGGGGGGCGCGGGGCGGGGCGCTGCCGGAGCGCTTCTACAGCCAGCACATCGTGGACTACGTGCACTCGCGCGGCGTGGCGGCCCTCTTCACGGACGCGCGGGACGACGCGCGGCTGGTGGGCGCGGACTCCGTCTTCCGCCAGTCCATCCGCGCCTCGCTGTGCGTGCCCCTGCGCACGCGGGACTCCGTGCTGGGCGTGCTGTACCTGGACAGCCTCACGCAGGGCGGCCTCTTCACCGACGAGGACCTGGAGTTCCTCACCGCCTTCGCCAACCAGTCCGCCGTCGCGTTGGACCACGCGCACCTGGCGCGGCGGCTGGAGGAGGAGGCGGTGCTCAGGAACGCCTACCAGCGCTTCTTCCCGCCGGACGTCGTGCGCCAGTTGAAGGCGCTGAGGGGCGTGCCGCTGGAGGTGCGCGAGGCGAACGTCACCATCCTCTTCTCCGACATCACCGGCTTCACCGCCATGTCCTCGCGCCTCAAGCCCCGGCAGGTGGTGGACATGCTCAACGCGTACTTCCCGGTGATGGCGGACGTCGTCTTCCGCCACGAGGGCACGCTGGAGAAGTACATCGGCGACGCGCTGATGGCCGTGTGGGGCGCCCCCTTCGCCCGGCCGGACGACGCGGAGCGGGCCGTGCGCGCGGCCGTGGAGATGCAGCAGGCCCTGGCGGCCCTCAACGACCGCTGGCGGGCGGACGGCGCGCCGGAGCTTCAAGTCCACATCGGGCTCAACTCCGGCCCCGTGGCCGCGGGCAACATCGGCTCGGAGCGCTACCTCCAGTACGCCACCGTGGGGGACGCCACCAACGTCGCGGCCCGCGTCTGCGGCGTCGCGCGGCCGGGCGAGGTGCTCATCACCGACGCCACGCGGGCCCTGCTGGACGCGGGCGCCTTCGCGCTGGAGCCCCTGGCGCCGGTGAAGGTGAAGGGCCGTGACGAGCCCCTGTCCCTCTTCCGCGTGCGCGGCTGACGGCTACTCCGCGTCCTGCCCCAGCCGCTCCGGCTGGAGGAGGACGATCTGCCCGCCCTCGAAGCTGAGCATCCCCTCGCGCACGTAGTAGCGCAGCCACTTGTTGACGCTCTCGCGGGTGACGCCGCACAGGTTGGCCAGCTCCGACTGCGTGAGCTTCGGGGTGATGACCAGCCCCTCCGGGGCCTGCCTTCCCTGCGTCTTCGCCAGCTCCAGCAGCACCCGCACCAGCCGGCTCCGCGCGTCCAGGAAGGCCGAGTCGTAAACGAGCTGCGTCGTGCGCCGCACCAGCCGGCTCATGTTCGCCAGGAGCGCCAGGCCCACCTGCGGCCGCGTCTCCAGGTAGCGCCGGAAGTCGTCGCGCTGGAGCGTGAGCAGGTGCGCCTCCTCGCGCGCCATCGCGTCCGTGGAGCGCACCTCGCCGTCCAGCAGGGACAGCTCCCCGAAGGCGTCCCCCCGGTCCAGCAGCGCCAGGGTGATTTCGCGCCCCTCGCTGGAGGAGAGCCGGATGGCCACCTGCCCGCGCCGGATGATGAACAGCGCGGTGCCCACGTCCCCCCGGTGGAAGATGACCTCTCCCCTCGCGAAGCGCCGGGGCTGGAGGAGCGACGACATGTTCTCCAGGTCCTCCCGGCCGAGGCTCTCGAACATGGGGATTTCGGCCAGAAGCTGCGCGTAGGACATGAGGGGACCGCCATTCTGCCCGGAATCCCTGGATGCAGGTAGGGAAGCCTCCCATCCAGGGCGGGCGGACAAGTCCGGCGGGTGTGAACGCCTTCACAGCGGGCTTGTGGGCCGCTTCACAGATCGAAACAGGGGGGCCCGGTACTGTTCCTTCATCGCAGCACGGGAAGCAGGGGGGCCCGCGCAGCAGCGACACGGTGAGTCAGGGAGTCGGGGGACTTCTTAGCTCACCGCGGCATGCGCGGGAAATGAGGGGGACCGCAGGGGCTGGCACATAGAAGGGGGAAGCGTCGAGTTTCTGAGGGGGAACTCGACGCGAATACGAGTGCCGGCTCCCGCTGGAGCCTGAAACGCAATGGACCCGGGCCTGGAGGCCCGTCGCTCCGGGGGGAGTGACGGCCTTCAAGTCCGGGTTGTTTTATTTGGCCAGGGCCACCGCGGGCGTGAGCGTCAGCGTGGCCTCGCGGTGCTGCTCCACGGCCTGGCGCGTGTGGAGCATGGGGTGGAACTCCACCTTGCGGTTGAGCTCCATCAGGTCATCGCGGTGCTTGTGGTACAGGTGCTCGGACTGCCCCGGCGAGTGGATGGACACGGAGCGGGACAGGTCCGCCAGGTCGACGATCATCCGCAGCGCGGTGCCGTGGACCACCTTGAAGGGGTGGCTCCAGAGGAACGAGGCGCCGTCCACGGAGTAGTTGTCGCCCCGCGCGGGCACCGGGCGGCTGTTGAAGACGCGGCGGATGCGCGCGGGGATGGCGGGCCCGCCCAGCATCTGGTGCGCGTACGTGAGCTGGTGCACCTGGCCCCAGGCCCACGCCTCCGGCTTCGGGCCGTACGTCTTCGAAAGCCACGCGACGGCCACGCCCAGGGCCGCGCGGAGGATGTCGTCGCGCGTCTCCTTCTCCGGCGTCTTCGGGTCATCCCACCAGGGGCTGTCCGGCTGGGACATCAGGCCGATGACGAAGGGCATGTGCAGGCTGCCGTGCCGTTCGTACTGGCCCATCAGGTATTCCTTCACCAGCGACGGCTCCAGCTTGTGCTGGAGCAGCTTGCGCAGCACCTCGATGTACCAGGCCTGGAACACCGTGGCGCCCACGGCCTCCGGCTCGCAGCGCAGGTCCCACGCCTTCAGCGCCTCCACCGCCTGCCGCTGGAGGTCGTCCGCCGGGAGCGCCGCCGCCAGGAGGTAGGGGCGCAGCGCCTCCGCGGGCAGCGAGTACGTCTGCGCCTGGATGTCCCGCATGGACTCCACGGTGTGCTGCGTGCCCGCTTCAATCAGGTCGGTGATGCGCTTGGCGCGGTAGCCGGGGAACCAGTTGTGCGCGATGAGGTGCGGGTAGTCGTCGGACGTAATCTTGTTGTTCGCCGTGGCCGCGTAGCCCGCGGGCGGGTTGAAGGACGCGGGCAGCTCCTCGAACGGGATGAAGCCCGTCCACTCGGACTCCCCCGTCCAGCCCGGCATGGGGATGAGGCCCTGGTGGCCCTGGCGGATGGGGATCTTCCCCGTGGCCTGGTAGCCGACGTTGCCGGCCGTGTCCGCGTACACGAAGTTCTGGCCCGGCCCCTCCCAGCACTTCATGGCGGCGCGGAAGGACTCCCAGTCCGTGGCCAGGTTGAGCTTCAGCACGGCGTTGATGAGCGGCTGGCATTCGCGGTGCGCCCACCGGAGCGCCAGGGGCTCGCTGTCCTTCAGCTCCTCCGCCATGACGGCGTTCATCAGCGGGCCGTGGCGGGTGCTCTTCACCTCCAGCACCACGGGGGCGCCGCCCTTGACGGGGATCTCCTCGCGGCGCACCTCCAGGTCGTGCCAGACGTCCTGGTAGAGGTACTGCTTCGGCGCCTTCGGGTCGTCCAGCTTCTCGATGTAGAAGTCCTGGGTGTCCGGCCCCAGGTTGGACATGCCCCAGGCCACCTCCCCGTTGTGGCCGACGATCAGCATGGGCACGCCGGGCAGGGAGAAGCCCACGTGCTGGAAGCGGCCGGCGTGCAGGCCGTTCTCGTACCAGGTGGACGGCATGCTCAGGGGGATGTGCACGTCGTTGGCGAGCAGCGGCTGGCCGCTCTTCGTGCGCTGGCCGTGCACCACCCAGTTGTTGCTGCCGGAGACGATGTTGGGGTCGCCCATCACCGCGTCCACGCTGTCCAGGCCGGACATCGCCTTCACGTCCTTCAGGCCCGGCAGGCGCGCCTCCCTGGGGACGATGAGGGGCGTCTCCGGCGCGTTCTGCGGCAGGAGCGCGTTGGCCACCTCTTCACCCACCGCCGCCACCAGCCGCGCGCGGAAGAGCTCGATGCGGTGGTTGCCGCCCAGCATCATCGCCAGCAGGTTGCCGCGCGCGAGCGAGTCCACGGGCGTCCAGGGCGTGGGCGTCGTGGCCATCACGGTGAACTCGTAGGGCAGCGGCTCCGCGGCGATGCGCGCGTTGACGCCCGCGCTGTAGGCCTCCAGGACGGCGCGCGCCTCCGGATCCACCTGCTCCCAGGACTTCTCCGCCATGTGGCGCAGGCCCAGGGTGCGGAAGAACTGATCCGCGGGCACGCCCATGGGGCCCAGCAGGGTCGCGAGCCGGCCGTCCACCAGCCGGCGGCTCATCTCCAACTGCCACAGCCGGTCCTGCCCGTGCACGTAGCCCTGGGCGAAGAAGAGGTCGTGCTCGTCGCTGGCGAAGATGTGGGGCACGCCCCACGTGTCGCGCAGCACCTCCACCTTGCCGTGCAGGCCGGGCAGGGTGAGCGTGCCCTCCTCGCGCGTCCAGCGGCGGCGGGCGAGCCAGGGGCCCACGCCCGGCGTGGCCACGGCCATGGCGGACGGCAACATGCGCAGCATGCGCAGGACCTGGGAGAAGGCACTCATGACGCGGAGGCTCCAGCGGTGGGGGCGTTGGGGGCGGCGGTGTCGTCAGGGGGGGCGGGCGGCGTGTCCGGGAGCGCGTCCGGCAGCTCCTTGTCCAGGTTGCGCAGGCGCGGGTTGAGCCACCCGGCCGCGACGTTCGCGAGCGTCAGCAGGCCCAGGACGATGAAGATGACGGCGATGCCGCGCCCCGGGCCCACGCCCAGCAGGCGGCCCATGCTGCTGGCGAGCGCGCCCCCCTCGCGCATGGCCGGCTCGAAGAGGTCGTCCGCGAGCGGCCCCGCGATGAGGCTCGCGAGCGGCGACACGCACAGGATGATCATCCGCTTCACGGCGGCGGCGCGGCCCTGGAGGTCCGCGGGAATCTTGCGCTGCCAGATGGACTGGATGCCCGCCATCACCGGCGGCATGGTGAACAGGTAGAGCGCGGCGGCGGCGGCGACCAGCGGCACGCTGGGCGCGGGCGCGGCCATGAAGAGCACCACGCCCGAAAACGCATGGAAGCCGAGGATGCCGTACAGCGGGTTCTTGGGGCCGCCCCACACGCCCATGCCGATGCCGCCCAGCAGCGCGCCCACGCCCGCGATGGACGCGATGCGGCCCAGCGTGGAGATGTCCGTGAAGGCGAGCACCAGGGGGGTGATCAGCAGCACCACCAGGTCCATGCACAGCACGGCCACGCCGGTGAAGGCCATCAGGGACAACAGCCCCTTGCGCGCGCTGATGAAGCTCCAGCCCTGCTTCATCTCCGCGAGCAGCGACCCCTTGCCCTGCTGGCCCGCCTCGGAGGCGGTGGGCCTGGGGAAGCGGACCATCAGCAGGGTGGTGACGGCGATGAGGAAGCTGCAGACGTCCACCGTCAGCACGCCCTTCAGGCCCACGCTGTCGATGAGCGCTCCCGCGATGATGGGGGAGAGGATCTGGCTGGCGCCGCTGGCCACCTCCGCCATGGCGTTGGCGCGGCCCAGGTGCTGCTTGGGCACGATGAGCGTCACCGTGGCGAAGAAGGCCGGCCAGCGGAAGGCGCCGAAGCACGCGCCCAGGGAGACGGGCAGGTAGAAGTGCCAGGTCTCGAGCTTGAACAGCCCCCGCTCGCTGGCCAGCAACATGCTGAAGATGAGCAGCGTGGTGAAGCCGTTGCCCAGGTCCGCCAGCAGCATGGCGCGGCGGCGGTCCCAGCGGTCGATGAGCGTCCCCGCGATGGGGGACAGCACCACCATGGGCGCCAGCGCGAAGAAGGACAGCAGCGCGAACTGCGTGGTGGAGCGCGTGTCCAGGAAGACCTTCGCGCCCACGCCGAAGGACGTGAGGCCGGAGCCGAGGATCGAGATGAGCTGGCCGAACCAGGTGATCCAGAAGACCCGCATGGGCTGGGTGATGGTCAGGCGTTGCGCGATGCTCATTCCACGTCTCTTTCTCCTGGGGGGCAGGAGGGTCAAGGGCCCGCGCACCGTACTACGGGAGTGCGCGCGGGCCCGGCGTTCCAAAGGGGGATTTCAGCCCTGCTCCAGCTCCGCGAGCATGGCCTCCAGCGCTTCGGGGTCGAGCTGACTGGCGCTCGCCTCCACGATGGCCACCGTCATGATCTCCACGGTGGGGGACTCGAAGAGGGCGCGCATGGACAGCTCGACCTGGAAGGCCTCGCGGATGCGCGACAGCAACTGCACGCCCAGGAGCGAGTGGCCGCCCAGCTCGAAGAAGTTGTCGGTGATGCCCACCGACTCCACGCCCAGCAGGTCCTGCCAGAGCGCGGCGACCTTCTCCTCGGTCTCGTCGCGCGGGGCGACGAAGGCGTTGGCCAGCGGGGGGCGCGGGTGCTTGCCGCTGGCGCTCGTGCTCGCGCGGGCGGTGGAGGCACCGTCGCGCGCCACCTGACGCCGCGCCTCCAGCGACCCGAGCGACGCGAGGAAGCGTCCACCGGTGGGCTGGGTGAGCAGCGCGCGCAGGAGGCGGAAGCCCTCGGCGGGAGGGATGACGGCGTCGGGGCGGAAGCCCTCGCCCACGCCCCACACGTCCCAGTCCACGGTGTACCAGCGGGTGCCGCCCAGCCGGGCCTGCCGGACCGCCAGCGCGTCCATGCCGGCGTGCGCCGCCGCCACCGCGCTGACCGCCATGCCGCCCAGCACCACGGTGAGGGAGGACTGCACCACGACGAAGTCCGGCTGCCGCGACGCCAGCGCCTCCGCCAGGTGCATGAGGCCCCCGAAGCGGCCGGACAGCAGCGGCGCGGTGGCCTCCGGCGTGGCCTCGGCCACGGAGATGCGGGTGGCCATGCCGCCGTCGCCGGCCGCGTAGAAGACGCCGTCGATGCGGCCGAGCTTCGCCTCCGCGACCTGGAGCGCCTTGTCGAGCTGACCCGGAACGCCCGCGTCCGCGCGCAGCGCCAGGACCTGCGCGCCCGCCTCCTCCAGCGCGCGCATGCGCTCGATGGCCCTGGACGTCGCGTCCTGCGCGTCATGGCCCGCGCGCCACGCGTCCCATTCACCCGGGGCGGGGAGCGTGCGGCGGGACAGCAGCACGAGCTTCGGCTTCACCGCCTGCGTGAGCTGCTCCGCGAGCGCGAGCCCCACGCGGCCCAGGCCCCCGACGATGACGTAGACCCCGCCGTCCTTGAGGCCGGCCTGCGAGGAGCCACCGGCCGTGGGGTTGTGCGGCTCCGAAGTGCCCGCGCTCGCGGCACCCGGGACGTCGAGGGGCTCGAACGCCTCGACGTGGCGGTACGGGCCGCGCAGCGCGACCACCGGGTCCTCGCCGGTGGCCAGCTCCGTCACCAGCCGCTCCAGCCACGGCCCGGACGCGGACTCGTCCGGCGCGGGCCAGGTGACGTCGACGGCGCGCACGGTGAGGCCGGGGTACTCCTGTGACAGCACGCGGCTGGTGCCGACCGCGGCCGCCTGCCAGGGCAGCAGCGGCTCCTCGCCCGTGACGTCCTGGGCGCCGGTGGTCACCACGTCCAGCGACACGGGCGTCTTCGCCGCGCCCGGGCCCACGGCCTTCGCCAGCGCGAGCAGCCCGTGGAACGACGTCGCGAGCCCCGACTCCAGGTCTCGCGGCTCCTTCACCAGCGGCCACAGGTACGCGACGTGCGCGGGCGTCCAGTCCTCACCGCGCAGGCGCTCCAGGTGTGCTCCCACGGCATCCGGAGACGCGGGGTCCACCGCGAAGCGCTTCGTCACCGGATCCGACGCGCCCTGGCCCGCGACGAGCGACACCACGTCCGCGCCCGCCTGACGCAGCCGCTCCGACACGCGCGCGGCCACCGGCGTGTCCGCCTCCAGCACCAGCCAGCGCTGGCCGGAGAGCGACGGAACCTGGGGGGACGCGCGCGTGCGCGGCCACGCGGGGACGGTCAGCTCCACGCCCTGCGCCGTGGCGGGCCGTGGGGACGCGGCGCGAGGCAGCGCGGGCGGCGGACCCTTGAGCAGGTCGTAGCGCTCGCGCTGGAAGGGGTAGGCGGGCAGGGGGATGCGGCGGCGGGCCTCGCCCTTGTAGACGCGGCCGGCAATCGCCTTCGCGCCCGCGAGCCACAGCTTCGCGAACGCGTCCGCGGCGTGCGTGAGCGCGTCCTGCTGGGCGTCGCGCGGCGCGGGCAGCGTCGTGAGGATGGCCGGGAAGGTGCCTTCCTGCGCGTTGCGGCGCACCAGCGTGGCCAGCGCGTTGCCGGGGCCGACCTCCAGGAAGACGTGCTCGGGGTCGTTCAGCAGCAGCGCGGCCGAGTCCTGGAAGCGCACGGCGTCGCGCAGGTGACGCGCCCAGTACGCCGGGCTCACCGCGTCCTCGCGCGTCACCCAGGTGCCGGTGACGTTGGACAGGTAGAGGTCCTTGGGCTCCTTGCGCGCGACCTTCGCCACCGCCTGGCGGAACTCCTCCACGATGGGGTCCATCATGTGGGAGTGGAACGCGTGCGACGTGTGCAGCCGCGACACCTCCACCTTCTGCGCCTCCAGCTTCGCCTGGAGCGCGTCCACCGCGTCCGTGGGGCCCGCCACGACGGTGAAGCCCGGCGCGTTCACGGCCGCCACGGAGATGCGCGCGTCCATCAGCGGCGCCAGCGCCTCCGGCGTCATCCGTACGGAAAGCATGGAGCCTGCCGGCAGCGACTGCATCAGCCGGCCGCGCGTGGCCACCAGCGCCAGCGCGTCGTCCAGGCTGAACACGCCCGACAGGCACGCGGCCACGTACTCGCCGATGCTGTGGCCCACCATCGCCTGCGGCGTCACGCCCCAGGACGCCCACAGCTTCGCGAGCGCGTACTCGATGACGAACAGCGCGGGCTGCGTGAGGGACGTCTGCTTGAGCTGCTCCGTCGCCTTCTCACGCCCGTCCGCGGGCGGGTAGAGCACCGTGCGCAGGTCCAGGCCCAGGTGCGGCTTGAGCTTCTCCGCGCACGCGTCCACCTCCGCGCGGAAGGCGGGCTCCTGCTCGTAGAGGCCCCGGCCCATGTCCACGTACTGCGAGCCCTGGCCGGAGAAGAGGAACACCACCGGCCGGCGCGTGTTGGTGCCGGAGCCGCCCAGCAGCCGCCGCGCATCCCGCAGCGCCGCCTTCGCGTCCGCCACGTCCTTCACCACCACCGCGCGGCGGTGCTCGTGCACGTGGCGGCCCACCTGGAGCGTGTAGGCCACGTCCGCCAGGGACAAGTCCGGGTTCGCGTCCAGGTGCGCGGCCAGCCGCTCCGTCGCCGCGTCCAGCGCCGCGGGCGTGCGGGCGGACAGGGGCAGCACGTGCCACGCGCGGCGCGACGTCGCGGGGGCGGCCGCCTTCGGGGCCTCCTCCAGGATGACGTGCGTGTTGGTCCCGCCGATGCCGAAGGCGCTCACGCCCGCGCGGCGCGGCCCGTTGGGGGACGTCCACGGCCGGGGCTGCGAGGGCACGAAGAAGGGGCCCGCGTCGAAGTCGATGACGGGGTTGGGCTTCTCGAAGTGGGGGCTCGCGGGGATCTCGCCGTGCTCCATGGCGAGCACCGTCTTCACCACGCCCGCGATGCCGGCCGCCGCGTCCAGGTGGCCGATGGCCGCCTTGAGCGAGCCCAGCGCCACGCGCTTCTGGCCCGTCTCCGTGCCACCGAAGGCCTGGTTGAGCGCTGCCACTTCAATCGGGTCGCCCAGCGGGGTGCCCGTCGCGTGGGCCTCCACGTACTGGATGTCCTCCGGCGTGACGCCGGAGATGGCGAGCGCCTCCGCGATGACCGCGGCCTGGCCCTCCACGCTGGGCGCGGTGAAGCCCACCTTGCCCGCGCCGTCGTTGTTCACCGCCGTGCCCAGCAGCACGCCGTGGATGGTGTCGCCGTCCTTCAGCGCGTCCGACAGGCGCTTGAGCACCACCACCGCCGCGCCCGCGCCGCGCACGGTGCCGTTGGCCTTCGCGTCGAACGCGCGGCAGTAGCCGTCCGGCGAGAAGATCATCCCCTCCTGGTAGAGGTAGCCCGCCGTCTGCGGGAAGGACACGGACGAGCCGCCCGCGAGCGCCATGTCGCTCTCGCCGGACAAGAGGCTCTGGCACGCCAGGTGGAGCGCCACCAGCGAGCTGGAGCACGCCGTCTGCACCGTCGCCGAGGGGCCGCGCAGGCCCAGCCGGTGCGACACGCGCGTGGCCACGTAGTCCTTGTCGTTCGCCAGCATCACGCCGAACGAACCGGCCGCGTCCATCAGGTCCGGCTGCCGCATCAGCGCGCGCAGCAGGTACGAGCTCAGGCTCACGCTGGCATAGACGGCCACCGCGCCCTTGAAGCGGCCCGGGTCGTAGCCGGCGTTGTCCAGCGACTCCCACGCGCACTCCATGAAGATGCGCTGCTGGGGGTCCATCAGCTCCGCCTCGCGCGGGCTGTAGCCGAAGAGGCCCGCGTCGAAGTCCGTCGCGCCCTCCAGCACGTAGCTGGAGCGCACCCACTGCGGGTGGGCGCGCAGCGCCTGGGGCACGCCCGCGTCGTCCAGCTCCGCGTCCGTGGGCACGCGGCGCGCGTCACCGCCACGGCGGAGCATCTCCCAGAAGGCCTCCAACGTCTTCGCACCCGGGAAGCGGCCCGACAGGCCGACGATCGCGATGCGCTCCTCGCCACCACCCACTGCGTCACTCATCCGCGTCTCCATCCGTTTCCACCCGACCGCGCGAGGCCACCGCGCGGCGGTTGACCGTGCGTCGCGCCTCGGCACGGCTGCGGCCCGCCTGCGCCGCGTCCTCCGAGGGCGTGTCCTCCCGGCGCGACAGCCGCGCCGCCAGCGCCCGCACGGTGGGGTACTGGAAGAGGTCTGTGAGCGCCAGCGTCACGCCCAGCTCCGCCGTCAGCCGGCGGTGGAGCTGGAGGGCGAGCAGCGAGTTGCCACCCAGCTCGAAGAAGGGGTCGTCCAGGCCCACCCGCTCCACGTGGAGCAGGTCCTTCCACGCCTGGGCGATCTGCTGCTCGATGGCCGTCCCCGGCGCCACGAAGGGCCGCGACGGATCCGCGCCACCGGCCTCCGGCGCGGGCAGCGCCTTGCGGTCCGCCTTGCCGTTGGGACTGAGCGGCATGCGCTCCAGCACCACGACGTTGGACGGCACCATGTACTCGGGCAGCCGCTCCAGCAGGTACGCGCGCAGCGCCGCGCCCTCGGGCTTCGCGTCCTTGCCGGTGACGTAGGCCACCAGCCGCTTCTGGCCCGGCCGGTCCTCGCGCGCGAGCACCACCGCCTGGCGCACCGTGGGGTGCTTCTCCAGCGACGACTCAATCTCGCCCAGCTCGATGCGCAGGCCGCGGATCTTCACCTGGAAGTCCGCGCGGCCCAGGTACTCGATTTCACCGTCCGGCAGCCACCGCGCCACGTCGCCCGTGCGGTACATGCGCGCGCCCGGCACCGCCGCGTACGGATCCGGGATGAAGCGCTCGGCCGTCAGCGAGGGCCGCGCCAGGTAGCCGCGCCCCACCTGCACGCCGCCGATGTACAGCTCGCCCGCCGCGCCCTGGGGCACCGGCTGGAGCTCCGCGTCCAGGATGCGAATTTGCGTGTTGTCCACCGGCCGTCCAATGGGCACGGAGCGGCGGCCGTCATTGGCCTTGCACGCGTGGAACGTCACGTCCACCGCGGCCTCGGTGGGGCCGTAGAGGTTGTGCAGCCCCGCGCCGGGCAGCGTGCGCAGGCACAGCTCCTTCAGCTCCAGGGGCAGCGCCTCACCGCTGCACACCACGCGCTTCAGCGACGTGCAGTCCGCCACGCCCGGCTCGTCCAGGAAGGCCTGGAGCATGGAGGGCACGAAGTGCAGCGTGGTGACGGACGCGGAGGCAATCAGCGCCTTCAGGTAGCCCGGGTCCTGGTGCCCGCCGGGCTTCGCGACCACCAGCTTCGCGCCCGTCATCAGCGGCCAGAAGAACTCCCAGACGGACACGTCGAAGCTGAACGGCGTCTTCTGGAGCACCACGTCCTGCGGCGTGAGCCGGTAGGCGGACTGCATCCACAACAGGCGGTTCACCACCGGGCCGTGCGCATTCATCGCGCCCTTGGGGCGGCCCGTGCTGCCGGACGTGAAGATGATGTACGCCAGCGAGTCCGGCGTGGCCGTGGGCGCGGGCGCGGTGGTGGGCTCGCGGGCAATGTCCTCCCAGCCCGTGTCCAGCTTCACCACCTTCGCGTCCGACGCCGGCAACCGCGCCAGCAGCCGCTCCTGCACCAGCAGCACGGGCGGACGCGCGTCCTCCAGCATCCAGCCCAGGCGCTCCTGCGGGTAGCCCGGGTCCAGCGGCACGTACGCGCCGCCCGCCTTCAGCGTGCCCAACAGGCCCACCACCATCTCCAGCGAGCGCTCCACGCACAGGCCCACGCGGACCTCCGGCCCCACGCCGTGCCTGCGCAGCGCGTGCGCCAGTTGGTTCGCGCGGGCGTCCAGCTCGCGGTAGGTGAGGCGGCTGCCCTCGAACTCCAGGGCGACGGCGTCCGGCGTGCGCGCCACCTGCGCCTCGATGAGCGACGTGAGCGTCGCGTCCTTCGGGTGCGTGACGGCGGTGTCGTTCCAGTCCTTCAGCACGCGCTGCCGCTCGGCGTCGGGCAGCAGCGGCAGGCGGGAGATGGGCACGTCCGGCTGCGCGACGATGCCTTCCAGCAGCGTCAGGTAGTGGCCCAGGAGGCGCTCCGCCGTGGAGCGCTCGAAGAGGTCGGTGCTGTACTCGGCGGTGACGCGCAGGCCCTGCGGCAGGTCCACCAGCAGCAGCGACAGGTCGTACTTCGTCGTGCCGGTGTCCACCGGCTTCGCCTCCATCACCACGCCCGGGGCCTCCAGGGCTGGCATGGGCGCGTTCTGCAGGACGAACATCACCTGGAAGATGGGCGAGTGGCTGAGGTGCCGCTCCGGCTTGAGCGCGTCCACCAGCCGCTCGAAGGGGATGTCCTGGTGCGCGTACGCGTCCAGCGTGGACTCGTGCACGCGGCTCAGCAGCTCCTTGAACGTGGGCTTGCCGGACAGGTCCGAGCGCAGCGCCAGCATGTTCACGAACAGGCCGATGAGCCCCTCCACCTCCGCGCGCGGACGGCCCGCGATGGGCGTGCCCACCACGACGTCGTCCTGGCCGGTGTAGCGGGACAAGAGGACGTTGAAGGCGGACAGCAGCGTGACGAAGAGCGTGCGGCCCTCGCGCTGGCCCAGCGCCTTGAGCGCCTGGGTGAGGGCGGGGGACAGGTGCATCACCTGCCGCTCGCCCTTGGAGCTCATCAGCGCCGGGCGCGGCTTGTCCTGCGGCAGCTCCAGCAGCGCGTTCGGGTTGAGGCGGTTCTTCCAGTAGGTGAGCTGGCGCTCCAGCTCCGCGCCCTGGAGCCACTCCTTCTGCCACACCGCCCAGTCCGCGTATTGCAGCGGCAGGGGCTTGAGCGGCGAGGGCTGGCCCTCCAGGCACGCGCGGTACAGCACCGCCAGCTCGTGCACGAGCACGCCCATGGACCAGCCGTCGGACACGATGTGGTGCTGATCCATCAGCAGCACCTGCTCACCGTTGCCCAGCAGCATCAGCACCGCGCGCAACAGCGGCCCCTGCTCCAGGCTGAAGGGCTGCTGCGCCAGCGTCACCACGCGCCGCTGGGCTTCGGCGTCGCGCTCGGTCACCGGCAGCCCCTGGAGGTCCATCACCTCCAGCGGCACCTCGCCCGTGGAGGCGATGACCTGCACGGCGCCGCCCTCGCGCTCCTGGAAGGTGGTGCGCAGCGTGTCGTGCCGCTCCACCAGCAGGGCCAGGGCGCGGCGCAGCGCGTCCGTGTCCACGGTGCCCGTCAGGCGCACCGCGGTGGGCATGTGGAAGGCCGCGCTGCCGGGGCTCCACTTGTCCAGGAACCACATCCGCTCCTGCGCGAAGGACAGGGGCGCCTGCTTGGAGGCAGGGCGCGACTTGTCCTTCAGGAGCTGCGCCAGGCGTGCTCGCTTCTCTTCGGGCGTCATGTTCAGGCCGCGTCCTCGCTGCTGCTGCTGCCACCACCGTCACCGCCGCCCGCGTCTTCCAGCACCGCGAGCAGCTCGGCCACCTGTTCGTCGGACAGTTGGTCCATGTTCTCCAGCAGCTTCTCCGCCTCCGCCGCGGTCACCTTCTGCTTCGCGGCGGGCGTGGCCACCGGCTGCGCGGTCACCAGGGGCTGCGCGGGCGTGGCGCCCTCCACGGAGTAGCCCAGCCGGTCGATGACCGCGTGGGTGGAGGCGTCGAAGGGGCGGGGCCACTTGATGCGCTTCCACGACTCGCCCATCTTCTTCTCGATGCCCTGGTGCTGGAGGATGTTGGGGTCCCCCAGGCCGCCCATCATGCGGTCCTTCTTGCCGTCATACGGCTGCACCATGCGCTCGTCGAACTCGAGCCCCAGGAAGTGGGCCACGCCGGTCATCACCTTCGTGGGGTCCGCGACCAGGTCCTCGTAGCGCACCTGGTGGCAGCGGTCCTTCCCGATGCCGTCGAAGAAGCGGAGCAGGTTCCGGTTGGACAGCGCCCACACCGTCTCCGCCACCACGTAGGGGTCCACGTCCGCGTCGCCGAAGAGGCCGGCGGCGAAGAGGCGGTCGAAGCGCATCCGGAGGATGGACTCCATCACCGGGAGCGGGTGGCGGTAGAGGTAGATGTACTTGTTGCCCTCGAACATCCGCTCCGCGCGCTCCAGCGTCTCCACGTCCATGGCGTACGTGGGCGTCTTGTCCACGAGCAGCCGGGGCGAGGACTTCTCCTGGAGGCGGCGGTAGACGTCCTGCGCGGACACGTCGTCCGCCACCAGCCGGTCCACCAGCGCGGCGCCGGCGGGCGAGTCCAGCTTCTCCAGCTCCATGAGCGCCCACTGCAGGCCGCCCGTGGTCCACTCCATCTCGGAGCCGAAGCCGATGTTCTCACGCCACTCGCGCATGCTCTCGAAGAAGAGCAGGTTCACTTCCGGCGGGCAGAACAGCCGCGGGTGTCCCGCGAGCATCACGCGGAACAGCGTGGAGCCCGCGCGCGGGCTGGAGTGCACGAACACCATGGGCGGGTTCTTCTTCGCCGTGTTGGTGCGCTGCACGCCGGACGTCTGCGCCCGGTAGGGCTTCAGCGGGTACGCGGACAGCGGCTTGTTCTCCGCGAAGCGCTGCGGGTCCTGGAGCCGGTCCATCTCCACCAGCAGGTACTTGGACAGCTCCGGGATGGACGGGTGCGCCTGCACCTCGTGCGGGTAGAGCTGGAACTTGAAGTCCTGCCGCAGGTCGTACTCCAGCTCCGCGCCCAGCGCGTGCAGGTCGTAGCCCTTGAGGCTGCCGTCGGCGGGCAGCTTGTCCAGGGGGACGCGCAGGCCCTCAGAGATGTGGTGGCGCAGGTACTCGGTGAGCAGGGCGGGGCGCTCGGTGGGGAACGCGGTGCGCAGGCGCTCCGCGATGGGCTTCTCCGTGGAGGCCGCGCGCTTGCCCAGCTCCTGCTCCACGCGCCCGGCGACGCCCGCGACGGTGGGCGTCTCGAAGAGGCCGCGCAGCGACAGGTCCACCTTCAGCACCGCGTGGATGTGGTTGCGAAGCTGCGTGGCCAGCAGCGAGTGGCCGCCCAGCTCGAAGAAGTTGTCGTGGATGCCGATGCCGTCGATGCCCAGCACCTGCTCCCAGATGCCCGCGACGGTCTTCTCCAGCTCCGTGCGCGGCGCGGCGTACGGCGTGAGGATGGACGGCCGCGCGTGCTTGTTGCCCTTCGCCGCGTCCTTCCTGCCCTTCTCCGCCTTCGCGGCCCGAGGCCCCTGACGGCGGCGCGCGGCCAGGTCCCCCGTGGAGACCGCGAGCCGGCCGCTCTCGCCGTGCGACAGCGCGCGGCGCAGCGCCTCCAGCCCTTCCGCGGGCTGGATGGCGAACTGGGCCAGCGTGGGAGACAGCTCCGCCATGGCCTGCGCGTCCGCGAACTGCCACGCGTCCCAGTCCACGCTCAGCCACGGGTAGGCGAAGCCCTCCGTGCGCGCTTCGGCGAAGGCGTCCATGAAGGCGCTGGCGGAGGCCTGCGCCACCTGGCCCAGGCCGCCCAGCACGGACGACAGCGAGGACACCAGGAGGCAGAACGCGGGGCCGTCCTTCGGGAGCACCGCCGCCAGCACGCGCACGCCGTGCACCTGCGGGCGGAAGTGCCAGGCGCACTCGTCCGGGCCCGTCTCCGCGATGGTGCCCAGCGTGGCGCCCTGCATGCCGCCCGCCGCGTGGATGACGCCGTCGATGCGGCCGAAGCGCGCCACCGCCGTGTCCACCACGCCGCGCATGGACTCCACGTCGGTGAGGGACGCCGGCAGCACCAGCATCTCCACGCCCGTGCGCTCCAGGGCGAGCGCGCGCTGGATGCGGCGGGACACCGCGTCCTCCACGCCGTGCTTCTCCACCCACGCCGTCCACTGGCCGCGGCTGGGGAAGTCCGCCGTCTCCACCAGCGTCAGCTTCGCGTGGTGCACCGAGGCCAGCTCGGACGCCAGCGCGTGGCCGATGCCGGTGAGGCCGTCCGTGATGAGGTACGCGCCGCCGTCGCGCAGCACCTCCGCGCCGGCCGCCTCCAGGCGCACGGGCTCGAAGGTCTGCACCCAGCGCTGGCGGCCACGCAGGGCCACCACCGCGTCACGCGGCTCGGCGCCCAGCTCCGCCGCCAGCCGGTCCGCCACCGCGCCCGCGTCCCCGGGCACCACGTCCACGAAGCGGCAGGCGAGGTTCGGGTACTCCTGCGGCAGCACGCGCGTGGGGCCCACCAGCAGGGCCTGCTCCGGGAGCTGCGCGTCCGCCTGCTCCACGCGGGCGGAGCGGCTGGTCACCACGGACCAGGTGAGCGGCTCCAGGTGGCCCGTCTCGCTCAAGGCGCGCGCGAGGAACAACTGGCTGTGGAAGCCCAGGTCCAGTGACGCCGGCTCGCGCGACAGGCTCCACAGGTGCACCACGTTGGAGAACGCGCGGCCCTGCTTCCTCAGCGCCTCCATCACCGCGCAGAAGTCCTCGCGGCGCGCCGGGTCCACCGTGAAGGTGCCGTCCGGGCGCTGCTCGAAGCGCGCGCCGGGCACGACGCGGAAGACGTCCCCGCCCAGCTTCGGCGCCAGGGCCTCCGCCACGCCGGTGTCGTCCGCGAACACCAGCCAGCCCGCGCCCGCCGAGGCCTTCGCCCTGGGCAGCGGGGCCAGCTTCCACGACGGCGCGTAGAACCAGTCCGCCACGTCCGGGCGCTTCGTCAGCGACGCGGGCGCGTCCGTCCGGGCCCCGCCGCCCAGCGGCTTCGCGTCGATCCAGTAGCGCTCACGCTGGAAGGGGTAGGTGGGCAGCGGCACGCGGCGGCGCTGCTCGTGGGCCGCGAAGCCCTTCCAGTCCACCGTCACGCCGTTGAGCCACAGCCGGCCCAGCGCGCCCAGGAGCACCTGGAGGTCCGGCGCCTGCTCGCGCGGGTGACGCGTGGAGGAGATGACGACGCGCGCGTCCGCGCCCGGCTGCTGCTTCGCCAGCGTGGCGAGCACCGTGCCGGGGCCCACCTCCAGCAGGGCCGCCTGCGGCCACTTGCGGCACAGCTCCTGGAGGCCCGCGGAGAAGCGCACGCCCTGGCGCAGGTGGGTGGCCCAGTAGCCCGGGTCCGTCGCCTGCGCGGCTTCAATCCAGGTGCCCGTCACGTTGGACAGGAAGGGCAGGGTGGGCGCGGAGAGCTTCACCTGGCGCACGCGCTCGGTGAAGGGCGCGAGGATGGGGTCCATCATCGCGGAGTGGAACGCGTGCGACGTGTGCAGCCGCGACACCTCCACGCCCTGCGCCTCCAGCTTCGCCTGGAGCGCGTCCACCGCGTCGGTGGGGCCCGCCACGACGGTGAAGCCCGGCGCGTTCACCGCCGCCACGCTGACGTTCGCGGGGAGCAGCGGCTGGAGCGCGGACTCCTCCAGCTTCGCGGACAGCATGGCGCCCGCGGGCAGCCCCTGCATCAGCTTGCCGCGCGCGGCCACCAGCGCCAGCGCGTCGTCCAGGCTGAAGACGCCCGCGAGGCACGCGGCCACGTACTCACCGATGCTGTGCCCCAGCATCGCGGAGGGCGTCACGCCCCAGGCCATCCACAGCTTCGCCAGCGCGTACTCCACGGCGAAGAGCGCGGGCTGCGTCAGCTCCGTGCGCGTCAGCGCCTGCGTCGCCGCTTCCGCCTTGGAGGCCTCCGGGAAGAGGACCGTGCGCAGGTCCAGCCCCAGGTGCGGCGTCAGCTTGTCCGCGCACGCGTCCAGGTGCCGCTTGAAGGCCGGCTCGGACGCGTACAGGTCGCGCGCCATGCCCACGTACTGCGAGCCCTGCCCGGGGAACAGGAAGGCCACCGGCCGCTCGTGCACGTCCGGCGCGTGCGTCCACTGGCGCGGGCCGTCCTCCACCTCCAGCGCGGCCAGCGCGTCCTCGCGGTCGCGGCACACCAGCACGCGCCGCTTCGCCATGGCCTGACGGCCCGTCTGGAGCGTGAAGGCCACGTCCGCCAGCGCCTGCGCGGGGTGCGCCTTCAGGTGCGCGGCCAGGTTCTTCGTCGCCGCGTCCAGCGCCGCGTCGCTCTTCGCGGACAGCACCAGCAACTGCGCGGGGCGGGACGCGCCGGACGGCGGAAGGGCCGGGGCCTCCTCCAGCACGATGTGCGCGTTGGTGCCGCCCACGCCGAAGGAGCTCACGCCCGCGCGGCGCGGGTGCTTGGGGTTCGCCTGCCAGTCGGTCAGCTTCGTGTTGACGAAGAACGGACCGCCCGCGAACGGGATCTCCGGGTTCACCTCCGTCACGTGGAGGCTGGGCGGAATCTGCCGGTGCTCCAGCGTCATCACCGCCTTGATGAGGCTGGACACGCCGGCCGCGTTGGCCAGGTGGCCGATGTTGCTCTTGAGCGAGCCCACCGGAATTTTGGGCGGGCTCGCCTTCGCCGCCGCCGAGCGGAACTTGAACGCCTTGTTGAGCGCGCGCACCTCGATGGGGTCGCCCATCTTCGTGCCGGTGCCGTGCGCCTCCAGGTAGCCGATGGTCTCCGGCGCCACGCCCGCCGCGCCCAGGGCCTCGGTGATGACGGTGGCCTGTCCCTCCACGCTGGGGGCGGTGAAGCCCACCTTCAGCGCGCCATCGTTGTTGATGGCGCTGCCCTTGATGATGGCGTGGATGTGGTCGCCGTCTTCAATGGCGTCCGCCAGCCGCTTGAGCACCACCACGCCCACGCCGCTGCCGAACACCGTGCCCTCCGCCTTCGCGTCGAACGCGCGGCAGTGGCCGTCCGGGGACACGATGCCGCCCGGTACGAAGGGGTAGCCCTCCGGGTGCTTCACGTGCACGGACACGCCGCCGGCCAGGGCCAGGTCGCACTCTTCATTCAAGAGGCTCTGGCAGGCCGCGTGCGTGGCCACGAGCGACGTGGAGCACGCGCTGGTGATGGAGTAGCTGGGGCCGCGCAGGTTGAGCTTGTACGCGACGCGGGTGGCCAGGAAGTCGCCGCCGTTGTTCACGTCCACCTGCACCTGGTCCATGCCGCTCAACTGGTCGAAGTTGGGGACCAGGTGGAACACCAGGTACGTGTTGGTGGACGCGCCCGCGAACACGCCGATGGAGCCGTCGAAGCCCTCCGGCGTGTGGCCCGCCTTCTCCAGCGCCTCCCACGCGCACTCCAGGAAGACGCGGTGCTGCGGGTCCATCAGCTCCGCCTCGCGGGGCGTGAAGCCGAAGAAGCCCGCGTCGAACAGCTCCATGCCGGCCAATGCGGCGCTGGCCTTCACGTGGCGCGGGTCCTTGCGCAGGACGGGGTCCACGCCCAGCTTCTCCAGCTCCGCGTCGGGGACGGGCTGGATGGACTCCACGCCGTCGCGCAGGTTCTTCCAGAAGGAGTCCAGGTCGGGGGCGCCGGGGAAACGTCCGGCCATGCCGACGATGGCGATGGCCTGCGCGTCGATGTTCGATTCAGCGGACATGGGGTGTGCTCGGGCTTCGAAAGGTGGGGGAGGGGACGGCTACTCCTCGTCGGAGGCGCTGTCGCCCCGGCGGTTCGCGCGGCGCGCGCGGCGGCGCTCCCCGCGGCTGAGCGCCTCGGTCTCCTCGGGCGCGGCTTCCGTGTCCTCGCTGCCGCTGGCGGCCTTGAGCAGCTTCGCCAGCGCCCCCACGGTGGGGCCTTCGTAGAGGGTGACGGCCGGCAGCGCGACGCCGAACTGCTCGCGCACGCGGGCAATCAGCTTCACGCCGACGAGCGAGTTGCCACCCAGCTCGAAGAAGTTGTCGTGCACGCCGACCTGGTCGATGCCCAGCGTCGTCTGCCAGAGGCGGGCGATCTTCTCCTCCAGCTCGTCGCGAGGCGGCACGTAGGCGTTCTGGAGCGCCGGCCGGGGCGTGGTGCCCAGGGCGGAGCCCACGTCCTGCTTCGCCTCCGCCTTCTCCTGCGCGGCGGCCGGCTGGGCCCACTTGCGCGCGCGGGCGCGCAGGTTGCTCGTGGACACGGCCACGTGGGACACGGCGCCCAACTGGAAGAGCTGCTCGAAGGCGTCCTCGCCCTCGGAGGCCGTGATGGCCAGCGCGCCGAACGGGCTCTGCGCGCCGCCCGCGCGGGACTCGTACTGCCACGCGTCCCAGCCCACGCTCATCCACGGCACCGGCGACGTCTGCGCCTGCTTCGTGGCGAACGCGTCCATGAACGACGTGGCCGCCGAGTACGACGCCAGCCCCAGGCCGCCCAGCACCGCCGCCAGCGACGACGACAGCACGCAGAAGTCCAGCGAGCGTCCGCGCACGGCCTCCTCCAGCGCGTACAGCCCGCGCACGCGGCCGTTGAAGGTGTCGCGCACGTCCTCGGGGCGGGTGTCCGGGATGGCGCGGAAGAGCGCCTGCCCCACGTCACCCGCCGCGAACACCACGCCGTGCAGCGCGCCGAAGTGGGTCAGCGCCGCGTCCACCGCTTCCTTCACCTGGACCTTGTTGGCGGCGTCCACGGACACGGTGTGCACCTGGGCGCCCAGCGCCTCCAGCTCGCGCACCTGACGGATGCGGCGGCAGACGGCGTCGTCCTCGCCGTGGGCGGACAGGTGCGCGTCCCACTGTGCGCGCTCCGGCAGCGCCGTGCGGCCCGCGAGCACCAGCTTCGCCTTCGCGCGCTTCGCCAGCGACTTCGCGTGGGAGAAGCCCAGCGTGCCGAAGCCGCCGATGAGCAGGTACACGCCCCCGTCGCGCAGCGGCAGTTGGGCCGTGCGAGGCGCGTCCGCGGGCACATGCTCGAAGTGCTGCACCCAGCGGGCGCCGCCCCGGTACGCGATGACGGTCTCCAGCCTGGACGGCGTGGCGGCCTCGGACAGCAGGGCCTCCACCAGCGCCGTCTCCCGCCAGCTTCCGGACGGGGGCAGGCGCACGTCCACGGCCTTCGCGGACAGGTGGCCGTACTCCTGGGGAATCACGCGCACCGGGCCCAGCACCGTGGCCAGCTCCGGGTTGGGCGCCTCGTCGCCCAGCGCCTGCATGCGGTTCGTCACCGCGACCAGCGACACGGGACGCGTGCCGGGCTGGCGGCCCAGGGCCTGCGCCAGGGACAACAGCCCCAGGAAGCCCTTGCCCAGCGCGGCCTCGAAGTCCGCCTCGCCGTGCGCGTCACCCAGGCCCAGCGTGCCCAGGTGCAGCACGTGGTCCGGGGCGCGGCCCTGCGCGGTGAGCGCCTCCAGCACCGTGGCCTCGCCGCCCAGCGCGAGCGACCAGTGGTGCTCGTCGTGCTTCGCGGTGACGGCGGCCGGGGTGATGCGCACCACGTCCTGGCCGGCCTCTCCCAGCTTCAGCGCGAGCCGCGCGCCCAGGCCCTCGTTGGAGTCGTCCGGGAGCAGCAGCCACCAGGTGGCCTTCTTCTCGCTCCAGGCGCCCTGCGGCGAGGGCAGCGCGCGCTGCCACGACGGCAGGTAGAACCAGCGCGCCACGGGCTGCTTCTGGTCCGCGGACGCCCACTCGGAGCGCTCGCCGTCGGCGGCGGTCTCCTTGCGCGGGTCCACCCAGTGGCGCTGGCGCTCGAAGGGGGACGTGGGCAGCGCGATGCGGCGGCGCTTCTCACCGCCCCGGAACGCGTCCCAGTCCGCCTCCACGCCCTCCAGCCACAGCCGGCCCAGCGTGGCCAGCACGTGGTCCAGGTCCGCGACCTGCTCCTTGGGGTGGCGCAGCGAGTTGATCAGCGCGTGCTTCGCGCCCTTGTCCGGGTGCTGCCGCGCCAGGGTGACGAGCGTGTTGCCCGGGCCCACCTCCATCAGGATGGCGTCGGACTCCTTGAGCAGCTCGCCCACGCCGTCCGCGAAGCGCACCGCGCCGCGCAGGTGCTTCGCCCAGTAGTCGGGGCTCGTGGCCTGCTCGGCCGTCACCCAGGTGCCGGTGACGTTGGACAGGTAGGGCTTCGTCGGCGCCTTCCGGGCCACCTTGCGGACCGCCTCGCGGAAGGCGTCCAGGATGGGGTCCATCATCGCGGAGTGGAACGCGTGCGACGTGTGCAGCCGCGAGGACGCCAGGCCCTGGAGCTTCAGCGTCTCCACGAACGCGTCGATGAGCGGCGTGGGGCCGGCGACCACGCACGTGGCCGGGCTGTTCACCGCCGCCACGGACAGGCCCTCCGGCAGCATGGGCGTGACGTGCTCCTCCGGCAGGGACACCGCGAGCATGGAGCCCGAGGGCAGCGACTGCATCAGCCGGCCGCGCGCGGCCACCAACGCCAGCGCGTCATCCAGGCTGAACACGCCCGCGAGGCACGCCGCCACGTACTCCCCGATGCTGTGGCCCACCATCGCGTGCGGCGTCACGCCCCACGACTCCCAGAGCTTCGCCAGCGCGTACTCGATGACGAACAGCGCGGGCTGGGTGAGGCCCGTCTGCTTGAGGCGCTCGGACGCCAGCTCACGCGACTCCGCGGCCGGGTACAGCACCGTGCGCAGGTCAAGGCCCAGGTGCGGCTTGAGCTTCTCCGCGCAGGTGTCCACCTGGGCGCGGAAGGCGCCTTCCGTCTCGTACAGCTCGCGGCCCATGTCCACGTACTGCGAGCCCTGCCCGGAGAACATGAACATCACCGGACGGCCGCTGTTCTCCGCGGTGCCGCTGAACACGCGGCCCGGGGTGCGCTCCGCCAGCGCGGAGGCCAGCTCCGCCGTGGTGCGCGCCACCACCGCGCGGCGCTTGCCGAAGCGCTTGCGGCCCACCTGGAGCGTGTACGCCACGTCCGCCAGGTCCACGCCGGGGTTCTCGCGCAGGTGCGCGGCCAGCCGGTCCGTGGCGACCTCCAGCGAGTTCTCCGTGCGCGCGGACAGCAGCACCACCTGCGCGGGCAGGCGGGCCTTGTCGGTGGCGGGCAGCTCCGGCGCCTCCTCCAGGATGGCGTGCGCGTTGGTGCCGCCCATGCCCAGCGACGTGACGCCCGCGCGGCGCGGCGTCTCCCCGCGCGGGAAGTCGCGCAGCTCCGTGTTCACGTAGAACGGGCTGTTGGGGAAGTCGCACGCCGGGTTGGGCGTCTTGAAGTTGAGGCTGGGGGGAATGACCTTGTGGTGCAGCGTGAGGGCCGCCTTGATGAAGCCCACCGCGCCCGCCGCCGAGTCCAGGTGGCCGATGTTGCTCTTCACCGAACCCAGCGCGCAGAAGTTCTTCTTGTCCGTGCCCTGGCGGAAGGCCTGCGTGAGCGCCGCGACCTCAATCGGATCACCGACCTTGGTGGCCGTGCCGTGCGCCTCCACGTAGCCGATGGAGTCCGGCTCCACGCCCGCGACGGCCTGCGCCAGCGCGATGACCTCCGTCTGGCCCGCGACGGCGGGGGCCATGTAGCTGACCTTCTGCGAGCCGTCGTTGTTCACCGCCGAGCCGCGCACCACCGCGTAGACGGTGTCGCCGTCCTTGAGCGCGTCCGACAGGCGCTTGAGCGCGACCACCGCCGCGCCGTGGCCCGCGACGAAGCCCGCGGCCTCCTCGTCGAACGTGTGGCAGTGGCCGTCCGGCGCCGTGGTGCCACCCTCGTGGTACAGGTAGCCCGCCTTCTCCGGGAAGTGGATGGACACGCCACCGGCCAGGGCCATGTCGCACTCGAACGACAAGAGGCTCTGGCAGGCGTAGTGGATGCACGTGAGCGACGTGGAGGACGAGGACTGGACCGTGACGGCCGGCCCCTTCAGGTCCATGCGGTACGCCACCTCCGTGGTGAGGCTGTCCTTGTCGTTGCCGATGGACGCCTGGAGGCTCTCCACGCCCGCGACGTGCGCCAGGTGCGAGTACAGGTTGGAGAGCAGGTACGTGTTCATGCTCATGCCGCCGAACACGCCCACGCGGCCGGGCTGGCGCTCCGGGCTGTAGCCGGCGCTCTCCATGGCCTCCCACGCGCACTCCAGGAAGACGCGGTGCTGCGGGTCCATCAGCGCGGCCTCGCGGGGGTTCATCCCGAAGAAGGCCGCGTCGAACTGGTCCGTGTCGCCCAGCGTGCCGCGGGCCTTCACGTAGTTGGGCGCGCGGACCATCGCGGGGTCGGCGCCCTCCGCGATGAGCTCCTCGTCGGTGAAGAAGGTGATGCTCTCCACGCCGCCGGTGAGGTTCTTCCAGAACTCGGAGATGGTCTTCGCACCGGGCAGGCGGCCGCCCAGGCCGATGACCGCGATGCCGTCCACTTCGGGAGTCTCAGTGCTCATGAAGCCGTCCTTCGAAATCTGGGGGGTGTGCCTGAAAGTCGTTGGTTACTTGCCACGGCCGCGCGCCTGCTGACGCCGCGCCTGGGCGGCCCGGCGGCGCTCCGCCTCGTCCTTGATCTTCTGGGAGGCCGCGCCCGAGTCCTCGCCCTTGTTCGCCAGGTGCTGGGCCAGCGCGCTCACCGTGGTGAACTTGAACATGTCCACCAGCGCCAGGTCCGCGCCCAGCTCTTCCCGCAGCCGCCGGTGGGCCTGCGCGATGAGCAGCGAGTTGCCACCCAGCTCGAAGAAGTTGTCGTTGAGGCCCACGCGCTCCACCTTCAGCACCGCCGCCCAGATGGCCGCCACGCTGCGCTCCACGGCGCTCTGCGGCTGGGCGTAGGCGACGCCGGAGGCGAGGCGCGCCCCTTCCGGCGCGGGCAGTGCCTTCGCGTCCACCTTGCCGTTGGGTGACAGCGGCAGCGCGGACAGCGGCACGTACGCGGACGGCAGCATGTACGGCGGCAGCCCCTCCGCGAGGAACGTGTTCAGGTCCGAGTGCGTGGGCGCGGGCTCGCCCAGGACCACGTACGCCACCAGGCGCTTGTCGCCGGGCGAGTCCTCGCGCGCCATCAGGAACGCGTCCTTCACGGCCGGGTGGCGGCGCACGGCGGCCTCCACCTCACCCAGCTCGATGCGGAAGCCGCGGATCTTCACCTGATCATCCGCGCGGGACAGGAACGTGAGCACGCCATCCGGCAGCCAGCGCGCGCGGTCGCCCGTGCGGTACAGGCGCTGTCCGGCGTGGAACGGGTCGGCCACGAAGCGCTCCGTGGTCAGCTCCGGCCGCTTCCAGTACCCGCGCGCCACGCCCAGGCCGCCCACGTACAGCTCACCGGGGACGCCCACGGGCAGCAGGTTCTTCTCCGCGTCCAGCACGTACACGTCCGTGTTGATGACGGGCCGGCCGATGGGCACCCACGCGTGGCCCCGCAGGTCCTCCACCGCCATGCGGTGGTAGGTGGAGCACACGGTGGTCTCCGTGAGGCCGTAGCCGTTCACCACCGGCACCGTGGCGAGCAGCTTCTCCACGTCGCTGGCCACCAGCGCCTCGCCGCCGGAGAGCACCAGCTTGAGCGGCGGCAGTTGCTCCAGGCGCGCGTTGAGCCCGGCGATGACCGCGGGCACCGTGCTCACGATGGTGACGGTGTGGCGGGTGATGAGCTGGAACAGCTTCTCCTGGTCGAGGATCTCCTCCTCGGTGGGCAGCACCAGCGCGCCGCCCGTGCACAGGAGCGGGAGGATCTCGCCCACGAAGCTGGCGGAGGCCACCGACGTGAGCGGCAGCATCCGGTCCGTGGCCCCAGGCGCGTAGGACTCCACGAAGGAGCGGACGAGGTTGGCGAGGCCCCCGTGCTCCAGCATCACGCCCTTGGGCTGACCGGTGGAGCCGGAGGTGTAGACGAGGCACGCCAGGTCCCCGGCCGCCACCGTCGCGGCGGGCGCGGAGGACAGCGCGCCGTCCAGCGGCTGGTCCACGAACAGCGTGCGCGCGGACATGCCCGAGGGCAGCGTGCGCTGGAGCCAGGACTGGGTGATGAGCACCGGCGCCTGCGTGTCGCCCAGGATGAAGGCCACGCGCTCGGACGGGTACGCCGGGTCGATGGGCACGTACGCCGCGCCCGCGGCCATCACCGCCAGCACGGACACCAGCGTCTCCACCGAGCGCTCCAGGCAGATGCCCACGATGTCGCCCGGCTTCACGCCCGCGCCACGCAGCCACGCGGCGAGCTGCCCCGCGCGAGCGTCCAGCTCACGGTAGGTGAGCTGCGAGTCCTTGAAGAGGACCGCGACGTTGTCCGGCGTGCGCGCCACCTGCGCCGCGAAGAGCGCGGGCAGCATGTCCGCCTGCGTGAGCGGCACGCGCGGACCCTTCCAGGTCTCCAGGAGCTGCTGCTGTTCGGCCTGCGTGAGCAGCGGCAGCCCCGCGAGCGCGCGGCCCGGCTGCGCGGCGATGCCGGACAGCAGCGTGGCCAGGTGCCCGGCCATGCGCTCGATGGTGTCCGCCTCGAAGAGGTCGGTGTTGTACTCGAAGGAGGCCACCAGCTCGCCGTCCGCCTCGCCCATGGTGAGGGTGAGGTCGAACTGCGCGCCGCCGTGCGACAGCAGCAGCGACTCGATGGGCAGGCCCGCCACGGTGGACTTCGCGCCCGGGATGTCCAGGGCGAAGGGCGTGAGGCCGCGCTCGTCCAGCTTGGAGGCGCGCTGGTAGACGAACATCACCTGGAACAGCGGCGAGCGGCTCTGGTCACGGACCGGCTGCAGCCGGTCCACCAGCGCGCTGAAGGGGTAGTCCTGGTGCTCCAGCGCGCCCAGCATCGTCTGGCGCGTCTGGGCCAGGTAGTCCGTGAAGGACAGCGTGGGGGACGGGCGCGTGCGCACCACCAGCGGGTTGACGAAGTAGCCGGTGATGCCCGCCAGCTCCGCGCGTCCACGGCCCGCGCTCACCACGCCCAGCGTGAAGTCCTGCTGGCCGGTGTAGCGGTGCAGGAGCACCTGGAACGCCGTCTGGAGCACCATGTTCGGCGTGGCGCCATGGTCGCGCGCCAGCGTCTTCACCGCGCTCGCGACGTCAGCATTCAGCCGGGTGGTGTGGACGCGGCCGTTGAAGGTCTGCGCCGGGGGACGCGGGTGGTCCGTGGGCAGGTCCAGCACCGGCAGCGTGCCGGACAACTGCTCGCGCCAGTACTTCTCCAGCGCCTGGCCGCGAGCACCGGTGAGCATCTCCGACTGCCAGCGCGCGTAGTCCGCGTAGGTGCGCGCGGGCTGGGCCAGCGTGGGGCGCTTGCCCAGCTTGAGCGCCGGGTAGAGCGCGTCCAGCTCCTCCGCCATCACCGCCAGCGACCAGAAGTCGGTGACGATGTGGTGCATGCAGATGAGCAGCGCGTGGTCCTCCGCGGACCGCGACACCAGCCGCACGCGCAGGAGCGGACCCTTCTCCAGGTCGAACGGGCGGCGGGCCTCGGCGGACAGGGCCTCCGCGACCTGCGCGTCGCTCCAGCCCTTCGCGTCCGTGACGACGAAGTCCAGCCGCGGCTCCGCGTGCACGCGCTGCACGGGGCCGGTGGCCGCCATGACGAACGTGGTGCGCAGGGCGGGGTGGCGGGCCACCAGCGCCTCGAAGGCGCCCTTCAGCGCGTTCGCGTCCAGCCCCGCGCGCACGCGCACCGCGACGGGCACGTGGTAGGCGGCGCTCTCCGGCGCGAGCTGGTGCATGAACCACAGCGCCTGCTGTCCGCCGGACAGGGGCGCGTCACCGGTGGCGGACGAGGCGGCCACCGCGCTCGAGGCCTGCTGGGACGGCGGCGCCGACATCAGCGTCACCACGACCTCCGCCAGCTTCGCCAGCGACACGCCCTGGAGTACGTCCGACAGCGGCAGGTCGATGCCCAGCCCCGCGTCCACCGCGCTCTTGAAGTCCACCGCCATCAGCGAGTCCACGCCGTAGGCGTGCAGCGGCTTCTGCGCGTCCACCTGCGCCGTGGGCAGCCGCAGCACCTGCGCGGCCTGCTCCTGGAGGAACACCGCCACCATGGCCCTGCGCGCGGTGGTGTCCGTCACCACCGCCAGCATCTTCTGGAGCATGCTGGTGTCCGGGCCCACGGGCGCGGGCGCGGCGGCTTCCGGGGCGGCGGTCTTCACGGCCTCGGGCGCCGGGGCGGGCGCGGCGGCGAGGATGCTCTTGTGCAGCGCCTCCAGCGTGTCCGCGACGTACTCCGCGCGGGTGGCGAAGCGCTGGATCTTGCCGCTGGACGTCTTCGGGATGGCGCCCGGCCCCAGCAGCACCACGCCCTGGGCCTGCAGGTCGTGCCCGGCCGCGACGGCCTGCCGGATGCTCTGCGCCAGCGCGTCCAGGTCCACGCCGTCGCGCTCCACCGCGCGGCGGTCCACCTCCGTCACGACGACCAGGCGCTCCTCGTCGTCCTGCTCGATGGAGAACGCCGCCGTGCAGCCGGGGCGGATGGCGGGGTGGGCGGACTCCACCGTGCGCTCGATGTCCTGCGGGTAGTGGTTGCGCCCGCGGATGATGATCAGGTCCTTCAGGCGGCCGGTGACGAACAGCTCGCCGTCCGCGAGGAAGCCCAGGTCGCCCGTGCGCAGGAACGGCGTCGGGTCCCCCGTGCCGGCCAGCGGCTGCTGGAAGGTCGTCCGCGTCTGCTCCTCGCGGCCCCAGTAGCCCTGCGCGATGCTGGGCCCGGCGACGCGGATCTCCCCCACCTGGCCCGCCGGCAGCGGCGCGCCCGTCTCCGGATGCGCGATGACCAGGCGCTGATCCGTGAGGTTGCGGCCGGAGCCCACCAGCGTCTGGGCGCCGGGGCTCGCGGCCTCCTTCGCCACCACGCGGTTGTCCTTCAGCGCGCCCGCGTCCACGGTGCGCTGCACCGGCAGCTCGCGCTTGTCACCGCCGGAGGCGATGAGCGTCCCTTCCGCGAGGCCGTAGCACGGGTAGATGGCCTCCGAGCGGAACCCCTGCGGACCGAACGCCTCCGCGAAGCGCCGGAGCGTGTCCGGCATGATGGGCTCCGCGCCGTTGAAGGCCAGGTCCCAGTGGCTCAGGTCCAGCTTCGCGCGCTCCTCCGGCGTGCTCTTGCGCACGCACAGGTCGAAGGCGAAGTTGGGCCCGCCGCTGGTGGTGGCCTTGTAGCGGGAGATGGCCTCCAGCCAGCGCATGGGGCGCTTGAGGAAGTCCACCGGCGAGAACAGCGTCACCGGGAAGCCGCCGTACAGGGGCTGCAGGATGCCGCCGATGAGGCCCATGTCGTGGTACGGCGGCAGCCAGATGACGCCCTGGCTGTGCGTGGAGTGACCGAAGCACTCGTGGATCAGCTTCGAGTTGTGCAGCAGGTTGCCGTGCGTCAGCACCACGCCCTTGGGCGACGACGTGGAGCCGGACGTGTACTGGAGGAACACCCGCGTGTCCGTGGCCACGCCGGGGTCCTTCCACCCTTCGGCGACCTCCGCGTCCAGCGTGTCCGTGGCGATCCAGTGCAGCTCCCGCAGCTCCGGCGCCTGCTCGAAGAGCATCTCCCCCATGCCGTAGATGAAGTCGGTGGTGAGGGCGATGGTGGCCTGCGCGTCCTGGCTGATGGCCAGCAGGCGCGGCAGCGTGCGCGCCAGGCGCATGGGGTCCGGCGGATAGATGGGGACCGCGATCACGCCCGCGTACAGACAGCCGAAGAACCCGGCGATGTAGTCCAGGCCGGGCGGGTACAGCAGCAGCGCCCGCTGGCCCTGGGCGCCGCGCGCCTGGAGCGCCGCCGCGATGGCCCGGGCCTTCTGATCCAGCTCCGCGTACGTCAGGTGCGCTTCGTCCGTCTCCCCGTCCAGCAGGAACGTAAAGCCGCGCCGGTCACCCTGGGTGGTCGCGCGGACGCGCAGCAATTCAACCAGGGTGGAAAACGCAAGGTCGGGGACCGGGGAAGAACCGGGCGGGGTTCCAGTGGGCATTGACGCGACTCCTGGGAGGCGGGGGTGTTCCGTGCGCGGGGGGCACGGAGACGCGGATTCAGGGGCCGGGGGGGTGCTGTCTCCCGGCGAGACAGGGTTTCAAGAGGTCAGTCGCAATCAGCACCCGCCGTGAAGGGGCGTTGTCTCGCGCATGTATCGTCTGACGCGCGCGCGAGCAATCCCCCCCACCCACATTGGCGCCATGCTGGAAATCGGGCACCGCGGGGAGCGCGTGAAGCAGGGGCGGGGCTGGGTGCGAATTTCATGAGGACGGAATTCGGAGAGCGTCTGGGCCGCGACTCACTTCATCTCGCGAATGGGGGAACATTCAAACGACCCCCAAGGTCGGAAACCCGGGGACCTCCCCTGTTCGCGGGATAGTGCGCGAGGTGTCCGTGTAAACGTGACACATCGGATCATGCGACGGGAACACGCGGAGTGTACGGGTCCGCCTCCGCGCGAGCGGCTCCACCGCCGCGGCCCTGTGTGTGTCTGTGAATTGCCAGTGAAAATAGGATTCCTTGGATTCGTCTGGAGAGTGTTTCCGGAGGATACGGGGCGGGTCCGACACGGCGCCTGCGCGCTTGTGCCGCAGGGGGCGCCGGTGGCGCGCGTGGTAGAGGCGGCCCGGGAGCGTGAGACATGCCGGGACCGGCGGTGCGTGACGTGACGCGGTGGACGTGGAAGGCGCTGGTCCTGTGCGGCGCGCTGGGCTGTTCCGCGGAGCCGGAGCTGGCGGCGGTGGTGGACGTGGACGCGGGCGGGGAGCCGGGGCCCGCGCCGACGACGTGCGCGAGCGGAAGCGTCTGGACCGAGGCGACGGGCGGCACCGGGGCCACCATGGCGCCGGGCTACGCCTGCCGGAGCTGTCACCTGCGGGACGCGCCCTCCGTGGCGTACTACTTCATGGGCACGGTGTTCCCGTCGCTCCACGAAGCGGACGGGTGTGATGCCCGGCTGGCGGAGCCGTCGAAGGTGAGGGTGGAGATATTGGATGCGGACGGCCAGGTGCGGCTCACGCTGGTGCCGAACTCCGCGGGCAACTTCATGTCCACGACGCGCCAGCCGTCCTTCCCGCTGCCGTACCGGGCGCGGCTGGTGGGGCCGGATGGCACGTCGCGGATGATGGCCACGCCGCAGAGCAGCGGAGACTGCAATGGCTGTCACACCGAGCAGGGCACCCAGAGCGCACCGGGGCGCATCGCGCTGCCGTGAGGAGGCCCCGCGCGGGCGCTGCGACAAATGACCGCAGCGGCCGTGTCGCGGTGGGCTGATATCCGGGATGCTCCTTTCTTCCCGGAGTCACCCGATGAAGTCTTGGCTGGGGCCGTTGTGTGTTGTCGCGGGTTCGCTGGTGTCCTCGTCCGCCTTCGCGCACGCGGCGGTGTCGGGGGCCACGCCTCCGTATGCCGGGGGGACCTTCGAGGCGGACATCACGGTGAGCCACGGCTGTGATGGCGCGGACACGTCCAAAATGCGGGTCCAGATTCCGGAGGGCGTCACGAACGTGCGCCCGTTGGACTCCGTGTTCGGCACGGCCGAGGTGGAGAAGGACGCCAGCGGCAACGTGACGGCGGTGACGTGGACGAAGCCCCCGGGCAACGTGAAGGCGGCGGACACGCACTTCTTCCACCTGGGGCTGCGCATGAAGCTGCCCTCGAAGCCGTTCACCACGCTGTTCTTCCCCACGACGCAGACGTGCAGCACGCAGGGCGGCGCGCAGACGGTGGTGGAGTGGACGAGCACGGCGGGAGGCGCGCACGGCCACGACGGGGACGCGGGCACGGGGGCTTCGGAGAACCCGGCGCCGTCGCTCTACCTGCTGCCCTCCCGGCTGCCGGGCTGGAACCAGTACACGGTGGAGGAGCACGTGCATGACCTGACCGTGTTCAAGGACGCGCTCATCGTGTGGTCCGACACGAAGGCGTACAGCTTCAACCCCGTTACGCAGGCGCTCATCGAGAAGGAGCCCGGCGTCACCGCGCTCACGGAGATCCATCCGGGCACGGTCATCTGGGTGAAGTACTAGGCCCGCACTGGGGGACAGCGACCATGCGCCATTGGCTCTTCGTGTTGTGCGTCGGCGTTCTCGCCGGCTGTTCGGACAAGCCTTCGCCGCCGCCCGCGGGGCAGGGGGACGCGGGCACGCCCTCCGGTGTGGAGCGGCCCGGGGCGTTGGAGCGTCCGCCGCTGGAGCGGTTGCCGGACGACCTCAAGCCGCCGGCCCGGTAGTGGCGGTCAGCGGGACCGGTGGCGCTCCGCGACGCGGTAGAGCTGGGTGAGGGAGTGGTCCAGCAACGCCTGGGTGGAGCGCATGCAGCGGTGGGCGCGGACGAAGGGCAGCCACACGCGGTCACCGACGCGGACCTGGGCTTCCATCCACTGCTTGCGGGGGAGCCACTGGCCGCCCAGGTGTTTGACCAGCACTTCGCCCAGGTAGGCGCCCACGGCGGGGACCGCGGTGGCGTCGATGTTGTGGCGCTCGAAGATGTCCGGGAAGGTCTGCTTCCAGAAGTGGAAGTCGATGTCCGTCAGGGATTCGGGGGACATCTTGAAGACGGAGGGCACCGGCGTGTGGAGCAGCGCCACGAGGCGCTCCGCGAAGTACGCGTACTGGTCGAGGGCGGCCTTCGGATCGGCCACGTCCGGAGGCAGGGCGGCGTCTGGAGGGAGCCACTCGTCCGGCTCTGGAGGGACGTACGCGTTGAGTTCGGCGATGCGCCGCTGCCGCTGGGCCAGGGAGCTGTATTCGGGCAGGCGCGCGAGGAGTGCGGCGACGTCTGGCGCGAAGCGGGGTTCGACGGGGGCGAGGATCGCGCTCCGTTCACGGAGGGTGGCCATCGCCGTGTCGAAGTCCAGGTCGGGCCGGAGGTGGACCCACGCGCGGGCCTGGGCGACGCGCGCCGCTTCGCTGGCGAAGTCCGCTGCCGTGGGCCAGGTGACGAGGAGGACGGAGCCGTCGGGGAGTTCTTCGACGCGGTGGGCGGGCGTGGAGCGCATGCGCTCGCGGCCGACGGTGTCCACGAGCTTCGCGCTGAAGACGTTGAGCCAGCAGACTTCATAGACCTTGTCGAAGCCGTCCTGATAGGCCGTTTCCCGGTCTCGGCCGAAGAGAGGGAAGTCCGCCAGTTCCCTGTCCGCCACGCTATGTGCCGACGCGTGGGTGACGGGGTAGTGGATGGCCCAGGTCCGGACCATCTCCACGAGTCCCTTGCAACTCGATTCCTGTGCGAAGAGTTCAACCGGCGCGACCGTGAGAGAAAGATTCAGGCTGGGTCGTAGCGGCGGGAGTCGAAGCCGGAGCGACATGTCCAGGTCGGCCCCCCTCGTGCGGTAGAGGCCCACGGACGTACTTCTTTCCTGGCGCGATTCAGTCAATCCCTTGGCCACTGCCTCGCGTGTGTACTTGCGGCGTCGTACTCCCTTGACGATGTCTGGCATCCACTCGCCAGCGCCTGATTCAAGTGCTTCAAGAAACGGCGCGAGTTCCTGTTCGAGGGCGCCGGTGGTGTTACAGGCTCCATCAAACGAAAGGCGCAGGAAGTCGTCCGTCATCTGCCTGGGGATGCCATCCATCGTCATTGGATTTGGACCTCCACCCCCGGGCTCTCTTCCAGCAGGGTCGCAAAGGTTCTTTCCAGGTTGACCCTGCCCCCAGGCTTGAGGTCGCCCCCTTCGTAGATGAGGTGCACCCTGCGAATTCGTGCCGGCCCTTCCAGCCCAGGTCTGCGGATGTTCACGGTCTCGCCGTAACACCGAAGAGCCGCACGCGCGTCCGCTCTCATCTGGGCCGTCACTGAATCCTCATTGAGCAAGCGCAGGTCGCGGCTCTTGAAGCTGATGGTCTCCATGCGTGGCGGTTGCCCTGAAGGCGGCCTTGTTTCGATGACTCCGCCAGCACCCCAAGCTGCTTGTCGCGGGCCAGTTGCTGGACCAGCTCGCGCAGTTCGTCGTCGAAGCTGGTGTGCAGGACGAAGAGCGCGAACACCTCCGCGCGCGGCAGGCCATACTTCTCGACCGCGGTGAGCAAGAAGGCCGCGCGCTTGCGCTGGAGGACTCCGGAGGTCTTCGCGTCCAACGGACCTAGCGCCCCCAGCCGGACGGCATCCCAATCCTCCAGGGACTCCACCAGCCAGGCCATGTCCACGCCGCGCTGCATGGCCACGAAGGCCGCGGGCGAGGCACAGGCCATGAAGGGCGCGAGGCGCTGCTCGCTTCGGTCCAGGTCGGGCCAGCCCCGCGGAAGGGGCCGACCGCCACAGGTCCATTTCCTGCCGTCACCCGACTCAGCGGAAACCTTCCGGGCCTCTCCTGCCCACGGCCGCCATGCGGAGGACCGTGCCGCCGGGGTGCCGTAGCTCCAGGTCCCGCCATGGGACGGCGTGGATGCACAGCCCGCGATGAGCAGGGCCATGCAGGCCAGCACCGCCCACCGCCGCACGGGGAATCGCCATGGCCGGGTCACGGCCGATGACGATACCGGCTCACGGCTCGGTGGCGGGGTCCGCGAAGCGCGGGTCGGTCAGGAACGCCGTGTCCGTGAGCGACTCCAGGAACGCGATGACGTCCGCCTTCTCCTCGGGCGTCAGCTCGAAGCCGCGCACGAAGGCGCTCTGCAGGGGGCTCGGCTGTCCGCCGTTCGCCGCCCGGGCCCGGCCTCCCGCCGCGTAGTGGTCCAGCACGTCGGAGAGCGTCTCCAGGCTGCCGTCGTGCATGTACGGCCCGGTGACGGCCACGTTGCGCAGGGAGGGCGCGCGGAAGCGCCCCATGTCCTCCGGCCGGAGCGTGATTTCGTAGAGGCCGGTGTCCCCGGCGGGATACGCGCCCCGGCCGTCCTCGTTGTAGAGCCCCGTGTTGTGGTACGGCAGCGCCGGCTGGGGCGTCGACTCGTGCACGGTCGCGTCCTGGAAGTTGAAGCCGGAGTGGCAGTGGTCGCACTCCATTCGCTCGGACAGGAACAACTGCAGGCCCCGCTTCGCCGCGGGACTCAGCGCGTCCACCTCCTTGCCGTACACATAGCGGTCATACGCCGACGTGCCGGAGATGAGCGACCGCTCGAACGCGGACAGCGCCCGCGTCAGCGTGGCCAGCGACACCGGCGTGGCCTCCTGGGGGAAGGCCTCCGCGAAGCGGGCCGTCAGGTCCGGGTCCGCGCGCAGCCGCTCCAGCAGGACCTCCTGTTGATCCGCGAAGCCCAGCTCCACCGGCTCCCGGCCGAACAGCGGCACCAGCGCCTGGGCCTCCAGCGTGGTGAGCGCGGAGTTGGCCCAGGTGAGGCTGGTCGCGTACGCCACGTTCGCCAGCCCCTGCCCGTTGCGGCGGTGCGCCTGGCCCGTGCTGCCCACCGCGTGCACGCGCCCGTCCGTGAAGGCCCGGGCCTGCTCGTGGCACGAGCCGCAGGACTGCGTGCCGTTCAACGACAGGCGCTTGTCGTAGAAGAGGCGCCGGCCCAACTGGACCTTCGCCTCCGACATGGGGTTGTCCTCCGGCACGCGCGGCTTGGGGAAGCCCGCGGGCAGCTTCCAATCGTAGGGCGCGGGCTCCTCGGCCGGTCCGGGGGATTCGCCGCAGCCCGCGGCCAGCAACGCCGCCGCCGCCAGTGCCTTCAACGCCTGTGCTTGTCGTCGTGCCACGTCGGACGTCCTCCTGCTACTCGGCCCGGATGAAGGTCTGCACGGCCGGGTCCGCCGACTGGCCGCCGAACGCCAGCCCCATGCGCTGGAACAGGGGACCGCAGTCCGCGTCGTTGGGGGACGACATGCAGCCCGGGGACGTGCTGGGCGCGTTCGCGTCCAGGTTGGAGTCCGCGAAGAGCGTGCCCAGGTCCATCACCACCTTGTTCTTCGTCACGTCGAAGCCGTCCAGGTGGAACTCCGGCCGGTTGTTGTTCGCGCACCCGGCGGTGCCCTGCGTCTGGCCTTCGGGCGGCGGCGCGCAGGCCGTGCTGCCCACGTGCAGGACGTGCTGGGGGATGCCCCGCGTGCGGCCCTCGATGCGCGCGAAGACGAAGCCGCCCTGCCAGTTCCAGTGCAGGCTCGTGTCGCCCATGGGCGCGCCGAGCGTCGTGGGGTCGCCGTGGTTCAGCTCCTCCGGCACGCCCACCGTGAAGCGCAGGCCCGTGTAGTCACCCTGGGGCACCGTGCCGCGGAGGGACGTGTTCATGCCCTCCGTGTACTGCTTGCACAGCCCGTCGTTGTTCGCGAAGTCCAGCAGCGCCACGCCCGAGTGCTGCCACGTCCCGTCCTCGGTCAGCGTCACGGGCACCTCCTGCCCGTCCCGCGTCACCAGCCGCACGCCGTGGATGTACACGCGGAAGTCCATGGGCTCGTACGTCGTCCCCGTCGTGCCGACGTTCGTGTACGTCTTTCCGCACGCGAAGGCCTCCGTGCCCACGCGGGCGACGACGGGGAGGTCCACCGTCAGGACCTCGGGTTCATCCTCTCCACAGCCGAGCGCGCCCATCAGGGCCAGCGGCAGGAGGAGGCGGGAGCGGAGCACGGAGCGCATGAGGGTCATCCTTGGAAGGTGCCCCCGTCTAACGCACTGGCGGCAAAAGCTTGCCGTGGCATGTTGCCGCACCCGCGCCGCCCGCCTCAGGCCACCTCGCGCGCCTCGTCCGGCACGGGGAGCCCCGCGCCCCTCGCCTTGCGCCGCTGGATGGCCAGGAAGAGGGCCTCGTGCGTGGCGGGCGAGGGCAGGTCCACGTCGCCTCCCGGCGCTCCGAAGGCGGCCACCGCGTCGCGCAGGGCCTCGCGCACGGACAGGGCCAGCATCAGCGGCGGCTCGCCCACGGCCTTGCTGCCGTGGATGGTGCCCTGCTGCCCGGCGCGCTCCATGAGCGTCACGCGCAGGTCGATGGGCGCGTCGCTGAACGCGGGCACCGCGTAGGTGCTGGCGGAGTGCGTGAGCAGCCGCCCGTTGGCGTCCCACTTCAGCTCCTCGCCGGTGAGCCACCCCATGCCCTGCACGAAGCCGCCCTCCACCTGTCCCCGGTCCACGCCGGGGTTGAGCGAATCCCCCACGTCCTCCAGCAGGTCCGAGCGCAGCACGCGCTTCATGCCCGTGTCGCCGTCCACCTCCACCTCGCTCACCGCCGCGCCATAGGCGAAGTAGAGGAACGGCTTGCCCCGGCCCACGCTCCGGTCGTAGCCGATGCCCGGCGTGCGGTAGTAGCCCGTGACGGACAGGCCCACGCGGTCGCGGTACGCCTCCTCCACCACCGCCGCGAAGGGCAGCCCCTGGTCCGGCCGCGACGCCGCCGCGATGCGCCCGTCCTCGAACACCAGCGCGTCCGGCGACACTGCCTGCCCGTGCAACTGCACCAGCATGCGCGCGGCCACCGGGGCCAGCCGCTCGCGCACCTGGATGCAGGCCTCGCGCACCGCCGCGCCGTTGAGGTCCGAGCCGCTGGAGGCCGCCGTCGCGGACGTGTTGGGCACCTTGTCCGTGGCCGTCTGCGCCACGCGCACCAGGTCCGCGGGCAGGCCCAGCTCGCGCATGGCCACGCCTTGAATCTTGGTGTGCAGCCCCTGGCCCATCTCCGTGCCGCCGTGCGACAGCAGCACGGAGCCGTCGCGGTACACGTGCACCAGCGCGCCCGCCTGGTTGAGGAAGGTGGCGGTGAAGGAGATGCCGAACTTCATCGGCGTGATGGCCAGGCCGCGCTTGATGCGGGGGCTGGACGCGTTGAAGGCCTCCACCTGCGCGCGGCGCTTCGCGAAGTCGGACGACTCCAGCAGGTCGTTCCACAGCTTCGGCAGCCGGTTGTCCTCCAGCTCCTGGCCGTAGTGCGTGGTGTTGGTGTCGCCCACGCCGTCGTAGAGGTTGCGCTGGCGCACGGCCTCCGGGGCCAGGCCCAGGGTGCTCGCGATGCGCGCCAGGATGTCCTCCATCACCAGCATGCCCTGCGGCCCTCCGAAGCCGCGGAAGGCCGTGTTGGAGACCAGGTGCGTCTTCGCCACGCGGCCGGTGTAGCGCACCGCCGGCACGTAGTAGCCGTTGTCCAGGTGGAAGAGGGCGCGGTCGGTGATGGACTCGGACAGGTCCAGGGACCAGCCGCCGTTGGACGTGAGGTCCGCCTTGAGCGCGAGCAGCCGGCCCGTGGCGTCGAAGCCCACCTCCCACGCCGCGTGGAACGGGTGGCGCTTGCCGGTGACGACCATGTCCACGTCCCGGTCCAGCATCCACTTCACCGGCCGGCCCGTGTGCACCGCCGCCAGCGCCACCAGCGCCGCGGGCGCGTTGCCTTGCGTCTCCTTGCCGCCGAAGCCGCCGCCCATGCGCGGCGCCTTCACCACCACGCGGCTGCGCGGCACGTGCAGCACGTGCGAGATGATGGCCTGCACCTCCGACGGGTGCTGCGTGGAGGACGTCACCGTGACGTCGCCGTCCTCGCCCACCTCCGCGAAGGCCGCGTGCGTCTCCAGGTAGAAGTGCTCCTGGCCGCCCATCGTCAGCTCGCCGGCCAGCCGGTTCGGACTGGAGGCGAGCGCGCTGTCCACGTCGCCCCGGCGGATGACGTGCGGGTCGGTGTGGAAGCTCTGCTGCTTCAGGGCCTCGGCCAGCGTGAGCACCGCGGGCAGGGGCTCGTAGTCCACCACCACCTGGCGGGCGCCCTCGCGGCAGGCCTCGGGCGTCTCGCCGACGACGAGCGCCACCACCTGCGCGTGGAAGAGCACCTCGTCCTTCGCGAGCAGCGGCTCGTCATGGCGGATGGGGCCCGTGTCGTTCATGCCCGGGATGTCCTCCGCGAGCAGCACCTTCACCACGCCGGGCACCTTCAGCGCGGCGCTGGCGTCGCGGCGGAGGATGCGCGCGTGCGCGTGCGGCGACAGCACCGGCCACACCGTCAGCATGGGCCTGCGCTGCGCGAGGTCGTCCACGTACTGCGCGCTGCCCGTCACGTGGCCCAGCGCGCTCTCATGGCGCAGCTCGCGGCCCGCGTCCGCGGTGGCGGAGGGAGCGCCCACGGTGAAGCGGGGGCGTCCGTCCAGCGCGGGGCTGCGCTCGCCGGACGCGAACTTCTCCAGGAGCGACACCACCAGCCCGCGCCGGTACTCCGCGCTGCCGCGCAGGTCCGTGAGGGGCGTGAACTCGCGCTCCAGCGTGGCGCGCACGCGGGCCACGGCCTCCGCGTTCCACGGGTGGCCCACGAGCAGTCCTTCCGTCTGCTTCGCCCGCGCGGGCGTGGCCGCGACGCCGCCGTAGCCCAGCCGCGCGGTGCGCACGAGGCCCCGCGCGTCCGTCTCGATGCAGAAGCCCGCCGCCACGATGCTGATGTCCAGCTCGCGGCGCTTGGACACCTTGAAGCTGTCCGAGTGCCGGGTGAGCCCGCTGTCCTTCGCCGGGGCGTGGGGGATGACGACGAAGCGGACCACCTCGTCCGGCTGGAGCGCCGTCTTGCGGTAGGCGAGGAAGAAGTCCGACAGCGCCACCGTCCGCTCGCCGCGCACGGACGCGAGCACCAGCCGGGCGTCCAGCGCGAGCAGCACCGGCGCGGTGTCGCCAATGGGCGAGGCCGTCACCAGGTTGCCCGCGAGCGTGGCGCGGTGGCGGATCTGCCGCGAGGCGAAGACGTTGAGCATCTTCGCCAGCTCCGGCACCTCGTGGCCCAGCGCGTCCTCCACGTCCACCAGCGACGCGGCGCCGCCCACGTACCAGCCGTCCTCCTCGCGGCGGATGGCGCGCAGGGCCTCCACGCCCTCGGTGGAGATGAGGAACGGGTAGCGGCGCGACTTCTTGGTGATGTCCACGCCCAGCTCGGTGGCGCCCGCCACGAGCATCGCCTCCGGGTGCAGGGCGCGCAGCGCGAGCAGGTCCTCCCAGGTGGTGGGGCGCAGGAACAGGCCGTCGCGCGCCTCGTAGCGCAGGGGCGGGGTGGGGGAGGGCGGCCCCTCCAGCGAGACACCGGGGAGGCCGGAGCCCGCGCCCTTCGCGTCGCGGGTGGCGAGCGCGTCCACCATCGCGTCGCGGATGGGGCGGTAGCCGGTACAGCGGCAGATGTTGCCGCAGAGCTGATCCGCGATGGCCTCCGGCGAGCCCGCGTCCTTGCGACAGTACGCCTCCACCATGGAGACGACGAAGCCCGGCGTGCAGAAGCCGCACTGCGAGCCGTAGTGCTTCACCATCGCCTGCTGCACGGGGTGGGGCGCGGCGCGGCTGCCCACGCCCTCCACGGTGACGAGCTCGCGCCCGGCCACCATGGGCAGCAGCGCGATGCAGCTATTGAACGCGCGCAGCGTCTTCTGGCCGCTCACGTCCCGGTCCACCATGGCCACGGTGCACGCGCCGCAGTCGCCCTCGGCGCAGCCTTGCTTGGTGCCCGTCAGGCCGCGCGCGCGCAGGTAATCCAGCAGGGTGGTGTTGGGCGACGCGTCGTCGACCTGGACCGTCTGGCCGTTGAGCCGGAACTCGAAGGGGGTGCTCATTCCCCCGAGGATAGCAGGGGCGCGGGCGCTGGCTGAGCGCCTGCTTCCTGGGCCAGCCCATGGTGGAGCTGGAGCAGCCCGGCCGCGATGCTCACGGCCACCTCCTGCGGTGACTTTCCCCCGGTAGGCAGCCCCATGGGGCACTGGACGCGGCCCACCTGCCCGGCGGGCATGCCTTTCGCTTCCAGCCGCTGCCGGAAGCGGGCCCACTTGGTGTCACTGCCGATGAGCCCGATGTAGCGGGCGGGCTTCTGGACGGCGAAGGCGATGATGTCCTGATCCACGTCGTGGCGGTGCGTCATCACCGCCACGTAGGTGCGCTGCGCGTCCCAGACCGCGCGAGAGGCGAAGTCGTCCCACGCCTCCTCGTGACGCACCACGCCCGAGGGCACCAGCGGGGACTGGACCCACTCCGGGCGCTCGTCCACCAGGTGCACGCGAAAGGGGGTGCCCTCCAGGATGCGGCACAGCGCCTGGCCCACGTGGCCGGCGCCGAAGAGGTAGAGCTGGGGCCCGTGGTTGACGGGCTCGACGAAGACGTCCACGACACCTCCACAGCACTGCCCCAGCTTCGCGCCCAGCGGATAGCGGAGCGTGCGCGCCTCGCCCCGGGCCAGACACGCGCGGGCGTCCTGTAGCACCAACTGCTCCAGGTGGCCGCCGCCGATGGTGCCGTGGAAGGTACCGTCCGCGCGCACCAGCAGCTTCGCGCCAGGGGGCGCGGGCGTGCTGCCCTTGCACTCCGTCACCGTGACGACGGCGAACGGCGTGTCCTCCCGTGCCCACTCCGCGAGTTGGTGAACCCAGTTCCACATGCCGCAGGGGAGTCTGCCACGACCGCAGGCACACGTCTCCGCTTACCCAGAGTTGGGGCGCAGTCCAGCCCCAGTGGACTCAATGCCTATCTGCTGGAATAGGCAGACGTGTTTGGATTGTCGGTGCTGGGTTGTGTGGAAAGTTATTTGCAGGTGAATGTGGTAGGGGGTTGAGAGGCATTGTTATATAGGTTTGTCTGTCGTTGCTGTGGACCACCAACGGGAGGTTGCATGCGGAAGATTGTGATGCTGGGTGCGGTGCTGCTGTCGATGGCCGGGTGCGGTGCGGGCGTTCAGGAGGACACGGGGAGTCAGGAGATTGGCTCAAATGAAGCGGCCGTTTGCGATGGCGCGGCGCTGCATGGCATGTGTCGGTCAGGAACCTGCTTTGGCACCACGGGATCTCAAGCGGCCTGCAATGGCCAGCCTTGTGAGAGCCCGGATGACTGCGCGTCCGCCTGCGTGAATGGCGAATGGGCTTGCGCCTCTTCCGGTGGGTAGTTCCGCGCTGCGGGTCTGAGGTTTGAAGTGAGGGAGCGCTGAGGCTTGTTGTCCAGCGCACCTCGGTAACGGGCTCATCAGGCGGCGCACGCGCGAAGGGCGTGAGCGGAGCCCTTCCCTGGCTGTCCGCCAAGCGGTCGAGGAGGCCAGCGCCTGTTGCCGGGCCGGTGAGGCACACCACCTTTTGCGCCAGACGTTTTCAACCCATCCGAATCAAGGAGATGACGTCATGGCCAATGCCGCCGCTGAACTCGAGACGCTGAACTCCTTCCTGCGGGGTGAGATCTCCGCCGTGGAGACCTACCGGCTCGCCTCGAAGCACATCGAGACCGAGGTCGCCAAGACGGAGGTGGAGGCCTGCCTCCACGACCATGAGAAGCGCGTGGAGGCCCTCAAGGAACGCATCGAGAAGCTGGGCGGGAAGCCCGCGGAGGGCTCCGGTCCCTGGGGCGTCTTCGCCAAGGTCGTCCAGGCCGGCGCGGACCTGCTGGGCGAGAAGCGCGCCATCGACGCGCTGGAGGAGGGCGAGGACCACGGCCTGAAGGACTACAACCGGGACGTGGACAAGCTGCACGGCGAGGCGCGCACCTTCGTGCGCCAGCAGTTGCTGCCCTCGCAGAAGCAGACGCACGCGCGGCTCAGCGCCCTGAAGAAGAATCCCACCCTGCACTGAGGGTCGGGGTTGCGCATTGCCGGACATCCCAAGGTGCCCATCCAGGATGTGGGGAGGGGCGCCTTGTGGTGCATCACACGTCCCCGCATCCAGGCCTGGAGGCTTTCAAGGGGCGTGCGATAGTTGGAAGGAGGGGACTTCCACCGGCGAGCGAGGGCGAAGAAGCACATGGGGCGCGAGCACACGGTGCCGGGGCCGCACGGGCCCGGGGCCGTCACCGACAGCGAGGACACGGGGACACCGGCTCCCCGCCCGCCCGACGTGCGCGCCGATGCCGAGGCGGCACCCTCCATTCCGTCCCCGACGACCGCCGACACCAGCTACGCCGCGGGTGCCCTGGGCACCGGCGTGGAGGTGCTCTTCACCACCTCCGAGCGCGCCCTGCAGTGGGCCTGGCGCGTGCTCCAGCTCGCGCGCGGCGTGGTGGAGGCCACGCCCCGGGGTGACGCGTTCATCCGCGAGGCCCGCGCGTCCGTGGTGGACTTCCTGGACCACATCCCGCCGCACGTGCGCCGCAGCGTCGAGGAGGTGCTCGTCTTCTGCAACCTGTGGCAGGCCGTGGGCGTGCGCCTGCGCCGCCGGGGCGGCTTCCCCGCGGGGGACGACACCGCCTGGCGCCAGCTCTGCGAGGACGTGGAGCTGCTCCAGCGCGCCGCCCAGGCCCGGCTGGGCACCGCCGCGGCCCTGGAGCAGGGGCTGCTCAAGGACCTGGGCCACCTGCGCGCGCTGGCCCTGTCCTGCGGCGACAGCGCCAATGAGGTCACCGTGGGCATGGAGGTGTTCACCCGCTGCATCGCGGAGCTGATGGCCGTGGCCAGCGCCATGCGCCGCGCGTGGGAGGCCGCCGCCCACGAGCTGGCCGAGTCCGCCGCGTGGCTGCGCGCGGGCGACCCGGCCTTCAGCGCGTGGCTGGCGGAGCACCTGGTCGCCGCCGAGCCCGCGTGGGAGCGCACCCAGAAGATCGCCCGCTGGCTGCGCGACGTGGGCGCCTTCGCGGGCCAGCCCTGAAGCCCGGCCCTCTCAGGGCTCGATGAGGATGCGGTGCCGGTGCAGCTCCAGGAGGATGTCCGGATCCAGGTCCGCCTGCTTGTGGTCGCGCAGGTGCTGGCGCACGGCCTCCACGGGCTTCTGGCCGGTGAACTCCACCAGCAGCGCGTAGGCCTCACCCGGCAGCGCCACCGCGTCGTATTCGCTGTACGAGCCCAGCGCCACGCTGCCGTCCGGCAGCCACTTCACCGTCGCGTCCGGGTTGAAGCGCAGCACGCGCGGCAGCGTGGGCGCGGTGGCCTGGGTGTGCAGCTTCTCCAGCACCTTCAACTCGATGGTGCCGTCCAGGCCCAGCATCCGCTCCAGGTCGTCCCGGGACACGGCGCGCACGGCGTCGAAGCAGGCGCGGTAGAAGTCCTTCTCCATCCCGGCGTAGCCCTTCCAGAGCGCGGCGTACACCTTCGCCGGGGGCGCCGCGTCGTCCAGGTCCTCCACGGACAGCGGGGCGGTGGCCACCTCCGCCTTGTCGCGGCCGTCCAGGAGGAACTCCGGCATCAACTGGAGCAGCGCGTGGCGCGACAACTGGAACTCCGCCAGCGTCAGGTACGTCTTCAGCGACATCCAGAAGCGCTGACCGTCCCGGCCCGCCACGTACTTGCAGAAGAACGTGGAGCAGACGGACTCGCGGTACGCCCAGATGGTGCAGCCGCCGGTCTCCAGCGCGTAGTACGGGCAGCGCAGCGACGACGCGCGGCCGAAGAACTGGTGCGCGTTCTTGTACAGGTGGTTGAACTTCGCCGGCGGCTTCACCCACTGCGGGCTCACGCCGATGCGGCTGTCGATCTTCGCCTCGATGCGCCGGCGCCCCTCCGCCATCTGGGGCGAGTCATCCGACAGGAGCGCGCCCACGAGGTAGTTGGGCAGCCGCGGCTGGTACGTGCAGCACTTGGTGTCCGGCCGGAACAGGTGCTCCGCCCCGTCCACGGACTCCACCGTGGCCTGCGCGGAGGCGCGGCTCATGGCGCAGTTGGAGCAGGTGGCCTTCTCTTCCGTTGGCGCGTCCTTGCGGAAGAAGGCCGGCAGGAGGTCCTGGTAGAGGGCGGGCAGCGTCGAGAGGATGGAAGACATGAAGGCGGGGGTCAGGCGGACCGGTCGGCCCACTCCAGGTGATAGGTGGCGGATTCGGGCGAGTGGCGGGTGCGGTGCAGGGTGAAGCCCTGGACTCCCACGCGCAACATCCCTTCCTCCAGCACGCCGTCCACGAAGCCCTCCAGGGGCTCCGGTTCGTTGAACCAGAGGTCCGCCTGGGTGGGGCCCAGCACGGTGAGCCGCGTCTCCGTGTAGTTGTTGCCGCTGCGGAAGTTGTGCTGCATCCGCTCCAGCGAGCGCATGGGGCCCACCACGCGCGCCAGCGTGAGGACAGCGCCGCCCACCAGCGTCTGCGCGTAGCCCTCCACCATCCGCCGGCCCATCAGGCGCCGGCCCTGCTCCACGGGCTGGTCCGGGTGGAGCGTGCGCGCCGTGTCCTCCAGGCAGTCCACCCAGACGGCCAGGGGGTAGGCGGCGAGCAGCGGGGCGTGGAGGTTCAGCCCCCGCGCGCGCAGCCGGTCCACCAGCTCGGGCGTCAGGGAGGGGGCGAGCACCTTGCGGTACAGGCTGTCCACGCTGCTGCTGAAGATGACGCGCTCGTCCCTCATGGCCCTCTGCCCTCGCCGGGACCCCCAGCGGCCCCGGGCGCGCATTCTTCGCCCAGGGCCCGGGAGGAGGCCAGCCCCCATGTGTCCACCCTCACACCGGGTGCGCGGCGAGGGGAAGCGCCGGGTGCGTCAGTAGTGCACCGACAGGCTCACGCCGCTGTAGGCCGAGTAGCCCCGGAGCAATATCCACTGCCGGCCGGCCGTGGTCTGCGCCGCCAGGTTGCACGTCTCGTTGTTGCCTCCCAGGTAGGGGCGGCAGTTGTAGGCCGTCGTGGTGGGCGCGGCGCCAAAGCGCGTGTAGAGGTCCACGTCCCCGGTGCCGCTGGAGGTGCTCACCGTGGAGGCCGTGTTCGCCGGCACGTCGAAGCAGAAGTACTGCTGCGAGTTGGCCGCGCCGGACAGCAGCGACACCGTGGTGTTGTTGGGCAGCAGGGTGCACGTGGGCGGAGGCGTCACCGCGCCCACGCCCACCGCTTCCCACGCCGCGTCCACCGCGTCCTGGGTGGCGGTGGAGTAGCCCAGGGTCTGCGCCGCCTGCCGCGTCGCCGTCTTGGCCGCGGCCAGCGTGGTGGTGGCGGTGAAGAGGTTGGCGTTGGCGTAATAGAAGATGCGGGCCGCGGCCTGCACGCCAATGCCCGTCACGTTCACCGTCGTCTTGCCGCGCGGGTGCGTGCCGCCGGTGGCCAGCAGCTTGAAGGCCAGGTTGGGCACGCCGGAGCCGTAGTGGACGACCGTGGTGCTCGTCACATCCGGCGCATAGTCCAGCGAAACGCCGTCCGCCGCGGGGTCGTTCATGTAGCGCAGCGCGTCCCCGGGCGTGCTCGGAGTCCAGGCCGTCTCGCCCAGTTGCCAGACGGACGCGGCGGTGCTCCACGTGCCCAGGGCCCAACTGGTGCAGGTGGCGGCGAAGATGTCCGACAGGGACTCGTTCAACGCGCCGGACTGGCCGCTGTAGACGAGGTTGGACGTCATCTGCGTGACGGCGTGCGTGAACTCGTGCACGACGATGTCCGGGTCCGCGCACGGCGGTCCGACCTGGGGCAGGCTGCCGTCTCCGCACACCAGCTTCGCGCCGTCGAAGTACGCGTTCGCGTAGTTGGTGCCGTAGTGCACCTGCGCCAGCAACTGGCCGCCCGTGCCGTTGTACGAGTCGCGCCCGAAGTTCTGCTGGAAGCAGTCGTAGAAGAGGCCCAGGTTGTCGTACGTCGTGTCGATGCCCGCGTCGCCGGTGGCCAACTGGCCCTCCATCCGGCACCAGCCGTTGGTGGCGCCCCCCACGGAGCACACCTTGCGGTTGCGCGCGGCGTGGATTTCCGGCGCGCGCAGCACCTCCCGGCCGTCCTCCGCGCTCACGTAGACGCGGTCGCGCAGCGGCATGCCGTCCTCGTGCTGGCCGGACACCACCACCTCGAAGGCGCGGACCAGGGCCGCCTCCGGCGCCGGGCGCACGAACACCTCCCGCACGGACTCCGCGAGGCCGCCCGAGGTCGCCGCCAGCGCCGCCTCACTCGCGGCCTCCGCGCTGATGCGGGCCGGGGCCGGCAGGGGCTCCCCGTCGCGCGCGGTGCCGTTCACCGCGTACACGTCGCCCCGCGCGTCCAGGTGGACGAGGAGCTCCTCGTTCACCACGGGCAGGCCGCCCTTGGTCTGCGCGTAGCGCAGGTGCGTGTGGCCCAGCCCGTCCCGCTGGATGCGCTGGGGCACCACGTCCTTCGCCGTCAGCCGGAAGGCGGGCAGCACGCGCAGCAGGGTGGGCTCCAGGAGCGCGTGCGCCTGCCAGGCGCTGGCTCCCGGGATGGGCCGGCCCGTCGCGCCCAGCGCACCCTGGATGAACTGGGGCACGCCGTCCGCGTGGACCCCGCGCACCTCCGCGCCGGGCAGCGCGGACAGCGCGGACTGAAGGTCGCCCAGACGGGCCCCGGTCGCGGGAGAGGGTGCCTCCGCGTCGGGCCCCCCCGCACCACACGCGGACAACGTGAACGTCAGGCCGGCAAGGAACCAGCGGGTGTTGCGCTTCATGGACATGCCCCCAGTGTGACGAGACCCAGCTTCAAAGCCTGGCGAGCAAAGCATGGAGCGCTGACTGGGAGGTGAATCCTGGAATGACTGGGAGTGCTGGGAAGGAGGTCGAGGACGGAGGGGCGCCCACGTCGGCGGTGGTTCACCCACCTGGGTGCTGTGCGGGCGTCCTGGCACGAACTCCGGACGTTGTGACGCGAGGCGCGGTGATAAGGACGGCCCCGCTGTTACCTCCCGTCACCCGTTCGCAAGGACCTTCATGCTCACGCTGCGCGGGGCTCCGGCCCTCTCCGAATTCAGGCTCGCCAAGCTGCTCGCCCGTTGCCGGGAGCGGGTGCCTACGGTGGCCACCCTCTACTCGGAGTTCGTGCACTTCGTGGACGCGTCCGCGCCGCTGACGCAGGACGAGTCGGAGCGGCTGGGGCGCCTGCTGGAGTACGGCCCGCATGCGGCGAAGCGCGAGCGCACGGGCACGCTGCTGCTGGTGGTGCCGCGTCCGGGCACGGTGTCGCCCTGGGCCTCCAAGGCGACGGACATCGCGCACCACTGCGGCCTCACCCAGGTGCGCCGCATGGAGCGCGGCATCGCGTTCTTCCTCACCGGCCCCGGCGGCCGGGAGCTGGACGCGAACGAGGCGGAGGGCGTGCAGGCGGTGCTGCACGACCGGATGACGCAGGCGGTGCTGCCCCGGCTGGAGGACGCGGAGGTGCTGTTCCGCGCGGACTCGCCCCGGCCGCTCACGCGGGTGGACGTGCTGGGCGGAGGCCGCGCGGCGCTGGCGAGGGCCAACGGCGAGCTGGGCCTGGCGCTGGCGGAGGACGAGATCGACTACCTGGTGGCGCGCTTCACGGAGCTCAAGCGCAACCCCACCGACGTGGAGTTGATGATGTTCGCGCAGGCGAACAGCGAGCACTGCCGCCATAAAATCTTCAACGCGTCCTGGACGGTGGATGGACAGCCGCGCGAGCGCTCGCTGTTCCAGGCCATCAAGAACACCTACGCCCAGAGCCCGGGCGGCGTGCTGTCCGCGTACAAGGACAACGCCGCCGTCATCGAGGGCTTCGAGGTGGAGCGCTTCTTCCCGCAGGGCGAGGGGCGCGAGTGGGGCACCGTGCGCGAGCCGGCCCACATCATGATGAAGGTGGAGACGCACAACCATCCCACCGCCATCTCGCCGTACCCGGGCGCGGCCACGGGCGCGGGCGGTGAGATCCGCGACGAGGGCGCCACCGGGCGCGGCGCGAAGCCCAAGGCGGGGCTCACCGGCTTCTCCGTCAGCCACCTGCGCCTGCCGGACTTCGCGCGGCCGTGGGAGGCGCCCTACGGCAAGCCGGACCGCATCGTGTCCGCGCTGGACATCATGGTGGACGGCCCGCTGGGCGGCGCCGCGTTCAACAACGAGTTCGGCCGGCCCAACCTCACCGGCTACTTCCGCAGCTTCGAGCAGCAGGTGCCCACGCCGGAGGGCGTGGAGGTGCGCGGCTACCACAAGCCCATCATGCTGGCGGGCGGCCTGGGCAACATCCGCGCGGACCACGCGAAGAAGGCCCCGCTGCGCGCGGGCGACAAGCTCATCGTGCTGGGCGGCCCGGCGATGCTCATCGGCCTGGGCGGCGGCGCGGCGTCGTCCATGGCGCAGGGCGCGAGCGCGGCGGACCTGGATTTCGCCTCCGTGCAGCGGGACAACGCGGAGATGGAGCGCCGCTGCCAGGAGGTCATCGACCAGTGCTGGATGCTGGGCGAGAAGAACCCCGTGCGCTCCATCCACGACGTGGGCGCGGGCGGCCTGTCCAACGCGCTGCCGGAGCTGGCGCACGACAACGACCTGGGCGGCCGGCTGGAGCTGCGCGAGGTGCCCAACGACGAGCCGGGCATGTCCCCGGTGGAAATCTGGTGCAACGAGGCGCAGGAGCGCTACGTGCTGGGCGTGGCGCCGGAGGACCTGCCGCGCTTCGCCGCGCTGTGCGAGCGCGAGCGCGCCCCCTTCGCCGTGCTGGGCGAGGCCACGGCGGAGCAGGTGCTCACGCTCACGGACCGCGAGCTGGGGGACACGCCCATCGCGCTGCCCATGGACGTCCTCTTCGGCAAGGCGCCGCGCATGCACCGCGAGGGCACGTCGCGCCCCCTGAAGCACGCGCCGCTGAGCCTCCCGTCCGACCTGAAGGCCGTGGCGCACGCGGTGCTGTCTCACCCCACGGTGGCGGACAAGTCGTTCCTCATCACCATTGGCGACCGCTCCGTGGGCGGCCACACCGCGCGCGACCAGATGGTGGGGCCGTGGCAGGTGCCGGTGGCGGACTGCGCGGTGACGCTGTCCTCGCTGATGTCGAACACGGGCGAGGCCATGGCGCTCGGCGAGCGCACGCCGGTGGCGCTGGTGGACGCGGCGGCCTCCGCGCGCATGGCGGTGGGCGAGGCGCTCACCAACCTGGCGGCGGCGCGCATCCAGAAGCTGTCGGACGTGAAGCTGTCCGCGAACTGGATGGCGGCGGCGGGCAGCCCCGGCGAGGACGCGAACCTCTACGCGGCCGTGCACGCGGTGGGCATGGAGCTGTGCCCCGCGCTGGGCATCGCCATCCCGGTGGGCAAGGACTCCATGTCCATGCGCACGCAGTGGCAGGAGGACGGCCAGAAGAAGGCCGTGACGGCGCCCCTGTCCCTCATCATCACCGCGTTCGCGCCGGTGCTGGATGCGCGCGTCACGCTGACGCCGCAGCCGGTGGACGTGGCGGGGGACACCCGCCTGCTGCTGCTGGACGTGGCGCAGGGCCGGCAGCGGCTGGGCGCGTCCGTGCTGGCGCAGGTGCACCAGCAGGTGGGGCCGGAGTGCCCGGACGTGGATGACGCGGCGGCGCTGAAGGGCTTCTTCGCGGCGGTGCAGGAGCTGCACGCGGCGGGCGTGCTGCTCGCGTACCACGACCGCTCCGACGGCGGCCTCTGGGCCACGCTCGCGGAGATGGCCTTCGCGGGCCGCTGCGGGCTGGACGTGGACCTGGCGAGCCTGGGCGGCGACGCGGTGGCGGCCCTCTTCAACGAGGAACTTGGCGCGGTGGTGCAGGTGCGCGCCGCCGACGTGGCGCGCGTGCGGGAGGTCCTCGCCCGCCACGGCCTGGGCGCGCACGTCCACGAGCTGGGGCGCCCCACGGCCCAGCAGGTGGTGCGCGTGCGGCACGGCGCGCGGGAGCTGCTCGCGGAGGAGACCGTGGCGCTCAAGCGCACCTGGTCCCGCGTGAGCTACGAAATCCAGAAGCTGCGTGACAACCCCACCTGCGCGGAGGAGGAGTACGCCGCGAAGTGCGACGCGCACGACCCGGGCCTGTCGCCCCGGCTCACGTTCGACCCCGCCGTGGACGTGGCGGCGCCGTACATCGCGAAGGGGGCGCGGCCTCGCGTGGCGGTGCTGCGCGAGCAGGGCGTCAACAGCCAGCAGGAGATGGCGGCGGCGTTCACCCGCGCGGGCTTCACCGCGGTGGACGTGCACATGAGCGACCTGGTGTCGGGCCGCGTGTCGCTGAAGGACTTCCACGGCGTGATGGCGTGCGGCGGCTTCAGCTACGGCGACGTGCTGGGCGCGGGCGGCGGGTGGGCGAAGTCCATCCTCTTCAACCCGCGCACGCGCGACGCCTTCTCGGAGTTCTTCGCGCGGCCGGACAGCTTCGGCCTGGGCGCGTGCAACGGCTGCCAGATGTTCGCGCAGCTTCGCGAGCTCATCCCCGGCGCGGACGGCTGGCCGCGCTTCGTGCGCAACGCGTCCGAGCAGTTCGAGGCCCGCCTGGGCACCGTTGAAATCGCGCCGTCGCCGTCGCTCTTCTACAAGGGCATGGAGGGCAGCCGGATGCTCATCGTCGTGTCGCACGGCGAGGGCCGGGCGGAGTTCGCCCACGCGGAGGCCGCCGCGCGCTTCGACGCCTCCGGGCTGGTGACGACGCGCTGGGTGGACAACCGGGGCCAGGTGGCGGCGAAGTACCCGGCCAACCCCAACGGCTCGCCGCACGGCATCGCCGGCGTCACCACCAAGGACGGGCGCTTCACCATCACCATGCCGCACCCGGAGCGCGTGCACCGCACCGTGCAGCACTCCTGGCACCCGGCGGAGTGGGGCGAGGACGGCCCCTGGATGCGCATGTTCCGCAACGCCCGCGTCACCCTGGGCTGACGCGGGCGCCGCGCGTCATTGCAGGAGGGCGCCCTTCACCGCGTCCAGCAACGGGTTGGCGCCGGTCTCCGGATCGGTGCAGCCCTGGTTGATGGTCCAGATGATGGTGCCGCCGTAGCCCTGCTGCTTCACGAAGGCGCCCTTGGCGGCGATGGCCTGCGGGCCGTCATAGGAGATCCACCGCACCGTGCCGTCCTCGATGGGCGTGTTCGGCGGGAAGGTGAGGTACTCGGCCTGCGCCGCGTCATCCCAGTGGTGGGTCCCCAACACCGACCACGCGAGGATGTTCTTGTACGTGAACGAGTTGTCCCCGCCCACGTAGTCGGACCAGTCCGTGAAGGGCTGGTAGGGCCCGGTGATGTTGCGCCAGCCCATGCCGTAGAAGGGGATGCCGATGCCCAGCTTCGCCTTGGGGATGCCGGCCGCCGCCCACAGCGCCAGGCTGGACTCGATGGAGGTGGGGTGCTGTCCCGACTCGCCCCGGAGCGCGGACGTGTACCAGGACACCCAGCCGTCCCAGGGGCCCACCATGGAGTAGGACATGACGTTCACCTGGTCCAGGTACAGCGCGAGCTCCGCGTACCAGGGGGCGGCGTCCTCGGGGAAGTTGGTGTTGATCCAGTGGATGGGGAAGGTGAGGAGCAGGCCCGGCCGCGCGGCGCGCAGGGTCTGCACCAGGGCCAGCAGGTGGAGCCGGTCCTCCAACTCCACGGGCTCCCAGTTCAGGTCCAGGCCGTCGTAGCCGAAGTCGTCCACGGCCTTCAGCAGCGCCTGGACGAACTTCGCGCGGTTCGCGTCCGACGCGGCGCCCACCCACCCCTCGTGCTCACCGGAGCCGCCCACCATGATGAGCGCCTTGCGGCCCGCCGCGTGGGCGCGCTGCGCCAGCAGCCGTGCGATGGCCGGGCCGTTGTCATTGTCGAACTGGGTGTTGAGCGTGCCGTCAGGCCGGGGCGTGGCGCGGCCCACGAGGATGTGCGTGAGCGCGCTGAAGTCCACCTTCTCCGGCGGGTACTCATCCGCGTTCCAGCCCGTGTAATAGCCGGACACCCACTTGCCGGAGCCGCCTCCAATGGCATGCACCCACGCGGTCGCCCGCGCGAACTTCGTGGGGTCCGCCCGGCTGCGCGCCACCACGCCGTAGGTGCCCTGCGTGGTGGGGGCGGTATAGACGCCCCCGGAGGTGATGGTGCCCGAGCCCGTCTGGGGATCCAGCTCCCACGTCACCGACGTGTCCGTGCTGCCCGTCACCGTGGCCTGGAAGGTGTACGCAGCGCCGGGAGCCAGCTCCACCTGCGTCGGGCTCACCGTGACGACCACCTGCGGGGGGGTGGTCCCCGAGGACTCCACGCGGAGGTCATCGAAGTAGAGCGTCGGCAGCGGCTTGCCGAGGGTCTCCTGGAGCCAGAGGCCCTTGATGCGGGACGTTCCCGCGGGCAGCAGCTTCGCCAGCGGCACATGGCAGGTCACCCACTTCCGGGCCTGGATGCGCCCGCCTTCGCAGTAGTCGCCGAGCAGCAGGCCCGCGTGTTGCGTTGCGTTCGCGACAGCACGCACGCGCACGGTCGCGCCTTCGCCAAACTCACCGCCATGGACCTTCAGCGTGAAGGTGTCGGACGCCGTCACGTCCAGGCCCGGGTGGGAGAACGAGAGCGCCTCGGAGGGCTCCATCGTCACCGAGATGGCGAAGCTGCCGGAGAACACCGGCGCGGTCGCGCTCAGCGAGTGCTTCGCCGTGGAGGTGTCCTTCCACGGCGCCGTCAACCGGTCCTGGTAGATCCATGCGACGGCGTTGGGGGTCCTGGGGCGGGCCTGCTCCTCGAGCGGTTGGGCACCCGCTTCCGAGCGGGTGAGCAGGATGAGCGTCAGCGCGACAAGGAACCACGTCCTTGCTTCTCTTTGCATGTCACTCTCTTCATGAGGAGCGTGAGCAGACAGTGCTCGCACACCGCGCCGTGGGGGCGGTGCCAGGACATAGAAAAGAGCGGCGTCGCTCGCATCCGCCACCGGTACTACCTGGAGGTGGAGTGCAGGACGTCTACGGGAGGAACGCGGCCTTCACCGCGTCCAGCAACGGGTTGGCGCCCGTCACCGGGTCGACGCATCCCTGGTTGAGTGTCCAGAGGATGGTGCCGCCGTAGCCCTCCTGCTTCACGAAGGCGCCCTTGGCGGCGATGGCCTGCGGGCTGTCGTAGGAGATCCACGTCACCGTGCCGTCCTCCACGAGCTTGTCCGGAGCGAACGTCACGTAGCTGGCCTGGGCCTTCTCGTCCCACTGGTACTTCCCCTGCTTCGAATAGCGGAGGATCTTCTTGTAGGTGAACGAGTTGTCCCCGCCCACGTAGTCGGACCAGTTCGTGAACGGCTGGTAGGGTCCGGTGATGTGGCGCCACGCGAGGCCGTAGAAGGGGATGCCGATGCCCAGCTTCGCCTTGGGGATGCCGGCCTTCACCCACAGCGCCAGGCTGGACTCGACGGACGTGGGGTGCAGCCCCTGTTCGCCCTTCAGCGCGGACGTGTGCCAGGACTTCCAGCCGTCCCACGCGCCAATCATCTCGTAGGACATCAGGTTCATCTGATCGAAGTACGTGGCCAGCTCCGCGAACCAGGGGTCGGCGTCGGTGGGGAAGTTGGTGTTGATCCAGTGGAGGGGGAAGGTGAGGAGCAGCTTCGGCCGCGCCTCGCGCAGCGCCTTCACCAGGGCCAGCAGCTTCGGCCGGTCCTCCTTCTCCACGGGCTCCCAGTCCAGGTCGAGCCCGTCGTAGCCGAAGTCGTCCACGGCCTTCAGCAGCGCGCGGACGAACCTCGCGCGGTTCGCGTCGGACGCGGCGCCCACCCAGCCGTCGTGCTCACCGGAGCCGCCCACCATGATGAGCGCCTTGCGGCCCGCCGCATGCGCGCGCTTCGACAGCGTGCGGGCGATCTCCGGCCCCCGGTCGTTGTCGAACTTCGTGCTCAGCGTGCCGTCCGCCTTCGGCGTGACGCGGCCCACGAGGATGTGCGTGAGCGCGCTGAAGTCCACCTTCTCCGGCGGATAGTCATCCGCGTTCCAGCCCGTGTAATAGCCGGACACCCACTTGCCGCCCTGTCGCGGGACGGCGGGCGGCTCCCGCGTGACGGTCACCGGCCGGAGGCCCTGCTCGATGCCGACGTCGTCGAAGAAGAGCGGCGGCAGCGTCTTGCCGCTGTCCTCCTGGAGCCACAGGCCGGTGATGCGCGTCCGGCCCTCGGGCAGCAGCTTCGCCAGGGGCACGCGGCAGGTCGTCCACTTCCTGGCGGGGATGGCGCCGCCCTCGCAGGTGGGGCCCAGGGGCACGCCCACGGGTTGCTCGGAGCCGAGGACGACGCGCGCGCGAACCGCCGCGTTCGCGCCGTCCTTCCCGCCGTTCACCTTCAGCACCAGCGTGTCCTCCGGTGACACGTCGAAGCCCGGGTGGCCGAAGTACAGCGCCTCCCAGGGCCCCAGCGTCACGGAGATGGCGTGGCGGCCCGAGGCCCCCGCCACGGCGGCGCTCATCGCGTGCGCCCCGGCCCACGTCAGGTCCTCCCAGGGCGGGGCCAGCCGGTCCTGATAGAGCCACGCCACCTGGGGCGGCGCTGCTTTCGGAGGGGGCGCCCCCCGGGCAGCCCCTCCCAGCAAGAGCGCGGTCAGCAGCACCCGGAGTCCGGCGGGAGGTCGTCGCATGGCCGCCCATCCTCGCAGAGGGAGGGGAGGCCCGTCCTGCCCCAGGCGCTCAGGCCCGGACCAGCTCGATGGGGCTGCCTTCGGGGACGTGCTTCATCGCCACGGAGTTCATGCAGTAGCGCAGCCCCGTGGGCGGCGGGCCGTCCGGGAACACGTGGCCCAGGTGACCGTCGCAGCGCGCGCAGCGGACCTCGGTGCGGATCATCCCGTGCGACACGTCGCGGATCTCCGTGACGGAGTCCTCCGACAGCGTCTGGGTGAAGGACGGCCAGCCGGTGCCGGACTCGAACTTCATTCCGGACTTGAACAGCGGGTTGTTGCAGCCCGCGCACACGTACGTGCCCGGCGTCTTGGTGCCGAGGAAGCAGCCCGTCCCCGGGTACTCGGTGCCGTGCTGACGCAGCACCTGGAACTCCTCGGGGGTGAGGCGCTTGCGCCACTCGTCGTTGGAAAGAATGAGCTTGTCCGCCATGGGTCCTCCTCCACGTTTCGGGCCTCGGGCCCGGAGCACGGCCTTGGATGCACCGGGGGCCATTGGGTCGCACCCTATACCAGGCAGGCCGCCGGGCGGCCGGCCGCCTTGTCCTGTACCGCACGGCATGGCGGGCCTTGCGGGCCAGGGCTTGGAGCGCCGTCCGTCGGTTGTACTCCTCCTGGACGCGGTGCGCGCCACGAGGAGGCCTGCCGATGCGGATCTCGGAGCTGATGCAGAGGGACGTGAAGACCATCGACGCGGATGAGTGCCTGCGCTCCGCCGCCGAGCGGCTGGACACCGCCAGCCTGGGCGCGCTGCCCGTCACGGAGCACGGCCGGGTGGTGGGCCTGCTCACCGACTCCGAGCTCTTCCTCTGCTCCACCGTCCACGGCCATGACCCGGACGTCACCACCGTGCGCGAGGCGATGACGGCCCCGCTCGTCACCTGTCCGGAGGACGCGCCGCTGGAGGCCGGTGAGCGCCTGATGGAGCAGCACCACCTCAACCGCCTGGTGGTCGTGGACGCGGAACACCACGCGGTGGGGCTGCTCCGCCTGGACGACGTCGCCTCCGAGTCCCTCACGCTGCTGCGGCCCGGCGAGCCGCTGGAGCACCTGAGCCTCTACTCCTGAGCGCACGAAGAGGCCCGGCGCCCCCTTCGCATGCGGGAAGGGCGCACCGGGCCGGTGCCTCCGGTGTGGGCGCTCAGCCCGCCACGGCCGGCTGGCACGCGGCGGACAGCCACGCCACGGCCTCATCCCAGGGCAGGTCGCGCTGGGAGCCGTCGCGCTGGCGCAGGCGGACGCCCTGGGACTCCACCTCGCGGCCACCCACCACCGCGAGGAACGGCACCCCGTCCTCGTGCGAGCCCAGGACCTTCTTCGACAGGGACTCGTCCCGCACGTCCGCCCGCGCGCGGCAGCCGGCCAGCCGCAGCCGCGCCGCCAGGCTTTCCGCGTACGCGGCGGCCCCCGCTCCCACGGAGGCCACCACCACCTGCTCTGGCGCGAGCCACGCTGGGAGCGCGCCCCCGTGGTGCTCCAGCAGCACGCCGATGAAGCGCTCCAGGCTGCCGAACAGCGCGCGGTGAAGCATCACCGGGCGCAGGCGCTCTCCGGACGCGCCGACGTAGTGCAGGTCGAAGCGCTCCGGCAGCACCAGGTCCAGTTGGATCGTCCCGCACTGCCACGCGCGGCCCAGCCGGTCCTTCAGCACGAACTCCAGCTTGGGCCCGTAGAAGGCGCCCTCGCCGGGCTGGTCCTCGTACTGGAGGCCCGCCTGCCTCGCCGCGGACTGGAGCCACGCCTCCGCCTGGTCCCACAGCGCGTCAGCGCCGGCGCGCATCGCCGGGCGGCTGGAGAAGGCCACCTGCACGTCGTCGAAGCCGAAGCCCGCGTAGAACGCCTTGAGCGAGCGCACGAAGCGGACGACCTCCGCCTCCACCTGCTCCGCCGCGCAGAAGATGTGGCCGTCGTCCTGCGTGAACTGGCGCAGGCGGAACAGCCCGTGCAACGCGCCGCTGGGCTCGCTGCGGTGCACCAGCCCGAACTCCCCCAGCCGCAGGGGCAGGTCGCGGTGGCTGGGCGCCATGCGCTGCACGAGCTGGATGTGGCCGGGGCAGCTCACCGGCTTCAGCGCCAGGTGCCGGTCGCCCTCCGGCAGGCAGAACATGTTCTGGCGGAAGTTGTCCCAGTGGCCGCTCTGCTCCCACAGCGGCTGGGCGCACAACTGCGGCGTACGGACTTCGCGGTAGCCCTCCTCGCGCATGCGCTGGCGGACGTGGTCCTCCAGGAGCCGGTACAGCATCAGTCCGCGCGGGTGCCAGAACACCATGCCCGGCGCCTCCTCCTGCAGGTGGAAGAGGTCCAGGCGCTGGCCCAGCGCGCGGTGGTCGTGTTCATCAAGCATGGTCGTCTCCGTGTGTCGGTCGGGATGAAGCAGCCGGGGCCGGACACGGGGCGTGTGAGGTTGCACGGTCGCCCCGGCCGGAACTCGGCGGGGCGGAAAACCGTGCGCTCGTCAGTCCACCGACACGCGCACCGCACCCACGCCCGCCGAAGCGGTGGTGGTCGTGGTCGCGGTGGTGTGGATGACGAGGCTCACGCGACAACAAGTGCTCCCGGAGGCACGGAAAGTCAAGCCGTGCTCCGGGACAGGACGCCTTCAGCCCAACAGGGACAGCAGGCCGGCGAGCCCCACGAAGAGGTAGAAGAGCGACTCGCCCGCGATGAGGCCGCCGCCCACCAGCGACATGGTGCTCATGTCCTCCGGCAGCACCGCCTCACCGGGCGCGGGCTCCTTGCGGAAGCGCTTGGACACGGTGTTGAAGACGGACGTGAGGACGCCGCCCACGCCGAACCAGATGGCCGCGGGCAGCGCGATGAAGCCGCCGAACGCGAGCGCGTAGGGGCTGGCCAGCACCAGCGAGTCCAGGGTCCATCCCACGCCGAACCCCGTGCGCGAGCCCTGCACGTAGCGCAGGTACGCGGGGCGGCGGCGCACCACCTTGCGGATGACCTCCAGCGTGAAGCCGATGCACAGGCCCACGAGCAGCGCCGTCACCTTGTGCGCGGACAGCGTGCCCAGGTCGCGGATGGCGCCCACGAACTTGTACGTCATCGCGGAGCTCCACTGGGCCACCTTCACGTCCGGGTGGTCCAACTGGTTGACGGACAGCACCGGGTACGCGCCCATGAAGACGCGCGCCAGCACCACGCACAGCACCGCGCCCATGAAGATGCCCAGCACCTGGTAGCGGAACTGCACCACGCGGTTGGTGCCCAGGCGCCACCCGGTGGAGCGGTCCTGCTGCATGTCGCAGCCCACCGACGTGGAGATGAGCAGGATGGAGGACGCCATCAGCCCCACCAGCGGATCCTTCAGGCCCAGCAGCGACATCAGCAGCACCGACACCACGAAGGCGCTGGAGATGGGGTTGTTGTCGCTGATGCCGTAGGCGATGCCGTTGATGAGCACGAACAAGAGCGACAGCACGAGCCCGAAGAGGATGAAGCCCGGGGGCTGGTGCAGCACCTGCGTGGCCACCACGACGACGGCCGCGCCCCAGCCCACCACCCAGGCGATGAGCCGGGGCACGTTGACCTTCTTCCACGCGGGCTCGGTGTCCGCGGGGGCCTGCGCGCGCCCCCGGATGCGGTCCACCGCCTGCACCGCGAGCAGCGACAGGTCCACCAGCGCCGCGCCGCAGATCATCGCCAGCGAGATGAGGAAGCCGATCTTCCGGTACGGATCCCCCGGCCCCAGCCACCCGATGCTCGTCAGGAAGGGCGTGATGGCGTAGCCGATGAGGCCCATGAGCATGGCGGGCACGGTGATGCGGCTGCCCACCACCATGCCGGCGCCCACAGTGGAGCTGCTCACGCCCAGCGCGGCGACCGCGGCCACCTTCTCCGTGAGCCACGCGGCCAGGATGCCCAGGCCGGTGCCGCCGCCCAGCTTCGCGATGGAGGCCTTGAGCAGGCGCTTGTCCGTGAGCGCCCGCAGGATGTTGGCCACCGCGTAGCCGGACGGGTAGTCCAACTGGAGCCGGTCCACGAGCAGCGGCGTGTAGAGCATGCCCACGCCCACGCCGAACATGCCCACGCACCCCACGAAGAGCATCAACTGCCACGCGGGCGGCTGGGGCATGCCCAGCCACACCATGGACTGGATGAGCACGGACATGGCGCACAGCGAGGCCACGGACGCGGCCATCGTCTGCATGTAGTTGGCGCCGTGCTTGCCCTCCGCGCCGTAGCCGTAGGTGACGACGCTGCCCAGGATGCCGGACAGCACCTGGCTGGCGACGAAGAAGCCCAGGCTGAAGTTCATGTACGACGCGGCCACGCCGCCCAGGGGGCCCAGGAAGAAGATGGCCACCGACGCGAGCAGCAGGTGGTACTTCCACGTGCCGACCGCGGGGAGGAAGCGGAAGCGCGGCGCGACGGCGTCGGGCACGGAGGACAGGGGGACGGAAGGCTCCGGCGGGAGCGGCTCGGCGGGGTGGGCCATGGGTGCGGGGGAGGGTACCGGCCTCCCTGGGCCGCCCACAACCCGCACGGGCGCGGGCGGCCCGGCGGCCGGTCGCAAGAAGCGCAACCCCTTGCGAAGGCCCGGGCGCCATGCGACGTCGCACGCCATGCGATTCACCCTGCACCGCGGCGTCAGCCTGGCCGTCCTCGCCTCCGCCCGCACGGAGGCCGACCACCACGAGGACCTGGGGTGCAGCATCCAGGGGCCCACCGCGCGCCCCGTGCGCCGCGCGCAGGTGCCGCTGAAGCGCCACATCGCCGCGCTGGGCCGCGAGGGCGCGCTGCGCGAAGCGGACGCGCTCATCCGCTGGCTGGAGGACACGCCCCGCTACGCCGCGCTCTGCCAGGGCACGAAGCGGCGCATGGGCCGGCGCGTGCTGCGCGAGGACGTCCTCTTCCCGGATCCGCTGCGCCACCGCCCGCGCGTGCTGCACCTGCGCCAGGGCTCGCTGGGGCTGGACGTGCCGGTGCGCGCGAAGGACTGGCCCGGGGTGGCGGACCTGTTCGCGGCGCTCGCCCGCGGCGCGACCCGGGAGGAGCTGCGCGCGCTGGCCACCGCGCCCGTCGTGGGCGAGCTGCTCGGCGACCTGTCGCAGGCCGGCTGGCTCGTGCGCCACGCGGGGCCGGTGGACGTGCCGGGGCCGGGCGCCCTCTTCGTGGGGCACAACACGGTGCTGGTGTCGGGCAGGGAAGGGCGCGTGCTGGTGGACCCGTACTTCCGCCCCACGGGCGAGGCGGACCTGCCCGGCTACGGGGCGTTGCAGGCGTCGGACCTGGGCCGGGTGGACGCCGTGGTCATCACCCATTCCCACGGGGACCACTTCCACCTGGGCTCGCTGCTGCCCCTGCCTCGCGACACGCGCATCTTCGTGCCGGCGGTGGCGCGCGAGAGCCTCTTCTCCACGGACTGCGCGCTGCGGCTGAAGCAGTTGGGCTTCACGCGCGTGGAGCCCCTCCGCTGGGGCGAGACGCGGCAGGTGGGCGACGTGACGGTGCACGCGCTGCCCTTCCACGGCGAGCAGCCCACCGACGGCGAGGGGCCGCACCCGGACCTCTACAACGAGGGGAACACGTGGCTCGTGCGCTCGCAGGACTTCTCCGCCGCCTTCTTCGCGGACGCGGGCCATGACGTGCGCGGGGACATGGCCGCGGTGTGCCGCCGCGTGCGCAAGCAGCAGGGGCCGGTGGACGTGCTCTTCTGCGGCGTGCGCGGCTTCCGGCTGCCGCCCATCTTCTTCGGCTTCACCACGCTGGATGCCTTCCTCGTCAACGTGCCGCGCGACGCGCTCACCACGCCGCAGCGCCTGATGGCGGGCCCGGAGGAGGCGCTGCGCTACGGCGAGCTGCTGGGCGCGCGCTACGTGGTGCCCTGCGCGGACGGCGGCGCCCCCTGGTACTGGCGCGAGGGCATGGGCCCGCGCTACGCCGGCTATCCAGGCGAGCCCGTCGAGGGCGCGAGCAACATGGACGAGAACCCGGACGCGGACCCCTATCCGGAGCGGCTGGCCGAGGTGCGCAAGGCCCGGGGCGAGGGGCCCGAGGCGCTCCTGCTGCGGCCCGGCGAGGCCCTGCGCTGGCGGGGCGCGCGCAAGCCGGAGGTGCTGAGCACGCCGGGCTTCGAGTGGCCCTTCGGGAACTGGCGCGACGCCGCGCCTCAGCCGCGCAGCACGTCGCGGGCACGCCAGAGGGAGACGAGGTAGAGCGCGGCCAGCGCGGCGAGGCACGCGAGGCCCACGTTCACGTTCCAGTGGATGACGCGGCTGATGTTCCAGCCGTACACGTCCACCAGGGCGCTGGGGTCGCTGAGGCCCGCGCCCTCGACGCGGCCGAAGGGGATGCGGTCCACGTGGGTGCGGGCCGCCCACCACATCTCGAAGCTGTCCATGAGCGCCGCCGCGCCGATGACGACGAACCCCCAGCGCAGTTGGTGCCGGTGGAGGTAGTGGCCCGGCGGCACGAAGAACGTGGCCATCAGCAGGGTGCCCAGCACCATCCGGCCCGCGTCGCCGCCGAAGTAGATGAGGGCGCGGGCCTGGACGGCGGTGAGGCCGAACCGGCCCGCCCCCAGCGCCGCGAGCAGCACCGCGCCCACGCCCATCCACGCCCACCGGCGGCGCTTCCAGCCCTGCCACACGAGCGCGCCCAGCAGGCCCGACAGCAGGAGGACCACGAACGTCGAGCGCTCCGGCGACACGTGGGTCACCCAGAGCGTGGGCGTGGCGCTGTAGCCGCAGAACCAGGCGGTGACGGCGTGCCCCAGCTCATGCACCGGCATGGTGAGGAAGGTGCGAATCAGGAAGTGGAAGAAGGGCGACTGGACCGCGAACCACGCGCCGACGAGCGCCACGGGGAGCACCGCCAGCCGCAGCCGCGCCTCCAGGGCGCCATCGCTCAGCTCACCGCCCGGGTGGAAGGTGATGCCCTCCGTGGAGGGCTCTGTCGCGGGTCGGGCCGCGGCCAGGGGCGACGCGAACGTGGGGACGGTGTGCGCCTCCAGCGCCTCGCGCAGGGCGGCCCGCTGGTCCTCGGACTCCCGCTGCGCGGCTTCACGGGCCTCGCGGTCGCGGGCCTCGGCCTGACGGGTGGCGGCGCGTGCTTCCGCGCGCAGGTAGATGACGCCGCACGCCGGGCACTCGGGCCCCGCCACGCGGGGGGCGCCACAGCGGGGACAGGTCGCGGACGGAGGGCTCACGAACCCCACACTCTAGGTGCGCCGCGGATGGGACGAAAATCGCACCGCCGGGAACCCGTGGGGCTCCCGGCGGCGGAGCGCGGAACTAGAAGCCGTAGTAGCTGCTGTAGTCCGTGCCGAACAGGTCGATGACCGTGACGCCCCACGAGTGCACGATGATGACGATGATGGTCTTGCGGAAGCGCGTGAGGTTCCAGTCGTTGATGGTGTGCTGCTGGATGCCCACCGTCATCGGCGAGCCGTAGCCCGCGGGCTTCATCGCGGAGGGGAAGGTCTCGATGACCGTCGCGCGCTGCGCGACCTCCTTGCCGTCCTTGTCGATGAGGCTGGCGATGGCCTTGTACTTGCCCACCTGGATGTCTTCCGGCCGGGCGCGGACGTTCACGCGGTAGTGGCCCGCCGGGATGCCCGCCTCGGGCGAGTCGATGTAGACGAAGGCCGCGTCCACGCCCTTCGCGTACTCCGCGGCGGGGACCTTCTCGTAGCCCGCGATGCTCGTCGCCACGACGGTGGCCTGCTCCGAGGTGAGGGTGCCGATCTCCGCCTCGTTGAGCGAGAGGCCCTGCTCCTTCGCGCCCCGCACCAGCTCGCCCTTGAGCTCGGTGCAGGCGGCCGCGGCGGCCGACGCGTACGGGGACTCGCCCGCGAAGGCGGAGCCGGAGAGGAGGAGGGCGGCGACGAGGGAGGAACGCACGAAACGGGAAGTGCTCATGGGGGACGGGGAACCAATCTCTAGGAGGGGACTGCGGTCACGGATGTCACGGGACGTCGACACCGGCGGCTCCCCCTGTGCAGCGAAGATGCCAATCCCTCTCCGGGCCGTGTTCCCCCTGGCTCCAGAGGCGAGCCCGCCGGGCCCGCGCCAGCGGGTGTGACCTGCGGTGTTACGGCGCGGGCCGGGCAATGACGTCCCGCGCTACAATCCGAGGGGAACGCTTGACGTCCCCGGCCCGGAGCGCCGAAGTCGTGCCCATGGCTCAGGAGCTGGATGCCCACACCCGGGGGAGGACCGCGCGAGGGCGCCTGCGCGCACTGGACGCGTACCTTTGCCACTTCGAGGCCCCGTTGCTCACGCGCGACGACGGCCCCTGGGCCCGCGCTGTCTTCGTGGACGTGGGCTTCGGTGAGCAGCCGTGGACCACGCTGGAGAGCGCCACCGCCTTCCGCGCGCTGAACCCGGGGCTGTCCGTGGTGGGCGTGGAGCTGGACCCCGAGCGCGCCTCGGCCGCCGCGCGAAACCACGCGGACGCGCGCACGCACTTCCGCGAGGGCGGCTTCGCGCTCCCGCTGTCACCGGACGAACCCGCCCGCCTGGTGCGCGCCATGAACCTCCTGCGCCAGGGCCCGCCGGAGCGCATCCCGGAGGCCCACCGAGCGATGTCGCGGCACCTGCTGCCCGGCGGGCTGCTCGTGGAGGGCTCTTCCGACACGGACGGCGCGGTGCTGGTGGCGCACCTGCTGCGCCGGACGCACGAAGCGGAAGCCCCCACGCGCGAGGGCCTCCTCTTCCACACCGACTTCTCCCGGGGCTTCGCGCCGCTGCTCCTGCGCGACTGGCTGCCTCGCGACCTGCGCCGCCGCGTCCGCCCGGGCGACCCCATGCACGCCTTCTTCCAGGCGTGGGAGGCGGCATGGAGGGCCGCGCGCGCGGAGGGGCACACCGCGCCCCCGGAGGCCTTCGCCGAGTCGGCCGTGCGCCTCGCGCAAACGACCCCAGGGGTCTCCACCGACGCGTGGCTGCTGACCCGGGGCTGTCTGCGCTGGAGCCCGCCGGGCGGCACTCCGGCGTGAGCCCGGTCACCCCTTGGGGGTGCAATCGTTCAGGGGCCGGTCCCAAGTGCCCCCGGAAAAGGTATTCTGTCGGGAATTGAGCTTCCGGCGGCCCCCCGATTCGCCAGAGGCAGACGGCTCGACATGAACAGGCACCTTCTGACGCTTCTCGCCGCGGGGCTGATGGCAAGCACCTCGTCCGCCGCCGGCCCGTCGAGTCCCGACTTCGGGGGAGGGCGTCTGTCACAGCGCCCCCACCGCCAATCCCGTCGTTCCTCGGCGCGCCCTCGCCGCGAGGCCGACCCCGCGAAACTGGAGCAAGAGATGGAAGAGGCCGCCTACTCCGATGAGGCCCCCGCGGCCGTCATCGCGGCCCGGCCCCCCGCGTTGCTGTTCTCCGCCAACTTCTACGGCACCCTGGCCGCCGCCCGCTGTCTGGGCCGCCACGGCGTGGACGTGACGGTGGCGGACACCGGCCGGTTGGGGCCGGCCAGCTACTCGCGCTTCGTCAGCCGCCGCGTGCAGTGCCCGCCGGAGTCCCAGCCGGAGGCCTTCCTCCAGTGGCTGGTGGACTTCGGCCTGCGCGAGCCCGTCAAGCACGTGCTCTACCCGACGAGCGATGAGCTGGCGTGGCTCATCTCCGCGCACCGCTCCAAGCTGGAGGACCTCTTCCACCTCTACGACCCGGGCGTGGACGCGGTGTACGGGCTGCTCAACAAGCGCCGGCTCTATGAAGTGGGCACGGAGGTGGGCCTGCACCTGCCGCGCACCTGGTTCCCCCAGTCCGAGGAGGACCTGGAGCAGGTGCGCCGCGAGGCGAACTTCCCGGTGCTGCTCAAGCCCACCACGCAGATCCTCCACGCCACGCACCGCAAGGGGCAGCCGGTGTCCTCGCCGGACGACCTGGCGCGCGAGTACCGCGAGTTCGCGCGGGACACCTACGCGCCCATGCTCGTGAAGTTCGACCCGGCGGTGGTCAACCCCATGGTGCAGGAGTTCCACCCGGAGGCCGCCGAGGGCATCTACAGCCTCTCCGGCTTCGTGGACGAGTCCGGCGAGCTCTTCGAGGCGCGCGCCGCGATGAAGGTCCTCCAGCGTCCGCGCCGCCTGGGCGTGGGCGTCTGCTTCGAGTCCGCGCCGCTGCGCGCGGACCTGGTCGCGGGCCTCACCCGGCTGTGCAAGAAGCTGGGCTACCACGGCGTCTTCGAGGTGGAGTTCATCCAGACGAAGGACTCGTACCTCCTCATCGACTTCAACCCGCGCTTCTACGGGCAGATGGGCTTCGACATCGCGCGGGGGCTGCCCCTGCCGCTGCTCGCGTACCACGCGGCCACCGGGGACCGGGACGCGCTCACCCGCGCGGTGGAGGACGCGCGCGACGCCAGCGCCGCGCACGAGGACGCGGTGTTCTGCAACCGCATCGCGCTGGAGATGCTGCTCAACCTCCAGCGGCTGTCCGGCGCGCTGCCGGCGGACGAGGCCCGGCAGTGGCGGCAGTGGTTCAACACCCACAAGGAGACGGCGGTGGATCCGCTCATCGACCGGGACGACATGATGCCCGCGGCGGTGGAGCTGGCCACCATCTCCTATGGGGCCGCGCGCCACCCCCGCGCCTTCCTGCGGATGATGGTCTTCAACCGCTGAAGGGGGCCCTCACCCCGCGGCGCGGGACGCCGAAGGCACCGGATCATCGAAGGTGATGAGGTCCTCGTTCGTCTCCGCCCGGCGCAGCCGCCGCACCTTCCCGCCCTCCACGCCCACGATGGCCGGCTGCGGGAAGGAGAAGGACGTGCCGAAGGGCACGAAGTACGCGCCCGCGTCCATGATGGCCAGCGTGTCGCCCACCTTCAGCTCCGGCAGCCGCACCGCGTGGTACAGCGTGTCCGCCGGGGTGCAGATGGGGCCCACCACCGTGTACGCCTTGTGTGACGGCGCGGCCGGCCGCTCGACGTGGAAGAGCTGGTGGTACTCGTTGCGCACGCATTCGGCGTGGTTGATGCCCATGTCGAGCACCGCCCACGTCCGCTCGCCGCCCTCCTTGAGCGCGTGCACGCGGCCCAGCAGGAGCTGTGTGTTGCCCGTCATCGCGCGGCCCGGCTCCAGGAAGATGCGCGGGCGCTTGCGGCCGTGCTTCGCGTAGTGCGCCTCCACCTGGGACACCACCTTCGCCACGTACCGCTCGATGGAGAGCGCCGCCGCGAAGTCCGGCGCGGGCAGGTCGCGCTGGAAGGTGAGGTTGAGCCGCCAGTCCCGCTGCTCGATGTGCTCCACCGTCGGCGTGCAGAGGCTGCCGCCCAGGTCCAGCACCTCCAGGTCCAGCCCCAGCTCGCGGTGCAGCGCGTCCGCGAAGTCCAGCACCGCGCCGACGAAGCCCTCCAGCTCCGCCTCCGTGCGGATGAGCTCGCCCCGGTGCGCGTGCAGGCCCACCACGTCCAGGTGGCCGGAGGCCAGCGCCTGCCGGTACGCGGCCATCGCCTGGCCTCCCGCGATGGGCGTGCCGAACTGCGACGTCCAGCCCGACATCGTCGTCACCCGCACCGCCACGCGCGGGCGCTTGCCGATTTCCGCCGCGTGGCGTGAGAAGACGTCCAGCTCCTCGCGGTGGTTCGCGGCCAGCAGGCCGATGCCCCGGGTGATGGACTCGCGGATGGACGCGTCCGACTTCACCGGGCCGTTGTAGACGATGCGCTCCGGCGCCACGCCCAGCTTGAGCGCGAGCCACAGCTCGTAGGCGGAGATCACCTCCGCGCCCACGCCGCGCGCGTGCAGCGCGGACAGCACGCCGGGCACCGGGTTGGTCTTGTACGAGTAGTAGACCTCGCAGCCGCCCGCCGCGCCCGGAGGCACCGCCTGGAACGCGTCCGCGTTGCGGTGCAGCGCCGCCATGTGCACCACGTGCAGCGGCGAGCCGTACTCCTCCGCCAACCGGGACAGCGACACGCCCTCCAGGAAGAGGCCCTGGCCGGGGCGCGACTCCAGGCCCCACGTCTCCGGGGGGAGGAAGGCCCTGGCGGGGGCCATCGCGCGCTGCACGACGGGCCCCAGGGTCTGCTTCAACTGGCGCTTGGCGGTTCCAACGAGACGATGACGCAGGCTCACGGGGAGAGGCCCTTTCAGGAGACGCTCAAGGCAGCTTGAGGGGGAGATAGCGCGTGAGGCCGAAGCGGCCCTTCAGCGCGCGCGTGGCCACCTGCAGGAGCCGGTACTCCAGCTCGCCGTGCTCGCGCCGGTACTTGTTGTGGATGATGGCGTTGGACTCCGCCACGGACTTCTCCACCTTCGCGCCCGTCTTGCCCAGGTCGTTCATCAGCGACGGCTTGCCCACCCGGTAGTTGAGGATGGGCCGGTTCACGTAGACGTGGCCGTAGCGCCGGATGCCGCGCATGTAGAAGTCCACGTCCTCGTAGACGGGGATGTTCGGGTCGAACCCGCCCAGGGGCTGGAAGTATTCGCGGCGCACCATGCACGCGGAGTTCACGTACAGCGTGCCCAGGAACAGGATGTGCGCCACCGTCCACGCGCTGTTGGGCGTCATGGCCCCCACCTTCGCCACCCGCTCGAAGTAGGTGCTCTTGTCCTCCAGCCACTCCGGATCCTCGCTGAAGGGCACCACCCAGCCCACCGCGACGCCCGCGTCCGGCCGCGCGTCCAGCGCCGACACCATGGCCTTGAGCGCGCCTTCCGCGAGCAGGTCGTCGTCGTCCAGGAAGTGCAGGTAGCGGCCCTGGGCCAGCGTGGCGCCGTGGTTGCGCACCAGCGCGGGGCGCCCCTTGGACGGCACCTCCTGCTGGAAGTAGCGCACGCGGGCATCGCCAATGCCCTGCACCGCGTCACGGGCCGTGCCCTCCGCGGAGTCATCCAGGACGATCACCTCCACCTGGACGCCTTCCTGACGCAGCGCGGAGTGGATGGCCTCCACCACGTCCTTCTCGCGCTTGTACGTGGGCATCACGACCGAGACGTCGATTGATGACATAGGCCCCGGTTTATACCGGTGGCGCCCCACGACTGAGAAGCCAGCCGGGCCCCCGCGCACGTGGGGCCTCCCGCAACCCGGGCCCTGTGTCCGGGGTTACCCGCCCGCTGTCCGGGGAAACGAACGGGGGCGTCGGTCTCGCGGTTTCTCGGAAGTTTCTACGGCCCCTTGAGGGGGCGGACCGGAAAGAATCACGGTCCGATCGCGACAGGGGTGCCACACCGTGGCTCCCCGACCGCAGGATTTTCGCCAGCTCCGCAGGATTTTCAGTAGCTGGCGACGGCGAAGTCGAACGCGTCCAGGTCTTCCACGGCGTCCTCCACGGCGGCGGAGTGGAGGGCGTCGTCCTCCTCGAGGAACGCGTCGCCCCAGAGGGGGCCGTCCGCCTCGTCGGGGTCCATCGGCAGCCATCCGGGATGCAGTTCCTCGCGGGCCATGTGCGTTCCTCCCCTGCCGCAAGTGGTACGGCTCTCCAGCCTGGACTTGCAGCCGTTGTGCCACCTTGTGGATACGGTACGGCCCACGTGGACGGGTCGTTTCCGACGAAGGGTGGGTCGGCGGACGGGCAGGCATGGCTTGACGCGGGAGCCCGGGGCCGACAGGAAGGGAACACCGATGGCCGTCCTGCTGGCACATGAAATCGAGACCCCGCGTCCGTGCAGCTACCTGCCGGAGCGGGAGGCGTCCCTGGAGACGCTGCTGATGCGCAACGTGACGGCGCAGGAGTACGAGCACCTGCTCGTGCGCGGGTGGCGCCGCTTCGGCCCGCAGTACTTCCGGCCCGCCTGCGCGTCGTGCCAGGAGTGCGTGTCCCTGCGCGTGCCCGTGGCGGGCTTCACGCCCAACCGCAGCCAGCGCCGGGCCCGCGCCGCGTGCGCGCACCTGCGCGTGGAGGTGGGCCCGCCGCGCGTGGACGAGGAGCGCCTGGCGCTCTACCGCGCGTGGCACGCGGAGCGCGAGTCGTCCCGCGACTGGGAGTCCTCGGAACTGGGGGCGCGCGAGTACTCGCTCCAGTTCGCCTTCCCGCACCCGTCCGCGCGCGAGGTGGCCTGGTACGACGACAGCGACCCCTCCGGCCCGAAGCTGGTGGGGCTGGGCCTGTGCGACGAGACGCCGCGCGCGTGGAGCGCGGTGTACTTCTTCTACGACCCGGCCTACGCGCGGCTGTCCCTGGGCAAGGCGAGCGTGTTGTTCCAGGTGGAGCTGGCGCGCGAGCGGGGCATCCCCTACGTGTACCTGGGCTACCGCGTGCTGGCGTGCGATTCGCTGCGCTACAAGGCCGGCTTCCGCCCCCATGAGCTGCTGGAGGGCCGCCCCGCGCTGGACGCGGCGCCGGTGTGGAGCGCCTCGGCTGACACGGCGGAAGCCGCGGCGGACGCGCCAGCGCCGGAGCGGGTGGGCCCGGAGGCCGTCAGGAGCCGCTGAGCAGCGCCGCGTCGAAGAAGTCGCGCAGGTGGCGCGCGTACGCCTCCGGGGCCTTCTTCGCGTACTCGCCGTGGTGCGCGCCGGGCACCACCCAGTAGGACTTGGGTTCGCACGCGGCCTGGAAGAGCGCGTCCTGGAGGAACGCGGGCGCGTACGGGTCCACGTCGCCGTTGATCAACAGGAGCGGCCGGCCCTTGAGCCCGCACAGGCGCTTCATGGGGTCCACCGCGTCCACGTCCACGCCGGACAGGCGCAGGGTCCAGAGCACCGGCTGGACACTCAGCGGCCCCCACCTGCCGTAGCTGTAGCGCGTGTCCGCCTCCAGCGACGGGTACGCGCCCGCGGCGGCCACCGCCTTGAGGCGCTCGTCCTCGAGCGCGCCCAGCATCGCGGTGGTGCCGCCCATGGAGAAGCCCAGCACGCCCAGGCGGGACGGATCCACGTCGTCGCGGTGCGAGACGAAGTCCACCGCCGCGCGCAGGTCCTCGCGCTCGCGGTCGCCCCACGTCACCAGGTCACCGTCGCTCTCGCCGTGGCCGCGCGAGTCGAAGAGCAGCACGCCGTAGCCCGCGCGTGAGAGCACCTCCGCCTCGAAGAGCATCTGCGTGCGGTTCTCCGCGAAGCCATGCATCACCACCACCGCCGCGCGGTTGCGCGAAGGCAGGTACCAGCCGCGCAGCGACAGGCCGTCCCGCGTGCGCAGCACCACGTCCGTGCGCTCCGTGAGCGCGCCTTGCGCCACCGGCTTCAGCGGTTGGCGCGCGGGGTGCAGTACCGCGCGCGCGGTGCGGACGTTGCGGTACGCGATGACGGCCGCCACCGCGAGCACGCCCAGCAGGGCGAGCGCGATGAAACGGGCGGGACGGAGGCGGATGGGTGTCTTCACGAGGATGGATTGTGAGCCTATACCCGGAATCCAGTTCCTGGCAGGTGGCCCCCGGGCTCGTTGAGTCCCCAAGCAGTGGACCCCGCCTCCTGACGCGCCCGGCGTCCGTTGACGCGTCAATGCGGGGACTCGCCCGGCAGCAAGCCCTGCGGGTGTTTCAACGATGTATCAGCGCGCCGGTGAAGGCCGCGGCTTCGGCGTGGCGTTGGTGCATCCGGGAGATCCACGGAAAGGGCGGCGTGCAATTGTCTCCTGGGTGGCGGCGCCGGGTGACCTTCGCTACCTATCGCAAGGTGCGTGGGCTATTGATCACTCCGTCACTCCAGGGGAGGGCTCGCCGGACACTCGGACGCCGGGCGGGAGGTCAAAAAATCGTTTCTTACCGGGAATCCCAGACATTGGAACCGCAGGCGCGGCAAGAGATGGCGGTTCCGGCCCCCGGGCGGCGGCGCGTGTTGTTCACGCTCGTCTTCATGGGGACGGGGGGCATCGAGCGCTCCGTGTGCAACGTGTTGGCGGGCCTGGACCGGGAGCGGTTCGATCCCTCGCTGTTCTTCCACCATGGGCCGCCGCCGCCGGACACGCGCGGGCGCATCCCCGCGGACGTGCCCATCTCCTGGGGCGTGGGCGTGGAGGCGTACCGGCGCTGGGAGCTGCCCCGGATGCTCTGGCGGCTTTTCCATGAAGCGCGCAAAGCGGACATCATCGTCTCCGGGCAGGAGGGCAGGGCGGCCCTGCTGGCGCGGCTGGCGGGGGCCCTGCTGGGCAAGCCGGTGCTGGGGATGGTGCACTTCGACTGGGGGGCCTTCCACCGCGAGCAGCCGAAGCGCCAGCTCTGGGGATTGAAGGTGCTCTACCCGGGCATGGACCGCATCGTGGCGTGCGGCTACGACTCCGCGAAGGCGTTCGCGGAGCTGGTGAACGTGGACCGCGAGCGGCTGGAGGTCATCCCCAACTTCGTGGACGCGGAGCGGATCCGCGCCGCGGCGGACGCTCCCCTGCCCGCGTGGGCGGTGCCGGTGTTCAAGAAGCCGGTGGTCATCGCGGTGGGGAGGCTGGAGCCGCAGAAGTCCTTCGACATGCTCATCCGCGCGCACGCCCGGATGCGGGCGGCCGGGGCGGACACGCACCTGCTCATCCTGGGAGTGGGCTCGCTGGAGGCGGAGCTCCGGGCGCTGGCCGCGGAACTGGGCGTGGCGTCCTCCGTGTTCATGCCGGGCTACGCGGACAACCCGCACGCGCTGATGCGGCGGGCCACGGCGTTCGCCCTGTCCTCGCGCTTCGAGGGGCTGCCCATGGTGATGCTGGAGGCGCTCGCGCTGGGCTGCCCCATCGTCAGCACGGACTGCCCCTCCGGCCCCGCGGAGGCCCTGGACGGGGGGCGGGCGGGGGTGCTGGTGCCCATGGGGGACGACGCCGCCATGGCCCAGGCGCTGGGGCGGGTGGTGACGGACGCGAAGTGGCGTGACGGGCTCCGCCAGCGGGCCCTGGACCGGGCGGACGAGTTGTCCGCCGAACGGGCGCTCAAGGCCTGGGAGTCGTTGCTGGCCGGGGTCTGAGCGGGCTGGCTCCCGAAGGATGAGGCCGGGCGGGGGGGCAGGTCAGGAAAACCTTGCTCCCCTTGTCCCGCTTCCAAGAGGATTCGCACCATCATGACGACGACGAACGAGACGCAGGGCCTCAACTTCCTCCAGGAAGTCGTTGAGGAAGACCGGCGGACGGGGAAGCACGGCGGACGCGTGCACACCCGCTTCCCGCCCGAGCCCAACGGCTACCTCCACATCGGCCACGCCAAGTCCATCGTGCTGAACTTCGGGCTGGCGCAGCAGTATGGCGGCAAGTGCAACCTGCGCCTCGACGACACCAACCCGCTCACCGAGGACACGGACTACGTGGAGTCCATCCAGCGCGACGTGCGCTGGCTCGGGTTCGACTGGGACGACCGGCGCTTCTTCGCCTCCGACTACTTCGACCGGCTCTACGCCTTCGCGGAGCAGTTGATTTCGCAGGGCCAGGCCTACGTGTGCAGCCTGTCGCCGGAGGAGATCAGCCAGTACCGCGGCAACTTCACCACGCCGGGCCGTGACAGCCCGTACCGCACGCGCACGGTGGAGGAGAACCTGGACCTGTTCCGCCGGATGAAGGCGGGCGAGTTCCCGGACGGCAAGCACACGCTGCGCGCGAAGATCGACATGACGTCGTCGAACCCCGTGCTGCGCGACCCGCCCATCTACCGCATCCGGCACGCGCACCACCACCGCACGGGCGACACGTGGTGCATCTACCCGCTCTACGACTTCGCGCACTGCCTGTCGGACGCGATTGAAGGCATCACGCACTCCGTCTGTACGCTGGAGTTCGAGAACCGCCGCGTGCTGTACGACTGGATCGTCGACGCGCTGATCAAGGGCGACCGGCCCTACCAGTACGAGTTCGCGCGGCTGAACCTCACCTACGCGGTGATGAGCAAGCGCAAGCTGCTCCAGTTGGTGCAGGAGAAGCGCGTCTCCGGCTGGGATGATCCGCGCATGCTGACCATCAGCGGCCTGCGCCGCCGGGGCTACACGCCCGCGTCGCTGCGCGACTTCGCGAAGCGCATCGGCGTGAGCAAGTCCGACAGCCTCATCGACATGGGCGTGCTGGAGCTGTCCATCCGGGACGACCTCAACGAGACGGCGCCGCGCGCCATGGCCGTCCTGCGTCCGCTCAAGGTGGTGCTGGAGAACTACCCGGAGGGCCAGACGGAGGAGCTGGAGACGGCGAACCACCCGAAGCGCGAGGACATGGGCACGCGCAAGGTGCCGTTCATGCGCGAGCTCTACATCGAGGCGGACGACTTCCAGGAGGTGCCGGAGAAGGGCTTCTTCCGCCTGGCGCCGGGCAAGGAGGTGCGCCTGCGCTCCGCGTACTTCATCAAGTGCGAGAAGGTCATCAAGGACGCGGCGGGCAACATCACGGAGCTGCGCTGCACCTACGACCCGGCCACGCGCGGCGGCGACTCGCCGGATGGCCGCAAGGTGAAGGGCACGCTGCACTGGGTGCCGGGCAACGCGCCCGAGGCGCAGGTGCGGCTGTTCGACCGGCTCTTCTCCGTGGAGCAGCCGGACAAGGACGAGACGAAGGACTTCAAGGAGTTCCTCAACCCGAACAGCCTGGAGACCCTCACGGGCGCGCGCGTGGAGCCGATGCTCGCGGAGGCGAAGCCGGGCGACCGCTTCCAGTTCGAGCGCCTGGGCTACTTCTGCGCGGACGCGGTGGACTCCAAGCCGGGCGCGCCCGTGTTCAACCGCACGGTGACGTTGAAGGACTCGTGGGTGAAGGAGCAGAAGAAGTAGGGCGCTCCGCCCCTCGCTGATGCTTCAGGGAGCCCCGGGTGGAAGCACCCGGGGCTTCGTCGTCTCTCACGGGGGCGCTTCGCGGGTCATCTCCACCATGGTGGGACGCCAGCCCAGCCGCGTGAACAGCCGCTGGGCGGCTTCGTTCTTCGCGGCGGTGCTGAGCACGACACGCGGGGCCCCCAGCTCGGTGAGCCGCCGCACCATGGCCTCCGCGAGCAGCCTGCCGGTGCCGGTGCCGCGCGCCGCTTCCTCCACCCAGATGTCGTGCAGGGCGCCGTGCTTGTCGAGGAGCATGTTCCAGTCCACGCCCTCCATCCGGCCGTAGCAGTAGCCGACCACTTCGCCGTCCAGCTCGGCCACGAGCACCACGGCCTCCTGCGGACGGCGCGCCTCCTTGCCCAGCCACCAGCGGTAGCCGGACTCCACGTCGTCCGGGACCATGAAGCGCCGTGAATCGAAGCCGTGGTGCTGGCGCGCGAGCGCCGCGCCCATGCGGCCCAGCGCGGGCGCGTCCGAGTCCTTCGCGGGGCGGATGGTGACGGGCATGCGGTCTCCAGGAAGCGGGTGTCCGCTCCAGGTTGCGCATCGTGGGCCGCGTCTGTCGAAGCCTTCCGGAGGAAAGTGCTCAGCCGGCCACGCGGAGGGGCGGCCCGGCGTTGGCTAACGGGCCTTCGCGCGCATCTGCGGCGCCGCGCGCCTGCCCTCGCCCAGGCCGGAGCGGGCCAGCTCCAGCAGGCCCCAGCCGGCCACCAGGGCGAACACCGCGCCGACCGCCGTGACGATGTAGTTGGCGAGGCCCGTGTCGCCGCACTGGAGGCACGCCACGGACGGGTCGCCCGGCTCGTAGTGGAGCGTCACCGGGGCACCGGTCACGTAGTGGCGCGACACCGCCTGCGCGTCCGCGAGCGCGCCGGCGCCGTGGCCGTCGAAGGCCACCGTGTCGGAGGTGTAGGGGACGCCGTTCACCTCGTAGCGGTAGCTCACCTCCGGGCGGAAGCTCACCGCGCGCTTGCTGCGCAGCGTCTCCACGCGGGAGCTCACCACGGTGCCCTGCACGGTGGGCCAGTCCTTGCTCACCTTCGAGCGGTACACCATCCGGCCGCCCGCGAACGCCAGCGCCACGCCGATGCCCAGCAGGGCCAGCCCCATCAGCCACTTCATCATCGTTCCAGTCCTTGCATGCCTCCCGCGCGCTGCCCGGGGTGGGGGAGGCGAATCCCCCTGGGAAGTGCAGCCACCGGGCCAGGGGCTCCGCCCTGGAGGGAGGGGGCCGCGCGGCGGGGCAGATTTCCCCACGGGGGGCAAATCGCCCCAGTAGACTCACCGGCCTCCATGCCCGCACTCGCCCAAGAGCTCGAAGTGGCCCGGCGCATCGCCCGCCAGGCCGGTGACATCCTCCTGCAGGTCTACGCCACGGACTTCTCGGTCACGGACAAGGCCGGAGGCGCCGGGCCCGTCACGGTGGCGGACGAGCGCGCCAACGCGTTCATCGTGGGCGAGCTGCGCAAGGCCTTCCCGGCGGACGGCGTGGTGGCGGAGGAGAAGGAGGACGTCTCCGACGCGAAGCGCTTCAGCCGCTGCTGGTTCGTGGATCCGCTCGACGGCACGCAGGAGTTCGTGAACCGCAACGGCGAGTTCGCCATCCACATCGGCCTGGCCGTGGAGGGCCGGGCGGCGCTGGGCGTCGTCTACCGCGCGGTGGGGGACGTCCTGTACTCCGGCATCGTGGGCGAGCAGGGCTACGTGGAGGACCCCCAGGGCCGCCGCGCGCTGCGCGTGTCGGACGTGGCGGACCCGGCACACCTGCGGCTCGTGGTGTCGCGCTCGCACCGCTCGAAGACGACGGACGCGGTGGTGCAGCGGCTGGGCATCACGAAGGAGACGGAGTCCGGTTCGGTGGGGCTCAAGTGCGGCCTGCTGGCGGAGGCCCGCTGCGACCTCTACGTGCACGTGAGCGACAAGAGCTACCGCTGGGACAACTGCGCGCCGGAGGCCGTCATCCGCTCCGCGGGTGGCGTGCTCACGGACCTGGCGGGCAACGCGTACCTCTACGACGGCTCCGAGCTCCAGAACCGCCGGGGCCTGCTCGCGTGCAACGCCGCCGCCTTCGACAAGGTGCTGCCCGTGGCCTCGCAGGTGGCCCGCGAGTCCGGCCTGCTCAAGTAGTCAGCGCGTCCCGGCCGCGCGGCGCAGCTCGCCGTAGAGCCGCGCGAGGTCCGGGAGCTGGTAGCTGGCGTTGAGCCCGCTCGGGTTGGGCAGCACCCACAGCCGCGTGTCGCCCAGCGTCTCCTGCTGCGGCCCGAACCTGGCTTTCGGCCGCGAGAAGGCGGTGCGGTACGCGCCCAGCCCCAGCACCGCGAGGTACGCCGGACGGTAGCGCTTCACCTTGCGCGCCAGCGACTTCGCGCCCTCCGCGTACTCCTCCGCGCCCAGTTGGTCCGCGCTCGCCGTGGCCCGGTCCACCACGTTGGTGATGCCCAGGCCCAGCGCGAGCAGCTCCTGCTGTTCCGCCGGCTTCAGGAGGCGCGGGGTGAAGCCCGACGCGTGCAGGGACGGCCAGAAGCGGTTGCCCGGCCTCGCGAAGTGCACGCCCACCACCGCCGAATAGAGGCTGGGGTTGATGCCGCAGAAGAGCACGCGCAGGCCCGGGGCCAGCAGGTCCGGCATGGTGCGGCCGGTGGCGGCGGACAGCTCGTCCTTCGTGGGGCGGTGGAGCTTCATGGCGTGGGCAACCCAGGGCGGAACCTAGCGGGTCGGGTGCCGCCTCGCACGTCCCTGCGCCTGGACGCGGCCCGGGCAGGGAAGGGGACGGACGCCTTTCCCGGCGACAGCGCCCGGCCCTCAAGGGCAGAGTGGCACCTCGTGTCCGCACCGACATCGTCCGCGCCCTCGCGACTGACGCCCAGGCACTGGCTCGCGCTCGCGGTGGCCGTGTCGCCGCTGGCGCTCTACGCCTTCTCCCCGCGCGAGGGCGACCTGCCGCTGTACTTCCGCACGGCCCGCGCGTTCCTGGACGGCGCGGTCCCCAACCGCGACTTCCGCTTCGAATACCCGCCCTACGCGCTCCTGTGGTTCGTGCCCGCGGCGTGGGTGGGCGGTGGCGTGCGCGGCTTCATCCTCGCGTTCGGACTCCAACTCACGCTCGTCGACGCCGTCATCAAGGGGCTGTTGCTCTCCGAGGGCGTGCGCCGGTGGGGCACGGCCTGGCGCGCGTGGGCGCCGTTCGCGGCGTACTCCGTCGTCAGTTGGCTCCAGAGCGTGCACTACCTCAAGCGCTACGACCTCATCCCCGCGGCGCTCGCGCTGGCGGCGTTGGTGGCGCTGATGCGCGGGCGTGAAGGCTGGGCGGGCGCGGCGCTCGCGGTGGGCACCGTCACCAAGCTGTACCCGGCGGTGCTCGTGCCGCTGGCCCTGGCCGTGTGCTGGCGCCGGGGCGCGAAGCCGGCGCGGGCCCTGCTCACCGGCCTGGTCGCGGGCCTGCTGCCGCTGGTTCCGCTGAGCTTCGTGTGGCCGTGGTGGCGGTTCGCGGCCTTCCACGTCGAGCGGGGCCTCCAGGTGGAGTCCTTGAGCGCGGGCCTGCTCTGGGCCGCGCACCTGCTGGGGTTCGCCCACGTCCAGTGGGTCCACGCCCCCGCCGCCTATGAGCTGCACGGCGCGGACGCGGAGTGGGTCCGCGCCGTCACCCGCCAGGTGTGGGTCGCGGGCCTGCTGCTGGCCGTGGCCGTCTCCGCGCGCGCCGCCTGGCGCAGGCCCCCGGCGCACCTGGAGGACCTGGCCCGGCTGACGCTGGTGCCGCTGGTGGCCTTCGTCATCCTCAACCCGGTGCTGAGCCCGCAGTACCTCATCTGGCTCACCGGGGCCGCCGCGCTCGCGCTGCTCTCCGGAACGGTGGCCCCGTCCGCCGTGCTGCTGGTGGCCGCCGCCATCACGCGCGGGCTCTTCGCGGGCAGCACCTACAACACGGGCTGGCAGCCGTCGTTCACGCTGCTCCTCATCGCGCGCAACGCGATGGTGCTCTTCGCGGGGCTCGCCTGGGCCCGCGAGGCGTGGCGGTGGGGATACCCGGGCGCCACGGTGCTCGCGGAGGCGAAGGACGCACCCGCGCCGACACCGCCCGCCTGAAGCCCGGCCGCCTGCCCGGCGTGGACCGGGGCACCGCTGCGAAGCCCGGGGCTCGTGGTTACAGGGAAGGCATGGCCCGTCCGGTGAACGTCAACGCCCTGCTGCCCGTGGAGGTGGACTTCCAGCGCGAGCGCGCCTCCGGGTTGCGCCGCTCCGGGGACAAGCTGGAGGACGCCCTCGCCCTGGTGGCTCAAGCGGAGAAGGAGCTGCGCGCCCTGCACGGCCTGGCGCGGGTGGAGCGCTACGCGGCGTACCGCGCGCTCTGGAAGGAAGCGGAGCGGCTGCGCTGGAACCTCACCGTGCAGCGCGAGGCCTGCGGCCTGCGCAACCACCGCGACCTGGACCTCATCTACCCGCTGCCGCCCCTGCTGCGGGAGTGACGGCCGGCGGTCCGCCGCTTCACGGCGAGGCGCGCCACGCGGCCACGGCGAGGAGCGCCCAGCCCGCGAGGAAGCCCAGGCCGCCCAGCGGCGTGATGGCGCCCAGCACGCGCACGCCGGACAGGGCCAGCGCGTACAGGCTGCCGGAGAACAGGACGATGCCCGCGAGCATCGCCCAGCCCGCGGACTCCAGGAGCGCGGAGGGGCGCACCGTGCCCAGGAGCCCCACCGCCACCAGCGCGAGCGCGTGGTACATGTGGTAGCGCGCCCCGGTTTCGAAGATGACCTGCAGGTCCTGGGCGAGCCGGGCCCTCAGCGCATGCGCCCCGAAGGCGCCCGCCGCCACGGACAGGAAAGCGTTCACCGCGCCCACCACGATCCACCACCGCATCATCGAGTGCCTTTCTTCGCGCGCTTGACTGCGGCACGCTACACCGCGCTCCACGGCAGCGTCCTGGTTGAACACGCACCCGCCCCAGCCGCGCCCCTATCCGCGATGACGACTTCCCCTTCCTTCCAGCCGACCCCGTCGATCCCCTTCGAGCTGCGCCAGTCCCCCATCCAGGGCACGGGCGCCTTCGCCACCCGCCGCATCCGCAAGGGCGCGCGCATCATCGAGTACATCGGTGAGCGCATCACCCAGGCCGAGGCGGACGTCCGCTACGACGACGAGTCGATGGAGCGCCACCACACGTTCCTCTTCAACCTGGACGACGACACGGTGCTGGACGCGGGGACCCTCCACAACGAGTCGCGCTACATCAACCACTCGTGCGAGCCCAACTGCCAGTCGCTCATCGACAAGGGCCACATCCACATCTACGCGCTGCGCGCCATCGAACCGGGGGAGGAGCTGACGTACGACTACGCGTACGAGCGCACCCCGGAGATGGACGCCGAGGCCGAGGCGCTCTACGTCTGCCGCTGTGGCACGCCCTCCTGCCGGGGCACCATCCTCGCGCCGGAGAAGAAGGCCCCCGCGCGGCGCAAGAAGGCCGCGTCGAAGGCCAAGTCGGGCTCCAAGTCCAAGGCCGCGTCGAAGGCCAAGTCGACCTCCAAGGCGAAGTCCGCCAAGAAGTCGAAGGCCGCGCCGCCGGCCGCCGCGAAGAAGAAGCGGGGCACCCGCCGCGCGAAGTCCCCGGGCCGCCGCGCCGCGAGCTGACGGCCCCGCACCGGAAGCGCGCACGCTCCAGGGCGGAGCATTAGACTGGGGGCGTGAAAGACGTCCTGCGCTTCCTGCTCACCGAGGCCCCTGACTCCCCTTCGCTCGACTCCGTGGAAGCCTGGTGGCGCCGGCACCTCGCGGTGCTGCCACGCTTCCAGGTGCCCGCGGACCTGGCGCTCGCCAGCGGCTTCCGGATGGACCGGATGGGGTTCGCGTTCTCCTCCGGTTATCAGGCCGCGCTGCGCTCGCTCTTCCCCCAGTTGCCGAAGGACAAGCGCGCCGCGCTCTGCGCCACGGAGATGGGCGGCGGGCACCCGGGCGCCATCGAGGCGAAGCTCACGCCGAAGGGCGCGGGCTGGACGCTCGACGGCGTGAAGACCTACGTCACGCTGGGCACGCACGCGGAGGTGCTGCTGGTGGTCGCCTCCGAGGGCCGGGACGCCCAGGAGCGCAACCGCCTGCGCATGGTGCGGCTGGACGCGCGCGCGCCCGGGGTGACCGTGGAGCCGCTGCCGCCCCTGGGCTTCGTGCCGGAGGTGCCGCACGCGGCGCTGCGGCTGGATGGCGTGGAGGTGGGGCCGGAGGACGTGCTGCCCGGGGACGGCTACACCCGCTATCTCAAGCCGTTCCGCACGGTGGAGGACTGCCACGTCAACCTGGCCGTGCTGGGCTGGCTGCTGAAGGTGGCCCGCCGGTGCGGCTGGCCGGTGGCGCTGCGCGAGGAGCTGGTCGCCATCGCGGTGATGATCCGGGCCCTCGCGCTGGAGGACCCCAGCGACCCGGCCGTGCACGTGGCGCTGGGCGGCGCGCTCGCGCAGATGCACCGGGCGCTGGAGCGCTGCGAGGTGGCCTGGGAGGGCGTGGACGTGGAGACGCGCGAGCGCTGGCAGCGCGACCGGCGCCTGCTCGACCTGGCGTCCAAGGTGCGCGCGAAGCGGCTGGAGGTCGCGCGGCAGCGGCTGGCCGGCGGCGCGGGCGAGGACTGAGCCGGGGCGCCAGGAGCGCACCCCCGTCCAGCCCTCATGCAACGGGGTGCCTAGTAGAAGCGGTTGCCTTCGTTCCAGCCGCTCGCATCCGTGAACGGCGTGGTGAAGACCGAGTAGGAGCTCACGCTCCAGCCACCGGAGCGCCACACGGTGAAGCTCCCCGACGGATCACGCGCCAGCAGGTCGTCGTAGCCGTCCCCATTGAGGTCCATGGGGAAGTAGCGGTGGCCGAACTTCCAGCCCGCCCCCGTCCGGAAGGGCGTCTCGATGCGGGTCGTGTCCTCGTTGAAGCTCGTCCCGTTCGAGCGCCAGAAGGACAGGTCTCCATCCGAGCGGCGCACGGCCAGGTCGTCCCGGTGGTCGCCGTTGACGTCCATCACGATGAAGCGATGGCCCTCGTCCCAGCCGCGCGCGTTGTTCAGCAGGGTGGAGAACGCGTTGGCGAAGACGAGCACCGAGCCATTGGAGCGCCACACCTCGAAGGCGCCACCGCCGTCGCGGGTCACCAGCTCCTTCGAGCGGCGGCCCGTGGTCGGAGAGATGGCGCCGTCGATGTCCATGACGAAGAAGCGGTGGCCTTCGTTCCAGCCGTTGGCGTCCGTGAGGGCCGTGCTGGTGGTGCCCGCGTACGTGAACGTCGTGCCGTTGGACACCCAGGTGTCGAAGCCGCCAAAGGCGTTGCGCGCCAGCAGGTCGCTCATGCCGTCGCCCGTGATGTCGGCCACCAGGAACCGGTTGCCTTCGTTCCAGCCCCAGGCGTCGGTGTACCCGGTGGAGAAGGCGCCCGAGTAGACCAGCGCGGTGCCATTGGAGAGCCAGACATCGAAGGTCCCATCCGCGCGCCGGGCGAGGAGGTCGTCCATGGCATCGCCGTTGATGCGCATCCGCTGGAAGGACTCACGCGCGCCCGGGAGCACGCGCACGCCGTAGTACTGCTGGACGCCGGCGCGGTCCCAGTAGCTCAGCTCCCCGTCGCCGTTGCGGACCGGGTTGCAGTAGTTCATGACGGAGTCCCAGTCCCAGGGGCCCACCGTCGTGTCGCCATTGTGTCCCTGGGGATCGCAGGTGGCGGACGAAGGCGTGTCACCCCGGTTCTGCTCATGCGAGAAGCCGATCGCATGGCCCAGTTCATGGACGACCGGCGACCGTGTGGGGCGCGGGCCAGAGGGCGTCCGTGGCCACGTACAGGGATTGCTTCGCCGAGGTCTTGAGGGCCGGGGCCGGCCCGGGCTCGCAGCCAATCAACGCGAACGCAAGCAGGCCAAAGGATTTCACAAACACGCGCTTCAACGGGAACTCCTTCACCACGGGGTGGGGAGGGAGTGTGTCTGGATTTGTGGTTGGAAAGCCAGTTCAATCCATTTCATGTCTGCTTATTCCCGATTCCGGGACCCGTCCCGGTTCTGGGAAGGGATTGCGTGGGCCGGGGTCTGGGAAAAGCGAAGCCCGCGAGGGGAGGGGCTCGAGGCCTCCTCCACCGCGCGGGCTTGGGGTGCGGCGGATTGGGGGGTCAGTACCGTCCGCCGCCCAGCGCGGAGACGATGGCGGACAGGACGCGGTTCTCCACGCCCCAGACGGCCTTGTTCATGCCCTTCACGCCCGCGCCGCGCATGTAGTCCGTGAAGTCGTGCAGGGCGGTGGAGCGCTGCATGCGCTCGGTGCTGGCGGCGTAGAGCAGCGGCGTGTTCGGCGCGCCCGTGAGGCCCAGGTCCGGGCAGGCCTCCGACAGCGCCGCGCGGTCGATGCCCGTCACCGCGGACAGCATCGCCACGGTGAAGTGGTGCACCGGCAGCTCGCGCGCGTTGGGCACGCGCTCCAGCACCTTCGCGCGCGTCGCCGGATCCGTGGCCAACTGGGGCAGCGTCACCCGGGACATCTCCAAAATCTGCTCGTTGGTGACGTGCTTGTTGTCCAGGATGGCCCGGTCGAACAGGCTCTGCGGCGTGTCACCCTTGATGGTGATGTTCACGTCGGACAGGCGCTGACGCATGGTCTGGATGGCGCGCCCCACCTCCGTGTTGGGGCCGCCGCGCCACGAGCCCGGCGTCGCCTGCACCGGCGCCATCGTCGCGCGGGCCCGCGCCAGCTCCGCGCGGTTGAGCACGTCCGCGCGTGACGCCTCCGTGACCTGGTTGGCCCGGGCGGGCTGGGCGGCCGGCGCCTGCGTGCGGGCCGGGGCGACGGAGGGGGCGGCGGGACGGTTGCGGATCTGCGTCATGGAGGCACCTTCTACCCTGGATGTCGGAGTAACGGATTATCGCCGGCAGAGCAGGGGAGTTGCCTTCCCATGCCCTCCCCAGCGCGTGCGTTCCGCCCCCGTCCCGGTATGGTGCGCGCCATGTCCCCGCGCCTGCCCACCCAGTTCGCCGACCTCCTCACCCCCAAGGGCCGCCGCATTCTCGAAGGCCGAGACTCCGAGACCCGCGGCGCGCTCCTGGACCCCACGCGGCCCTTCATCGCGCTGCAGGGCGTCATCGACGTGAAGAAGGCGGCCGAGGCCCGCGACCTCCTGGACGCCGCGCTGCGTGACACGCTCGTCACCATGGAGGACCCCATCCCGGAGGACTCCATCTCCGGCATGGTGGAGAACTACACGGAGGCGCTGCCCAAGACGGTGCGCGTGCGCACCGCGCTGCTGGAGAGCCGGCGCTCGCGCTCCTGGCGCGCGGCGGAGGCCGTGGGGCTGAGGGCGCTCTTGCGCTCGGACACGTTCGCGGCCTTCGCGGCGACGGTGAGCGGCCGGCCGCTCAAGCGGGGCTGGGGCATCCAGGTGCTCTGCTACGGCCCGGGCGACTACACCGGCCCGCACAACGACCACCACCCGGAGGAGGCGGACGCGCGCCACGGCTACGTGGACATGCACGTGAGCCTCACCCTGCCCGCCGTGGACCACCAGTACCTGGTGTACGCGAAGGACGGGCACTTCTCCGAGCTCACCCGGGTCAGCACCGTGGGCGGCGTCACCGTGTACCGGCTGCCCTTCTGGCACTACACGACGCCGCTGTCCGCGAAGCCGGGCCGGGAGGACGCGGCGCGCCGCTGGGTGCTCCTGGGCACCTTCCTGGACGCCGCTCCCGGGACGCGCCCCTCCTCCACCGTCCTGCCGGCGGGCGCCCCGCCGCCTGTCCGGGCGGTGACAGTCGGACGTGGCAGCGGGGCCGGACGGCGTTAGCGTGCCGGGCCCATGAGCCCGACCGACATCGACACGCAGGCCAACGACCTCCTCCAGTACATCGACGCGTCGCCCACGCCGTACCACGCCGTGCGCGAGACGGCGCGCCGCCTCACCGCCGCGGGCTTCCGCGAGCTGGACGAGCGCGAGTCCTGGTCGCTGAAGCCCGGCGACAAGGTCTTCGTCATCCGCGGCGACACGAGCATCGCCGCCTTCCAACTGGGCACGAAGCCCGTGGACACCACCGGCTTCCGGCTGGTGGGCTCGCACACGGACTCGCCCAACCTGCGCCTCAAGCCCAACGCGCCCGTCAACCGCCACGGCTACCAGCAACTGGGCGTTGAAATCTACGGCGGGGTGCTGCTGCACACGTGGACGGACCGCGACCTGTCGCTCGCGGGCCGCGTGGTGACGCTGCACGACGGCCGCCCCCGGCACCACCTGGTGGACTTCCGCCGGCCGCTCCTGCGCGTGCCCAACCTGGCCATCCACCTGAACCGCGGCGTCAACACGGAGGGCCTGAAGCTCAACCCCCAGGAGCACATGGTGCCGGTGCTGGGCCTGGAGAGCGCGGGCCCCGCGGAGCTGAAGGCGCTGCTGGTGGAGGAGCTGGGCCGCGCGGGCGTGAAGGCCGCCGCGGACGACCTGCTGGGCTACGACCTGTGCCTCTATGATTTGCAGCCGTCCACCCGCTCCGGCCTGCACGGGGAGTTCCTCCACGCGCCCCGCCTGGACAACCTGGCGAGCTGCCACACCGGGCTCACCACGCTCCTGAAGGACACCGGCCCGCGCGAGGCCACGGTGGGCGTGGTGCTCTACGACCACGAGGAGTGCGGCAGCCGCAGCGCGCAGGGCGCCGCGTCGCCGTTCCTGAAGGACCTGCTGGAGCGCATCGTCCAGGGGCACTCGGATGGACGCGCGGACGCGTTCCACCGCGCCATCCGCCGCTCGTTCCTGGTGAGCGCGGACATGGCGCACGCGGTGCACCCCAACTACGCGTCCATGCACGAGCCCAGGCACCAGCCGCAGTTGGGCGGCGGCCCGGTCATCAAGACCAACGTCAACCAGTCCTACGCGACGGACGGCGAGTCGTGGGCGCACTTCGCGGCGCTGTGCAAGGAGGCGGGCGTCACGCCCCAGCACTTCGTCACCCGCACGGACCTGGGCTGCGGCAGCACCATTGGCCCCATCACCGCGGGCCAGTTGGGCATCCGCACGGTGGACGTGGGCAACCCCATGCTGTCCATGCACTCCATCCGCGAGCTGGCCGCCGCGTCCGACGTGGCCCGCATGGTGGCGGTGCTGACGCGCTTCTTCGCCTGAGACGAAAAGGAAGAGGCGGGCCCGGTGGTGACACCGGACCCGCCTCGGGTGTTTCAGGAAGCTCGCGGCGCGGGGACTAGTTCACGCCCACCGCGGTCCAGGCGTCCTTCACCTTCGCCACCTGGTTGGAGTCCGCGCCGTACAGGTCGGTGGCGGCCTTGATGGTGGCCTCACGCGCCTGGGCGAACGTCGTCTTCGGCGTCATGTACGTGGTGAGGGCGCGGCCGAAGATCTTCAGGCCGTCCTCCATGCCGATGCCGCCCTTCACCTCCAGGCCGGAGGTGCGGTTCTTGCCGCCCTCCACGAGCAGGTAGAAGGCGTTGTTGGAGATGCCGCTGGAGCCGTGCACCTCCGTCTGCTTCGGGTAGTTCTTGTAGTTGTCGACCGAGTAGCCGTCCTTGGTCGGGTCGTTCATGTAGCGCAGGCCGTCCTCGTCGGTGCCGTTGTTCGGCGTCCAGGCGGCCTCGCCCACGGTCCAGTTCCACTTGGCCTCGGGGTTGTTCTTCGCGGCGTACCACTCCACGCCCGTGCCGATGATGTCGGAGAAGGACTCGTTCAGGCCGCCGGACTCGCCGCTGTAGATGAGGCCCGCGGTGCGCTCGGTGAGGCCGTGCGCGATCTCGTGGCCCGCGATGTCCAGCGTGGTGAGCGGGCCGGACTGCTTCCCGTCGCCGTCGCCGTAGCTCATCTTCTCGCCGTCCCAGTACGCGTTCACGTAGTTGTTCTTCACGTGCACGTAGTTGACGAGCTTCTCGCCGGCGCCGTCGATCGAGTCACGGCCCAGGACGTTCTTCAGGAAGTCGTAGGTCATGGCCGCGCCGTAGTGCGCGTCGATGCCGGCCTTGGCGCGCGCCGGGTCGGTGGCCTCGCCCCACTTGTCGTTGTTGTCGGAGATCTTCGTCTGGCCGGACGCGGTGGACTTGTTGTTCGCGTCGTAGGTCACGATGCCCTTGCCGCGCGTCGAGTCCTCCAGCGAGTACGTGCCGTCCGCTTCCTTCTTGGTCTTCAGGTCCACGTGGCCGCTGTACATGGACAGGTCGTCCGCGACGCCCGTGGGCGGGTTCTGCGGATCCGTCGGCGGAGGCGTGGTCTCCTTCGCGGTGATGTTCAGGCTCCAGTTGTTCAGGGTGCCCGTGTCACGCGCGGCCTTGTCCTCGACCGTGATGGTCCACTCGCCCTTGGCGCTCTCGCCCTTGAAGGCCTCCGAGAGGTCGAACGAGCCGGCGATGTCGTCCTTGGAGCCGCCCTTGCGGTCCTGCAGCACGGCCGTCTTGCCGGAGGGGCTGGTCACGGAGACCTTCAGGTCGCCGCTCCAGGTGTGCTTGATGTTCAGGTCGACGGACAGCTTGTCCACCGTCACGCCGTCCGGGATGTTGATCTTCGACTGGACCTGGCCCTTGTCCGGGATGGCGACGTTCGGGCTGGCGGTGCCGTTCACCTGCAACTGCGCCGCGGCGGACTTCGACCAGCCGCCGATCTTGTTGAAGCTCTCCAGCACCTTCCCCGTGTTGGCGTCGATGATGTAGTTCTGCTTCTTGGGCTTCTGCTGCCCGGCGATCTGCTGGATCTCCACCTGGTAGGCGGAGTGGTACTTGCCTTCCGCGTCCTGGTAGATGACGCGCTCGGAGGAGGGCTGCTTGTCGGCCTTGCCGCCCAGCTCCTTCTTCGCGATGTCGATGGCCTGCTGCGGCGCCAGCTTCGGCTTCTGGGTGCCCAGGCCCGCGGGGATGGGGTTCTGCTCACCGGTGACGCTGGACACCTTGCCGTCCGCGCCCAGGTGGCTGATGAGCTGCTCGCCGAAGACCTTCACGCCCTCGTGCATGCGGTCCAGGCGGACGTGGGTCATGCCCAGCTCGTCGACCTCCACGCTCTTGGGGGCCAGCGTCGGGCCGGCCTTGTTCGCCGCCAGCAGCGACGAGGCCGTCATCGGCGGGGTGAGGGCCTTCAGGGACGTCTGGATGGCGGCCTGCGCCTCCTTGCTGTCCAGCGCGAGGCGGCCGGGCTGCGCGGAGGCGGCCCCCGTCGTGGAAGCCTGCGCCGTCGTCGCGGCGGCGGCCGTGGGCTGCGCGCCAGCGGCGGCGCCCGTGCGGGAGACGGACTCGAAGCCGTCCTTCACGCGAAGGACGTTCTTCGCCTTCGCCGGCGCGGAGGTGTCGGTGGTGGGACGGAGGGAAACGGGCGTCGAACCTTCGGTGCGGCGAATGGTCATGGATCACTCACACTGCAAGGGGGATGAACAATTCTCGCACGATGAACTCCGAGAGTTTCCGATGGGTTGAAGAAGTTAACGCGGCAGCCCAGGAATCAGGGGATTGGGCTGGTGGACTTCCGGTGAATCCAACGGTTGACACCAAAAATTTGCTTTCAGTAAGGGTCCATTGCGACCCGAAGTCTCTGAATCCCCCGAGGCGAGCCGTCACGGATCAGCGCGAGCGGCGCGGGAAAATGCGGGGGAAATCATTGGAAAAGTCCACAACAGCGGCAACCAGGCGGGCAGGCCCGGCGCGTGGAGGCTGATACACTGAGACACGGTTTCCCGGCCGGGACGGTGCGGGGGCTGGACCCTGGGGGGGTTGAAGACCATGGAGCCGTGGAATCATCCGGAGACGCGGCAGGCGCCAGGCCTGCCGCTGCTGATGGTGCGGGTGCCTCGCCGCAACTTCGAAGGGCTGTTCGAGCACGCGCTGAGGCCGTCCGGCCCGTTCGCGCAGGCGCTGCGGGACGTGGGCTACGACCCGGACACGGTGGAGGAGCGCCTCCCCCTGGAGGTGTGGCGCGCGTCGCTGGCGGTGGCGCGGCGGCATGCGTGCCCGGGCCTGGCCAACGAGGACGCCAACCGCGTGCTGGGCACCCACTACGTGGAGGGGTTCGCGCAGACGCTGGTGGGGCGCATCTTCGCGGCGGCGGCGCCGCTGTTGGGCGCGGAGCGGTGCCTGGCGCGGCTGCCCACGTACCTGCGCGCGGGCCGCGAGGACATGAAGCTCACGCTGGAGCCGGTGCGCGCGCGGGAGTGGCGGGCGCGCGTGGTGGACGCGGATCCGCTGCCGGACTTCGTGGCGGGCGTGGTGGAGCAGGTGCTGCGCCGCACGCGGGTGCTGCCGCGCGTGGACGTGCTGGAGCGCACCGAGCACACCTATTCACTGCGGATCCGCTGGGACGAGGCCTGAAGCGGCGCGCTCCCCGCCGGAGGATGGCCCCGGCGGGCAGGGCTCAGGAGGCCGCGGTCCCCAGGGGCGCCTTGGCCACGGGGAACACGTCCCGCGTCGTCGGGTCGGTGGGGTCCTCGAAGCGCAGCAGCCGGCGGAAGTCCTCCGCGCGCCAGAACACCTGGCCCGCCGCGTGGAAGCGCTCCAGCTCCTCGCGCGTGGGCCAGGAGCGGTAGGGGAAGCGGGCGCGGCTCACGTCGATGGCGAGCGAGGGGGGCGTCCGGCCCTGCTCGAGCGCCTCCAGGTGCCGCGCGAGCAGCGGCACCCCCGCCGCGGTCGCCTTCACCGTCAGCGCCAGGTGGGACTCCGCGCCGGTGCGCGTGAAGGCGGACTGGCCATGCACGTCCCCCGCGTCGATGCGCGCGGTGGTGCGGTGGAGCGTCGTCCCAATCTCCGGCACGCCGTGGAGCATGGCCTGGAAGATGGAGTCCACGCCGCGGAAGTCCGGCAGCAGCGACGGGTGGAGGTTCAGGCAGCCGTGGCGCGGCAGGCCCAGCAGCGGCTCGCGGAGGATCTGATCGCACATGCTGGTGACGAAGAGGTCCACCTGCTGCGCTCGCAGCGCCTCGACGGTCTCCTCCCCGGAGAAGTCGTCGCTGACCTTCAGCGGGATGCCGTAGGCGCGCGAGAGCTGCTGGAAGCTCATCAGCCCGCCGCGAGGGGCGCCGAAGGGCAGCGAGCCCCCGAGCCCCGCGAGGACGTTGTAGCCGGTGAAGCGCGCGCCGAACTGCCGCAGGAAGACGGGCAGGACCTGGGCCGGGGTGTAGCGCTTCTTCTGGAAGCGCAGGCCCCCGGCGGACAGCAGGATGCTGGTGGGCACGAGCCCCCCGCGCCGCACCAGGGTGTTGGCGAAGGCGAGGGACATGATGGACGGGATGCAGCCGTAGGCGAAGCGGATCACGGTCACGCCGCCTTGTGGGAGGGGGGCTGGTCCCCCTCGTCGGACGTGGAGACGCGGAAGCGGCGCCGCTCCTGGGGCTGCTTCTCGCTCAGCAGCAGCGGCAGCAGCGGGTTGATGAGCGGCCGCAGCCAGGGGGACTGCAGGCGCGCGGCCATGGTCATCCCCTCCAGGTCCGCGCCCACGGTCTGCTTGACGAAGTAGCTGGTCAACCCCAGGTCCGCCACCCGGCACCCGTGCAGGGCCGCGTGCTCCAGCTCCTTCCAGAGCAGCAGGTAGTACGCGGGGGTGCCCTCCGTGCGCGCGTAGTCCATGCCGATGAGGAAGGGGTTGTGCACCCCGCCGCCCGTGCCCGTGAGGATGAAGGCGATGAGCTCACCCTCCTTCGTGCGCAGCGTGAGGAAGCTGCTGGTGGCGGGCATGCGCTCGGCGAGGGTCTCGAAGAAGGCGCGCGGGAAGGGGTTGCGCTTGAACTCCGAGGCGCCCTCGTGGACCTGGAGGTAGAGCGGGTAGCACGCGTCGATGAGCGGGCGGAAGTCCCGCACGCGCTCCACCTGGAACCCCAGCGCCTCCGCGTCCTTCAGCTTCTTGCGCAGGTTCTGCCGCGACTTCTTCTTCAGCCGCTGGAAGTGCTGCTCGCTGCTCATCCCGTCGAGCGTCACCATCGCCATGGGGTGGTTGGCCACCGGCTTGAAGCCCCGCTCCAGGAACCACGACTGCAGCCGCAGGTCCTCCGGCAGCCCCTCCATGAAGTCGCGCACCAGCAGCAGCGCGGAGTCCGTGCAGACCGTGTCGCAGGCCTCCAGCAGCGCCTGGGCGAAGTCGTGCTCCGACAGCTTGCGCGCGTCGTACCACCAGTGCCGCTGCGCCGTTTCGAAGGTGCCCACCATGCCCAGGCCCAGGGACAGGAAGCCGGGCATCACCCGGCGCACGCCCTTGGCCAGGGCGCCCACCCGGTCCGGCATGAGGAGGGTGAGGTCCAGGCGCTCCTCGGTGATGACGGCCAGGCCGACGACGTCCTCGCCCTGGGACATCACCAGGTAGCCGAACTTCCGCTCCGGGAACGAGTCCTCCAGGCACGACAGGAAGGCCGCGCTCTTGAAGGGGTGGCCCTGGGCCAGCTTCTCGTCCCAGAGCGCCTGGGGCACCTGCTGGATGCTGGGGACAATCCGCGTGGTGGTGGCCGTGCTCATTCCTCGCTCCCGTCGTCCAGCCGCTCGAAGTGGATGCCGTGACGGGCCAGGCCGTCGTCGTTCTCCTTCATGTCCCGGAACACGCGCTGCGAGCGCGGCAGCGGCGTGGGCGGGAACAGCTCCGCGCCGAAGCGCTTCAGCAGGGCGTCCAGCACCGGGTTCGTGTGGTGGACGGCCAGGTAGAGCCGGTCCACCACCGCGCCGATGCTCGCCTTGACGGCGTAGCTCGTCTGGCCCAGTTGCACCACGGCCTTGCCGTGGGCCTCCAGCACCTCCACGATCTTGTAGATGCTGTTGAAGTACAGCGCGCCCTCGTCCCGCAGGCGGTAGTCCAGCCCCAGGTAGATGGGGTGCACCCACTCGTCGTCCTTGAGGAACAGCTCGAAGGACACCAGCTCCTCGCCCTTGAAGCACAGGAGGGCGAAGACGCGCTCGCCCATGAGCGCGGGCAGCCGGGCGAAGAAGTCCACGCTGAGCGTCTCGAAGCGGATCTTCGAGCGGTTCAGCACCTGGAGGTACAGCGGGTGCATCTGCGCGGCGTAGCGGGAGAAGTCCGCGACCTGCTCCCAGCGCAGGCCCGCCTCCTGGACGCGGGCCATGCGGTTGTTCATGAGGGAGCGGTACTTCTTGCGCAGCCGCTCCCGGTAGGTGCTCTTCCCGGGCTCGCCCAGGTAGAGGTAGGTGGTGGCGGCGCTCTCCACGAAGGAGAAGCGCGGGGACAGCACGTCCCGCACCTCCGGCAGCAGCCGGGTGGTGAGCTCCTTCATGAAGACCAGGCCCAGCTTCAGGTGCCGGGCCCGGGCCACCACCTCGTCGGAGATGGCCCGCAGCACGGCGTCACGGCGCGGCTTCGGCAGGTCCGGGCGCACACCCAGCAAGTCCTTGCAGATGGCGATGGGCGTCCCGATGACGAAGGCGTTGAGGAACAGGAAGTCCGGCAGGACGCGGCGCACCTGGGAGACGACCTTGTTGACGTTGTCCGGCGCGATGACCGTCAGCGACATCCGGAAGCGGAAGCACGGCACGACGGCCAGGACCTCGGACGCGCTCCGGACCTGGAGGTAGTGGAACTGCACGTCCTCCAGGCTGGCGGCCTCCGTGGCCTGGTGCAGCTCATAGGCCTGCATCACGTCCGAGGTCGGGAAGCAGGTGTTCCAGGCCTCCCGGCCGATTTCCTGGATGGAGGAGACCCAGCGGAATTCGAGCGGCCCTGGAGGGGCGTGGGGCGCGGGGGCGCTCCCGATGGCGGTGGCGGACGCGGTCATGACGTGTCGTGCGAAGGAGGGACGGAGAAGAAGAAGGGGAGGCGGCTCAGGCGGCCAGCGCGCCCGGGGTCCGGGAGGCCTGGGACGCGCCCTCCTGGAACACGGCGCGGAAGCGCAGGAGCCACAGCGAGCCGAGCACGGGGTGCAGGAGCAGGGGCAGCGCGCCCGTCAGGGGCAGGCCTTCCATCAGCGCCAGGGCGGGGACGAACAGCGCCACGCAGGCCAGCCGCGCGCACTCCATCCGCCAGGCCCAGGGGCGCGAATCCATCAGCACGCCGAGGGTCCAGGTGCTGACGAGCACCAGCCCCAGCGCCAGGACGCGCGCGGCCACGCCCAGCGTGTCCAGGTACCACGCCACCAGGAGGATGCCGGTGGCGAGCACCAGGAACTGCGCGAAGCAGTAGGCGGCCACGGGCCAGGGCAGCCTGGGGTCGTACTTCTGGAACGTGGCGGACGGCCCGTCGTCCGCGTGGCGGAAGCGGTCCGCGCGCAGGGAGGGGGGCGTCCAGCCCGGACCGCGCACGACGCACAGCAGCTTGTCGGACACCCGCTCGCAGGCGGCGGCCTTCTGGAAGAGCTCGCCGAAGTAGTGGAAGTGCGCGGTGAAGGGGTTCCACGAGCGCAGGCCCGCGCGCAGCCCATAGACGGGAGGGTGCTCCGGCAGCTCCGGCTGGTAGGTGCCGAAGAGCAGGTCCCACACGACCAGGATGTTGCCGTAGTTCTTGTCGATGTACGGCGTGTTGCGGCTGTGGTGGACGCGGTGCTGGGACGGGGTGACGAGCACCTTCTCCAGGAAGCCCAGCGGCGGCACGTAGGTGTTGTGGATGGCGTACTGGAAGACGAGCTGGAGGCTGGTGATGCCCAGGAAGACCTCCGGCGAGATGCCCAGCAGCGCCATGGGCACGAAGAAGGGCCACGTGGTCAGCTCGCCCAGGGCGCTCTGGCGCACCGCCAGGCCGAAGTTCATGTCCTCGCCCGAGTGGTGGACGACGTGGATGCCCCACATCCACGCCATGGTGTGATGCAGGCGGTGCGCCCAGTAGTAGAAGAAGTCGTAGGACAGGAACGCCAGCACCCACGTCCACGCGGAGTCGTTGGGCAGCGCGAAGAGCGCGTGGTGCCGGTGCACGTAGCCGTAGAAGACGAACGTGGCCCCGGCGATGACGACGCTGCCCAGGACGGTGAGCAGGCTCATCGTCACGTTGGTGATGAGGTCGTTGAGCCGGTACGCCGGCCGCCGCCGCAACACCCCCACCACCAGCTCCAGGAGGATGGGGGTGAAGAACACCGGCAGCCCGTAGAGGAGCTGTTCCTTGAGGTCCATGGGCGCGAGTCCTGGGAGGGGGCGTGCGTCAGGTGCCGGTGGGCGACAGGGCCGGGGCCTGCTGCTGGAGGCCCAGCTTGCGGCTGCAGCGGTCCAGGGTGTCCAGGAAGCGCTCCAGGTCCGCCTGCCTCAGGTTGGCGCTGACGTTGATGCGCAGCCGCGTCCGGTTCTTGCTCACCGCGGGGTAGCCCACCGGGTTGACGTAGATGCCCTCCTCGTGGAGCAGCCGCGTCAGCTCGAAGGTCTTCTCGTAGGCGGGCATCAGCACGGGGATGATGGGGGACTCGCTGTTCATGCAGTCCAGGCCCATGGCGCGGATGCCGGTCCGCAGGACGTTCTCGTTGTGGTGCAGCCGCTGCTGCAGCTCGGGCTCCTCCTGGAGGATGCGGATGCCCTCCAGCAGGCCCGCGGCGACGGGGGGCGGCAGCGAGGCGGAGAAGATGTAGCCGTTGGAGCCGAAGCGCAGCAGGTCGATGGTGGCCTTCGCGCCGGCGGCGAACCCGCCGATGCCCGGCAGGCCCTTGCTGAGGCTGCCGGTGAGCACGTCCACGCCGTGCTGGAGGGCGAAGTGCGCCGGGGTGCCCCGGCCGTTGGGGCCCATGGCCGCGGTGGCGTGCGCGTCATCCACGAGCACGAAGGCGTTGTAGGACTCCGCCAGCGCCACGATGCCCGGCAGGTCCGCCACGTCGCCGTCCATGCTGAAGACGCCGTCGGTGATGATGAACTTGCGCTGCTCGAAGGGCAGCTTCTTCAGCATGCCTTCGATGCTGCGCAGGCTCTTGTGCCGGAAGGTGCGCACGTCCGCGCCCGACAGCTTCAGCCCGTCGATGATGGACTGGTGGTTGAGCATGTCCGACAGCACGACGTCGCCCTCGCCGCACAGCGCGGACAGCACGGACAGGTTCGCCGCGTAGCCGCTGCTGTAGGTGACGCAGTCCTCGAAGCCGAGGAACTCCGCCAGCGCGCGCTCCAGCTCCAGGTGCAGCTCGCAGGTGCCGTTGAGCAGCCGCACGCCGCTGACCGTCGTGCCGTAGCGCTTGAGGGCCGCCTCCGCCGCGGCCACCACGCGCGGGTGCCCGTTCAGGCCGGAGTAGTTGTAGGAGCCGAAGTGGAGGACCTCCCGGCGTCCGCGCGAGGCCGCCTCCCGGCGGGTCGGGCTGAGGCTGACGCTCGCCTCGCGGCCGGGGATGCCGTGGAACACGCGGCCGATGACGTCACAGTGGTGGTTGTCCACGTAGTAGTGGACCGCCTTCTGGACCTCCTGGAGCCGGGCGGAGCCCACGGTGAGGTCACGGTTCTTCACGACACGGGGAGGGGCGGCGATGTCCATGGCTGTTGCTTCCCGGGCCACGGCGCATGGGTCCCCTGCCTTCGGGCGCTCCCCTCCCGTTGCGCGCCGTGCGGCGAGCGCCACGGGCGGTGGGAAGCGAGGCCTCGACGGCGGTCCGGGTACGGGGAGCCGCTGCGCGTGGACGCTTCAAACGCAGGTGTGAGTGCGGGGGTGTACCGGATGGCCACGCCGCCGAGCCCCGGGTCGGGTGCTCGCCGCAGTCCCCCACCGTGGCGACTTCCAGTTATACAATGATAACCAGATTGTCAAAGGATGGATGTTTATTTTGTTTTTACTGGAATTGACCCGGATGTATCGGGGTGCGCCCCTAGTTGAGGTACGTCTTCGGCGGGGGGCGCTTGCTGGCGGGGGTGGGAGGCGCCGGGCGGGACTGGCGCCACCGGCCGATGACGTCCATCAACCCGTCGAACGTGTCGCGCAGGGCCCAGGCCCGGTCCTCCACGTCCTTCAGGGCCTCGCAGCGCAGGAGGCCGTCGCGCAGCGCGCGCTGGACGCCGGGGCAGTCGTCGCGCTCGTCGATGAGCTGCTCGGCGGTGTGCGCGTAGAGGCGGTAGCAGCCCTCCACGTCGCCCCGGTTGTAGGCGGGGGCGCCCACGTTGATGGCCTGGCCCAGCAGCGAGGCCACGGACTCCACGGCCGGCGTCGCGCAGCCCTCCAGCAGGCCCACGGGATGCTGCGGCACCTGCCGCACGCGCATGGCGCGCTGCCGGGGCGCGTCCAGCGCGGACAGCGGGCGGGGCGGGCCGGGCGTCTTGAGGAGCGGCGCGATGTAGCGCACCGGGATGACCAGCCCCAGCGCGCGGCCGTTGGCGAGCGCCGCGGTGGCCAGCCCCACCACCTGCCCGCGCGCGTCCAGCACCGGCGAGCCGGACGCGTCCTCGGGCAGCGTGCGGGACAGCTCCAGCAGGGTGAGCCATTCGCCCAGCACCTGCACCGCGCGGACCTCCAGCAGGCGCGGTTCGGGGGCGCGGTCCGCGTGGGCCTGGATGACGTGCAGGGACTCGCCCTCCGAGGGCAGCGTGGCGGGGCCCAGCGGGAGGGGGGGCACCAGGTCCGGGACGGAGAGGCACAGGAGGGCCAGGTCGCGGCGCTCGTCCACGGCCGCCACCTGCACCACCGGGGAGCGCAGGCCGTCCGGCAGCACGGCGGTGATGGCGCGGGCGCTGGCCACCGCGTGGAGGCTGGTGACGACGTGGCCTTCGGGGGAGATGACGAAGCCCGTGGCGGTGTGACCGCCCAGGTCCAGCAACACCAGGGAGGCACTCGTGCGCCGGAGGGCCTCTTCGGCCCGCGCACGGCGTACCTGGACGTCATCGGACATGGCCACCCCCGTTCGGCCGGCATTCCCACCGGGATGCGTTGGATGTGACCGGCCGCATCACGTTGTATCAGCCTGCCCGCTCCCCACCCAACCCACCCGGGCGGTGCGATGTTGGCCGTCATGTTGTGATTGGCGCGCGACTGTCCGGTCGTTAAACCTCCGGCCGGCATGCACAAGACCCACCTCGTCGGCGCCCGCACCCACAACCTCAAGGATCTGTCCGTCGACCTCTCCGAAGGGGAGTTCGTCTGCGTCACCGGCGTGTCCGGGGGCGGCAAATCGAGCCTCGCGCTGGACACGCTCTACGCGGAGGGGCAGCGCCGGTTCGTGGAGAGCTTCAGCCCGTACGCCCGGCAGTTCCTCGAGCGGCTGGAGCGGCCGCCCATGGACGCGCTGGAGCCGGTGGCCGCGGGCGTCGCGGTGGACCGCCGCGCGCCGGTGAAGAGCTCGCGCAGCACGGTGGCCACGCTGGCGGACGTGGAGCCGTACCTGTCCGCGCTCTTCACCCGCGAGGCGATGCCGGTGTGTCCGGACTGCGGCCTGGAGGCGGTGCGCACCGACGCGCGCGTGGCCGCGCAAACCGCCCTCCGCGAGCACCCGGACGCGCAGGGCGTCTTCACCTACCCGGTGCGCATCCCGGACACGGCCGCCTTCATCGACGCGCGGGCCCGGCTGCTGAAGGACGGCTACCACCGGCTGATGGTGCAGGGCGAGGTGAAGGAGCTGGAGACGCTCAAGCCGGGCGAGGCCACCGACCCCGCGGGCGTGGCGCAGGTGGTGGTGGACCGGGTGAAGCTGACGGACGCGAACCTGTCCCGCGTCACGCAGGCGCTGGAGGACGCGTGGGCCCGCGCGGACGGCGAGGCGCTCCTCTTCCTGCCGGAGACCGCGCCCCAGAAGCTGCGCCGGGGCCTGGTGTGCCCGAAGTGCGCGCGGGAGTTCGAGCTCGCGAGGCCGGGCCTCTTCAGCTACCAGAGCCCGGTGGGCGCGTGCGCGCCGTGCCGCGGCTTCGGGCGCACCATCGGCATCGACTGGGGGAAGGTGATCCCCAACCCGGGCTTGAGCCTGGCGCAGGGGGCCATCCGCCCGTGGTCCGGCCAGTCCACGAGCTGGGAGCGGGAGATGCTCCAGCGCTACTGCAAGCAGAAGGGCATCCCCTTCGACAAGCCGTGGGAGAAGCTCACCGCGGCCCAGCGCGAGGCGGTGCTCCAGGGCGAGGGGGACTACGACGGCGGCCGCGTCTACCCGGGCGTGCGCGCGTGGTTCCGGTGGATGGAGGGCCGCACGTACAAGATGCACGTGCGCGTGCTGCTGGCCCGGTATCGCGCGTACACGCTCTGCGAGAGCTGTCACGGCGCGCGCCTCAACGAGCAGGCCCGTGCGTGGCGCGTGGGCGGCCTGGACCTGCCGGCGTGGCACGGGCTGGAGCTGACGGACGCGCTGGCGCGGCTGGACGGGCTGAAGACGCTGACGGGGCAGGGGGACCTGGCGCGGCGGGAGCTGTCCGCGCGCCTGCGCTATCTGCAGCGCGTGGGCCTGGGCTACCTCACGCTGGACCGGCCCGCGCGCACGCTGTCCGGCGGCGAGGCGCAGCGCGTGTCGCTGACGGCGGCGCTGGGCACGTCGCTGACGGGCGCGCTGTTCGTGCTGGACGAGCCCACCGTGGGCCTGCACCCGGGGGACGTGCCGCCGCTCACGGAGGCCATCGCGGAGCTGGCGGACCGGGGCAACATCGCGCTGGTCATCGAGCATGATCCGCTGATCATCCGCTCCGCGCACCGCGTGCTGGAGCTGGGCCCGGGCGCGGGACGCCATGGCGGCACGCTGTGCTTCGATGGCACCCCGGAGGCGCTGGCGAAGCGGCAGGACCTGCCCACCGGCCGCATGCTGTCCGGGGGGGCGGAGGCGCCGCGCACGCCGCGCACCCGCACGGGCGAAATCGTCATCCGCGAGGCGCGCGAGCACAACCTGAAGGACGTGTCCGTGCGCGTGCCGCTGGGAGTGCTGTGCGCCATCACCGGCCCCAGCGGCTCCGGCAAGAGCACGCTGATGGACGAGGTGCTCTACCGGCACCTGGCGCGCGGGCTGGGCGTGAAGGACGTGGAGGCCCCCGGCGACGTGGCGGCGGTGGAGGGCGGGGCGCAGGTGGAGGCCATCACCTTCGTGGACCAGTCCCCGCTGGGGCGCACGTCGCGCGGCAACGCGGCCACGTACACCAAGGCGTGGGACCGGCTGCGCGAGCGCTTCGCCTCGGAGCCGGACGCGGAGGCGCGGGGGCTGACGTCCGCGCACTTCTCCTTCAACGTGGACAAGGGCCGCTGCGAGGCCTGCTCCGGTGAAGGCTACGAGACGGTGGAGATGCAGTTCCTCGCGGACGTGGCCCTCCTGTGCGCGGTGTGCCGGGGCCGGCGCTTCAAGGAGGAGGTGCTCGCCGTGCGCCACCAGGGCTTCAGCGTGGCGCAGGTCCTGGAGATGACGGTGGACGAGGTGCTCCAGCACTTCGGTGACGACTCCGCGCTCAAGCGCACCCTGGGGCCCGCGCAGCGGCTGGGCCTGGGCTACCTGCCGCTGGGCCAGCCCCTGTCCACGCTGTCCGGCGGCGAGGCGCAGCGGCTGAAGCTGGCGCGCGCCCTGGCGAGCGACGCGAAGGGCACGCTGTTCCTCATCGACGAGCCGAGCGCGGGCCTCCACGCGGAGGACGTGCGCCACGTGATGGCGTCCCTGCACGCGCTGGTGGACCGGGGCGCGAGCGTCCTCGTGGTGGACCACGACGTGTCGGTGATGAAGGGCTCGGATTGGATCATCGACCTGGGGCCCAAGGGCGGCCGGGACGGTGGCCGGCTGGTGGCGGAGGGCACGCCCGCGGACGTGGCGAAGGTGAAGGGCAGCGCCACCGCCGCCGCGCTGAGGGGGGAGGGCAAGCCGCTGGCGAAGGCGGTGAAGCTGCGCCGCCCGGGGAAGGAGGCGCCGCCCGCCATCGAGGTGGAGCACGCGCGCGAGCACAACCTCCAGGACGTGTCCTGCCGCATCCCCCTGGGGAAGATGACGGTGGTGACCGGGCCCAGCGGCTCCGGCAAGAGCTCGCTGGTGTTCGACGTCGTCTTCGCGGAGGGCCAGCGCCGCTTCCTGGAGACGCTGACGCCGTACGCGCGGCAGTTCCTGCCCACGCTGCCGCGCCCGGACGTGGAGCGCATCAGCAGCATCCCGCCCACCGTGGCGCTGGAGCAGCGCACGTCGCGCGCGGGGTCCACCAGCACCGTGGCCACCGTCACGGAGGTGGCCCACTACCTGCGGCTCATGTACGCGAAGATCGGCGAGCCGCACTGCCCGCATGACGACACGCCCATCGGCGCCACCACGCCGGCCGCGCTCTATGCGCAGGTGCTGGCGACGAAGGGCGACGGGCAGGTGCTGGCGCCCGCGGTGCGCGCGCGCAAGGGCACGTACCTGGACGTCTTCACCGCGGCGGCTCGCGCGGGCATCACCCAGGCCATCGTCGACGGGGAGCTGGCGTCCACGGACAACCCGCCGCGGCTGGCGAAGACGAAGGAGCACGACATCGACCTCGTGATGTACGAGGGCAGGCTCGCGAAGCTGCCGCGCGAGGTGTTCGACGCGTCGCTCAACTGGGGCAAGGGCGCGGTGAAGCTGCGCGCGGGCAAGGCGGAGACGCTCCTGTCCAGCGAGCGCACGTGCCCGAAGTGCGGCACCGCCGTGCCGGAGCTGGATCCGCGCTGGTTCTCCTTCAACACGAAGCAGGGCCGCTGCGAGTCGTGCGAGGGCACCGGCGTGCAGGGCGGCGCCGCCGCGATGGCCGAGGGCGAGACGGCCCCGTGCCGCACGTGCGGTGGCACCCGCCTGTCCCCGGTGCCGCGCGCGGTGCGGCTGGAGGGCGCGCGCTACCACGAGGTGGTGCAGGCGTCCGTGACGGCCACGCTCGCGCGCGTGCGCACCTGGAAGCTCAAGGGCGACCGGGCGCTCTTGGGGGAGACGGCGCGGCAGGAGATGCTGCGGCGGCTGGAGTTCCTGGAGCGCGTGGGCCTGGGCTACCTGTCCCTGGACCGCAACGCCGCCACGCTGTCCGGCGGCGAGATGCAGCGCTTGCGGTTGTCCGCGCAGTTGGGCGCGGGGCTCACCGGCGCGATGTACGTGCTGGACGAGCCCACCATCGGCCTGCACCCGCGCGACACGCACCGGCTGCTCGACAACCTCCGCGCGCTGGTGGAGACGGGCTCGACGGTGCTGGTGGTGGAGCATGACTCGGACACCATCCGCGCCGCGGACCACCTGCTGGACCTGGGGCCCACGGGCGGCCGGGGCGGCGGCCACATCCTGGCGGAGGGCACGCCGGACGTGGTGCTGGAGTCGGACTCGCCCACCGCGCAGGCGCTGCGGGCCGCGCAGGTGCGGCCTCCGTCCGGCCGGGGGGAGCCGAAGGCCTGGGTGGAGCTGAAGGGCGCGCGCGCGAACAACCTCCAGCGCGTGGACCTCAAGCTGCCGGTGGGGCGGCTCAACGTCGTCTCCGGCGTGTCGGGCTCCGGCAAGAGCACGCTCATCCGGCAGGTGCTGTACCCGGCGCTGCGCGACAAGCTGGGGCTCGTCACGGCGAAGGCCGGCGCGTTCGACGCGCTCAAGGGCACGGAGTCCATCAAGCGGGTGCTGTCGGTGGACCAGTCGCCCATCGGGCGCACGCCGCGCTCGGTGCCTGCGACGTTCCTGGGCATCTGGGACGAGCTGCGCCGCGTGTTCGCGGCCACGCCGGAGGCGAAGATCCGCGGCTTCGGGCCCGCGCGCTTCTCCTTCAACACGGCGAGCGGCGGCCGCTGCAAGGTGTGCGAAGGGCAGGGCGCCATCTCCCATGAGATGTCCTTCCTGCCGGACGTCGTCACGCCGTGCGAGGCCTGCAACGGGGCGCGCTTCGACGCCGCCACGCTGGAGGTGCGCTACCACGGGCTCACCGTGGGCGACGTGCTGCGCCTGTCCGCGGACGAGGCCAAGGACGTCTTCCGCGCGCTGCCCAAGGTCGCCGCGCCGCTGGAGTGCCTGGCGGACCTGGGCGTGGGCTACCTGCAACTGGGGCAGGGCTCCAACACGCTGTCCGGCGGTGAGGCGCAGCGGCTCAAGCTGGCCGCGGAGCTGACGGCCACCTCCCGCCACGAGCCCACGCTGTACGTGCTGGACGAGCCCACCACCGGCCTGCACCTGGGCGACGTGGAGAAGCTGATCACCTTCCTGGGCCGGCTGGTGGACCGGGGCGACACGCTGGTCGTCATCGAGCACCACCCGTCCGTCATCGCCGCGGCGGACCACGTGGTGGAGCTGGGGCCGGAGGGCGGCGAGGGCGGAGGCCGCATCGTGGGCGAAGGCACGCCGCGCGAGGTGGCGAAGCTCAAGACGCCCACGGGGCGCGTGCTCAAGTCGGTTTTTTCCACTGAAGAACCCCGGGCGCGCGCCGCCTCACGCGGACGGTGAAACGATGCGGCCCTTCCGGCATCCTGCGCACGCCATGAGAACCTCCCTGCTGTGCACCGTCGCGACGGTGCTCTCCCTCTCCACGGCGGCCTCCGCCGCGGACAAGACCGAGAAGAAAGCCATGTCCTTCCACCAGCTCTCCGCCAACCGGCTCGACGGAAAGCCCGAGAAGCTGTCGGACTTCCAGGGCAAGGTCGCCCTCGTCGTGAACACCGCGTCCGAGTGCGGCTACACGCCGCAGTACAAGGGCCTCCAGGCGCTCTACGACAGCTACAAGGACAAGGGCGTGGTCGTCCTGGGCTTCCCGTCCAACGACTTCGGCGGGCAGGAGCCGGGCACCTCCGAGCAGATCGCGAAGTTCTGCGAGCTGCGCTTCAAGGTCTCCTTCCCCATGTTCGAGAAGGTGAAGACGAAGGGCGAGGGCCAGTCCCCCGTCTACGCGTTCCTCGCCAGGGACCACGGCGAGCCCAAGTGGAACTTCCACAAGTACGTGGTGGGCAAGGACGGCCAGGTGAAGGCCGCCTTCCCCAGCAGCGTCACGCCGGACAGCCCGGAGCTGAAGGCCGCCATCGACAAGGCGCTCGCGGAGAAGTGACATCGGCGCGGGAGCGCGCGCATCCGGCGATGCGCGCGCCCCGGGCTCACCGTCGGGCCCATGACGGTGGCGTCACCCCCGGGCCCTGCTCGGCGGCGGGGCAGGGCGTGCGCAGCTTGCGGGCCGGCCCATGGCTCCGGCTCCTTCCCCCGTCCGCGCGGTGACCGTGGTGCTGCTCGCGGCGCTGTGTGGTGGATGCGCGTCGCTGGAGCCCCAGCGCTCGGAGCTGGCCATGCGCGTGGGGCGCTCCGACCTATCCGTGGCGGTGATGCGCACGCGGGTGCGCGACCTGGCCCGGCGCTTCTCGGGACTCATCGAGGCCATGGCGGACGACCTGTCCGCGCGCTCGGGTTCACCGCACGTGGCCTCCGCCATGCTGCGCTTCAAGGCCAACGCGGTGCCCGCGGTGCAGAGCGCGCTCTTCCAGCCGGATCCGGTGGCCGCCCTCATCGACACCTGGGCGCTGCTGGCCCAGCTCGAGAACTCGCTGCCGCACGCCGCCGAGGGCGCATCGCCGGAGCTGCTGGCGCAAGCCCATGGCTCGCTGGTGGCGCTGGAGTCCGAGGTGGAGGCCGAGTGGCGCGAGGTCACCGGCCGCGAGGACGCGACCCAGACCCGCGACAGGGTGCACGCCTGGGCCGCGGCGCATCCGCTGACCGGGCCGCTCGTCACGCGCGTGTCCACCGCGGCCCTGCTGGCCTCCCTCACGGATGTGACGGGCGGAGGCCTGCGCTCCACGGCCGCGGGCCTGGTCGAGGACACGCGCGACCTCACCGCGCGCGTGGACCTCTACGCGACCAGCCTGCCCCGGCAGGCGCGCTGGCAGGCGGAGCTGGTCGCGATGGATGCCCTGCGGGCCCCCACCGTCCAGGCCGCGCTGGCGGAGCTGGGGCGCACGGTGGACCTGCTGGACCGGGTGGGCGCCCTGGCCGCGAGCTCGCCCACGCTCATCGAACGCGAGCGCCGCGCGGTGCTGGACGCGCTGCACGCCGAACGCCTGGGCCTCCAGGACTTCGCCACCGGCGAGCGGCAGGCGGTGCTCGCGGACGTGGGCCGCGAGAGACAGGCCGTGCTGGACGCGCTGCACGCCGAGCGCGTGGCCACGCTCCAGCAGTTGGACGGCCTTGCGCGCGGCTGGGTGGACCACGCGTTCGACCGGCTGGGCCCGCTGGTGGACCGCGTGTTCCTCTGGCTCACGCTGCTGGTGGTGCTGCTGGGCGCGGGAGGCCTGCTGGGGGGCCTGCTGCTCACGAGGGCGTGGCGGCGCGCGCGCTGAAGGCGCCTACTTCTTCTCCTCCAGCTTGGGCGGGAACTTCTCCAGCATCTTGTTCACGCCCTTCTCGATCTTCTCGCCGTTGCCCTGGGCGCTCGGGCTGTCGCCCAGGTTCGCCTGGGCCGTGCCGCGCCAGACGAGCTTCTTCTCGTTCGCGTCCACCACGTCGAGGATGAGCGTGCCCACGTCGTACTGGCGCACGTACGTCTGCGAGGGCCCGTAGTACGAACCCCAGAAGGGATCCCACGGGTAGCCCCAGTAGTTGTCCACCGTCTCCGCGGACAGCCGCGTGTCGATGGCGCCCTGCCAGCCGACGAGGAAGTCCGGGTTCGCGCTCGCATCCACCTTCTGGTAGCCGCGGGACTGGAGGTCGCGGTCCACCGCCCCCGTCACCTGGGCATTGGTGATGTCGTTGTTGATGCGCGAGTCGTTCCCCTGCTGCGGATGCGACAGCCACGCATAGGTGTGGAAATCATTGATGCGCTGGACGGCGGCGGGGTCGTAGTTGGTGCCGACATCGACGCCCGCGCAGGACGCGAGCCCCAGGCCCACGAGCACGGGAAGAACACGGGACAGCAGACGCATGGCGGACTCCGGAAGGAGGGGGGTCCCTTGGGGGAAGGGACACGGTCAACGCCACGACGTTGGGTATGGCCTCCGGGGATGACCGCCCGTGCCCGCCCGTCCGCCTCCGACTCGGGGGAGGGGCGGCCTCAGTCGCCGCGCGATTCCTTCGGTCCCCTGGCCTTCAGCCCCTTCAGGCTCTCCGAGCGGGCCATGAGCACGGCCAGCCGGGCGCGCTTCTCCGGGGACAGGTCCTTGGCGAGCGCCTGGTACAGCTCCCGGTCCAGCGCGGCGATCTGCGCGCGGGCGTCGAAGACCTTCTGCGCCGCCGCGTCCACCTGACCCAGCGCCGCGCTGTCCCCCCGCGACGCCAGGTGGAGGATGCGCGCCGAGTCCCGCACCTGCTCACGCAGCGGGCGGCGCCGGTCCTCGAAGCGGCGCAGCGTCTCATCCATCTTCAGGGCCTGCGCGCTGTCCAGCTCCAGCGTGTCCGCCAGCTCCAGCACCTGCCGCAGCCGGTGCCGCTGCTCGGCCCGGGCCATGCGGTCGGCGTCGCGCGCCCCTGGCTCCCGGGGCCCGGGCTGCGCCAGCGCCAGCATGGGCAGCGCGAACACGAGCCCCCAGGTCATCCGCTTCATCGTCTTCACAGTGTCTCTCCCAGGTCGAAGTCCCCGTCCAGGCCGGGGTCGTCCCACGACAGGTCCTCGTCCAGGCCGTACCCCGAGCCTTCGTCCTCCAGCGGCTCCAACCCGGCCCACGCCTCGAAGGCGGCAAGCGTCTCCGGGTCCACGTCGTCGCGGGCGCTCACGGACGGCTGCGCGGCGGCCGGCGTCTTCACCGGGTGGGGTGCCTTGAGCCGCTCCAGCGCGGAGGGCCCCAGCATCAGCGCCACCACTGCCGCCACGGCCGCGAGCGACCCCAGCGCCCGGCGGCCCATGCCCCGGCGCGTCTGCTCCCGGCGCCAGGCCGCCAGGGTCCTGGCCCCCAGGCCCTCCTGCGCGCGCACCTCCACGGGCGTCTGGGGCGGCAGCGCCACCAGGCCCAGCAGCTCGCGAGCGGAGGCCACCTCCGCCTGACAGGCCGCGCAGGACTCCAGGTGGGCCTGGAAGCGCGCGGCCTCCTCGCCCTCCAGCGCCTCCGCGGCGTGGAGGCTCGCCTGCTCCTCGTATTCCACGCACGCACCCATCACCGCGTCTCCCCGGCCACGTCGGCCTTCAAGCGTTTCACCGCGTGGTGGAACTGCACCTTCGCGTTGTTCTCCGTGATGCCCAGCGTCTCGGCGATGTCCTTGAACGGCAGCCCGCCGTCCACCCGCAGCGTCAGCACCTCGCGCTGACGGCGGGGCAGGGCCAGCACCGCCTGGCGCACCCGTTGGCCCTGCTGGGTGCGCTCCAGCGACGCGTCCGCGCCCTCGCTCATGTCCGCCGCCACGTCATCCGTCACCGGCTCCACCAGCACCGGCCGCCACCGCAGCCCCTGGCGCGCGTGGTTCTTCGCCAGGTTGAGCGCCACCCGCACCAGCCACGAGCGGAACGGCGTGGGCGTGGCGGGCGTGAAGCGCGCGAACACCCGCCGCGATGCTTCCAGGGCCCGGAGGAACGCCTGCTGCGTCAGGTCCGCCGCGTCCTCCGCGCTCACGGTGTAGCGGCGCATCAGCGAGAAGACGAGGCCCCGGTGCCGTTCGAAGAGCTGGCCGAACGCCGTCGCGTCCCCCGCGAGGAAGGCCCCGCACAGGGCCTCGTCCGAGAGAGCGCTCACGGCCCCACCGGGCCGCACCAGTCCTAGGACCCGTCCGCTCACAGGGGCTTGAACCCTCCAGGGGCCGGAAGGTTATTTTCCGGCCCGTTTTTCGCCCCCAGGGATGTGCGCGGGACGTCCGGTACCGGGCAGGCGGGCGGGCGCGAGGCCTCAGGCGGAGGCGGTGTCGCCGCCCGGGGTGGGGTGGGCCTGGAGGTACTTCAGCACGTCGTCCAGGTGGCGGTAGACGCGCACCTCGTGGTGGATGACGTGCTCGACGACGCCGTCCGCGCCGATGATGAAGGTGACGCGCCGGTCGATGTTGAGGACCGGCCACAGCACGCCCCAGGCGCGGCTGATCCGCCGCTCCTCGTCTCCCAGGAGGGCGAAGTGGATGCCCTCCTGCTCCGCGAAGTCGCACTGGGTGGTGAGCGTGTCCACGGAGACGCCGACGAGCTCGGCGCCCAGGGCGCGGATCCGCTCGTGGTTGTCCCTGAAGGCGCGGTTCTCGATGGTGCAGCCCACGGTGAAGGCGCGAGGGAAGAAGAAGAGCACGACGCGCCGGCCTCGCAGCTCCGACAGGCGCACGGTCTGACCGTGGCAGTCGGTCGCGGCGAAGTCCGGTGCGGGTTCTCCGACGGCAATCATTCGATGCGCGCTCCATCCCGAGACGGCGGGGCCGCCCTTCCCCTACCACGTTTTCCCCGCCATCCCATGCCGCGCCGCGCCGGGTGTCCGCTCCCCGGAGAATCTGGCTAAGGTGACCCATCGTGTCGCCTGCCTCGACGGACCCTGTCCCCCCCGCATTTCTCGATGCCCTGGCCCGTGCCCTGGGGGTGACCCGGGTCGCCCGGGTGACCGGCCTGGACCGCACCGGCGTGGAGGTCGCCTGCGCGGTGCGTCCAGGTGGGCACGTGCTCCAGGTCTGTAATGGCAAGGGGTTGACGTTCGAGGCCGCGGCCCGGGGCGCCCTCTTCGAGACCGCGGAGCTGTGGGCGGCGGAGACGGTGCGGCCGGAGCGGCTGCGCTGGGGCTCCCGGACGGAGCTGGAGCGGGAGGGCGACGCGGTCTGGGGCGTGGAGGCGCTCGGGTCGGCGGGTGCGGTGGTGGCGCCGAGGCTCGCGGGGCCGGCGGTGCGGCTGGCGTGGTGCGAGGCGCGGACGCTGGACGGGGGCGAGCGGGTCTGGGTGCCGGCGCAGGGGGTGTACTGCCCGCCATCGGGAACGGTGGAGCTGGGGCCGGTGTCGGTGGCGTGGACGACGAATGGCTCCGGCGCGCATCCGGAGTCGGAGCCGGCGCTGCTGCACGCGCTGCTGGAGGCCACGGAGCGGGATCAGCTCTCGAGGGCGCTGCCGGAGGGGTGGTCGGAGGAGGGCGTGGTGGAGCGGATGCTGCGGCCGGAGGCCCTGGAGGACGGGGCGCCGCGCACGGCCGCGCTGAGGGACGCGCTGGGGGCCCAGGGGTTCCGGGCGTACCTCTTCGATGTGACGCCCGCGCCCCGGACGCGGGGGAGGGTGGGGCTGCCCGTGGCGGCGGCGGTGCTGGTGGACGCGGACGAGGGACCGGTGCCGCTCACGGCGGGTTATGCGTGCGCGATGGACCGGGACGAGGCGTTGCTGAAGGCCTTGCTGGAGGCCGCGCAGTCGCGGCTGACGGACATCCACGGAGCCCGTGAGGACGTGGCGGCGGCGGACCGCGAGGCGGCGCTGGGGTTCGCGCAGGCCCTGTCGGAGGTGAGGCCCCGCCGAGCGGTGGACGCGATGCCGGACGTGGCGGACCGGCGCGCGAGGACCCACGCGGCGAAGGTGCGCACGGTGTTGTCGCTGCTGGGCGAGTCAGGATTCACCAGGGTGGCGGGAGTGGCGCTGGACGCACCGCTGCCCGGGCTGCACGTGTGGAAGGTCGTGGTGCCGGGCATGCGCGTGTCGGAGCTCCTGTGAAGCGGCGGTCAGGTGTGAAGGGTGCCGGGGGCCAGGGCGTCCCGGCTGACGCGAGCAGGCCCGCGCGTGCAGGAGCGCGCGTGAAGCGCAGCGGTACCGGGCCCACGGAGCCAGGAGCCCCGGCAGCCGGGACCGACGCGGGGCGTGCGCGTGCAGGGGCCCGCGTGAAGCGCAGCGGTACTGGCACCATGGCGCCCGGTGCCCTGGCAGCCGGGACCGACGCAGGGCCCGCGCGTGGCGGGGCCCGCGTGAAGCGCCGGCCGGACGACCTGGTGGTGTTCCTGGGACCTTCGTTGCCCGCGGCGGAGGCGCGGCGGATCGCGCCGTGCACGGTGTTGCCTCCCGCGCGGCAGGGGGACGTGTGGCGGGCGCTGTCGCTCAAGCCCCGGGCGTTGGTGCTGGTGGACGGCGTCTTCGAGGCGCAGCCGTCCGTGTGGCACCACGAGCTGCTCGCGGCGCTGGAGGCCGGAGTGGCCGTGTTTGGCGGAGGCAGCATGGGCGCGCTGCGTGCCTCCGAGCTGTCCGAGCACGGCATGGTCGGCGTGGGCCGCATCTTCGGCTGGTATCGCGACGGCGTGGCGGTGGACGACGCGGAGGTGGCGCTGCTGCACGCGGACACCGAACACGGCTGGCGCCCCCTCACGGTGCCCCTGGTGAACGTGCGGCACGCGGCGGAGCTGGCGCGAAAGGCGCGCGTGCTGGGGCGCGCGGGGGCACAGGCCCTGGTGGACGCGGCCGCGGGCATCTTCTACCAGGAGCGCACCTGGACCCGGATCCGCGAGGCCGTGGAGCCCGCGTGGACCCGGCCCGTGCGCGACGCCTGGGACGCCTGGTTCGCGGGCGGCGTGGAGGACCTCAAGCGGCTGGACGCCATCGAGTGCGTGCGCGCGGGCGCGGAGTTCGTGAGCCGTGCGCCTCCGCCGCAACCTGGAGCGCGGCGCAATCCCTCGTCGCTGGTGCGGCGCCGGCGCCTGATGGAGGACGTGACGCGCGTGGGCTCGCGCGCCGTGGACTCCGGGCGCGTGATGGAGTTGCTGCGCGGCGCGCCGGATGCGGATGCATGGGCGGAGGCAGGCCTGCGGCGGGCGTTGCTCGCGGGCTGGGCGCGTTCGCTGGGGCTCGCCGCGACGGAGGAGGAGCTCGCCGCGGAGGAGGCCGCGTGGTGGACCGAGCGGAACGTTCGTGCCTCGCGCCGTGAGGGCTTCCTCGCCGCGAACGGGCTCGACGCGCTGGAGCTGCGCCGCCTGTGCGAAGCCCGCGCGCTGGAGCGCCTGGCCTTGCAGCACGCGTCGCGGCTCCTGCCGGATGGCCCTTCCTGGGACGAAGCCCTGGCCTCCGAGGCCCGCCTGGGAGGCCAGTGGGAGCAGGCCGCCCGCGCGCTGGCGGAAGCCGACGACACGGCCGACGAAGGCGGATAGCCGGCCCGAAGACGGGCCCCGCGCAATCCCAGACAGGGGATGCCGTCACATCCGGACAGGCTGAAAGCTGTTTCACGAACCTCAGGCTGCCTGGCGGGTTGGACGCCCGTTCAGGGGCGACCCCCCTGCTGCGTCACGAAAAAACGTGACAGCCCCGCAGGGCCAGATAGGGTCAACCCCGGAGGTTGTCCGCATTGAACACCGCTCCCTGGGTGGTTCCGCCAAGCAGGTCCGCGCCGTCGTCGGCCGGGCACGCTCGCGGATTGCGGGGAATCCGACCTCTGCGGTGGGGTGTGGCAGGGAAGTCGCCCTCGCCGGTCCTGAAACCCCGGGTGGCCGTCCCCACCTCCCAGGTTGTGTCACGGCATGAGTCAGAGGCATGAGCACACCGCTCCATCCGGACCAGCTTGAAGTCGGCCACCACGTCGGCCCTTGGCGAATCGTCGGGACGCTTGGCGCGGGAGGCTTCGGGCGGGTGTTCAAGGTGGAGCGGAGCGGGAATGTCTACGCGCTGAAGCTCGCGCTGCGCCCGGCGAACCAGCACGCCAGCGATGAAGAGGACGTCAACGGGCGGCTCGCGCGGGAGGTGGCGGCGCTGCTCGCGTGCGCGCCGCATCCCAACCTGCCGCGCGTGCACGCCGTGGATCGCTGGCCGGAGCCACCGGACGGCTATCTCTTCCACGTCACGGACTTCGTGGACGGCGAGACGTTCCACGAGTGGCGCTGGCGGGTGAAGCCCTCCGCCGCGCACCTGCTGACCGTCTACACGGAGGTCGTGCGGGTGGTGGCGGATCTCCACCGCAGGGGCGTGCATCACCGCGACCTCAAGTCGGACAACCTGCTGATCCGCCGCCTGGATGAGCGCCCCATCCTCATCGACCTGGGCACGGCGCGCATCCCGGGAGCCTCCACGCTGACCGTGGGCGTGGCGCCCGCGTCGCCGCACCTCCTGCCGCCCGAGTGCGTGACCTTCCTGCGCGAAGGCTCCTGGAAGTCCGGAGCGAACTTCGACGCGGGCATCCCGGGCGACCTGTACGCGCTGGGCGCGCTGCTCTACGAGTCCCTGACGGACGGCTACGCCTTCGACCCACGCCTTCCCTACGAACGGCTGCTGCCCGCCATCGAAACAGTGGTGCCGCGAGCGCCGAAGGACATCAACCCCAAGGTCCCCTCCAGCCTGTCGGACATCGCGATGCGGCTGCTCTCCAAGCGCCCCGAGGATCGCTACTCGGGGACGGAGACGCTGCTGCAGGCGCTCTGGGACGCCGCGAAGGACAAGCGCCACGCGGACTGGAAGGTCTCGCTGGACGTCCCCGCGGCTCCAGATGAGGCCGGGCTGGACCGGGGCGTCGTGTCGCTGTCCCAGTTCCCCGGGAACGCTCCGCCGCCGACGGCGCAACCCCGGGAGTCAGCGCCTCCGGAACCGTCCTTGCCCGCGCAGGCCGTCGAGCCGAAGCGGCGCCGTCGCAACGGCGCGGTGCTCGCCCTGGGCGCACTCCTGCTGGGCTTCTTGATCTTCGGGCTGGCGCGGCTGACGCCGGCCCGTCCTCCACCTGTTGTCGCGCCTGTGTCTGAGAAAGGAAGTCCGTCCGTGACACCAACCCCGAGTCTTCCCGATGCCGCCGTGCTCGCGGTGGCGTCTTCCCCGGATGCGGGTGTCTCCGCTGCGGTGGAGCCGACTCCGCCCGTGTCCACCGAGGTTGCGCCCCCCTCTGTGAAGCCCCTGCGAGCGGACGGCGGTGTCATGCGGAAGATCGCTGGAGCGGCCGTTGCGGCCTGCGTGGGCGCGTCATGCGCGGGCGGCAATGCCAACGCCCCCAGGGATCGGAGCGAACCGTGCCCGGCGGGGGCCAAGGAGGCCATGCTGGAGTTGAGGTCCGGCCACATGGCGTGGGACGGCCTCTGGCTGAAAGAGTCGCAGCGATTCGAGCTGGAAGTCCGTGAAGGACCCATCCAGGGCATCGTCCATAATGCGGCGGCGAGGCGCGGTGCCTTGCCGATAGGGACGGTCGTGAAGGGCCGCGCGGTGTTCGATCCGCTGATCACCCGACTGCTCTTCACGCAGGCCATCCTACCTGACGGGAGGGTCTTCCCCATCTGCATGGAGTACTTCGACGTGGACGGCACTCAGATCGGCCATGCGGTGAACTCGGAAGGCTACAGTCCGGACACCCCCACGACCCGGTGGATCCCGAACCAGTTGTACGGTGTGGTTGGGGTCAAGCGGCTCAACATATACTACGAGCCCAGGTAGCAGGCACTTCGCCAGGTCGACGCCTACTCGTGGAGGTGGGTCATCCGCGAACGGCGGGTCCGCGTAAAGCCCCGTGATAGAAGGGAGCTTCTGTTGCCCCGGTTCGAGGAGCCCTCCCCACCGTGCCCTCCTGTCTGTTCGTCGCGCTTCCGGTTCTTCTCTGGTCGACCCATGTATTGGCGGCTCCTCCCGTTGCAAACGACGCGGTTGAGGGGACGCTCCGGATGGAAGTGGGAGCGGATGGCGTGGGGACGCGCCCCATCCACATCGGGCCAGGGGTGAGCACGACGCTCCTCTTCGATACCGACATCCAGCAGGACCAACTGAGCCTGGAGTCACGAGCCCAGTTCGCACGGGTGAGCACGGGCAGTTCCGTGCTCGTGCTCGTGCCATCCAATGACTTGCAGGGGGGAGGCAGCTTGAAGCTGTCCATTCCCTTCAAGGATGCGGGCTCGGCGCTTCCCTCCAGGTTGTTTTTGACCTTGGTGGTGGGTTCAGGCGCCGTGGATCGGCAGGTGGAGATCTACCGACGGGTGCGTTCCGCGGAGTCGTACCACCAGGAAGTGCAGCAACTTCGCGCGGAGATCGAGCGCTTGCGGCAGGAGCGCGTTTCCTCGGGCGGGAGCACGCGTGAGCCGATGGGGCTTCGGGGGCTCCTGATAGGCTCGACGTCACTTCCTGGCATTGGGATCAATAGAAAATGGGAGCCCGCCAACTGCAGGCGCCCGTGTTCATTCCAGATGGACAGGGGCGCGGCGTTCACGTCAGGCCCGAGGCGAGCCGTGCAGATGGTGCTGCGAACGGCCGACAAGAAGCCGTGGACCATCGGGAGGGCCGTGCTGGTGGACCGGAGGGGAAGGGAGTGGCAATCCTTTCCGCCCTTTCAGACCGGCCCCATTGCCGCCGAGTCCGAGGCGACATTGATTCTGGAGTTCGATGTGAACAACGCGGAGCTGGAGGGCTATCAACTGATCGTCACGGATGTAGATGGCATCCGGACGGTGCATTGGAGTGGCGTCAACTTCCCCTGAGCCCGAAGCCCCGCTCAGTCCAGGAACCGGCGCTCCCATCGACGCTGGCCTTCGGTGTCTCGCCAGGGGCGGGAGTCGCCCTGGAAGTACAGCCAGGGCTCCAGGGCGCGGGCCAGCTCACGGTAGGCCGGTAGCACAGGGCTCTGCGTCACGTCTCCCGCGTCGGGTTCACTTCCCAGGGTGATGACCGCACGCTTACCGGACAGTGACTGCACCGTCGTGCCAGGACTCTTGAGCCGTCCACGAAGGGCCTCCACGCCGCCCAGTTCCGTGAGCACCGGCGGCCCCAGGAAGTTCAGCCAATGGACACCGCGGATCCGGTCGCCCAGGTGCAGGGACGCGGACTCATCGGGAACATCCATTCCGGGATGGCGAAGGCGTTCGCGCTGGATCCATTGATCGACCTCCAGCAGTCCGAGCTCTGCGTTGAACGCAAGGCCCGCGTGCCCCGAGGCGAACGGGAGGTCCGCTGAGAGTTTCAGTGCCAGCTCGCGAACGGCGTCAGGCCCGTGTGACTCCAGGAACTCCGTGGGGAGCCAGAATGTGACGGTGCTCGACAGCCGCGACGCATCAGGGGACCCGGGGTTCTCCCTCCACTGGCCTTCATAGATGAACTGGTAATCGCCCACTCCGTTGACGTGATCCGCCAGATGGACATGGGCGAACCGGGAGGCGTGGAACTCCTGCTCCAGCAACGCCCGCCCCTCTTCATCCAATTCATGGAAGTCCCCCTCGTAGTCGCAATACCAATCCAGGGATGCCGGGGCGATGGCCTGCTGAAACACATGGAGGGTGTGTTCAATCCGCTGGGTGATGTCCCGGTGCGAATGCCTCAAGTAGAAGGCAATGCTGACGCCATCCCGGACCAACATGCCTCCGTGCCCTGCGCGAATCCGGACTTGGGGATGTGAGCGGTTCACTGCGATGCTCCAAGGATGGGGACGACGAGCCAGGGACGAATGCCCAGGACCTGCTCATACATCTGACCTTGCGTCTTCCCCTCATAGGGATGGTTGCGGGGATAGCGCCTCCAACTCGCGGGATTGCTGATGGGACACGGAAACTTGAAGTCGAAGGCAGCTTCGGGCTCCAACGGCTCTCCCAGATGGATGACGACATCCGGAATGATCGTGCCCAGAAGTTGGCCCGCCTGTCCGGACCGAAGCCACGCTTCCGCTTGCGCACGGGTGATCAACCGGAGCGCTCCCGTCTTCATGTCGTAGCCGTACCGCTGCTCCAGACTGAATCGACCTGGCCATTCCGCGGACAGGCGTGCCTGAACGCAGCGGAGGGCCACCTCGTGCTTCTCCCGGCCCAACTGCATGGCCCGGGTGATGGGTTTGCCCTCCGCATCCGTCCCGACCTGCTCCCCGCACTGCTGCGCCGTAGGCGTCTTGCCGTCGAGAAGTCGCAGGTTCACCTCTGAGTCCGCCTTGTCCGCGCACTCCTGCATGACTTCCCGAATACTGGCTCGGGCCGCCGCATCCATGACCTTCAGCGCCCCTGCCACGGACGCGCCGGCCTGCGCCGTGGTTCGAACACTCGCGGGCATGGCCGCGCAGTACGCGGGGTTGTGGCGGCACGCGTTCGTGCCCGAATCCAGCGTCTGTTGGTACTCCCGCCGCGTCTGGCTTCCGCCCGCGGACTGGCATCCGCAGAGCAGCAGCCAGCCCAGCACCGCCGCGATGTGACGAACCCGCATGGCCACCGAGCGTGCCAGAATCCCGGCACCCCCGTCCCCATGCCGGGTAGGGTGCGGCTCCACACGATGACCTCCGACCTCACGCCCGAATCCCTGCGCTGCGTCCGCGCCGATGCGCGCGAACCCGAGGGCTACCGGGCCGCCCTCGGCGACACCCGCGCCTCGTTGCTCCACACGGACCCGCCCTATTGCCTGCTCACCCGGCGCCGCAAGGGCGGGGACCTGCGCGACCCCCGCGCCAACAAGAAGATCGACCGCAACCCCATCGTCCGCTTCGAGTCCGTGCGCGACTACCGCGTCTTCTCCGAGGCCTGGCTCACCCGCGCCACCGCGCACCTCACCCCCGACGCGCCCCTCATCATCTGGACCAACCTGCTGGGCAAGGAGCCCATCCTCACCGCCGCGCACGGCCTGGGCTACACCCACCTGCGCGGCGAGTACGTCTGGGGCAAGCGCACCACCGACAAGAACGCCAACGAGCAGCTCCTGCGCGTCTACGAGGTCGCCCTCGTCATCGCCCGCTCGCCCGCGCCGCCGCTCGCCCCCGGGGACGCCCCCACCGTGTGGGCCGTCGTCGGCGGCTACGACGATGACGCGGAAGCCGCGCAGTGGGGCGGCCACCCGCACCACAAGCCCTTCTCCGTGCTGGAGCCCCTGGTCCGCACCTGGAGCCGCCCCGGCGACACCGTCCTGGATCCGTTCGCCGGCAGCGGCTCCATGCCGTCCGCCGCCCTGCGCCTGGGCCGCCGCCCCGCCTGCATGGAGGTCGAACCCGAGTGGGCCGAGCGCGTCACCCACCGCCTGCGGGAGACGGCCCGTCAGGTGGCCAGCGCCCGGTAGAAGCGCGTCTCGCTCCACGTGGGCACGTCCGTGGGGCGGTGGCCCCACCAGTTCATCACCAGCGTGCGCCGCTCGCGCGAAGGCCCCGGCAGCTTGCCGTCCGGCACCTGGTTGTCCGCGTCCAGCACCCCGTGCGTCAGCGTCCCGTCGAACACCACCAGCCGGTTGGGGCGCGGCGCCACCAGCGTCAGGTCCTCCATCCGCTCCGGCGCGAGCGACGGGTTGTCTTCACACGGCGGCTCCCGCGTCACCGCCAGCGCGCCGCCGCGCACCCGGTTGAGGAACAACACCGACGAGCGCACCGGGTGCACCAGCTTCCCCGTGGCCAACGCCAGCCGCTCGTCCCGGTCCTGGTGGAAGTCCACCCGCACGTCCGTGGCCCGCATCCGCGACAGCCACCACTCCACGCCAGCAATCTTCCAGCCCTTCGTCACCCGGGGCCGCAGCGTGTGGATGACCTCTTCCACCACGTTCTCCGGCGGCCCGAAGGCGTACCAGAACGTCGTCTGGTACGTGTGACGCAGGCGCTCTCCCTTCAGGTCCCCCACCCGGCGGGTCAGCCGTTGGAAGAGGGGCGGGGGCAGGGCGGGCTCGGTGAGCTGGACGAGGGATTGCACGATGGGGCGGGAGCTTTCCCCCGAACGCGAGGTGGGCGCCACCTCCTTTCACCGGTAGGCTTCGCCCCCTCATGAAGCCCCATCAGAAGATGCTCCTCGGGATTTCCATCGGCGCGGCGGCCGGGCTCGTCTGCAACGCCGTGTTCGGGAGCGCGGACTGGCTCACCTGGCTCGTCGAGCACGTCACCAACCCCCTGGGGCAGATCTTCATCCGCCTGCTCCTGATGCTCGTGGTGCCGCTGCTGTTCTCCGCGCTCGTCGTGGGCGTGGCGGAGCTGGACCTGAAGCAGGTGGGCCGCCTGGGCGCCCGCACCCTGGGCTACACCGTCGTCTTCTCCGTCATCTCCGTGCTCATCGGCCTGCTGCTCGTCAACACGCTGCGGCCCGGCGACGGCCTGAGCGACGAGGCCCGCGCCCTGGCCCGCACGGGCACGACCATCAAGCCCGCGCCGCCCCCCGGGGACACCACCGCGGGCGCGCTCTTCATGTCCATGGTGCCCACCAACCCGCTGAAGGCCGCGGCGGACGGGGACATGATCGGCCTCATCGTCTTCTCGCTCATCTTCGGGCTGGGCCTGGCGCTCACCCCGGGCGAGCCCGCGCAGCGGCTCAAGGACGTCATCCAGGGCCTCTACGACGTGATGATGAAGCTCATCGACGGGGTGCTCAAGCTGGCGCCCGTGGGCGTGGGCGCGCTGCTCTTCTCCATGACGGCGCGCCTGGGCTTCCACATCCTGGGACAGTTGGCGTCGTACGTGGGCGTGGTGCTCCTGGCGTTGGGCATCCACATGTTCGTCGTGTACTCGCTGTCCGTGCGCTTCCTGGGCGGCCGCAACCCGGTGGAGTTCTTCCGCTCCTGCCGGCTGGCCATCGTCACCGCGTTCTCCACGTCCTCCTCCAGCGCCACGCTGCCCACCGCCCTCAAGGTGGCGGAGGAGAACCTCAAGCTGCCGCGCAACGTGTCCCGCTTCGTGCTCACCGCCGGCTCCGCGATGAACCAGAACGGCACCGCGCTCTTCGAGGGCGTCACCGTCCTCTTCCTCGCGCAGGTGTACGGCGTGCAGTTGGACCTCACCCAGCAGGCGACCATCATGTTCATCTGCGTGCTGGCGGGCATTGGCACCGCGGGCGTGCCGGCGGGCTCCATCCCCGTCATCGCGATGATCCTCGGCATGTTCCACATCCCCGTGGAGGGGCTGGGCCTCATCCTCGGCGTGGACCGCTTCCTGGACATGTGTCGCACCGTGCTCAACGTCACCGGAGACCTGGCGGCCGCCGTGTACGTGTCTCGCGGCGAGCCCCCCGACCGGCCGGTCGGCGAGGAGGCGGCGCAGTCGCCCGCCGCCTGACGTGGCACCGCCCCGGCTCCACCTTTGAACGAAGTCCCATCCGCCGTCCTTCCGCATCCAAGGAGCTTTAGCCGCATGAAAGTCTCGAACGGCCGCGTCGTCGCACTCGACTACCGCCTCCACCTGGGGGACGGGCAGATCATCGACCAGAGCGGTCCGGGCCAGCCGCTCGCCTATCTGCATGGGCACAAGCAGATCGTCCCCGGCCTGGAGGGCGCGCTGGACGGCCTGGGCGTGGGGGAGAGCAAGCAGGTGGTGGTGACGCCGGAGCAGGGCTACGGCGTCCACAAGCCGGAGGGCGTGCGCAACGTCCCGCGCACCATGCTGCCCACCACCTACCTGCCCCAGGTGGGCGGCACGCTGATGGCCCAGACGGAGGACGGCGACGTCCCCCTGCGCATCATCGCCGTGAACCCGGACTCCGTGGTGGTGGACCTGAACCACCCGCTCGCCGGCAAGACGCTCCACTTCGACGTCACCGTGCGCGAAGTGCGTGACGCGACGCAGGAAGAGCTGGCGCACGGCCACGTCCACGGGCCGGGCGGCGCGCACGGGTAGTGCCTTTTCCCAGCCGGGAGTCACGGAGCGTTTCGTGACCCCGGGGGGCGTGCACTATCTTGCGCCCCCCATGGTTCCTCCCGTCCCGAACCCCAGCCAGCTCCGCGTCCCCGCGCCCGACCCCGGCGCCGTCCCCGAACGGCCCGGCGCCTCCGCGGCCATGGATCCGGAGCTGTACTGGCGGGAGCACGTCTACCAGGGCGGCGCGCGGCAGCTCACCGTGCGCGCCGTCATCGCGGGCATGCTCATTGGCGCGGTGATGTGCCTGTCCAACCTCTACGTCGTCCTCAAGACGGGCTGGAGCCTGGGCGTCACCATCACCGCGTGCATCCTGGCCTTCGCGGTGTTCGGCACGCTGCGCTCGCTGAAGCTGCTGAGCAACGAGTTCACCGACCTGGAGAACAACGCCATGGGCTCCGTGGCGTCCGCCGCGGGCTACATGACGGGCGGCGGCAACATGGCCGCGGTGCCCGCGCTGCTGATGCTCACCGGCACGCTGCCGTCCTCCGGCTGGCTGATGCTGTGGTTCGCCGTCATCTCCGCGCTGGGCGTCTTCGCCGCCATCCCCATCAAGCGCCAGCTCATCAACATCGAAGCGCTGCCGTTCCCCACCGGCACCGCCACCGCGGAGACCATCCGCGCGCTGCACGGCCACGGCGACGTGGCGCGCAACAAGGCGCGGCTGCTGGGCCTGTCGGGCCTGGTGGGCGCGTTCCTGGTGCTGGTGCGCGACGCGCGCTTCACCTGGCTGAAGAACCTGCCGGAGAAGGTGAGCCTGCCCTTCAACATCCTGGGCCGCGAGGCGGGCAAGTGGTCCCTGTCCTTCGACTTCAGCCTGCTGCTCATCGGCGCGGGCGCGCTGGTGAACTTCCGCACCGGCTGGTCCATGCTGCTGGGCGCCATCCTCAACTACGGCTTCCTGGCGCCGGCCATGTTCACCCAGGGCGTCATCCCGGAGGTGACGTACAAGGCCATCAACGGCTGGTCGCTGTGGACGGGCTCCGCGGTGCTGGTGTCCTCCGGCCTGCTGTCCTTCGCCTTCCAGTGGAGGAGCGTGGTGCGCTCCTTCTCCGCGCTGGGCTCGCTGGTGGGCAGGAAGCCCCAGGAGGGCGCGGGCGCGGATCCGCTGGCGGACATCGAGTGCCCGCCGGCCTGGTTCCCGCTGGGCTTCGCGCTGCTGGGCCCCGTGGCCGTCTTCCTCATGGCCTGGCTGTTCCAGATTCCCTGGTGGGCCGGCGTGCTCGCGCTGCCCCTGGCGGTGGTGATGGGCGTCGTCGCGTCGCGCGTGACGGGTGAGACGGACACCACGCCCACCAAGGCGCTGGGCCCCGTCACCCAGCTCATCTTCGGGGGGCTCGCGCCGGGCAACATCCCCGCCAACGTAATGAGCGCCAACGCCACGGGCGGCGTGGGCCTGCACTCGGCGGACCTGCTCACGGACCTCAAGTCCGGGTGGCTGCTGGGGGCGTCGCCGCGCCAGCAGTTCTTCGCGCAGTTGTTCGGCGTGGCCGCGGGCGCGGTGGTGGTGGTGCCCATCTTCAACCTGCTGGTGCCCACCGCGGACGTGCTGGGCTCCGAGCAGTTCCCCGCGCCGTCCTCCATGGTGTGGGCCGGCGTGTCGAAGATGCTCGCCTCCGGCATGTCCGCGCTGCACCCCACCGCGCGCATGGGCGCCCTGGCCGGCGCGCTGCTGGGCGTCACGCTGGTGCTGCTGGAGCGCTGGGCCCACCCGAAGGTGAAGGCCTTCATCCCCACCGCGTCCGGCCTGGGGCTGGCCATGGTCATCCCCGGCTCCAGCTCCATCAGCCTCTTCGTGGGCGCGGCGCTGGCGGCGCTGATCAAACGCCTGAAGCCGAAGCTCGCCGAGGACACGGTGCTGCCCGTCTCCTCCGGCTTCATCGCGGGCGAGAGCCTGTTGGGCATCGCCATCGCGATGGTGAAGGCCTTCGGCTTCATGCCGAAGTAGGGGACGGGCCCCCCGCGTCAGTCCACCTTGCTGGTGGCCCAGGACACGCCCGCGACGAAGCGGAAGGTGGGCGTGTCGAACCCCGCGCCCACGCCCGGGCCGCCCATCACGTACAGGTCCAGGCTGGACAGGGCGTGGCGGCGGATGGCGATGAGCAGCTCCGCCCCCACCCGGCCCCCGTCCAGCGGGATGCCCGTGAGCACGCTCACCTCGCCGCGCGTCGTCTCACCGTGGAGCGACGTCACCGTGGCGCCCAGCCGCAGCTCGTTGCCCGCGATGTCGCGCGGGTCGTAGGACACGGGGCCCAGGTCCTGGCGCTTGCGCAGGAAGACGCCGGCCTCGCCGCCCACCTGGAAGCCCTCGCCCACGTAGCCCAGTTGCAGGCGCGGCTGCCACGCGTAGTCCTCGTGCGCCTGCGCCTCCCGGCTGCCCACCGGCAGGCCCGCCGTCAGCGCCACCGCGAGGTTGATGGGGGCGCCCTTCGTCTGGCGCAGCAGCGCCGCCCGGGCCGTCAGCCACGGCGTGGCGAGCCCCCCCGTCTTCGGCCCGAAGTACTCCAGCGTGGGCTTTCCCCCCTGCGTCAGCACGAAGGGCAGCTCGCCGCCCAGCTCCAGCCACGACAGCACGCCGATGCCCACCGTCAGGTGGGCGGACATCTTGTTCTCCACCAGGCCCGTGCCCTCGCCGGGCTCCCAGCGCGTCTGGAAGTGCAGGGGCAACTGCTCGTAGTGGTAGTTCAACGCCACGCGCAGTTGCCCGGGCGCCAGCGTCCGTCCCGTCCCCACCACCAGCGAGCCCAGCGCCGCCGGATCCAGACGAAGGCGTTGCAGGTCGAACATGGGGAGCGGGCTCTTGGGGCCGCTCTCCAGGGCGTGGGCGGAGAAGGGGAGGGACAGCAGGGCAGCGGCGAGGACCGAGGCCGGACGAAACACGTGACGACTCCCGAGGCGGAGGGACGCGGACTCTAGCCAGAGTCCCCCGACCCGAAAATCATGCACGGGGCGCAGCGGATTGTGTCCTCCCCCACGAAAAGACTGGCAGCTCAGGCCGTGCCGGCCGCCAGGTCCTGCAATTCCTGCCATCGCGTATAGAGCCGATCCACTTTGGCGGTGGTGGCCTCCAGGGCCTGGTTCACCTCCGCCACCTTGGAGCCCTGGCTGTAGACGGCGGGGTCGGCCAGCTTCGCCTCCAGCTCCGCCTTGCGCTTCTCCGCGGCCTCGATGGTGGCCTCCATGCCGTCCAGCTCGCGCTGGTCCTTGTAGGAGAGCTTCCCGGGCTTCTTCGGCGCGGGCTTCTGGGCGGGCTCCTCGCGCGGCTCGTCCTTCTTCTGCTCGTCCTTCTTCTGCGCGGCGGCGGCCTTGAGCGCGGCGGCCTGCGACTGCTCGCGCAGCCGCTTGTACATGTCGTAGTTGCCCTCGTAGCGGGTGACCTTGCCCTCGCCGTCGAAGGAGAGGATGGCGGTGGCCACCTTGTCGAGGAAGTACCGGTCGTGCGTCACCAGCAGGGTGCTGCCGGCGAAGTCCAGGAGCAGGCGCTCCAGGATGTTGAGCGTGACGATGTCCAGGTCGTTGGTGGGCTCGTCCAGCACCAGCACGTTGGCGCCTTCCAGGAAGAGCCGCGCCAGCAGCAGCCGGTTGCGCTCGCCGCCCGACAGCGCGCCCACCTTCATGCGCTGCATGGGCACCGGGAAGAGCAGGTCCTCCAGGTAGTCGCGCAGGGCCACCTTCCGGTCCGCCAGCTCCACGTGGTCCTCGCCGTTGGAGGCCGCGTCGTACACCGTCTGCTCCGGGTCCAACTGGGCGCGCTGCTGATCGTAGTAGGCGACCTTGGTGTTCTTCCCGATGACGAGCTTGCCGCTGTCCGCGGGGATCTCCCCCAGCAGCACGCGCAGGAAGGTCGTCTTGCCCACGCCGTTGGGGCCCAGGAAGCCCACGCGCTCGCCGCGCTGGAGGCGGAAGTCCACGCCGTCCAGCACCTTGCGCTCGCCGAAGGACTTCCTCAGCCCCTCGGCCTCGATGACGGTGTGTCCCAGCCGTGGCGCCGCCACCACCTTCAGGTCCGCCACCTTGGGGCGCTGGAAGCCCTTCTCCGCCAGCAGCTTCTGCGCCCTTTCGATGCGGGCCTTGCTCTTGGTTCGCCGCGCCTCCGGGCCCTTGCGCAGCCACGCCACCTCCTGGGCAATCCAGCGTCCGCGCTTGTGCTCCGCGACCTCAGCGTTCTCCTGGGCCACGAGCTTCTGCTCCACATAGGCCGCGTAGTTGCCGGGGTAGGAGACGAGGCCGCCGCCGGGCTGGATCTCCACGATGCGGTCCACCAGGTCGTCCAGGAAGTAGCGGTCGTGCGTGACGAGCAGCAGCGCCCCGGGCAGCTTGTCCAGCTCGTCCTCCAGCCAGTCCACGGTGTCCGCGTCCAGGTGGTTGGTGGGCTCGTCCAGCAGCAGCAGGTCCGGGCGCGTGAGCAGCGCGCGCGCGATGGCCACGCGCTTCCTCAGACCGCCCGACAACTGGGCCACGGGCCGGTCCCAGTCCTTCACGCCCAGCCGGTCGAGCAGCGTCTTCGCGTGGTGCTCCGTGTCCCAGCCGCCCGCCTGCTCGATGCGGTCGCTCAGGGCGGACAACTGCTCCAGCATCTTCGGGGTGGCGTGCGCGGGGTCCGCCTCCAGCTTCCGGGACAGCTCCGCGTGCGCGTCCAGCGCCTCCTTCAGCGGCGCCTGGGACACGGCGAGCTCGCTGGCCACGGTGGCGCCCTCGGGGAACTCCGGCTCCTGGGGCAGGTAGGTGACGCGCGCGCCCCGGCGCAGTTGCAGCTCGCCCAGGTCCGGCTTCGCCGCGCCGGCCAATATCTTCATCAGGGACGACTTGCCGGAGCCGTTGACGCCCACGAGGCCCACGCGCTCACCCTCCTCGATGGTGAAGGTGAGGCCCTCGAAGACGGTGCGGCTGCCGAAGGCGAGCTGGACGTTGGCGGCGCGAAGCAGCGTCACGGAAAGGAACCTTTCGAAAAGGGGAGGGGAAAAGCGAAAGGGCGCCCCCCACTTGAAGCGGGGAGCGCCCTTCCTACAGCCAGTGCGGCGTGGGCACCCGGACTACTTGCGGGCGGCCTGCTCCGCGGCCTGCTTCTCCTTGTACTGCGCCATCAGGGCCTCCGCCTCGTTGCGGGGGACCGGCAGGTACTTGGCGAACTCCATCGTGAACTCGCCCTTGCCCTGGGTGGCGGAGCGCAGGTCGGTGGAGTAGCCGAACATCGTGTTCAGCGGCACTTCCGCCACGGCCGTGACGTAGCCCTCGGCCGTGCCCGTCTCCAGGATGGTGCCGCGGCGCTGGTTGAGCTGGCCGACGACGGAACCCTGGAAGTCTTCCGGAGCCGTGACCTCCACCTTCATGATCGGCTCGAGGATGACCGGCTTGGCGGCGGCGTAGCCCTCGCGGAAGCCCATGATGGCGGCCGTCTTGAACGCCATTTCGGACGAGTCCACCGCGTGGAACGCGCCGTCGTTGATGACCACGCGCAGGCCCACCACGGGGAAGCCGATGAGGCTGCCCTTCTTCACGGCTTCCTGGAAGCCCTTGTCGCACGCGGGGATGAACTCGCGCGGGATGGAGCCACCGACGATGTCGTCCACGAACTCGTACTGCTGCACCGCGTCCGCGGGCAGGGGCTCCACGTAGCCGCACACGCGCGCGAACTGACCCGAACCACCGGTCTGCTTCTTGTGCGTGTACGCGAACTCGCCCTTCTGGGAGATGGTCTCGCGGTACGCCACCTGCGGCTTACCGGCGACCACCTCGCAGTTGTACTCGCGCTTCATGCGCTCGATGTAGATCTCCAGGTGGAGCTCGCCCATGCCGCTGATGATGGTCTGCGCGGACTCTTCGTCACGGCGCACGCGGAAGGTGGGGTCTTCCTTGTGGAAGCGGTTGAGCGCCTTGGAGAAGTTCGCCAGCGTGTCGCGGTTCTTCGGCGTCACCGCCAGCGAGATCACGGCGTCCGGCACGAACATGGACGTCATCGTGTACTGCACGGTGCCGTCGGTGAACGTGTCGCCGGAGGCGCACTCGATGCCGAACAGCGCGACGATGTCGCCGGCCGTGGCCTCGTTGACGTCGTGCATTTCCGACGCGTGCATGCGGACGATGCGCGGAACCTTGACCTTCTTCTGGTTCACCTGGTTGATGATGAAGTCGCCCTTGCTCACCTTGCCCTGGTACACGCGCATGTAGGTGAGCTGGCCGTAGCGACCGTCTTCCAGCTTGAACGCCAGGCCGACGAAGGGCTTGGTCGGGTCCGACTCCAGGATGACCTTGGCCTCGTTGTTCTTCTGGTCGAGCGCCTCGTTGGTCGCTTCCTTGGGGTTGGGCAGGTAGCTGCACACCGCGTTCAGGAGCAACTGCACGCCCTTGTTCTTGTACGCGGAGCCGCACATCACCGGCGTCATCTTCAGCGCGATGGTGGCGCGGCGCACGGCGGCGCGGAGCTGCTCCTCGGTGATGGAGCCCGGGTCCATCAGGAAGGCCTCGCCCAGCTCGTCGTCGACGTTGGCGATGCCCTCGATCATCTCGTCACGGCGCAGCTTGGCCTCGTCCAGCATGTCCGCCGGGATGGCCTCCTCGCGGATGTTCTCGCCGTTCTCGCCGTCGAAGTAGAACGCCTTCATCGAGAGCAGGTCGATGAGGCCCTGGAAGCGGTCCTCCGCGCCGATGGGGTACTGGAGCTTCACGGCGTGGTGGCCCAGCTTCTCCTTCAACTGCGCGGCGACGCGATCATAGTTCGCGCCCGAGCGGTCCATCTTGTTGATGAACGCGATGCGCGGAACCTTGTAGCGCTTCATCTGGCGGTCCACCGTGATGGACTGCGACTGCACGCCCGACACGGAGCAGAGCACCAGGATGGCGCCATCGAGGACGCGGAGCGCGCGCTCCACCTCGATGGTGAAGTCCACGTGTCCCGGGGTGTCGATGAGGTTGATGTTGTAGTCGCCCCACATCGCGTACGTGGCGGCGGACTGGATGGTGATGCCCTTCTCACGCTCCAGGTCCATCGAGTCCATGACCGCGCCCACGCCGTCCTTGCCGCGGACCTCGTGGATCTCGTGGATCTTGCCCGTGTAGAACAGGATGCGCTCGGACAGCGTCGTCTTGCCCGAGTCGATGTGGGCGGAGATACCGATGTTACGAATCTTCTCGATGGGTACGTTGGAGGCCACGATCCGGTCCTTCTTCGATTGAAAAAATTGCCTGAGGGAACAGAGCAGGCGGGGCCCTTACTTCCCACAGGACCCAGTTACCAGACAAATCCGCATGACGTAGGGCGTACATCCGCCTACGTTCCACCGCCCTGTTCCGACTGAGGTCTCATAACAATGAGCGCGAGCGAAAACTTCTCCCTGGCCCGAGCCTGGCTCAAGGCCTTCAACGCCCACGACGTCACCGCCCTGGTCTCGCTCTACGCGGAGGATGCAACACACACCTCGCCCAAGATTCGTGTCCTGCACCCGGAGACGGGCGGGCGTCTGGTGGGCCGGCCGGCCCTGGAGCGGTGGTGGAGGGACGCCATCGCCCGGCTGCCGGGCCTGCGCTACGAGGAGACGGCCCTCACGGCGGACGGGGACCGGGTGTTCATGGAGTACCTGCGCCACGCGCCCAATGAGGCCCCCCTGCCGGTGGCGGAGGTGCTGGAGGTGAAGGGCGGGCGCATCGTCGCGTCACGCGTCTACCACGGCTAAGGTGCCCCCCATGGCGACCCCCAATTTCGACCGGGACTTCGGGTACCTGCTGCCCTTCATGGACAAGGTGGCGGCGGCCGCCTCGGACCTGCCGGACGCGGCCGCCCGCGAGGAGCTGGTGCGGCTGGTGGCGGAGGAGAAGGTCCGCTGGGAGCGGATCCGCTCGCTGCTCCAGGGCGCCCCGGGACAGGCCGGGGGGGCCAAGGCTCCGGCCTCCCAGCCCCCCAGGGCCGCGCCGCCCGCCGCCGCGCCCGCGCTGGCCCGGGTGTCCTCGGACGGGGTGAACCGGGTGGCCCCCCGCGAGGCGGGCCTCACGGTGGGCAGCCTCAAGGACTCGCGCTAGCGGCCGCGGTGGATCAGGCGCTGCTCACGCGGACCTGATCCAACGCGTCGTAGGTGGCGGCCTTGTAGGCCTCCGACAGCGTCGGGTAGTTGAAGCAGGTCTCCACGAAGAGCTGCGCGGTGGAGCCGGTGAGCAGCGCGGTGAGCCCCACGTGCACCAGCTCCGAGGCCTGCTCGCCCAGCACGTGCACGCCCAGGAGCTTCAGGTCGTCGCGGTGGAAGAGCAGCTTCAGCAGCCCCTGCTTCTCCCCGATGATCTGCCCGCGCGGGTTGGTGTCGAAGGTGGCGCGGCCGACGACGTAGGGGATGCTCCGCGCGCGCAGCGACTCCTCCGAGTCGCCGGCCATGGACACCTCCGGGATGGTGTAGATGCCGTAGGGCAGGATGGGCGTGAGCGTGCGCTTGCCCGGGCCGAACGCGTGCTCCACCGCGATGCGGGCCTGCTCCATGGACGTGGAGGCCAGGGCGGGGAAGCCGATGACGTCCCCCACCGCGTAGATGTGGGGCACGGCCGTCTGGTACGCGAGCCCCACTTCAATCTGGCCGCGCTTGCCCTGCTTCACGCCCAGCGCCTCGATGTTCAGGCCCGCGGTGTTCGCGGTGCGGCCGGAGGCGACCAGCACCTGGTCCGCCTCCAGCACCTCGCCGGTGGACAGCTTCAGGCGGATGGGCTCCTCGTGGGACTCGGGGACGTGCGCGGACTCCACCGTCTGGCCCAGGCGCAGCCGCACGCCCAGCGTCTCCATGCAGTCGCGCAGGCGCTGGCCAATCTCCGCGTCCAGGAAGGCCAGCAGGTCGTGCTTCACCTCCACCAGCGTCACCGGGATGCCCAGCGCGGCGAACATGCACGCGTACTCGCAGCCGATGACGCCGCCGCCCACCACCACCAGCGTGCGGGGCAGGGTGGTGATGTCCAGGATCTCGTCCGAGTCGTGCACCCGAGGGTCGCCGAAGGGGTACATCGGCGGGCGGTACGGCGTGGAACCGGTGGCGATGAGGACGGTGCCGGCGGTGAGCCGGGCCACCTCCGCGCCGTCGCGCTTCACCGCGACGGTGTGCGCGTCCACGAAGGCGCCGGAGCCCTGGAACAGCGCCACGCCATGGCGCTGGAGGTTCTTGTGGATGCGCTCGCGCTCCATCTGCTTCACGCGGCGCTCGCGGAAGAGGAAGTCGGAGACGGTGGCCTCGTGGCGCAGCGTCGCGTCCACGCTGTAGAGGCCGCGCGCCTTGAAGCCGGACAGGTGCAGCGCCGTCTCGCGCAGCGTCTTGGAGGGGAGGGTGCCGGTGTTGGCCGCGGTGCCGCCGAGCACCAACTCCCGCTCCACCACCGCCACCCGCTTCCCCGCGAGCGAGGCCTGCACCGCGCCCCATTCTCCCGCGGGGCCTGAGCCGATGACCACCAGGTCGAAGTCCGCCATGGGCCCACCCTATCCCCAGCCCGGGGGCCAGGGCACCGGGAAGTCAGTCCCGGCCGGAGTAATTCAGCTTCTCGCGGACCTCCTCCTCGGTGAGCAGCCGGAAGCCGCCCTCGGGGATGCCGTCCAGGGTGATGTCGCCCACCGCCTCCCGGTGGAGCGCGCGGGCGGGCAGCCCCACGGCGCCCAGCATGCGCTTCACCTGGTGGTGGCGGCCCTCGGTGAGCGTCACCTCCACCGTGTGCTCGTCGCGCACGCGCACCCCGGCGGGGCGGGCGGGGCCGTCATCCAGCATCATCCCCTGGCGCAGCGGCTCCACCTTCGCGTCGTCCGCGGTGCTGAACACCGTGGCCACGTAGCGCTTGGGCAGGTTCGTCTCCGGGGACGTGGCGTGGGCCACCAGCTTGTCGTCGTTGGTGAAGAGCAGCAGGCCCGTGGTGTCCACGTCCAGCCGGCCCACGGCGTGCCAGGTGAAGCGGTTCAGCTCCAGGGGGAGCTGGGGCAGCAGCAGCTCGAACACCGTGCCCGTGCGGTGCTGGCGCGCGGTGGAGGTCAGCACCCCCGCGGGCTTGTGGAAGGCCAGCACGTGCGTGGGCGTTCCCTTGCGCACCGGCAGCCCGTCCACCTTGATGACGGCGTCGGGGGGGACGGGCGTCAGCGGCGTGGTCGCCACGCGGCCGTTGACGGTGACACGACCCGCCTTGATGGCGGCGTCGGCCTCGTCCTGGGGCATGGCGCCCGCGCGGGCGAGCGCGCGGGAGAGCCAGTCCGGCTTCTCCTTGCCCTCCCAGCGGTTGGGGCGGGGCGGTGACTTGGGGGGCCGTTCGGGCTTGCGAGGCATGGGCGCGGCACTGTAGCCGCGCTGAAGGCGGCGGCGGGGTCTTCCGTTAGCGCCGGATGGGTTCGTCCGGGTCCTCGCCCTCGGCGGAGCCCGGCGTCCTGCCCGGCTCGTCGCCGTCCGCGATGCGGTGGGGCTCCTCCTCCAGCCCGCCGTCCTCGGCTGTTTCGGGCGTGCGGCCGGGCTCCTCCGGCGCGTCCTCGTGAGACGGCGCCTGCCGGCCAGGGCCGGGCTCGGTGCCTCCCACGATCATCGACTCGTAGGGCATGTGGTTCACGCGGTGCTCCCTTCCGTGGGCTTCGCCCGTGGGTCCGGAAAAGGTAGCGACGCGCGGGCCTACCGCCGCGAGGGGGTGGCGCGTCCCCCTGCCTGCTCAGGTTCCGTCCGTGGGAGGGGTGTCCCCGCCGGGGAAGTGCTTGCGCACGGTGTGCAGCGCGGCCAGCCAGAGCCGGGCCTCGTTGCGCGTGAGGCGGGAGCGGCGCAGGGGCGCCACCAGGTCCCGCACCGCCGTGCGCCCGGGCTTCTCGTCCACGAGGAAGCCCCCCGAGGTGAGCAGCGCCTCCAGCGTCGCCTCCACCCGGGCCAGCTCCGCGTCCGTGGCGGCCAGGGGCAGGGGACCCGGCGGTGGCGCCGTGTCCGCCAGGTGCGCCATGCGGACCTCGTAGGCGTAGAGCAGCACCGCCTGGGCCAGGTTGATGGAGGGCTGCTCCGGCGCGGTGGGCACCGCGGACAGGTCGTGGCAGCGCTCCACCTCCGCGTTGGTGAGGCCGCTGCGCTCATCCCCGAAGACGAGCGCCACCGGCCCCTGCTTCGCCCGGGCCACCAGCTCCTCACCCACGGCCCTGGGTGACAGGCGGCGCTTCCCCTCCACCTTGCGGGAGCTGGTGCCCACCACCCAGACGCAGTCGGACACGGCCGCGTCCAGCGAGTCCGGGCGCTTCACCCCACCCAGCACGTCCTCCGCGTGCACCGCGAGCCGGTGGGCGGGGCCCAGGTCCTCCACCTCCGGCGTCACCCAGGCCCAGTCGGACAGGCCGCAGTTCTTCAGGGCGCGGGCGGCGGCACCCAGGTTCTCCGCGTTGCGCGGGCGCATGAGGACGAATCGGACGGGCAGCACCATGGGCGCGCACCCTACCGCCCTGGTGCCCGGGCAGGGACCCCTGTTGACCGCCCGGGTGTCTCACCGCCAGTCTGCACCGCGAAATCCCGCGTCCCGCGCGTCCAGCAGGCCACCCGCGAGTGTGGCTGCCCGGACACCCTGTGGGCCCGCGGACGCGCACGGGGGAGCGCCGGCACGTGGTCGCCGGGCCGCACTTCCCGTGCGCCTCCGGGGGCACCACGCGCGGCACGCGGCATGAAATCGGTCCCGCCGCCACCCCCTGGAGGAAACATGTCCCCGCAGTCCGCAGTCCCGCCGAAGGCCGCGCGCACGCCCCGTGCCCGCTGGCTCCTGCCGGCGTTGCTCGTGGGCGCGCTCGCCGCCGGCTGCAAGCAGGAGCCCGCGAAGACGCCGCCCGCCACCCCCGCGTCCACCGAGGCGCCCGCCGCCACCGCGACGTCCCCGTCCACCGCCCCCGCGCCCGTGCAGGCCGCGAAGCTCACGCCCGTCATCCACGAGCTGGCCAGTGAGAACGCCGTGCCCATGGGCGTGGTCATCGAGTTCGCGCTGCCGGTGCGCCCGCGCTACGAGAGCGTGGACGGCACGCGCGTCACGTTCTCTCCGGAGGTCGCGGGCAGCCTGAAGTGGACGGGCCCCTCGTCGCTGCTCTTCACGCCGTCCACGGGCTTCGCTGCTGGCACGACGTACACCGTGTCCGTGGACGCGGTGTACACCGACGCGGGCATGGTCCAGCCGGCGTCGTTCCGCGACTGGCGCTACAGCTTCACGACCTACGCCTTCAAGTTCAGTCAGGTCTACCCCACGCGCATGGACCCCCTGAAGGGGCTGGTGGAAGCGCACGTGGACTTCTCCGGTCCGGTGGACCTGGCCGCCGTGCGCTCCCGCATGGGCTTCCGCGTGGGCGACAGCGCCATCAGCGACGTGAAGTGGAGCACCCGCGCGGACACGCGCAACTCCCTCTCCGTGGTGCTCACCCATCCGAAGCTCAAGCCCGGCGCGACGGTGCAGTTCTCCCTGCGCGAGGGCCTGACGTCCGCGGGGACCGGCTCCAAGGAGCAGGCGCCCGCGGCCACCGGCAACTTCGTGGTGAACGGCGGCAAGCGCCTGGACATCACCTACGTGAGCCTCCAGGAGGGCTCCAGCGGCTACTTCTTCGAGGTGAGCTGCCGCGACGTGGCGGCGGACGCCCCGGCGAGCCCCACGGACGAGCAGTGGGACTCGTACTACTACGACGACGACAACAAGGGCTGCAGCTTGAGCGACGCGGTGGCCCAGGACGCCATCCGCTTCAAGCCCAAGGTGAAGTTCACCGTGGCCCCGTCGCGGCGCGGCTTCCGCATCTTCGGTGACTTCAAGCGCGGCCCGCACACGCTCTCGCTCGCGGAGGGCACGCTGTCCGTGGGCGGCGGCACGCTCATGGGCGCCTGGTCGCGCGGCTTCTCCGTGCCCGCGCGCCAGTCCCAGGTGCGCTTCAACGCCAACGGCCGCTACCTGCCGCGCAGCGCGTGGCGCAACCTGCCCCTGCAGCACCTCAACCTGGAGGAGGTGACGCTCACGGTGCGCAACGTGCCGCCGGAGAACCTCGTCTTCTGGATGGGCAGCGACTATTCGGAGAGCGCGGACGAGCGGACGAGCAACGTGCTGGTGCGCAAGGCGGTGCCGCTCAAGTCCACGCCGGACGCGCTGCTCACCACGTACATCGACGTGGCGTCGCTGGTGCCCGCGAACACGCGCGGCCTGGTGGAGATCCTGGCCGAGCGCGGCGACTACAAGGCCGCCGCCCGCATCCTGCTCACGGACCTGAGCCTCGTGGCCAAGCGCGGCGGGCCCGCCGTGGGCTCCAAGGACTCCGGCGAGGTGTGGGTCTGGGCCCTGGGCCTGGAGAGCACGGAGCCCCTGGCCGGCGTGGAGGTGACGCTGGTGAAGAAGAGCGGGCAGGCCGTGGCCCGCTGCACCACGCAGGGCGAGGCGGGCTGCCAGCTCAAGGTCCCCGCGCCCGGCGTGGACGACAGCGCCCCGTTCGCGCTGGTGGCGCGCAAGGGCGACGAGCTGACGTACCTCAAGTACGACGAGCTGAAGACGGAGATCGCCAACTCGGACGTGCAGGGCGAGCCGTACCGCGCCGAGCAGCCGTACCGCGCCTCCCTCTGGTCCGACCGCGGCGTGTACCGCCCCGGTGACACCGCGCACGTGGCCGCGGTGCTGCGCGGCCAGGACAACCTGGCGCCGCCGGTGGGCATGCCGGTGGAGGTGCGCGTCATCGACCCGCGCGAGCGTGAAATCCGCAAGCTGACGCTGAAGACGAACGCGGCGGGGCTCGTGGCCTTCGACCAGGCGTTCGCGGCGTTCCAGGACACGGGCCACTACTGGGTGCGCCTCAAGGTGGCGGACCGCGACCTGGCCTCCTACGCGGTGAACGTGGAGGAGTTCGTCCCGGAGCGCATGAAGGTGACGGCCAGCACCACCGCGCCGGGCTACGTGCAGGGCACGGAGATCCCCGTGGGCGTGGAGGCCGCGTACCTCTTCGGCGGCTCCGCGGAGGGCAGCCCGGTGGAGATGACGTGCCGGCTGGAGTCCGTGCCCTTCAAGCCCAGGCAGAACGCCCAGTACACCTACGGCGTCTGGCGGCAGGACGGCACCACGCCCCGGCCCGTCACGCTGGGCCAGGTGAAGGGCACGCTCGACGCGAAGGGGCAGGCGCTCCTCAACTGCCCGGCGCAGGCGGCGTCCGGCCCCATGAAGGGCGCGGCGCGGCTGTCCGCGGTGGCCAGCGTCTTCGAGTCCGGCAGCGGCCGCTCCACCATCGGAGAGGCCACGGTGCCCGTGCACCCGGAGGCGTACTACCTGGGCCTCCAGGCCAACACGCAGAAGGTGAAGGCGGCCACGCCCTTCACGCTGACCGGCGTGGTGGTGGACTGGAACGGCCAGCCCTTCACCGGCGACAAGGCGCCGAAGACGGTGCGGTTGGAGTACCAGTTGCTCGAGGAGAACTACGGCTACTACTACGACGAGGAGTCCGGCTACGAGCGCTACCAGCGCTACCTGCGCCCGCAGCGCGAGGGTGAGGCGACGGCGAAGGTGGAGAACGGCCGCTTCACCGCGACGGTGCTGCCGGGCCGTGACGGCGCGGGCTACCTCGTGCGCGCTCGCGCGGGCAACACCCAGACGGACCTCGCCATCGAAGGCGAGGGCCGCTACTACTGGTGGGGCGAGGGCTCGCGCGTGGACCAGACGCCGCGGCCCCTGAAGCCCACGGCGCTGGATATCTCGCTGCCCGCGAAGGGCAGGGTGGGCGAGGCCCTCACCGTGAAGCTGAAGGCGCCCTACCGGGGCCGCGTGCTCTTCACCGTGGAGACCGACCGCGTGCTCACCACCGCGTGGAAGCAGGTGGAGCCCGGCGAGGTGTCCTGGTCGTTCACGCCGTCCGAGTACGCGCCCAACGTGTACGTGAGCGCGTTCCTGGTGAAGGACCCGCACCTGGAATCCGCCCAGGCGTTCATGCCCGACCGCGCCTTCGGCGTGGGCAGCATCGCGCTGGAGCCGGTGGACTTCACCCAGGCCGTCTCGCTGACGGTGCCCAAGGAGGTGAAGAGCAACGACACCCTCACCGTGGACGTCGCGGTGGAGGGCGTGGAGGGCCCCACCTTCGCCACCGTGGCGGTGGTGGACGAAGGCATCCTGTCCCTCACGCGCTTCCAGAGCCCGGATCCGCTGAAGGAGATCTTCACGCGGCGCGCGCTGGGCATCCAGACCTACGAGACCGTGGGCTGGGCGCTGCTGGTGCCGCCCGGCGGCAACTCCAGCTCCACCGGTGGTGACGAGGGCGGCGCGGACGGCCGCGTGCAGCCGGTGAAGCCCGTGGCCCTGTGGAGCGGCGTGGTGGAGGTGCCCGCCAACGGCAAGCTGAAGGTGCCCTTCAAGCTGCCGCAGTACCGGGGCGCGGTGCGGGTGATGGTGGTGACGGCGGGCGCGAAGCGCATCGGCCGGGCCAGCGCGCAGGTGCTGGTGCGCGACCCGCTGGTGCTCCAGACGACGCTGCCGCGCTTCCTCTCCCAGAACGACGAGATTCAAATCCCGGTCTTCGTCACCAACCTGTCCGGCAAGGCGCAGGACGTGAAGGTGTCGCTGTCCGCGGAGGCGCTGGCGGTGCCGGGGCTCGCGATGCCGGAGGGCCTGGGCTCGCCGCTGGAGCTCAAGGGCAAGAGCGAGGGCCGCGCGAAGCTGGAGGACGGCAAGTCCCGCACCTTCGTCTTCCAGGGCCGCGCGGTGCAGTCGGTGGGCGCGGCGCGGCTGGTGGTGACGGTGGAGGGCGGTGGCTACACGTCTCGCGAGCAGTTGGACGTGCCGCTGTCTCCCGCCGGACCCCGGGAGCGGCGCATCCAGCAGGTGGAGCTGGCGCAGGGCACCACGGACCTGAAGCCGCTGCTCGCCGGCTGGGTGCCCACCACGGAGCGCACCAACGTCTGGGTGACGAACAACCCGTACGCGAAGTCGCTCCAGCACCTCTCGTACCTGGTGCGCTACCCGTACGGCTGCATCGAGCAGACGACGTCCTCCACCCGTCCGCTCCTGTTCGTGAGCCAGTTGGTGGATCGCGTGGATCCGACGCTGGTCTCCACGGCGAAGGTGGAGGACATGGTGCAGTCGGGCATCAACCGGGTTCTGTCCATGCAGACGGCCTCGGGTGGCTTCGCGTACTGGCCGGGCCAGACGGAGCCGGTGGCCTGGGGCACGGCCTACGCGACGCACATGCTGCTGGACGCGCGCAAGCTGAAGTACCCGGTGCCGGACGACCGCGTGGAGAGCGCGCTCGCGTGGATCGGGGACGAGCTGACCCGGAAGGAGGGCCGCCTGGGGGAGGACGACCACTACGGCCAGCACGCGGAGGCGTACATGCACTACGTGCTCGCGGTGGCGGGCAAGGGGCGCAAGGCGCGGGCGCAGGCGATGGTGAGCGTGCTGGAGACGGCGGCGAAGAAGGCCGCGCTCAGCGGCGAGAACCAGGAGGACCTGTACATGCTCAAGGCCGCGCTGTGGCTGTCCGGCGACCGCCGCTACGAGAAGGAGCTGCGCACTCCGGACGTGTCCACCGTCACCGATGAGCGCAAGAACAGTTGGTCGTTCTATTCGGACAGGCGCCGGCGCGGGATGATGCTCAGCACCTTCCAGGACCTCTTCGGCGACGCGCCGGAAGGGGAGCCCCTGGCGCGCATGGTGGCGACGGCGCTGTCGACCCGCACGTCGGCGTACTACTCGACGCAGGAGCTGGTCTGGGGCATCACCGGCCTGGGCAAGCGGCTGCAGGGCACGGCGACCAGCTTCTCGCCGCCCACGCTCACGGTGGCGGGCAAGACGGTGACGCCCGTCGCGGAGAAGGACGCGCGCGTGTCGGACCGCACGTGGGCCCTGGCCCGCGCCAGCGAGCGCGCCAGCCTGTCGCTGGACCTGAAGGAGAAGGGCGGCGGCAGCGTGTACCTCATCCTCAACAGCGAGGGCGTGCGCACCACGCCCGAGGTGAAGGTGGGCGGAGCGGGGCTGACGCTCAAGCGCACCTGGCGCTCGCTGGACGGCACCGCGCTGGACCTGAAGGCCCAGCCGGTGAAGCTGGCGGACCTCATCTACGTGGAGCTGGAGGTGACCAACACCCGGGCCGAGCGCGTGCAGAACATCGCGCTGGTGGACCGGCTGCCGGCGGGCTGGGAGATTGAAAATGCCCGCCTGGGGCGCGGTGGCAGCGTGGACTGGGTGGACGCGGATTCGCTCTGGGCCGCCGACTACGTGAACGTGCGCGATGACCGCATGGAGGCGTTCGGCACGCTGCAGGCCCACGAGACGAAGAAGCTCGTCTACGCGGTGCGCGCGGTGACGGCGGGCAGCTTCACCCTGCCGTCCGCGGAGGCCGAGGCGATGTACGACTCCTCCATCTGGGCCCGTGAGTCCGCGGGCACGGTGCAGGTGACGGGTCCCTGGAAGGACGACCTGCTCTAGGCCCCATGCGTCGCGTGCGTCTCAACGTGAAGAGGTGGGCGAGGGTGGCGCTGGCGGGGCTCGTGCTGTTGGGCGCGGGCCTCGCGGCGGCCTGGTGGGTGCCGCTGCCGGAGCGGTTGGCGGCGCCCCCCTCGGTGGTGATGGCGTACCGGGACGGGTCGCCCGCGTACGTCTTCCTCGCCCCGGACGAGCGGTGGCGCATCCCCGCGCCGAAGGACCGCGTCGACCGGGCCTATGTCCGCGCCCTGCTGGCGCTGGAGGACAAGCGGTTCTTCCAGCACCCGGGCGTGGATCCGCTCGCGGCCCTGCGCGCCCTCGGGCTCAACCTGAGCCGGGGGCGGCGGGTGTCGGGGGCGTCCACGTTGACGATGCAGTTGGTGCGCGTGCTGGAGCCCCGTCCCCGCACGTTCACCTCGAAGGTGATCGAGTCGTTCCGCGCCGCCCAGTTGGAGGCGCGGTTGTCCAAGCAGGAGGTGCTGGAGGCGTATCTCCAGTTCGTGCCCTACGGGCGCAACGTGGAGGGCGTGGAGGCGGCGGCGCTCGCGTACTTCGGGCACACCGCCCAGCACCTGAGCCCGGCGGAGATCGCCACGCTGCTGGCGGTGCCGCAGAACCCGAACCGGCGCTTCCCGTCGCCGGAGAACCGGGAGCGGCTGCGCTCGGCCCGGGATGACATCGCCCGGAGGCTCCTGGAGTCCGGGGGGCTGGCCGTGGAGGGCGTCGCGTCCGACGTGGCGCTGGCGGAGGTGCGGGCGACGGCGGTGCCGGATGTGCTCACGCCGTTTCCAAGGGAGGCGCCGCACGCGGCGGTGTGGCTCAAGGCGCAGCGGCCCGGGGAGACATGGCTGGCGACGACGCTGGACGCGGGCACGCAGCGCTTCGTGGAGCGCACGCTGGGCGAGGCGGCCCGGCGGTTGGATCGGCAGGGCATCCACAACGGCGCTGCGGTGGTGGCGGACCGGGAGACGGGCGAGGTGCGCGCGCTGGTGGGGAACTTCGACTTCTTCGATGAGAAGCACGGCGGGCAGATCATCGGCTTCGCCACGGCGCGCTCGCCGGGGTCGGCGCTCAAGCCGCTCTTGTACGCGCTGGGGATTGATCAGGGCCTGGTGGGGCCGGAGACGCTGGTGCCGGACATCCCGGTGGCGTACGGCGGCTACCAGCCGCGCAACTTCGACGGGCGGTTCCTGGGGCTGGTGCGGATGGAGTCCGCGCTGTCGCAGTCGCTCAACCTGCCGTTCGTGAGGCTCTTGGAGCGGCTGGGCGTGGAGGGCTTCCTGGGCTCCCTGCGGCAGGCGGGGGTCACCAGCCTGGATCCGCGGCCGGGGCACTACGGCCTGTCCGCGGCGGTGGGCGGCCTGGAGTTGACGCCGCTGGAGTTGACGGGCGTGTATCTGGCGCTGGCGGGGGATGGGCAGGTGCGGCCGCTGCGGGTGCTGGAGCAGGACACGGCGCCGAAGAAGGCCCAGGCGTTGGTGTCGCCGGGAGCGGCGTGGCTGACGCGGCAGGCCTTGGCGTTGAGGGATCGGCCGGACTTCCCGGAGCGGCGGCGGCTCACGGGGTTGCCGGCGCGGGTGCACTGGAAGACGGGCACGAGCTTCGGCAACCGGGATGCATGGGCGGCGGGCTCCGGTCCGAAGCACACGGCGGTGGTGTGGCTGGGCAACTTCGACCACTCATCGAGCGTGCACCTGGTGGGAGCGGAGAACGCGGCTCCGCTGCTGTTCGACATCCTGGAAGGCATCGGCCCGAGAGGCACGGCGGTGCAGGAAGAGGACACCGCGCCGCCGAAGGACCTGGTGAGCGTGGAGGTGTGCGCGTATTCGGGGCACCTGCCCACGGACGCGTGCACGCAGCGCAAGCGGGTGGACGCGGTGCGCACGGCGGTGCCGACGACACCGTGTCCGTACCACCACCGCGTGGAGGTGGACGTGGCGTCGGGCCTGGCAGTGGGGCCGGGATGCAGGGATGGGCGCAAGACGGAGTCGCGCGTGTACCTGACCTGGCCGTCCAGCCTGCGCCGGTGGCTCGCGGAGCAGCAGCGTCAGTTGCCCGAACCGCCGCCCCTGGCGCCCGGCTGCGTCGCGGGAGGCGAGCGCGACACGCCGACCATCCTCTCCCCCCCGGAAGGGCAGGTGGCGCTGCTCATCCCGGGCATGAGCACGGAGGAGCAGAAGATCCCCCTGGAGGCGGAGGCCGCGCACGACCGTGAGCTGACGTGGTTCGTGGACGGCGCCGTCCTGGGAACAGCGAAGGCCGCGGAGCGCCTGTGGTGGAAGCCGAGCGTGGGCACGCACGACATCCTCGTCACCGACGACCGGGGCCTCACCGCTCGCCGCACGCTGGTGGTGCGCGAGCGGCAGTAGGACTCAGGACGCGGCGAACCGCCTCGCATGAACACCGCCCCCGTGCTCGCGGCACGCTGGTGTGCGCGAGCGGAGGCAGGCTTCAGCGTTCAGCGATCCGCCTCGCCAGCGCGACGCCGCTGAGGAACGCGCCCTCCAAACGAGGACCCGCGCACCAGTCGCCACAAGCGCCCAGGCCCAGCGCCGCGTCGTACAGCGCCGAGGCATCCAGCGGAGGAGAGGGCATCGCGAAGCGCCACCGGTGCGCCACGGCCTCCACGGCGCGCACGTCCCGGCCCAGGGCCTCCCCAAACGCCTCCACGAGCTTCGGGGCCATCGCCTCCGGCGCCTCCTCCAGGTGCGCCGCGCTGAACTCCGGCGACGCGTGAAGCACCCAGCGCTCACCCGCGTCCCGCCCCGGCTTGCTCGCGTCCCGAGCCACCCACGACAGCGGCGAGTCCTCCACGAACGCGCCATCCAGCTCCACCGCCACCGGCGCGTCGAACCGGGCCATCACGGCCCAGCACGGAGCCATCCGCGCGGTCCCGGCCTGGGCCGCCAGCGCGGGCGCACCCGCGAGCAGCGGCACCGCCTGCGGTGCGGGCACCGCGGCCACCACCACCTCCGCGAGCCCCAGGTCCTCGCCCGTCTCCGACGTCAGCCGCCACGCCTGCCCCTCGCGCGCCACTCGCTCCACCCGCACCCCGGTGCGCACGTCCAACCCGTCCGCCAGCGCCTTCGCCACCGCGCTCATCCCCGGCACGCCCACGTACCGCACGGCCTCCTTCGCGGGCGTCACCGTCCCCCTCGTCAGCGTCCCGATGCGCCCGCGCCACTCCGCCGCCGCGCCCTCCGCCACCCACGCCTCCACCAGCGCCTGGAAGAGCGGATCCCTCGCGGTGAAGTACTGCGCCCCGTGGTCGAACGCGCCACCCTCCGCGCTCCTCCGCGTGGACAGCCGTCCTCCCGGCCCGCGCCCCTTGTCCAGCACCCGCACGCCGAAGCCCGCCCCCGTCAGCGCCCGCGCGAGCACGAGCCCTGACAGGCCCGCGCCAATGACGGCCACGCGGGGCAGGGGACCGGAGCGACGGGGCAGCAACTCATCCAGAACGCGAGAGGCGGGCATGGTCCAGGTGCTAACCCGGACCTGCCCGCCCCGCACGCCTGCTCATCCCTCGATGTCCGCGCGTCGACTCAGCGCACCTCCCAGCCCTCCTCGCCGCGGACGTAGCGCTTGCCCGAGGGCAGCTCGCCGTAGAACAGGGCGTCCTTCATGCCCACCACCGACGCGCCGTCGAACAGACCCACCTCGCCCTTGGCGGGGAAGGTGATGCCCAGCGAGCCGGCCGTGAGCCGCACCGTCTGGCCCGGAGCCACCGTCGTGTTGCCCAGCACCGCGCCCATGGGGGCCTTCACGATGGTCGGCGCGTAGTCGCCGCCCGCCAGGCTCACCCGCAGGTTCGTGGTCAGCGTCATGCCCTGGAGCGACACCGCCTGCGTGCCGTGGTTGGCCACCTCCACCCAACCCTCGCGCGGGTCGAACGCCTCCAGCACCAGGGTGGACTTCGCCGCCTTCAGCCGCTTCACCTCCGCCATCACGAACTCACGGCGGAACTTCACGAAGCGCTTCATGTACGCCTTGCCCGCGCTGAACTTCGCGTAGTCCATGTACGGGTCGGTCTTCATGGACGCGTCGATCAACCCATGGAGCTGGTCGATGTACGGGTCCATCACCTTCGAGACGAAGACCTCGGCCAGCGCCTTGTCCAGCCGCGCCTCCAGGCGGGCGCGAAGGACGGGGTTCAGCACCACCCGCGTGCCCATGTTGGAGAAGGTCGGCAGGTAGCCCGGGTAGCTCCCCTGTTCCAGCTTGCGCTGCTGGTACATCTTCTCCACCCAGCCATCCAGCAGCGTGAAGTTGAACAGCGGGTGCTTCATGTTGTTCGTGGAGACGGACTGGTCCTCCACCGTGTTCGTGTACCACCAGCGCGCATCGACGTTGTTCAGGTCCCACGGCACGTAGCGCCAGCGCCCGGTGATGTCGTCGTGCATGAAGTAGCTCTCGGAGTCCTCCACGTAGTTGTTGGACATCAGCGCGTCCAACACCATGGAGCGCACGTAGGATTCGATCTCCAGGTTCTTCTCCAGCGCGGCCACCAACTGCGGCTCCGGCGTGTGGTTGATGACGTCCAGCACCTCCCACAGCGCGTCGTCGGGCTCGCTCTCGTTCGTCTTCTTCACCCAGTCGCCCTGGTAGGGCACCTTCCACGTCTTGAACTCCGTGTCCTTCCAGCCCGCGCGGTAGATGGTCGCGTCGTCGTCCGGGAACTGCCTCGCCTTGACGAAGGCCTTGTTGACCTGCTCCACCTCCAGGAACACGCCCTCGTACCGGCCGTTCACGGAGAGCCGCACGAACGTCGCCTTCGACGCCGGCACCCGCATCGCCGCCAGCAGGTCGTAGGAGATCTTCTCCGCGATCATCGACGCGTCGGCGTACTCGGCGATGAGGTTGAGCGACGTGCGGCCCTCGAACTTGTCCTTGTCCGCGAAGCTGACGTTCCAGCTCTTCTTGTCGAAGTAGCGCGCGGAGGCCCCGCGCAGCCGCACCTTCACCGGGAACGTCTTGCCGTTCGCCTGGAACGTCGCGTCCTGTTCCCCGGTCAGCGGGTCCTTCATGAACTGCTCCAGCGTCTCCGGAGGCATGACCAGCGCGTACTCCGGCACCGTCGCCTGGAGCTTCGGCAGTGTGAAGGGCCGCTCCACCTCCGGAACGGGCTGCGGATCCGTCCCCGCGTCCGCGCTCCCGCCATCCCCGGGGCCGGTGCCCGCGTCCACCGCGCCACCGTCGGAAGCCCCGGCATCCGGGGTGCCCGCTTCCACGGAGCCCGCGTCGGGAGCACCGGAGTCCGGCGTGCTCGGGTCCGTGATGCCGGGGTCGGTCACGGAGGGCTGTGGGTCATCGGGATTCGATGTTCCGGCGCCGCAGGCGGCCAGCAACATCGAGAGGCTGATCAGAAGTCTTAGGCGCATCATCGTCCGACCCCAGAGCAAGGCCCATGCCTCCCTGCCTGGAAGGCGGAAGGAACTGCGCATCACCCGCCAGGAAGGCCCCTGGGGCAACGCATGGGGTCCGGAGTGCCCAGTGGATGGAAAACCCTTTCCCTCCCCGGAATGCTCGCCTGCCCTCCGGAACAGGGGAGGCAGCCGTCATCACCTCCGGGGCGGGCAGCCGGGCAACAGCCACGGGACGCCGCGCTGTGCACGGACACGACCGGCGGACCTAGCTTTCCAGGAGCAGGCTGGAGGACGGCCCGAGTCCGACAAGGGAGTGATGATGGAGTCCTGGAACCAGACCTCGACCGATGCCGTGCGCGCCCATGCGCCTTCCACGATGAACCGGCGCATCGACGTCCACGTGGAGTCGTGTGTCCGCTTCATGGCGGAGCATGGGGACCGCTCGGAGATGAGCCGGTACCTCGAAAAGCTGGAGCACGAGTGGGACGTGCACCGGACCCTGGTCGTGGGCGTCTCCGGGCTGGCGCTCGGTGGCCTGCTGCTGGGCCGCAAGTCCGGCCGGGGCTGGCGCGTGCTCGGCGGCGTCACCCTGGCCCTGCTCCTCCAGCACGGCCTCACCGGCTTCGGGCCCCTGTCCGTGCTGGTGCGGGCGCTGGGCGTGCGCACCCGCCGGGAGATCGACCTGGAGAAGTTCGCCATCAAGGCCCTGCGCGGGGACTTCGAGCGAATCCCCAACGACGGGGGGCCGCTGGCTCGCGCCAACGCCGCCCTCGTCGCCGCGCAGTCGTGACCTCAGTGCACCATGGGCGTGGTGTAGCCGCCGCCCAGCGCGGGCATCAGCGCGGGGCCCGGCGTGGGCGAGCCCGGCCTGCGGTCGCCCTTGGTGTCGAAGAAGCCGTTGAGGCCGGCGACGCCGATGGAGAAGTTCGTCACCCAGCCCTCGTCCGGCTTGCCCTCGGCGGCGTTGATGTCGAAGGGCCGCGCGAAGTGCAGGCGCAACAGCAGGGGCCCGAGCGACAGGTTGAAGCCGACGACGGCGTTGAGCACGCGGTGGTCCCAGAGGTCCCTCGCGCCGTCGCCCACGCCGCCCGCGTCCACCGCGGCGATGGCCTCCAGGTCGCTCAGGAAGGCCACCCGGATGATGTCGTTGAGCGGCAACTGCGCCTCCAGCGTGGAGTAGACGAAGTGCTGGCCCAGCAGCCACCGCTCGTCGCCGAAGTTCACGCCGCGCAGGGTGTCGAAGCTGGACAGGTAGTAGGAGCGCGCGTAGCGGCCGCCCACCGTGGTGCCCGCGCCCAGGCGCGCGAAGAAGTTGGTGCGGCCGTAGATGGGGAAGTACCGCTCCGCGTCCAGGCGCAGGTTGCCGTACGCCTGCCCGTCGAAGGGCTGCACGCCGGCGGTGGCCTCCAGCAGCACGGAGCTGCCGGACAGCGGCCCCGTCGCGTAGTGGTACTTGATGCTGTCGTAGCCGACGCGCCCGCTCAGCTCCGTCTGGAAGCGGATGTGCTGGTTGTCCGCGCGCCACACGGACAGCAGCTCCGTGTTCGACTCGTTGCGCTCCGGGAACGCCAGGTAGAACTCGCTGAAGTCATCCAGGAAGTACTTCGTGCCGCCGATGCTCAGGTCGCCCTGGAGGTAGAAGAAGGTGCTCAGCGGGTAGCGCAGGCTGCCCAACGCGCCGAAGTAGCGCTCCGACGACACGAAGAACGGCCGCTGCTCCGGCGGCAGGTAGTCGAACGTCTTGTCCACGCGGAAGCGCAGCGACTGGAACAGACCGCCGCCCCACGTCGTGCGCTTCTCGTCGTTGACGTAGAGCAGCAGGCCGTCCGTCAACTCGAAGGAGCCGTACACCGCCAGCGTCAGCACCATCTGGTGGTCGCGCAGCCGGTCCGACGCGGACGCGAACACCTGGCCCACGAAGCCGCCGCCGCCCGCGCCCGCGAAGCCGAAGATGGGCCCCAGCTCGATGTTCTCCCGCGTGAAGGGCCGGTAGGCCTGCGCGTCGGTGAGCGGCTTGAGCGCCAGCGGTGAGGGCGGATCCGCCACCGGCTCCTTCGGGCTCTCCAGCGACAGCATGCGCGGCGGACGCAGCAGGGACGGCTTCCGCTCGCCGCTCATGTGGAAGAGCATCCACAGGCCGCCGTCGGGGCCGGGGCCCGGCTCGAAGACGCCCGTCGTCAGGTCGGTGCGCCGCACGATGCGCCCGTCCGCCAGCCGCTCGTGCAGATCCGAGCTGCTCTTGTTGTAGGCCACGAAGAACAGGCGGCCGTCCGGCAGCGCCAGCGGATCCGCCTCGTCGCGGTCCTCGCTGGTGAGGCGCTCGGCCTGGCCCACCGGCGCGTCCGGCTTGATGCGGAAGAGGTTGTACTTGCGGTGCGACGTCGCGTCGGACGTGTAGATGATGCCGGACGGGCCCCAGGTGACCTGGCGCTCGGCGAAGACGTCGTCGGTGAGCTTGCGGATCTTCGCGTCCTCGCCCTGCGTGAGGTCCACCAGGTACAGGTCGCGCAGGCCCGCGTCGTTGATGCCGATGAACGCGACGTAGCGCCCGTCCGGGGAGAAGGCCGGCGAGTAGATGGCCAGCACGCCCTGCTTGTCGACGCGGTACGCGCGCCGGTCGCCCGTCTCCAGCTTCACGTTGAGGCCCACCTCCGTGCCAATGCCCGTGCGCACGGCGGACCGCCGCACCAGCACGTCCGTGGACCGCTTCTCGGAGAGGTGCACGTAGTCCTGCACGTACAGCACGTCGCGCCCGGTGCGCTCCGCCACGAACGCGAGCTTGTCCTTGGTCAGCGCGAAGTTGCGGCCGGACACCGGGTGCAGGGACTCCACGCCCGGCACGCCGTCACCCGCCACCTTCACCGTCTTGCCCGGCGTGCGGGGATCCGTGAGGTACAGCCGGCTCTCGCCCGTCTCCGGGATGATGGTGCGCAGGGCCAGCACGGTGCCGTCCGGGCCGCTGGCCATCGCCGTCACGATCCCCGGCGTCTCGCCCAGCGAGTCCAGCGCGGGCGCCGTCTGCGACGAGTCCAGGTACGTCTTGAACGCCCGGCGCTTGAGCCAGTTCTCGAACCGCGCGGAGATGCGCTTGGGATCATCCCCCGTCAGCCGCTCCAGCAGCTCCTCGAACTTGAGCGACGGGGAGTCGCGCGAGCCGCCCACCAGCCGGGGCGCCTCCTCCAGGAGCCGCTGCGTGATGCCCGCGCCGTACTCGTCCTCCAGGAACGCCACGCGCGCCTGACCGACCTTGTAGATCCACAGGTAGCCGTACGGCCCGGGGGAGAAGAAGTCGAGGAAGGCGTAGCCCTTCATCAGGTCCGGGTTCACCAGCAGGTCCCGCACCATCATCTCCGCCTCGGGGTCCAGGCCGCGCTTGGCGTAGAACTCCGCCAGGCCTTCGATGAACCACAGCGGATAGCCGCCCAGCGGGTCGCCGAACGTCTTGGCCTGCTCGGCCACCGTGCGCACCTTCTGGATGGTGAACTGGTGCGCCAGCTCGTGCGTGCTGACCTCCTCGAAGAGGTGGTGGTCGCCCAGGTACGGCAGGGACAGCTTCAGGTCCTCCGTGGAGGTGACGCCCAGCGTGCCCTCGGAGACCGCGAACACGTTCGTCTGGAGGAACTCCGCGTAGCTGCTGTAGAGGATGTACGGGAACGTCTCAGTGGGCACGTACTTGAACTGATCCACCAGGTACCGGTACGCCTCCTCGATGATGGGCGCGGCCCGCTCGGCCACCTCGCGCTCGCGCTCGTAGAAGTAGAAGCGCACGCCGCCCGTCTTCGCGCCCAGGTCCTTCGCGTAGGTGTACTTGAAGCCGGCGTCGGAGCTGCCCAGCATCAGCGGCGCGCCGGAGAACACCGTGCCGCCGTCCGCGCCCGGGGTGCCCGCGAGCACGCCCGCGTCGCCCACGGTGCCGCCGTCCGCCAGCGCCACCACGCCCGGGGGCGGGATGCCGCCGTCGGGGAGGCCCGTGACGGTCGGGGGCGCGCCGGCGTCGGACGCGCCCATGTCGAGCGAGATGCCGTCGGTCGGCGGCATGCGATCCGTCGGCGGCTGCGAGGACACGTTGCCGGAAGGGGTGACCTCCGCGCCGTCCACGGGGGACTGGCTGTCGCCGGTCCGGTCGGACGTGGTGGGCGCCTGCGGATTGGGGCCGCCCTGCACGCCGGGCGGGTTCTGATGCGCGGTGTTGTCCGGGGGCTTCGCCAGCCCGGTCGCGGCGGGGCCCACGAGGATGTCGACGTGGCGCCACTCGAACTCGTAGCTGTTCACGGGTGTCTTCCCCGCGCGGCGGGGAACGACGAAGACCTGGGCCAGCGCGAGCTCCGGCAGGAGCAGGGCCAGCAGCACGGCGATCACGTGCGGACGGGGGTTCAAAAAGCACCTCGGTACGGCGAGGAGACGGGCTATCAGGGGCCTGGAGGAAGGCTCCCTCTCCCACCGGAAACGCACAAGCGGTCCTTTTGTTTCTTTGCGTTGCGGTGGACGTCCCGGCGCTTCCGCCTCGGCGCGCGCCGGGGGACTTGGCGGCGGTCGGGATGGCCCGGTATGGAGGGGGGAATGAATCGTCTCTCTCTCGTCGCCGCTACCGCGCTCCTCGCCATCGGTTGTGGCAAGGACAGTTCCGCCAACAAGGCCGAGTGTCAGCTTGAAGCCATCGACCTGACCGGTTGTGACAGGTCGACGTTGAGTGCCGTTCAGGCGGAAGGCATCTGGAACGCCAACATCAACCTGAACGACGGCTACTCGGCCCCGTCGACCATCCGGTTCTCGCCCGGTGAGCCGCTCCTCATCGGCCTGGCGATGACGACGAAGCAAGTCACCCCGGACACCTTCTACCTGGCCAGCGACGTGGCGGGCAGCGCGGCGGGCTCGACGGTGCGCTACGCGTTCGCCGGCTGCAAGGCCTCCGGCCCGGGCGAGGTGCTGGGGGTGGTGCGGGTGTGCGGCAACGGCGCGACGGTGAGCCAGGGCACCTTCACCGCCCGGCGCGTCGTGCGTCGCGAGGGCGAGGCCGAGTCCGACCGCGTGGAGCTGCTGGGCCAGGGCGTGCTGCCCCGCGGCGCCGCCAACGGCGTGGTGGCCGCGAACGGCTACGCCTACGTCATCGCGGGCAGCGAGGGCGTGTTCGTCTACGACGTGAAGGACCCCGCGCACCCGGCGCTGGTGTCCGAGCTGAAGCTCCCCTCGGTGACGTTCACCAGCGCGCTCGTCAGCGGCACGACGCTCTACCTGGGCACCTACGCGTCGGGCATCCGCATCTGCGACCTGACCAAACCGGAGCGCCTCACCTGCGACACGTCGGTGCTGGCGGACGTGTCGGTGCGCGTGGACAGCATGGCGAAGGACGGCAACCTGCTCTACGTGGCCTCGCCGCTGCCCAAGTCGGACATCGTCATCCTGGATGTGACCCAGCCGTCCGCGCCGACCCTGGTGGTGCGCTACACGGTGGAGGGCGCCTCGCCCGACCTGAGCGAGTACCCCTACGCCCTGGCGGTGCAGGACAACCGCCTGTACGTGAGCAACTGGAGCTACGGCGTGACGGTGACGGACCTCGCGCCCCTGGCGACGGCGACGAAGCTGCCCAAGCTCCTGGGCCGCTTCGCCGGGCCCTCCACCAGCGCCCTGGCGGTGGGGAGGCTGGGGGACTCCACGGTCGTCTACCAGGGCTCGGACGCGTGGGGCTCCTCCCTCCTGGCGCTGGACGCCACGAACCCGGCGTCCATCGTGCAGCGCGGCGAGCTGCCGCTGCGGCCCGAGGCGACGCTGGGCGGCATGGCCCTGTCGGGCACCACGCTCTACGTGGCCAACTACCAGGACGGCCTGCGGGTGTATGACGTTTCCACGCTGGGCACGCCGAAGGCCGCCGGGTACTTCAACACCTGGAACGAGACGGACGCGGGCCGGGGCAAGAGCTACTTCGACGGCCTTCAGGGCGTTCATGTCGCGGACGGGCTGGTGTATGGGTGGGACACGACGCGCGGGCTGCTCATCTTCCGCCACACCCCGTGACGCCAAGGCTGTCTCATGACCCTGATGAACGGATGCGGCCGCTGTCAGACCCTGCCCGAGTCGCCGGACGCACCGGGGCGTCTCTTCCTGTGGCCGCCGCTGGGCCACAGCCTGGGCAAGCTGGTGGCCCACCTGCGTGACTCCGGGGGCACCTTCCAACTGCGCACCGACGCTCAGTGTGTCGTGGTGGGGATGGGGGAGGGCGGCCTGCGGAAGCTCTCCGCGAGCCTCCCCAACGTGCTGACGGCGGAGGAGGTGCGGGGCACGCGCGCCCTCTTCATCGAGGGTGACGGCGAGCCCGGCATGGCGGACTTCCCGCGCGTGGACTCCCTGCAGCGGCTCACCACGCTGCATCAGTCCGGGTGGCTGGTGGACATGCTGGCGGAGTCGCGGCTCACCAGCTTCTTCCAGCCCATCGTCCACGCGCAGGACACCTCGCGCATCTTCGCGCACGAGGCGCTCGTGCGGGGCCGCGACCGGGACGGGGCGTTGGTGCCCCCGAACCGGCTGTTCGACACGGCGCGCGAGGCGGACCTGCTGTTCCAGTTGGACCTGTCCGCGCGCACCACGGCCATCCGCGAGGCGGTGCGGCACCAACTGCGCACGCACCTGTTCATCAACTTCACGCCCACGGCCATCTACGACCCGGCCTTCTGCCTGCGCTCCACGGTGGCGGCCATCCGCGAGTCGGGCATCCCGGAGTCGAACGTCGTCTTCGAGATCATCGAATCCGACCGGGCCGCGAACGCGGCGCACCTGCGCGCCATCGTGGACTTCTACCGCGCGGCGGGCTTCAAGGTGGCGCTGGACGACCTGGGGGCGGGCTACTCGTCGCTGAACCTCATCCACCAGCTCCGGCCGGAGTTCATGAAGCTGGACATGGAGTTGGTGCGGGGCGTCCACGAGGACCCCTACAAGGCGTCCATCGTGCAGAAGCTGCTGGAGATCGCCCGGCAGCTCGGCATCCAGACGGTGGCCGAGGGCATCGAGACGCCCGAGGAGCTGTCCTGGGTGCGCCGGCACGGGGTGGACTTCGTGCAGGGCTACCTCATCGCGAAGCCCGCGAGCGCGCCGGCGAGCACCACCCCGCGCCTCACGGATTGAGCAGGGTGTTGGACGAGCCCGAGCGCTCCAGGCTGGCGGCGCGCGCCAGTCGCAGCTCCTCGCCCGCGGTCTGGAGGGCGAGGCGCGCGGCGTAGATGTCCCGGCGGTTGGCGGCATCCCGGGCGAAGGCGATCTGCGCGCGGATGCGCTCGGCCTGGACCACGACGCCGCCCTGTCCGTAGGTCGAGGCGCTCTGGCGAACGACGGCGAAGTCCTCGTCGGCGATATCCAGGGCGTTGTCGACGTTGAGCTCGCCCTGTTCCAGCGCCTGATCCGCCGCGAGCATCCACTGGCCACCGGACTGGATGCGAGCCAGCCGCTGCTGCCGGGCGCGCTCGGCCTCGTAGGCGCGCTGCTCGTGGGTGTCCACCTGGGTCTGCACGGATTGGGTGCGCTCGGTGGCGCGAGCGTCGCGGGCTTCCATCTCCTGCTCCAGGTCCGCGACGCGCTGGCGCAGACGCGTCACCTCCTCGTTGACCGCGACGTCCTGAGCCGTCTGAGCCTGCCCCTGCGCGCCCTGGGGCGCCTGCGTCGTCTGACCCGAAGGCGCCTGGGCCGGCGCCGTCGTGCCAGACGCAGCGGCGCCCCCCGTAGAGGGCTGCGTGGTGGATCCGGTTCCTGTCGTGGCCGCCGCACCGGCGCCACCCGTCGAGGTGGTCCCAGTCTCCGTCGTGCCAACCGCCCCCGCGCCGCCCGTCGAGGTGGTCCCAGTCTCCGTCGTGCCCGCCGCCCCCGCGCCACCGGTCGGCGCGGCGGATCCGGTTCCTGTCGTGCCGGCGGCCCCCGCGCCACCCGTCGCGGTGGTCGGCGCAGTGCTCTCGGTCTCTGTCGTGCCAGCCGTCCCCGCGCCACCGGTCGCGGTCCCCGGCTCCTGCACCGTCACGCGTGACGTATCCAGCGGTGCCTCCCCCGTGCCACCTGGAGCGACATTGCTCGGAGCGGTCGAAGAGGTCGCGCCCGTGTCGTAGCCGCCGCCGAAGCCAGGGGCGTTCGCTTCGGTGGTACCGGACGCTGGCGCAGTCCCCGCGGCACCCGCCCCCGTGGTGGGCTGCCCCGCGGCCGCTCCACCCGTGGTCGGCGCCGCCCCCGGACCCGTGGTGGGTTGCTCCGTCGAACTCCCCGTGGTTCCAGCGCCTCCCGTGCCCGTCTGGGGCTGCGCGGCCTCCGTCTCCGTCGACTCACCAGGAGCGGGCTCCTGCGCGAAGACCGTGGGGACGGGCGGCGGCACATACGTCTGGGCCTCCTGGACCGCGACCTCGCCCGAGGTGGCCGGCGGTTGGCCGTCGGACATCAGGGGCGTCAGCGAATAGTAGCTGCCCTCGGTCAAATCCAACGGGGCCTGCATGACGTAGCCCTGGGGAGGCCGCGCACCATCCCGGTCATCCGCGGCCTTCTCATAGGCATCCTGCAACGCGGCGGCGGCGGGGTCCCTGACGGAAGGATCTTCCGGAGGCAGCGGCTCCACGTCGTACGACTGCCCCATGCTCAATCCCGCGACGATGGCGATCCAGAGGCGCATGCCTCGAAGATGTCCACGCGCGAACGCTTCCACATCACCGCCAGCGCCCCTCCGCCCGCTCCTCCGCCAGGAGGACGGAAGGGCTCAGGCCTTCGAGCGCCGGTCCAGCAGCTCGTCCGCCGCGCGCCGTCCCGTCTCGAGCGCGCCATGCACCGTGCCCTCATCACCGCCCGCGTGCGTCGCCTCGCCAGCGAAGAAGAGCGTCCGGCCCACGGGCCGCGCGAGCGCCGCGACAGCGTCCATCGCGCCAGAAGGGATGACCGCGTAGCCCCCGCGCGTGTAGGGCTCTGCCTGCCAGTCCTGCACGTGCCACGCCTCCAGCCGCGCGTTCAGCTCCCGCACGGAGAGCTTGAAGAGCTGGGACAGCCCCTGGAGCGCGCGTCCCAACACCACCCGCTCGCTCGAACGGGACAGCGACGCAGCGGGAGGGCCTCCACTCCAGCCCACCAGGTGCCGGGTGCGCCGGTGGGGCGACAGCGTCCACCAGGTGGGGAACGCGGAAGCCGGCGCGTGGAAGAAGCCGAAGCGCGCCGTGGCCTCCTGCTCCCGCCAGAACGCCGTGCGGAAGCGCAGGAGGATCTTCACCAGGGAGCCCATCGCCAATCGGCCCCAGGCCCGCTCCTGCTCCCGCACGCGAGGCACGAAGCGCACGGCCCCCGGGGCGGGCGGCTTCGCCTGCAACACGCCCACGGGAAGCGTCACCACCGCGTGCGCCCCCCGGAACGTCCCGAGCGGAGTGCCCTGCCGGGTCCGAGCCCGCACGAGGACCGAGCCCGGTCTCCAGCGCACCTCCTCGGCCACGGCGTTGAGGACCAGCGTGTCCGGCTTCGCGAGCAGCTTCGCGGCCATCGCGTGCGGCACGCGGTCGTACCCCTCCAGCACACGCGAGGGTGTCGTGCCCCCGGACGCGTCCGCGGTGCGCTCCATGCGCGCGATGGCGAGCGTGCTCGCGACCTCCGGATCCGCGGCGTAGAAGCCCCGGACATACGAGCGCGCCATCGCGCACACGACGGGTGACCACCGGTGGATGCGTGCCTGCTCCTCCAACCAGGCGGCCATGGGGCGGTCCGGTCCCTTCGCGGACATCAGGGCCTCCTGGAACGCGAAGGCATCCTCCCCGTCACCCAGCTTCCCGCGCCACAGGAGCGCATGCCTGTCGTTGCAGGGGCTCACCGTCAATCCCGCCCGGTGGGCGCGTCTCAGCAACCCGCCGGGCTTGCCATGGATGAACTCGGCCCCCAGCTCCAGGGGCACCTCCGCCACCGTGTCCCGGAGCGTCGCCACGCGGCCGCCCACGCGGTCGCGAGCCTCCAGCACGATGACCCGCAGGCCCTTGCGCATCAATCGTTCAGCGGCGGCGAGCCCCGCGGCACCGGCCCCCAGGATGACGACATCCGCCTCGTGGTCCATGCCGCTCCTGCGTGCACCGCCCCTCATGGAAAGCCGCTCGCGGCCCACCGACGAACGGGGGCCGCGAGCCACGGTTCCCCTCCCATGCGGGAGAGGAACAGGGGAGGGGAGACGCGGTGCTAGTAGGTCTTCGGCGAGCTGCTGGAACCCGTGCTGGATCCCGTGTCCGGGTTCATGGAGGAGTCGTTGCCCTGGTTCTTGTCATCCATGCCCGAGCCGCCCTTGCCCTCGTTGATGGACGAGTCCGGCGACATCACGTCGGAGCCCGAGCCGCCCGTGCCCGAGCTCGGCGAGATGCTGGTCGCCATGTTCTTCTCGTCCTTCACCTGGAAGCTGGCGCGGATCTCCTGGCCCTCCTTCAGGCTCTTGGCGTTCTTCATGCTCGGGTCGGTGAACTGCGTCTTGCTGTCGATGTCCAGCGGCACCACCGCGCCGCTGGCGCTGCTGACGTAGACCTTCTTGCTCTCGCTCTTGACGACCTTGCCCGTCAGCTCGTTCGAGCCCGTCATGCTCGAAGAACCCATGGATTGCGAGGACGACGACCCCGAGCCGCCCATGGCGTCCGAGCTGCCCGTGCTCCCGGAGGAGCCCTGCATGCTGCCCGACGACGTCGACGGCTGCTGCGAGCCCTGCTGCGTCGTGCTGTCCTGGGCAAACGCCACACCCGAACCCAGCAGCGCAACGGACGCGAAAACCCCAATGAGCTTCTTCATGGAATCTCTCCCGGATGATGTGAGTGGGACGGGGCGGCGCCACCGGGCCCCCCCGTTGGGAAAAAGCTAGGGGTGGTGGGAGTGGGGAACAGGTCGGGGGGAGGAGACCGCGTGAATGCCTGTTCGGCCCCCGGCCCATGGGACGTGGTCCGGAAGCGACATCCGGCGCTCCGGCCGCCGGGTGGGGTGCTTGAAGCCGCTTCCGGATTCACCTAGCGTGCTGGGGAAAGAGCGGAGGCTGGCCGCATGCCTGCTCCCCGCCAGGAGACCGAGACCTCGATGCCCCCGCCCGCCAGGCCCTCCGCGCCGCAGCCCCAGCCCCAGGAACTGCCTGTCCCGTCGTACCCCGCCGTCGAGACCTTCATCGAGAAGGCCTCCGCCAGCGACGTCCAGGCGCTCTTCGCGCCCGTCAAGGAGGGGCTCGCCGGCCTCAAGGGCCCGCGCGCGGAGATCGGCAAGAAGGCCCAGGCTGCGATCGCGCGCTCCGAGGAGCTGCTCACCATGCTCGTGGACGTCCGCGAGAAGCTCGTCGCCGAGTCGAAGCAGTCCAAGGGCCGGAAATAACGGGCCTTTCCGGGGACCGGACGATTTCTTGTCACCAGCAGGCAACCGGCGGCTGGCTCTCCCGATAATCCATTGAAAGAGCCGAGGGATGATCCCGGGGCTCCCCTTTTCGAATCGCTGGCACCAGCGCGGAGGCTGAAATGAGCAAGATCGACAGCGGCATGATGGGCCCGAACCTGCGCATGAACACCCAGATGACCACGGCTCGGCAGACGCCGAACACGAGCTTCGGCGCGCGCGTGCAGAACGGCCTGAACAGCACCGTCGGCGCCGTGGGCGCGGGCGTGGGCGCGGTGGCGGGCTTCGTTCCGGGCGCCGGCATCGTCTCCGCCGCCGTCTCCTCCGCGCAGACCTTCTCCGGCGCCTCCGGCTCCGGCATGCAGGGCGGCCCGTACGTGGGCGTGATGAACACCGGCTCCGGCGCGGTGCCCTCCACCAACCTGCCGGGCGTCGGCGGCTCCGGCCTGCCCTCCACGGGCGGCTCCACCGGCCTGGGCACCAGCGTCGGCGGCGGCGCCTCGGGCGGCCAGGTGTCGGATCAGCTCACCAACAACAGCAGCCTCAAGACGATGATGGACGACAACGTCAAGCTGCTGAACCTCCAGTCGGCCATGCAGCACGAGTCGCAGCTCTTCACGGCTGTTTCCAACGTGATGAAGTCGCGGCACGATACGACCAAGAACTCCATCGGCAACATCCGCTAGTCTTCACGGACAGCGGAATCTGACCGGTGCAAGGAAGGCGGCCCTCGACGGCCGCCTTCCGTGCTTCCGGCGACAGGAAAGGAAGCGCGACGTCCATGGCGGAGACCCCTTCGGAGATTGCCAACAGCCTCGTGCCCCTGGCGCGCCAGCCGGCCATGGTCCTGCTGGAGTCCGGCTACCTGTGGCTGGACATGGGTCACTTCGACAAGGCGAAGGAGGTCTTCGCCGGCGCCGCCGCGCTCATGCCCAAGAGCGAGGTGCCGCAGATCGGCCTGGGCGCCGTGGAGTTCGCGCAGGGCAAGCACGACAAGGCCCTGGCGGCCTACCGGGTCGCCCAGCGGCTCGCGCCCCTGTCCTCGCTGCCCCGGGCACACGCCGGTGAGGCCCTGCTGTTCATGGGCAAGGTGCCGGAGGCCCTCAAGGAGCTGAAGGCCGCCATCGACCTGGAGCCCGAAAGCGACGGCGCGAAGCTGGCCCAGGCGCTCATCCAGGCGAAGGAAGCGGGGGCCCTGCCTCCGCCGAAGAAGTAGTCGCGGAAGCGGAAGGAGGTACGTCGATGGCTGTCGGTGGAGTCGGACGTGGGGGTGGGAAGGGCCGCGCGGGCGGCGTGAAGGGGGCGTCCGGTCCGTCGGGTGCCTCCGGCGCGTCCTTTGGCGGCAAGGTGGACCGCACGGAATCGCTCGTCGGGCCCTCGGGTCTGGTAGGCTCCAGCAACGTCCAGGGCCCCCAGGCAACGGATCCGATCGCGGCGCAGGCCCTCGCCATCGCCAAGCGGCTGAAGAACGGGGGCTTCAAGAGCAAGGAAGAGGCGACGAAGGCGCTCGTCTCGGAAGTGCTCCAGGAGAAGTTGAACATGAAGTCCGCTGCCCTCACGGGCCGCATCGCCGGGGCCCTGCAGGATGATCCCCGGCTGAACCAGGTTCTCGAGCGGCTGTGGTCCAAGGCCGAGTGAGCGCGCCGCTTGCCTCTGGGTGAAGACAGGAAGGTCATCCTGGAGAAGTACGGCCCGTACGTGCGGTCGCTCGCGGCCACCGTGCGCAAGCAGTTCAATGCCCAGCTCGAGCTGGATGAACTGCTGGCCTATGGGCAAATCGGTCTCCTGGAAGCCGCTGAGCGCTTCGACCCCAAGGTTGGCGCCAACTTCCTCACCTTTGCCCACTACCGCATCAAGGGCGCCATCTTCGACGGCCTGAGGAAGATGGGCGTTCTGCGGGGCGCGGACGCCCGCACCGCCTATCAGGGCGAGCGCGCGACGGCGTATCTGGGAAATCTGGCGGACCGCGAGCAGGGCGCAAGCAACCGCGGGTCGTCATTCGACGATGATATTGGAGACATCTCGGATGCCGTGGCGGGCCTCGCGGCGGTTTTCGCGGCGGGGGCGGAAGGGGCGGAGGCGGCGGGCTACGTGGATGAATCACTCCCGGCGGATCAGCGCCTGGAGATGGAGCAGTTGAAGAACCGGGTGCGCTCGGCCATCGAGAAGCTTCCGGAGAAAGAGCGCAAGCTCCTGCAGGGCTATTACTTCCAGGGACGCACGCTGGAAGAGGCAGGAGCGGAGATCGGGCAGTCGAAGAGCTGGGCCTCGCGGCTTCATGCGCGGGCCATTGATCGGCTCAAGGAACTCTTGAACGAGGAGGAGGAACTCCCTCCCCCCTCGACGGATGCAAGGAGGGTGTCACATGGCGGCTCCGATGAGCGGCATCTCCGCGGGACAGGTGGCGCAGCAAAAGCTGCAGGATCAGGGCGCGCAGCAGCAGACGCAGAAGACGGGCGCGTCGAAGTTCGACGGAGTTCTCGCTGACAAGGCGCAGGGCGCCGGCCAGGTGGACGCCGCCCAGAACGTGAACAAGGCCCAGGCCGCGCAGGCCACCCAGAAGGCGGACGCCGTCCGCCAGGTGGAGACCGTCAACAAGGCGGAGAAGGCCAACCTGAACAAGGTGAGCGGCGCGGCCCAGCAGCCCGCCACGGCCAAGGGCGCGGAGCCCGTGGATGCGAAGGCGGAAGCCTCCAAGACGACCAAGTCGGGCGGCATGGTCTCCGACCTCGTCTCCGGTCTGGAGAAGGGTCAGGTCAGCATGGACAAGCTGATCAAGGAGGCCTCCTCCGGCAAGAACATGTCCAACGCCGAGCTGCTCGGTCTCCAGGCGTCCATGTACAAGTACTCGCAGGAGCTGGACCTCACGTCGAAGGTCGTCGAGAAGGCCACCAGCGGCCTGAAGGACGTCGTCAAGACGCAGGTCTGAAGTCCCCACCCCGCCGGGCCAGGGCGGCATGCGAAGGGCGGTCCCTCCCAACGTCGGGAGGGGGCGCCCTTCCGCGTTTTGCAAGGGCCCTGTTAAGCTAAGCGCGCCCATGACTCGCCGAACGCCCGTCTTCGCCGCCCCGCTCCTCGCCCTGCTGTTCCTCACCGGCTGCTCCATCGAGCTGCAGCACGAGCTGACGGAAGCGGACGCGAATGAAATCTACGTCCTGCTCAGCAAGAACGGCATCAACGCCAAGAAGGAGAAGGCGGAGGGCGGCAACGAAGTGCGCTTCACCATCGTCGTCCCCAAGGGCGACGCCGCGCAGGCCGCGGAACTGCTGAAGCGCAACTCGCTGCCGCGCCCGGTGGAGAAGGGCCTGTCCCACTTCGCCAAGGGCAGCATGGTGCCCACCGCCACGGAGGAGCGCGCCATGCTCCTCAAGGCCATGGCGGGCGAGGTCTCCAACGCGCTCAACCAGATCGACGGCGTGCTGGAGGCGCGCGCCATCGTGATGGTGCCGGAGAACAACGACCTGTCGCAGCCGGAGAACAAGCCGATGCCGTCGGCCTCCGTGTTCATCAAGTACCGCACGGTGGAGGGCGGCAAGCCCCCCGTCTCGGTGGACGCGGTGAAGCAGTTCGTCGCCAGCTCCGTGGCGGAGCTCAAGCCGGAGGCCGTCACCGTGCTGATGACGGAGGCCATGGCCCCCACGGCGGAGACCACGGAGACCAACCGCCTGCAGGACGTGCTCGGCGTGCGCATGACGGCCGCCAGCGCCAGCACCTTCAAGATGATCCTCGGCGGCGCGTTCGTGCTCATCCTGGCGATGATGGGCCTCACCGCGTGGACCTTCATGCGCGGAGGCTCCGGCGGCGCCGCCCCCGCCGCGGCGGCGCGCCCCGCGCGTGCGCGCGGCGGTCGCGAGGGCTAGAGCTGCACGTCGCTTCCCGCGGCCCTCCTGGGGTGGTCCGCGGGACGTGTCCTCCAGGCCGGGGACACGACTTCTATCTTCAGCGGGCCACCTGGGGGCCCGCGAGGTGACCGTTGGATTCCTTCTTCACCTCGCTCAGCAAACGCCAGACGATGATGCTGCTCACCGCGGTCACCTTCGGGGGCCAGGAGAGCATGGCGGCGCTGGAGCACCTGCCGGACGAGGAGGGCGCGCTCTTGCGCCACCGCGCGCAGGAGATCCTCCAGATTCCGCGCGAGAAGCGCCTGCCCGCGGTGGTCCAGGAGCTCAAGCGCCTGATGAAGGACCGGCGCGGCCAGTTGTGGACCGCGGATCCGGAGCGGCTGGCGGCGCTGCTCCAGCGCGAGCGCGGCGCCCTGGTGGAGGTCACGCTGCGCGCGCTGCCCGGCAACATGGCGGAGGCGGTGCGCGGCCACCTGCCTGCCTCGCGCGTGAAGCTGACCCGCGAGGTGCGGCCGCAGGTCCTGGACATCATCCGCTGGAAGCTGGAGGAGGCGCTGGCGCGCGAGGTCGCGGGCCAGTCCGCGGGCTTCAAGTTCGCGGACGTGCTCAACCTGCAGACCCGCGAGCTGCTCACGGTGAGTGACCGGCTGGGCGCGCGCGTGCTGGGGCCGGCGCTGGCGGGACTGCCCGAAGAAGAGCTGAACGGCCTCCTGGAGTCGCTGCCCCCGGACCTGCTCCAGCTCGCGAGCAAGTCCGTGGCGGCCAATGCGCCGCGCAAGCTCCCGGAGGAGGACGCGCGCGCGCAGCTCAACCTGCACGATGGCTTCAGCCGGCTGGCGGGCGCCATCCGCAGCGCGGGCGTGCAGCGGCTGGCGCGCGCGTGCGTGGCGCAGTCCCCGGAGTTCGCCGCGCGCATGCTGGAGAAGCACCGCGGCGAGTTCGGCCACCTGGTGGCGAAGTGGGTGCGCGAGGAGCGCTCGCGGCCGACCGCCCGGGGCGACGGCGGACGCACCGACATCGTCATGGACCTGGAGCGGCTGGCCGTGCGCGGCCTCATCGAGCGCCCCGTGCGGCTGACCGCGCCGCCGCCGCGCCCCTCCGCCGTGCTGCCTCCACCGCCGGGGGCCCGGAAGCCCGCGCCCGCGGCTCCCGGAGCCCAGGGAGCCCGTCCCGCGGCTCCGGCCGCCGCGCGCCCCGGGGCGGCCCCCGCGCCTCGCGAGGGCCTGCGCACCACCGCGCCGGATCCGTCGCGCTCGCCCGCGCTCCGGGCTCCCAGGGCCCTGCGGGGAGCCCCTCCCGCCGGAGAGTCCGCGGATGCGGGCGCCAAGCGCGACTTCATGGCCGAGCGCGCGGCCCGGCGCGCGGGTGCGGCGTCCAGCCGTGACGCGGGCCCGGGTGCGCCCCCCGGCGCGCGTCCGCGCCCGGCGCCAGGGGAGGAGCGGGGCTCGTCGGTAGGGCCCGCGCCCCGCGCGTCCATGGTCTCGCCGGAAGGGGACGCGAACGGTTCGCGGATGCGCCGCATGCCGGTGGAGCGCGAGCGTGGGCCCGCGCCCCGCGCCTCCATGGTGGCGCCGCCGGAGGGCGAAGCGGGCGGTTCGCAGATCCGCCGGATGCCGGTGGAGCGCGAGCGTGGGCCCGCGCCCCGTGCCTCCACGGTGGCGCCGGAAGGGGACGCGAACGGCTCCCAGATGCGCCGCATGCCGGTGGACCGGGGCTCGTCGGTGGGGCCCGCGCCCCGCGCGTCCACCGGGGCCGTTCCCGGCCGCCGTGATCCAGAGGGCCCGCGGCCGTCGCGTCCCGCCCGGCCGGATCCAGACGGCGCCCGCATTGGCCCGCCGCCCTCGCGGCTGGGGGCACGCGGTGCGTCACGCCCGCCGGAGCCGGAGGCGCCGGAAGGCCGCTCCGTCCGGGCCGAGCGCCCCGCGCGTCCTCCCGCGGAGGCGGAGGAGCGCGCCCCGCGGCGCCCGGAGCCGTCCGGGGAAGCCGCTGACGGGGCCCGCGTGCTGCGCTCGCGCACGGGGGGCCGCCCCGCGGCGCGTCCCGAACCGGGGGCCGAGCCGGAGCGTCCCCCGCGCGTGCTCTCCAGCCAGGCATCCTCGTCCCGGGTCTCGGAGGGAACGCAGGTGGGCCGCCGGCGCCCCCCTCCCTCCGACCGGCCGGCCCAGGATGACGCGGGCGGTCCGGGAGGGCGTGGACCGCGCGGCGGAACGCGCTAGCATCCGGTCTTCAAGGAGTGGCCCATGGCGATCGGCAAGGTAATCAAGGGGGACGGGTTGGCGGAGTCGGTGGTCGTCGCCACGTCCGAGCGACCGGCGCTGCGTCCGCCGCGCGCGGGCGTGATGAACGCCGAGGTCTTCGAGGCACGCCAGGGCGCCCAGGGCATCATCGAGGAGGCCCACCGCGAGCGTGAGCGCATCCTCGCCGAGGCCCAGCGCGAGAAGGAGGAGCTCTTCGCCAAGGCGAAGGACCTGGGCCGTCAGGAGGGCATCGCCCAGGCCACGGAGCTGCTCCTGCGCGCGAAGATCCAGGCCGGGGAGATGCTCAACTCCCAGGAGCAGGACATCATCGCGCTGGCGCTGAAGATGGCGGAGAAGATCCTCGGCCGCGACCTGGAGCGCGAGCCGGAGCTGCTGGTGGACATGTGCGCCGCGGCCATTGAAAACCTCCGCAACGCGCGCGCCATGGTCCTGCGCGTGCACCCGAAGACGGCCACGGTGCTGCGCGCCAAGCGCCCGCAGTTGATGGAGCTCATCGGCCGCACGGTGGACCTGGCCATCAAGGAGGACCCGGAGGTCGCTCCCGTGGGCTGCATCGTCCAGACGGAGTACGGCACCGTGGACGCGCAACTGCCCACCCAACTGGAGATGCTCCAGAACCTCCTGCAGCCGGACACCGGTCGCAAGAGCGGCCCTCCCTGAGCCTCCCGGCCAACGCCGCGCCCTCGAGCCCTCCCGGAATCCGCCATGGCCATCGACCTCTCGCGCTACTACGACCTCATCAAGGAAGCGTCCCTCGTCCGGGTGCGCGGCCGCGTCACGGAGCTGACGGGGCTCGTCATCAAGGCGAGCGTGCCCAACGTGCGCATCGGCGAGCTGGTGCTCATCAAGAACCGCCAGCGCGGCCTGATGAAGTCGGAGGTCGTGGGCTTCGTGGGCGACGAGGTGATGCTCATGCCCCTGGGCGAGCTGTACGGCATCGGTCCGGACAGCGAGTGCATCCCCACGGGGCGTCCCCTCACCATCAAGTGCGGCGACGGGCTCCTGGGCCGCGTGCTCAACGGCATCGGCGAGCCCATGGACGGCCTGCCCCTGGAGGGGGATAACCTGGTCGACTGGCCCGTGGACCGCGACTGCCCGGACCCCTTCACCCGCCAGCGCATCGAGCGGCCGCTGCCCCTGGGCGTGCGCTGCATCGACGGGCTGCTCACCGTGGGCGAGGGTCAGCGCGTGGGCCTCTTCGCCGGCTCCGGCGTCGGCAAGTCCACGCTGATGGGCCAGATTGCCCGCAACACGCAAGCCGACTTGAGCGTCGTGGCGCTCATCGGCGAGCGTGGTCGCGAGGTCCGCGAGTTCATCGAGGACGCCATGGGCGAGGAGGGCATGAAGCGCGCCGTGCTGGTGTGCGCCACGTCCGACCAGCCCGCCCTCGTGCGTCTGCGCGCCGCCTACGTGGCCACGGCCATCGCGGAGTACTTCCGGGAGCGCGGCGGCAACGTGCTGTTCATGCTCGACACGGTGACGCGTCTGGCGCGCTCCCAGCGCGACATCGGCCTCGCCATCGGCGAGCCCCCGGCGCGTCAGGGCTACCCGCCCAGCGTCTTCTCCATGCTGCCGCGCATCCTCGAGCGCACGGGCAACTCGGCGAAGGGCAAGTGCACCGCCATCTACACCTGTCTCGTGGCCGGCGGTGACATGGAAGACCCCATCGCCGACGAGGTCCGAGGTATTCTCGACGGCCACTTCATCCTCAACCGTGAGCTGGGCGCGCGAAACCAGTGGCCCGCCATGGACGTGCTCCAGAGCCTCAGCCGTGTGATGAGCGGCATCGTGAGCAAGGAGCACAAGAAGGCCGCCGGCAAGCTGCGCGAGACGCTCTCCACCTACGAGAAGCAGCGCGACCTCATCCTGCTGGGCGCCTACCAGGCCGGCGCGGACCCCCGGACGGATTACGCCATCGAGAAGTACGACTCCATCATCGACTTCCTCAAGCAGGACACGCACTCCAACTCCCCGTACGAGGAGACCGTGGAGCAGCTCATCAACCTGTTCGCGGAGTGAGCCGGGCCGCCCCGGCGTACCTACGGACCGGACGGTTTTTGGGTAGGATGGCCCCACCATGCCCCCGTACCGGTTGCAGTCCCTGCTGGACATGCGTGAGAAGGCGAAGGACGAGGCCGAGCAGGCCTTCTCCGACGCCGTCAAGGCGCTGGCGAAGGAAGAGCTGGAACAGCAGCGCCTGGAGGCGGAGCTGGAGCGCCGCCGCAAGGAGCGCAAGGCCAAGGTCCAGGAGTACTTCCAGCAGATCATGGCCAAGGGCGCCGGCATCAACGGCATGAACATGATGGGCCGCTTCGAGGAGCGCCTGAAGGACGACGAAGCCCAGGTCGCCCTCCAGATTGAACACCAGAAGGAGGTCGTCCGGACGGCGGGCCGCCTGGTGGAGCAGCGCCGCATGCTGATGGCCGAGGCCGCCAAGGAGCTCAAGGCCATCGAGAAGAACAAGGAGAAGTTCGTCAAGCAGGTGAAAAAGGAGCGCCAGGATCGGGAGGAGTTGCAGCAGGAGGAGATCGGCAGCGCCTTGTTCCTGGCCCGCCAGCGCAAGTAACCTCCCGCCGCCTTCCGCCGAGTCTGGAGAGACGCCATGAGCCGAGTTGATGATGATCGCGATGCCGCGCGCTTGGCCGAGCGGATGATCCAGGAGCGCAAGCTCGCGGAGGCGAAGACCCAGAAGCGACTGCAGGGCGAGTCCGTCTTCTCCAAGCTGGTCCAGCAGGGCCAGGCCGAGCAGGCCCAGCCCAAGCAGGCGCAGGAGCTCAAGCAGCCCCTGGGCAAGCAGGTCCTGGCGCGGCTCGCGCAGGGGCAGGGGAAGTCCTTCGACGAGAAGCTGGCCCAGAAGGAGACCGCCTTCGCGAAGCCCGGTGAGTCCACCCAGGGCGCCCAGCAGTCCCAGCGCAACAGCGAGTCGCAGAGCCTGTCCAAGGGCGGCGAGGCCCGCAAGACGGAGGTCGTGGAGGAGAAGCGCTCCACGGACGTCCGCGAGGGCGACATGAACAAGGCCGAAGGTCAGGCCAGCCGGCTGAGCCAGGAGAAGGGCGAGCTGAAGATCGACGTCAACGCCGGAGGTGGCAAGGGCGCGGGCGGCGGGGCCAGCAAGGAGAAGGACGACAAGGGCGGGCAGATGGCCGCCGCGGGCTTCCGCTTCAACCCCGCGCTGATGGCGCCGGTGCCGGTGGCCAAGCCCAAGGACACCGCGGGCTCCGAGCGGCTGCGCGCCATGGCGAATGAGATCGCCCAGAAGATCGTCGAGCGCGTGCGCGTGGGCACCAACGCCGCGGGCAACGCGGAGTTCCAGATCGACCTGCGCGGCGACGTGCTCAACGGCCTGTCCATCAAGGTCAGCGCGAAGAACGGGAAGATTTCGGCCGTCTTCAGCGGCAACGACCGCGACACCCTGAAGATGCTCGAAGAGCAGAGCGACGGCCTGCGCAGCGCCCTGGGCGGCCGGGGACTGGCGCTTGAAAATCTGAGGTTCGAGGCCAAGACATGAGCCTGGAGCCGGACGACGAGCCCGGAGTCTTCGAGCGCACCATGTTGGTCGACACCCGGAAGCTGGGACCGCCTTCGAAGCCCGCGCAGGCGCCGGCTCCCGCCCCGGCGCCGGTGTCGCCGTGGCGGCCGTTCGCGTTCACGAACCTGGAGAAGGTGTCGCGCACGCAGGGCCAGTTGGCGGAGCGGCTGCGGTGGCTGACGCCCAACGCGGGCACGCTGGAGACGGTCTGCGCGCGCCTCAAGGCCCTCTTCGACGTGGACGTGCGCCTGTCGGTGGAGTCCGCCCAGGCGCGCCCCATGACGGAGCTGCGCCGCTTCCTGGGCGACCCGTCCTTCCTGGCCGTGCTGGCCCCCGGCGCGCTCAAGGGACGGGTCATCCTCGAAATCGAGCTGTCGCTGGCGCACTCGGCGGTGGACCTGCTGCTGGGCGGCGCCGGTGAGACGGTGGGCCTGCGCCCCCTGACGGACATCGAGGAGGGCGTGATGGGCTACGTCGTCCTGGAGGCCCTCAAGGAGCTGGTGCCCGGACTGCAGCCGGGCGTTCCCCGGCCCCGGCTGGACGGCGTGGCGCGCGGCGTGGATGAGGTCTCCGCCCGCCTGGGTGAGGACGGCCCGATGCTGGCGGTGCACCTGAACGCGGTGCTGGGCTCGCACCGAGGCATCGTGCGGCTGGTGGTGCCGTCCGCGGTGCTGGAGGCGGCGGAGCCCGCGGTGGAGAGCGCCCAGCGGCGCGAGCACCGCCGCCAGGACATGAAGGCGAACGGCCGGCGCCTGTCCGCGCTGCGCGACTGGCTGCGCGCGGAGATTGGCGTGGCGGAGCTGTCCGCCCAGGACCTGGCGTCGCTGCGCATCAAGGACGTGCTGCTCCTGGACATGCTGTCGGCGCGGCCGGACCGGGGCGAGCCCGGCACGGCGCAGTTGCGGCTGGGCCTGGGGCGCACCGGCCACTTCGCGGCGGACGTGTTCGTGGAGCAGGGCCGCTACCGGGCGCGCATCACGGACATCATCCCCGGCGAGCCGGGCAACCCCCAGGGTGGGGAGCCCGGGGGCGCTTCGGAAGAGAACGAGGACTTCACCAACCCGGAGCTGGGCGTTCCTCCGGAACTCGAAGGGGCGGCATTGGACGACAAGGACGGAAGCGATCTGCTCAGCGACCTGCCCCTGCAGGTGGCGGTGGAGCTGGCGCGCGTGCCCATCACGGCCGAACAGGTGGTGGGCCTGCGCACGGGCCAGGTCATCGACCTGCGCCGCGGGGCGGGTGAGCCCGTGGACCTGTCGGTGAACGGCAAGGTGGTGGCCCGGGGTGAGCTCGTGGAGCTGGAGGGCCAGCTCGGGGTGCGCATCATCCACCTGAGCTGAAGCGTTTGCGCCCGTGCGTCACAAGGCAGGCGGGCAGGGGGGCGTGCTTGTGCCCGGGCCCGTGGCGGTCCTGACTCGGGTGCACTAGGCTCGCGCCCATCCATGGCGGTCCTCGGTCTCTTCCCCTCGCGCCTGTTGCTCGGCGCCGCGCTCTTCTTCGCGTCGCCCGCCGTCCTGGCGCAGGCGCCCGCGGCCTCTTCGCCCGACGCCTCCGTGGCGGCGCCGGCCCCGGAGGCGGCCTCCGTCCAGACTCCCCTGGCGGCCCCCGCCCCGGCCGTCGAGGGTGAAGCCGCGGCCCGCGCGAAGCGCCACGCGGACGAGCTGGACCGCGAGCTGGGCGTCCCCGAGGCCGAAGGCGCGGAGGCGCAGGAGAGCCTGGCCTGGGTGGTGGTGCGCACGGTGGCGCTGCTGGGCGCGGTGCTCGCGGCCATCTACCTCACGCTCAACGTGGGGCTGCGCCGGCTGATGGGGTTGCAGGGCGTGCCCGTGGGCAAGGCGTCGGTTGTGTCGGTGATGGAGCGCATCCCGTTGGATCAACGGCGCACGCTCTTCGTCCTGAAGGCCGCGGACGAGTACCTGCTGGTGGGTGGCGGCGAGGGTGGCGTGCAACTGGTTTCGAAGCTGGACCGCGACGCCGTGGAGCGCATCCGCGCCGCGCGTCCGCCGTCGTCGCCGGTGTCCCTGAGTCCTTTCCTCCAGAAGCTCCTCTCCCGCCGGACCGGTGGCACCACGCCGCCGCCGGGCGTCTGAAGGCCGTCACGTGAACCGTTCGTCTCCCGCTCGCCCGCTGCTGTTCCGCGCTCCGCCCTGGCTCTTCGCGGCCCTCGTGTCGCTCTCCCCCTTCGTCGCGTCCGCGGCGAAGAAGGGCGGCGACTCGATGCCGGATGAGATGGTCAAGGAGGCGGTGAGCTCCGACTCCTTCACCTCCCGTCCGCTCATCCTCATCCTCGCGCTCGCGGCCATGTCCCTGGTCCCGTTCGCGCTGATGATGGTGACCAGCTTCGTGAAGATCTCCGTGGTGCTCTCCATCGTCCGCTCGGCGCTGGGCACCCAGCAGATTCCCCCCACCCAGGTCATCACCGGCCTGGCCATCATCCTCACCGTCTACATCATGGCCCCCGTGGGCCAGGAGATGTACCGGGCGGGCGGCATCGACATCTGGTCCCGGGGCACGTCCGTCTTCTCCTCGGAGACGGTGGGCACGATGCTGGGGGCCGCGGACAAGTCCAAGGAGCCCCTGCGCGAGTTCCTGATGAAGAAGGTCACCAACAAGGACCGCACGCTCTTCTACAGCCTGGCGAAGAAGATGCGGAAGGAGGAGGACCGCAAGGACATTGGCCCGAACGACTTCATGGTCATCGTCCCGGCCTTCGTCGTGTCCGAGCTGAAGGAGGCCTTCCAGATCGGCTTCCTCCTGTTCGTGCCCTTCATCGTCATCGACATGGTGGTCGCCAACATCCTGCTGGCGCTGGGCATGCACATGCTGTCGCCCACGACCATCTCCATGCCCTTCAAGCTGCTCCTGTTCGTGCTCGTGGACGGCTGGTACCTCATCGCCAAGGGCCTGGTCATCGGCTACCTGTAAGGAGCCCCGTACTTCCATGAATCAGCTCACGTTCATCACCCAGGAGGCGCTGTTCCTGGTGCTCGTGGTCTCCGCGCCGCCGGTGCTCATGAGCCTCCTGGTGGGCTTCCTCGTCTCGCTGTTCCAGGCCACCACGCAGATTCAAGAGCAGACGCTCTCCTTCGCGCCCAAGGTCGTGCTCGTCTTCGGCGTGCTGGCCATGACGGGCCCGTGGATTGGCGGTCAGCTCCTGCGCTTCACCTTCCACGTCTTCGACCGGTTCCCGGCGCTCATCGGCAGATGAACATCGGCGAAGCCATGGCCGAGCTGGGTGCTCGGGTCAACCTGTCGGTCGTCATCTTCACGATGGCACTCATCATGTGCCGCGTGATGCCCATCCTCATCTTCAGCCCGTTCCTGGGCGGCGAGGTCGTCCCCTCGGAGATGAAGCTGGGCCTGGGCCTGCTGGTGTCCGCGGTGCTCTTCCCGTCCGTCGCGGACCGGATGGACCGGATCCCCCTGAGCGCGCTCCCGTACATCGGCCTTCTGCTCAAGGAGGTCTTCATCGGCGTGGCGCTGTCGTACATCGTCAACATGGTGTTCGACGCGGCCCGCGTGGCCGGCACGCTGATGGACACCATGTCGGGCAGCAACAACGCCCAGCTCTACGTGCCGCAGTTGGGCACGCAGGTGTCGCTCTTCTCCAGCCTCAAGGTGCAGTTGTGCGTGGTGCTGTTCCTGTCGCTGGACGGGCACCACATCATCATCCGGGCGCTCGCGGACAGCCTCGCCATCGTGCCGCTGGAGGGCTTCCCGCGCTTCAGCCGCGGCGTGTGGCCCTTCTTCGACCTGATGATCCGCTCCTTCGCGGACCTGCTGAAGATCAGCCTGGCGCTGGCGGGTCCCGGCATGGTGGCCGCGTTCGTCACCGACCTGGCCCTGGGCGCCATCAACCGCGTCGCGCCGCAGATCCAGGTGTTCTTCATCTCCATGTCGCTCAAGCCGCTGGTGGGCGTGCTCATCATGTTCATCGCCATCCATGTCGTGATTGGCCGCATGCAGCAGGAGCTGGCCAACATGCTCCGCATGTTCCAGCACGCCATCCAGATGCTGGCCTGAGCCGCTTCAAGCCTCCCGGGATTCCTCCATGTCGGACGAGAGTGGCGACAAAACAGAAGAACCGTCGCATAAGAAGCTCGACGACGCGCGCAAGAAGGGTCAGACCTGGAAGAGCAAGGACCTGACGGGCGTGGCCGTGCTCGTCGCGGGCCTGGGCATCGTCAAGGGGACCTGGGACACCGTGGAGCGGGAGATCTCCACGCTCTTCCGCTTCAGCTTCGACGCCATCGCCCACTCGGATGACCTGGCCCTGGCGACGACGCAGTTGCTCATCATGGGCCTGCGCACGCTGCTGCTCCTCACGGTGCCCATCGTGGCGGGCGCGGCGGTGCTGGGCGGGCTGATGGACTTCCTCCAGGTGGGGTCGCTCTTCACCATCGACCCGCTCATCCCGAAGTTCGACAAGCTCAACCCCATCGCGGGGTTGAAGAACATGTTCTCGAAGAAGTCCTTCGTGGAGCTGCTCAAGAACCTCATCAAGATTTCCGTCGCCGCCTACGTCGTCACCGGCGTGGTGCGAGACTCCATGCCCCTGGTCATCGAAACGGTGCGGCAGGACACGCACGGCATCATGGCCATCATGGGGGAGATCCTCTACCGGGTCTGTGTGCGCATCGTGATGCTCTTCGTCATCTTCGGCGTGTTCGACGTGTGGTGGCAGCGCAAGTCGTTCATGAAGGACATGATGATGACGAAGGAGGAAGTGAAGAAGGAGTACAAGCAGAGCGAAGGCGACCCGCACCACAAGGCCAAGCGCAAGGAGCTCCACCATGAGATCATGGAGGGGGCCCAGATGGAGGCCGTGAAGGACGCGAGCGTCATCGTCACCAACCCGGACCACGTCGCGGTGGCGCTGCAGTACGACCAGAACAAGGACGGGGCGCCGCGGGTGCTGGTGAAGGGCATGGACGCCAAGGCGGAGCGCATCAAGGCGCTGGCGCGCGAGGCGGACGTGCCCCTCTTGCGCAACGTCCCGCTGGCGCACGCGCTGTTGCGCGTGGAGGTGGGCGAGGAAGTCCCGGAGGAGCTCTACGACGCGGTCGCCGAGGTGCTGAACTTCGTCTACGGGCTCAAGCAGCAGCAGAACGCGGCGCCGCCTGCGCGCGCCTGAGGAGGAGGCCATGGCCAGCGACGAAGAGGCGGACATCGCCATCGCCATCAAGTACGACAACAAGGCGGACGGCGCGCCTCGCGTGGTGGCGAAGGGGATGCGCCTCAAGGCGGAGAAGATCCGGGAGATCGCCAAGCAGTACGGCATCCCGGTGATGCGCAACGTGTCCCTGGCCCACGCCCTGTACCGGGTGGACGTGGGGCAGGAGGTCCCGGAAGAGCTCTACGACGCGGTGGCCGAGGTGCTGAATTTCGTCTACGCGCTGCAGCGTGAGCAGGCGGGCGGGCGCTGAAGGGGGCTGGACGCGGGCCCCCCACCTGTATTGAAGTCGGCCCACCATGGCCAGAATCAACAATCAGCCCCCCAGCACCGCGCTTTGGCCCTGGGGAGGTCCCCGCAGCGTCCGCGAGCGGCTGGTGGACCCGTCCCAACTGGACCGGGCGAAGAAGCTGCGCAAGGCGGGCAACATCAAGAACCCGTCGATGCCCTCCGCGGCGCTCCTGGACTTCATCGGTCCGGCGCACTCGTCGGAGGAGCTCCGGTTGCCCCTGCCGCCCCACCCGGGCGGTCACGACGCGGACCTGGAGGGCTTCAGTGACCGGCCGCACCTGGCCAGCGTCGCGGGCCGGGGAGATGACGGGCAGCGCCGCATGCTGGAGCGCGGCCTGTCCAAGGTGAACGCGCCGCCGGAGCGCCTGGAGCGCCTCAAGGCCCTGTTGCAGCGCGAGTCCGCGATGCTGGGCCTGGTGGATCAGGTGAGCGCGGAGTCGCAGGAGATCATCCGCCGCATGTGGGAAGAGCAGAAGGACGAGGGCTACTGACCCATGGCGGCGCTGGACCCGGAAGATCCGCAGGACGAGGCGAAGCTCACCGCGCTCCTGCAGCGCTGGGCGGAGGGCAAGGCCACGCTCCGCGAGGTGCGCGGCTACTCCAACGACGAGCTGTACGCCATCGCCAAGACGGCCTACTTCTTCTTCTACCAGGGCCGGATAGCGGAGGCGCGCACGCTCTTCCAGGGCCTCTACGCCATCAACCCCACGGACGTGTACTTCGCCAAGGCGCTCGGGGTGGTGGAGATGGCCGCGGGGAACGGGCAGGGCGCGCTCGCCGCCTTCGACGTGGCCGCCAAGCTGGCCCCCCAGGACCCGTCAGTCTACGTGGGCCGCGCGGAGGTGAAGTTGGCCATGGGACAGAAGCCCCAGGCCCTGGAGGACCTGCGCCGTGCGGCGGCCATGCCTCCGGCGGATGATCCGGTGGTGCGCAAGGCCGGCGCCATGGTCACCGCCCTCACCCGGCGTTGAGCCACGGGGTGGGACCGCCTCCTGGCGCGTGGGATGGAAGCCCCGTAATCTCTGTTAGGCTGGATTCATTCACCTCAACCGATGGAGCGGTTCATGAGCACCCCCCCCAAGACACAGCTTCCGCTGCCCCCGGAGCCGCCGGAGCTGAAGGAGAAGCGCGACAAGCTGCTGGCGGAGCTGGATGTCCAGGGCAAGACGGCCCAGGGCACGTTCCTCCAGGTGGTGCGCAACATGCGCAAGCTGGTGGCCGCGTCGGCTCCCGGCACGCCGCTGGATGAGGGGATGTACAAGGACGTCACGGATTCGCTGAACCGCTTCATGAAGGACCCCATCCTGCCGCCCCCGGCCATCCTGGGGAGCGTGGTGGAGTACCTGCAGTACCGCATCAGCACCTACGGCATGACCATCCAGAGCGCCGTGATGGAGATGAACCCGGAGCTGGGCGCCAAGTTCGCCGTGACGCCCCCGGCCGCCGCGGCCGCTCCCGCGGCGCCTGCTCGCGGCCCGGCGGGCGGGCTCAAGACGTCGGATGGCTTCGAGAGCTCGAGCCGCCCGAAGATCGCGCTGACCCGCGAGGACTCCCTGCCCGGCGCCGCCAAGCCGGTGGACCCCCGCGCCGAGTCGCAGCAGCAGCTCGACTCCTTCAAGGCGTGGATGAAGAACCCCGCCCTGGGCAAGCTGAAGGGCTGATCCTCCCGGGGGGCCGAGGAGGGGAGCCGGGAAGAAATGATCCCGGGAAATTCCGAGGAAACTCCGGTCCCCCCTCAGCGATAATCCTTTTGTAGCTGGTGCCGCACGAACCCATCTCGCCGTACCAGGAGAACTCTCATGGCCACGATCGACGTCTTCAACAAGGCTGTTAACACCGCGAAGAGCACCACCGGCACGGCGATGGACAAGATGATCGCCGCGGCCCCCGAGGAGCAGAAGGGCTTCCTCCAGGCGCAGAAGCAGGTGCAGCTCGAGTCGCAGATCATGAGCACCATCACGAACCTCATGAAGAAGATGGACGACATGGCGATGGCCGCCGTGAACAACCTGAAGTAGTCCTTCGCAGGTTGTTGGTCCGCTCCGGCCCCGTGCTGATGCCCTCCAGGGCATCGGTCCGGGGCCGGTGGCATTTCCGGCCAGCGGTGGCGCGACGCGGCGGGAGCGGGGGAAAAATGATCGCGAAAAAATCCCCAGGAAACTCCGGTTCGCCCTCAGCGATAATCCTTTTGTAGCTGGTGCCGCACGAACCCATCCCGCCGTACCAGGAGAACTCTCATGGCCACGATCGACGTCTTCAACAAGGCTGTTAACACCGCGAAGAGCACCACCGGAACCTCATGAAGAAGATGGACGACATGGCGATGGCCGCCGTGAACAACCTGAAGTAGTCCTTCGCAGGTTGTTGGTCTCGCTCCGGCCCCGTGCTGGTGCCCTCCAGGGCATCGGTCCGGGGCCGGTGGCGTTTCCGGGCTCCTTCCACGCGCCGCCGCCGGTGGAAAGGATCCGGAAACTTCCACTAGGCTCACGCCGATAACCCAGGAAACGCAGCACTTAGAACGAGGTTTGGATCATGGGCTCCTCCCCGATTAACGGTTCTGCTCCCCGCGTCGGCATCGCGACCACCTCCACTGCCAGGCCGGCGACCGGCTCGCAGGCTGTCGTGAAGCAGGAGAACCTGCTCCGCGCCACGACGGATCAGCTCGCCAAGGGCCTCCAGACGCTCCAGGCGAAGAGCGCCCCGCAGACGGCCGCCGCGGGCCAGAGCCAGAAGTCGGCCCAGGCCGACAAGCCCTCCGCCGAGCAGGCCATCCAGGACGTCGCCGGCCAGTTCGGTGACTACCTGGGCAGCCTGGGTGAGAAGGCCGGCACGCGCGCGCTGGACAAGGCGCAGAAGTCGGTCGCGGACTTCATCGCGAAGAACCCGGACGCCACTCCCGAGCAGATCAACGCGGAGGCGAAGAAGGCCTTCAACAAGGAGACCAGCGCCGAGTACATCTTCAAGAGCGTCATCGAGAAGTCGCTGAGCGACGTGATGGCGAAGGTCCAGGAGCGGATCGACGAGCAGGGCTGAGGTCCGGCTCACGCCGACAAGGGGACCCCGTCTGGAACTGGCGGGGGCCCCGGGCTAGACTCCCCGCCGCTGCTGTCCCCGCCCCGGTGAACGCGCCGATGACGACTGAATTCAAGGCCACGGTGTCGAACGACAACGAGAAGCCCCTGTCCGGACCGGAGATGCTCGAGCGGGCCACGGAGGGTTTCAACCTCTTCCAGGACGGGAACTTCAACGAGTCGCTGGCCATCTTCGAGAAGCTCTCGGCCATGGACTCGAGCGAGGCCTACTTCCAGACCGCGCTGGGCGCCTGCCACCTGGCGCTGGAGGACCTGGACACCGCCGTGGCGTGCTTCAACCGCGCCATCGAGCTGGATCCCACCGACATCACCCCCTTCGTCAACCGGGGCGAGGCCTTCCTCCGCCAGGGCCGCACGGCGGAAGCGGCCCGTGACTTCCAGCATGCCGTGTCGCTGGATCCCGAGGACAAGGACCCCTTGAGCCGTCGTGCGCGCATGCTCGCCGCCGCGGCCCTGGAGAGCTCGGACGAGGCTTCGGAATCCGAAGCCCCCGAGGACCGCTCGTAGGCTGTCCGCAGGCTCCCTCGCCGGACAGGTGAGGGAAGGCCCCCCCTTGGGCTCGGGGGCGCGCACGGATTAGGATGGCCCCGCCGATGGCCAACGCCGATCCGAACAGCTTCCTGAACAAGTACTCCGACATCGTCCTGGCGGTGGTCGTCGTGGCCATCGTCGCGATGATGATCGTCCCGCTGCCGACGATCATCCTGGACGTGTTGCTGACGCTGAACATCAGCATCTCGGTGGTACTGCTCCTCATCTCCCTCTACGTGCCCAGCGCGCTGTACCTGTCGTCGTTCCCGACGATCCTGCTGATCACGACGATGTTCCGCCTGTCGCTGACCATCTCCACCACGCGACTCATCCTGCTCACCGGCGACCCGGGCGAAGTGGTGGTGGCGTTCGGTAACTTCGTGGTGCAGGGCAACTTCGTCGTCGGCGCCATCCTCTTCCTCATCCTGGTGGTGGTGAACTTCATCGTCATCTCCAAGGGCTCGGAGCGCGTCGCGGAAGTGGCCGCGCGCTTCACTCTGGACGCCATGCCCGGCAAGCAGATGTCCATCGACGCGGACCTGCGCGCCGGCGTGATTGATCAGGACCAGATGAAGAAGAAGCGCCGCGACCTGGAGCGTGAGAGCCAGCTCTTCGGCGCCATGGACGGCGCGATGAAGTTCGTGAAGGGCGACGCCATCGCGTCCATCATCATCACGGTCATCAACATCGTGGGCGGCCTGATCATCGGCGTCACCCAGAAGGGCATGGCCGCCGGTGACGCCGCGCAGAAGTACACGCTGCTCACCATCGGTGACGGTCTGGTCGGCATGATCCCCGCCATCCTCATCTCCACCTGCGCCGGCATCCTGGTGACGCGCGTGGGCGGCGAGGAGGAGGGCGCGCACCTGGGCAAGGACGTGGGCAGCCAGCTCACCGCCTTCCCGAAGGCCATCGCCATCGCGGCGGCCATGCTCGTGGGCCTGGGCCTCATCCCCGGTCTGCCCAAGATTCCCTTCTTCCTGCTGGGCGCGGGCGCGGGCTTCGGCGCCTGGACGATGATGCGCAAGCGCGACGAGGCGCTGGCCGCCGAGGAGGCCGGCCCCGCGATGGAGTCCAGCTTCGGCACGCCCGTGTCCGCCGAGCCCCCGCCCAAGGAGCAGCTCAACCCGGACTCGGAGCTGTTCATCCCCGTCGTCACGCCCATCGTGCTGGAGGTCTCCGACGCGCTGGTGCCCTTCGTGGACTCGCGGCAGGACGGCGGCAAGTTCCTCTTCGAGCTCATCCCGTTCATGCGCGACGGCCTCTTCGTGGAGCTGGGCGTGCGCTTCCCCGGCGTGCGCGCGCGCGGCAACGGCGGCCTGCCGCCCGGGGCCTACCAGATTCAAATCAACGAGGTGCCCGTCGTCACCGGCCAGGCCACCCTGGGCCACATCCTGGTGAACGACACGGTGGAGCGCCTCAAGCTGATGAACATCCCCGGCTTCGAGGCCATCAACCCCGCGACGCGTCAGCCGGCCGCGTGGGTGCCCGAGCAGTTCCGGGAGACGCTCGAGTCCGCGGGCCTCACCACCTGGGATGTGCCCGGCTACATCATCCTGCACACCGCCGCCGTGCTCCGGAAGAACGCGCGCGAGTTCGTGGGCGTGCAGGAGACGCAGACGATGCTGGAGCAGTTGGAGAAGGCCTTCCCGGCCATCGTCAAGGAGGTCGTCCCGAAGATCGTCAACGTGCTGAAGCTGACGGACATCCTCGGGCGCCTGGTGGAGGAGGAGATCTCCATCCGCGACCTGCGCGGCATCCTCCAGGCCCTGTCCGAGTACGGCCAGGTGGAGGCCGACAACGTCATGCTCACCGAGCATGTCCGCGCCTCGCTGCGCCGCTACATCTCCCACAAGTACGCGCGCGGCACCGGCACGCTGGTGGTGTACCTGCTCGACCCGAACATCGAGGAGGCCATCCGCAGCTCCATCAAGCGCACCTCCGCGGGCGCGCACCTGGCGCTGGAGCCGGAGATCGCCCAGGAGATCGTCGGCGCGGTGCGCTCGGAGTGCGGCCACCTGCCGCCCAGCGCCCAGCGCCCCGTCATCCTCACGGCGATGGACATCCGCCGCTACGTGCGCAAGCTGCTGGAGTACGAGTTCAACCCCTCGTTCTCCATCCTCAGCTACCAGGAGCTGTCCCCGGACCTGAACATCCAGCCGGTGGCGCGCATCTCCTCCGGCCGGTAGCGGCCGGGAGCGGCTGAAGGACCCAGGGCCTCCGCTTCCTCGAGCGGGGGCCTTGTCGTTTCCGGGGGAAGGAGAAGGGGAGGGCGCGGCTCAGGCGCCGGCGAGCACGGCGATCATCAGCACCAGGAAGCTCAGCCCCACCACGCCCATGACGATGAGCGGGACGAGCTTCTTCTTGTCCGCCAGCGCGGACATGGCCGCCGGGGCGGGCTCGGGCTCGGGCTCCGGCATGGGCAGCTCCTCGCCCCCGTCGGGCTGCGGCTCCTCGGAGGAGGACGCGGACCCGTCCTCGGAGGCGGGCTGCTCCTCCGGCGGCGCGGGGGCGGGCTCCGGCTCGGGCTCCGGCGGGGGCGGCTCCTCGCGCTTGGGCGGGGAGGGGCGCGGCGGCGACGGGGCCGGGACGACGGCGGAGCTCTCCGCGGAGAGGCTCACCGCGGGCTCGTCGGGGGGCTCGGCGGGGTCCACGTAGACGAAGCGGGTGGCGCCAATCTCCAGCTCGTCGCCGTCCTTGAGCGCCTTGCGGTTCACCCGCTTCTTGTTGACCTTGATGCCGTTGCGGCTGCCCAGGTCCTCCACGTGCGTGCCGGACCAGTCACGGCGCACCTTGGCGTGCTTGCGGGAGACGAGGTCGTCCTTGAGGATGACGTCGGCTTCCTTCTCGTCGCGGCCGAAGATGTGCTCCTGGGCCTCGGAGATTTCGATGCGCTGGCCCTCGCGCGGGCCGTTCATGTAGCGCAGGAAGCGCTCCTCGCCGCCGGCGAGCCCGCGCATCGCGTCCTTCAGGATGCCGCGCGCGAGGAACGACGTCTTGTCGCTGACGTCCGGGGCGATCTCGACGACCTTGTCGAAGCGGACGTCGTACTGCGCGATGGCGATGACGTCGCCGTTGCGCAGCAGCTCCTTCTCTCCCTTGGGGAGCGTCTTGCCGTTGATCTTCGTGCCGTAGGCGCTGCCCAGGTCCTCCAGGAAGTAGAGGGTGCCCTCCTGGCTGATGCGCGCGTGGTTGCGCGACACCGCCTGCTGCGGGAGCACCACCTGGCAGGTCTTGTCCCGCCCCAGGGTGATGACGGAGTCGTCGAGGACGACCTCTTTGCCCGAGGCGCCTCCGGCCTCGCTGCGCTGCGTGACGGTCAGACGGACGCTCATCGCGTGTGTCGCTACCCGAAGGGACGGCTAGAACGAGTCGTTGGCCAGGAATCTCTCACACGTCGTGTACTCGGTGGGGAATTCCTCGGAGGTTCCAAACTTCATGAAGTTCTTGCAGGCCGTCTGCGCGTGGGTCTGCTTGTGGGCCTCGGAGAAGATCTGGAAGAGGCCGAAGTGGCAGGGCGCGAACTTGGCGTCCAGCTTCACGCACTTGCGGTAGGCGCTCTCCTCCTCCGCGAGCAGGCCCTTCTCCCGGTACTGGCGCGCGAGCAGGTACATGGCCGGGGCGCTGTTCTCCGCCGTCTGGGTGTCCTTGAGCTCCTTGAGGGCGGAGTCGGTGAGGGCCACCTTGCGCTGGGCCACGGCCAGGTTGTTGAGGCAACTGGCGTTCTTCTCATCCAGGCGGGCGCAGTTGCCGAAGGCCTCGCGGGCCTCCGCGAAGCGGCTCTGCTCCATCAGCACGGTGCCCAGGTCGTGCCACACCTCCGCGGAGTCGGGGGTGAGCTGGGCGGCCTGGGAGATGTGCTCGAAGGCGCCCTCCAGGTCCTTGTCCTCGTAGGCCATGATGCCGAGGTTGTGGTGGGCGTTGGCCACGTTGGGGTTGACCGCGAGCAGCGTGTCGAACTCCTTCTTGGCCTCCTTCTTCTTGCCCATCTTCATGTAGGTGAGGCCCAGGTCGTAGCGCGACTCCAGGTTGTCCGGGTTCACCTGCAGGGCGCGCTTGAAGTTGTCGTGGGCCTTTCCGTAGGCGCCTTCATCCAGGTAGAGCACGCCCAGGTTCTGGTAGGCCTGGAGGTGCTCCTGGTTGAAGCGCAGGGCCTTGATGAAGAACTCCTTCGCCTTGCCCTTGTTGCCCGAGTACATGGCGATGAGGCCCTTGTTGGCCCACAGGTCCGCGTACTGGGGGGAGAACTCCAGGCCCAGGTTGCAGTAGGTCTCCGCCTTCTGCAGGTCTCCGTTGGCCATCTCCTGCGCGCACAGCTCGTTGTTGATGAGCGCCCGTTCATGCGGGGGCGGCGTGCTGAGGCAGGCGGTGGTGGTGAGGGAGGCGGCGGCGGTCAGCGTGAGGAAGAGGCGAAGACGCATGGCCGGCCGAGTGTAGGAGAGCGCCACCCCGTGAGGCAACGCCGGCCTTGAGCTGAATCAGCGCTGTTTTCCAGGGGTTAGCCCGGCTGTAGAGTGCGCCGCCATGCGTACCTACCTTTGTGCTTTCGGCTTGCTCGCCGCCCTGCTGGGCGCGGCTCCTGCTCACGCGCAGTTCTCCAACCGGAGTCTGGGCCTGTCGCTGGGCTACATGGACTTCAAGCGCACCGCGGGCCTCGCGGGGACGCCGTTCATCGGCCTGGAGGGAAGCCTCTACATCGAGAACGGCTTCGAGGTCGTCTCGCTGTCGAAGCTGATGTTCCCGACGGACACCTTCTCCACGCCGGAGAAGCGCGTGGTGGGCCTGGCCCCGTCGCTGGGCATCCGGTACCTGCTGCTGGAGGAGACCATCCGCCCGTATATCGGCACGGACGTGAGCTACCTCATCGTGTTCAAGGAGACCGTCAGCAACTTCGTGGGCATCGGGCCCAACGCGGGCGTGGACTTCTTCCTCAGCGATTCCGTGAGCCTGGGCGTGCGCGCGCAGTACAACTTCTACATCGCGCTCAACGAGGATACGCAGACGTCGCTGACGGGCTCCGTGGGCCTGGCGACGTACTTCTAGGTCCGGACGTGGGCCGCCCCGGGCGCGTGGCCGGGGCGGGCAGCAGGGCGGCGGCGACGAGCAGCGTCCACTTCTCGTCCGAGAGGTGGGCGGGCTTTATGGCGAGCGAGTCCTGGAGCCGTGCGCCCAGCGCGGAGAACAGCGTGAGCCGGGCCTCCAGCCGCAGCTCCTCGCGGCGCAGGGCGGCGGACAGCACCAGCTCCCGCTCCTCGGTGGACAGCCGCTTCACGCGCGAGACGAACAGCGGATCCGCCAGCAGGCCCTCCTCGCCGCGCGTCTCCAGGGCGGAGGGCACCTTGAGGCGCCGCTCGCGCACGACGATGGTGCCGGCGAGCAGGTCCCCCAGCCGCTGGTGCGAGCGCGACACGAGCGCCACCGAGCCGCCCACGAGGTAGAGCAGCGGCAGCCGGTCCACCACGCGCGCCAGGTTGCGCAGGGCCGCGTGGTAGAAGCCGATGCGCACGCCGCTCTCCTGGATGACCCGGAGGGACATCACGCGCTTGCCCACCGTCTGGCCCGCCCACACGGTCTCCAGGGTGATGCCGTAGCCCCAGTCCACCAGGAAGTAGACGACGATGCCCAGCGCGCTGGCGAACCCGGGGAACGCGGCCATGGCCACCTGGAACACCAGCAGCACCCCCGTCGTGGCGAAGCCGACGATGAGCGCGTCCATCAGCCACGCGAGGAAGCGCGAGTACACCCCCGCCAGCGTGAAGCGGAACTCCACGTACTCCGGGGTCAGCACCGTGTGGGTGCCGTCGAGCAGGGTGTCGGGGGTGGGCGTCACGGCGCCGGAGTGTACGTCACGCGGCCCGCGTTCCGGGGGCTCCCCGGCGCGTCCCTCCGTGGGAGCCGCAAGGACTCCCGGTCCGGAGTCCGGCTGCGACGCCGGGCAGGCGGGCGGACGGCTGCGACGGAAGGGCGGATGCTCTTGGGACCTGAAGAGTGGTATTCGTGAATAGCGGGCTCCACGCTATCCTGTCCGCACCCCCGCGCCCGTGGCCCCTTCCGAAACCTCATCCTGGAACCGCCGCGTCCTGCCGGCGGGTGCCTTCCAGTTCGCGCTCATCGCCGGGGTGACGCAGCTCAAGACGTCCGCGAACGCGCTGGTGCTGTCGCGCTTCGAGTCCCAGGCGCTGCCGTACCTCTACCTCCTGGGTGCGTTGATGACGGCGGCGCTGACGCTGCTGCCGCGCGCCCGGCCGGACGCGCCCACGGAGTCCCCGGGCATCCTCACCGGGGTGGGCGGGGTGCTGGCGCTGGGGCTGGCGGCGGCGCTGTCCGCGGGGCAGCGCATGCCGGCGCTGGCGCTGTACCTGTTCGCGGACTGCTTCAGCACGTTCGTGTCGTTCCGCTTCTGGGGCCGCATGGCGTCCGCGTTCGACGCGCGCGAGGCGCGCCGGGCCTTCACCGTGCTCAACGGCTTCGGCATGGGCGGAGGCATCGCGGGCGGTTTGCTGGTGCAGGCGCTGGCGGTGCGGCTGGGCACGCCCGCCGTGGTGGTGAGCGGCGCGGTGAGCCTGCTGGCCGCGGGCGCCATCTTCCACCACCTGCACAAGGCGGAGCCGGCGCCGCCCCCGCGCACGCGGTCGCTGCAGGCGTGGTTCCCGGCGTGGAGCTACCTGGGGGAGAGCCCCTACGCGCAGGTGCTGGCGGCGCTGGGCATCGCGTTCGCGGTGCTGTCGTCCTTCGTGGACTACCTCTTCCGCCTGCGCGTGGAGGGCACGCTCAGCGAGGACGGGCTGGCGGCGCTGTTCGGCTCGCTGCAGTTGTGGATTGGCCTGTTCTGCGTGGCGTTCCAGCTCCTCGTGGCGGAGCGGCTGCTCAAGCGCATGGGCCTGCTCATGTACCTGGCGCTGGTGCCGCTGGTGCTCGCGCCGCTGGCGGGCGCCACGCTGGCCACCGGGCAGTTGTGGCCGGTGCACCTGCTGCGGCTGGTGGAGACGGCGGTGAGCTACTCCATCCTGCCGGTGGGCATCCAACTGCTCTACGCGGCGGTGCCGGACGAGCAGCGCGAGGGGCTGCGCAGCGCGGTGGACGGGCTGCTGCGCAAGGGCGGCGTGGTGCTGGCGGGCCTGCTGCTCATCGGCGCGGGCCGGGGTGCCAACGGCATCACCATGGCGGTGGCGGTGGTGGGGCTGTGCGCCGCGCTGGGGCTGCTGCTCGTGCGCCTGAAGCCCGCGTACCTCACGGCGCTGGGCGAGCAGGTGGGCGCGCACGAAGAGGAAGAGGTGGAGCTGGGCGGCGAGGCGCAGAAGCTGCTGGTGGAGGCGCTGGGCGCGCCCACGCCGGAGCGGGTGCTGCGCGCGGTGGACATGCTGGAGCAGGCGGAGGCCGCGCCCCTGCGGCAGCACCTGGCCGCGCTCCTGTCCCATCCCCACGAGCGCGTGCAGGAGCGCGGCGTGACGCTGGCCCTGTCCTTCGAGGCGCGGGAGCTGGCGCCCATGCTGGAGCGGCTGGTGGAGGAGGGCCCCCGGCGCCCCCGCGACCAGGCCGTGTGGGCCCTGGCGCGGCTGTCCCCGGAGCGCGCGGAGCGGCTCCTGCCGCCGCTGCTCACCAGCTCCGACGTGGGCCTGCGCTGCGCGGCGATTGGCGCGCTGATGCGCACGCAGGGCAACTCCGCGGCGCTGGAGTCCCTGCGCGAATTGCTGGCGAAGGGCGACCACGCGCCCGTGGCCGAGCGGCGCGAGGTGGCGCGGCTGTTGGGCCGGCTGAAGGACCCTCGCTTCGCGGGGCCGCTGTCCCTCTACCTGGAGGACATGGACATCTCCGTGCGGCGCGTGGCGCTGGTGGCGGTGGGCGAGGGCGGCTACGTGGAGCTGGCGCCGCGCCTGCTGCCGTTCCTCGGCTGGCGCGAGGAGCGCCCGGCCGCGCGCGAGTCGCTGGTGCAGTTGGGCGACGCGGTGACGCCGCTGCTGGAGCTGCAGCTCAACAACAAGGCCGCGCCCCTGGCCATGCGGATGCAACTGCCCCGCGTGCTGCGCGGCATCGGTTCGTCCGCGGCGCTCAACGCGCTGCTGTTCTCCAACGTGCGCGACGACGCGGCGCTGCACTTCCGCATCGGCGCGCAGTTGTCGCGTCTGCGCGAGGAGCAGCCGGACCACCCGGTGGACGTGGACCGCATCCACGAGGCGCTGGGCCGCCGCCGCGACACGTACCGCCAACTGGTGGGCGCCTTCCGCGACGTGCAGGCGGCGCTGGGGCCCCAGTCGCTGCTCACCCGCGCGGTGGGCGACCGGTTGGACCAGGCGCTGGAGCTGTCGTTCTTCCTGTTGGGCCTGCTGCACCCGCCGCAGGCCATGCGCCGCATCCACCAGCACCTGGTGGGCAACGATTCGCGCCGCCGCGCCTACGCGTTGGAGCTGCTGGAGAACCTGGTGGCGCAGGAGGAGCGCGAGCTGGTGATGGAGCAGGTGGAGGCCCACCACCGCGAGTTGCCGCCCGGAGCGCCGGGCCGTCTGTGGCGGCGGCTGGCGGGGCTCGTGCAGAGTGAGGACCTGGTGCTGCGCGCGTGCGCCCGCCACGTGGCGCGGGTGAACGGCCTGGACGTGCTCCCGCAGGAGGGTGACATGAGCGATACCATCGTCCAACGGATGTTCGCCCTGGAGGGCGTGAGCGTCTTCTCGCAGAGCGACGTGGACGACATCGCGGCCATCGCGGAGGTGGCGCGCGAGGCGTCCTTCAAGGCGGGCCAGCGGCTCTACAGCCAGGGGGACCCGGGCGACGCGCTCTACGTCATCGTCGAGGGCGCGGTGGACGCGTTCCGCAACGGCGAGCACGTGCTGCGCTTCCAGGCGAAGGAGGCCATTGGCGAGGTGAGCCTGCTGGACGGCGCGCCCCGGCCCACGGACATGGTGGCCGCGGTGGACTCGCGCGTGCTCGTCATCGACCGGCGCGACTTCCTGGACCTGCTCGCGGACCGGCCGGAGCTGCTCACCGGCTTCTTCCGCTCCGTGAGCCAGCAGCTCCAGAGCGTCATCGACCTGCCCGCGCGCCGTGAGGAGGGCCAGCGGCTGGAGCTGGGCGCCCCCCAGCAGCCCCACGCGCCGCTGGAGGGCATAGGCGGGCTGCCGCCCGAAGGCAACGCGCCCTCGGACGTGTGAGTCAGTCCCCCGCGCCGTGCGCGGGCGGGGCTTCACCGCTCTTGAGCGCGGGCGGCTGCAGGGGGTCCAGCCCGAGCAGGTGCGCCGAGGCCACCGGGATGAACGGCCGCGTGAAGCAGCGCAGCGGCGGGAGGCTGCCCACGAACCGCGTGAGCGCGAGCCCCGCGAAGACCCACGGCTGACGCTCCACGGCGGCGATGGGCGCGGCGACGGCTTCAGAGCGCCGCGCGAGGCCCTTCATCATCCAGCGCAAGGCCCCATGGGCGGGCAGGACGCTCCAGGCGCGCACGAACCAGGGCGGACGCGTGACGGGCGCCATCCAGGCGCGGTCGCTCTTGGCGGCGGTGAAGACGAGCAGCCACCAGAAGCCCCAGAGGCTGCTGAGGACGGTGAACGACTTCGGGAACCAGCACAGGGGGACGCAGAGCAGGACGAGGGCTGGAACGCCCGCGACGAACAGCAGCAGGGCCCTCCAGCGGCGCTGGAGCTTGGCGCGCAGCCAGGGGACGTTGAGGCGCACGTGCGGGGTGATATCGGGGTCCTCGGGGGGCACGCCGGTGGCGAGGCTGGCCTCGCGGGAGATGACCGTGTGGTAGTCGCGCGACAGGGCGACGACGATCCACTGCACCGCGCTCAGCGAGCCGAAGAAGAGCGCCCAGAACTCCCAGCTCCCCAGGAAGAAGACGCCGTCGCGGACCTCGGGCGCGTCGACGTTGAACCCCTTCTTCTGGGGCTCCTTCTGGATGCGCGGGCCCTTGTCCTTCTCCTCCGAGACGTCCCGGAGGGCCGCCTCCACCTCCGCCCGGATGACGGCGGAGAGGGAGTCCGCCGCGTCCTCGTCCTCCGAGGACGTGCGCTCCGGCGCGGAGTCCCCCGCGGCCCGTGGGGGCCCGTCCGCGGTGCCGTCGGCTCCGGGCGTGGCGCCAGCCCGGGCCTCCTGTTCGGCCTCTTCGTGTTCCGCCTTCGCCTCTTCGGCGGCGGACGCGGCCTCATCCGCCGCGTCCTCGGCGGCCGTGGCGGCTTCGTCCGGAGGCAGGGCGCCCGCCTTGCCGGCGTTGACGGCCTCGTGGATGAGCGCGCTGAGCGCATTCTTCATGGCGGCCGGATTTCCCTTCGAGGCCTCCAGCTCCTTCGCCCGTTGCTCGATACGGGCCTGCGCCTTCTCACGCGCGGCGCGGGACTCGGCCGTCTCCGGCCGCTTCTCCCGGGTCTCCTCGTGCTTGTCGCCGTTGAACTCGTGGAACGCCCACCCCGCGGCGATGGCCAGCAGGAACGCCGTCTGCAGCGCGGTCACCTTCACGTAGGTGGCGCGGATGGCGGGGCTCGCGAGCGTGACGCGGGCGATGTGGAAGGGCAGGGCCACCCCGTAGAAGAACTGGCGGATGCGGCCCCTGGGCAACTGGCCCTTCGTGGACTGGAAGTGCTCGGCGCCGCCCCGGACCTCGCCCCACAGCTCCGAGGCGAAGTTCCGGCCCGGGGAGCCCCCTTTTCCGCTGGGAGTCCCGCCGTCCTTCTCCTCCTGTAAAGGCTTGAAATCCTTGCCTTTCATGCCCGTCATTGCGTCACGCTACCACGGCGGGGATGTGCTAAAGGCCCGGCCGTGAACCCGAACCTTCCCTCGCTGCGTCCCTTCCGTCGTCCTTCCCGCCAGCTCACGCTGTCGTCCGGCGCGCTGGTCCTCGCCCTGGGAGCCCTCGCGGGTTGTGAGAAGACTCCCCCGCCGGCTCCGGCCGCTCCGCCTGCCGCGGCCGCGCCCGCGAAGCCCGCCGTGCCCAACGAGGTGACGGTGCTCGTCACCGGCAGCGCCCGTGGCCAGTTGCTGCCCGTCGAGGGCAAGGGCGGCGCCGCGGAGCTGATGGGCCGCTGGGTGAATGATGAAAAGCACTGTGCCGGTCCGCTGAAGGACGGCCAGGCGACCTGTCCGGATGCCGGCACGCTCGCCCTGACGACGGGCGACCTGTGGACGGGCCCGGCCATCTCCTCCTTCTTCCTGGGGGCTCCGACGGCGGAAGTGATGGGGCACATGGGCTATGCGGCCTCCGCGCTGGGCAACCACGAGCTGTCGTACGCCAAGGATTCCTTCCTGAAGAACCGCGCGGCCGGGGGCTTCCCCTTCCTGGCGGCGAACCTGAAGGTGACGGACGCGACGCTGGCGAAGGACCTGTCCATGCCCGCGTTCCAGGTCTACGAGCGGAGGGGCCTGAAGATTGCGGTGGTGGGCCTCACCTCGCAGAAGACGGTGCGCACGGCGATGTCCGGCCGCGCGGAGGGCCTGGAGGTCATCCCCAACGAGGACGCGCTGAACACGGCCGTCCCGGAGGCGCGCAAGGCGGGCGCGGACGTGGTGGTGATTGTCGCGGACCAGTGCCCCACGGACCTGCAGCCGGTGCTGGCGAAGCACGCGGACTGGAAGGTGTCCCTGGTGGCCGGTGGCCGCTGCGGCACGGACGCCCCGGGTGTGAAGACGGAGGGCGACACCACCTACGCGTCGCTGGGCCGTGGCTTCGAGTCGTACCTGCGCGCGGAGCTGAAGTTCGACCCGTCCAAGGCGGCCGGCCAGAAGCTGACCGGCGTGGACACGAAGGTCGTGGAGGTCGCGGGCGGCACGCCGGACGCGGAGACGGCGAAGCGCATCGCGGAGTGGCAGGCGAAGGTGGACCAGGCGCTGGGCCGGAAGATCGGCTTCACCAAGACGGGCATCCCGCAGGACTCGCCGCTGATGGCGAAGTGGGTGGCGGGCGCGGTGCGCACGCAGCTCAACACCGACGGGGCCATCCTCAACAAGGGCGGCATCCGCAACGGCCTGGCCAAGGGCGAGGTGACGCTGGGCAGCGTGTACTCGGCGATGCCGTTCGAGAACTCGCTGCTCACCGTGAAGCTCAAGGGCGAGGACCTGGCCAAGCAGCTCGCGAACCCGGACGCGCTCGTGGCCGGCTTCACCCCGGCGGGCAAGGGCAAGTTCAAGGACGCCCAGGGCAAGGCGCTGGATCCGAAGAAGGAGTACACGGTCGCGACGGTGGAGTACCTGTACTTCGGCGGTGACGGCTTCGACTTCGAGAAGCTGGACACCGACCCGGCGGAGACGGGCATGGCGTGGCAGACGCCGGTCGTCGAGTGGACGGAGGCCCAGGCCTCCACCGAGGCGAAGCCGCTGGAGAAGTTCATCAAGTAGCGCTTGGCGTGGTCCTGAAGCACCGGGGCGCCGGAGTCCTCCCTCGAAGCGGGGAGGGCGGCCGGCGCCTCGCCGTTTCCGGGGCTCGGTTAGAGTGGGCCCATGGAGATGGCGGAGTTCATCGAGACGCGGCGTCCGCGCTGGCAGCAACTGGAGTCGCTGCTGGACAAGTCCGAGGGCGAGGGGCTGCGCAAGCTGAGCCTGGACGAGGCCCGCGCGTTGGGGAAGCTGTACCGCGCCGTCTCCAGCGACCTGCTGTGGGTGCGCGCGCGCAGCGGCTCCGCGGACGTGAGCGCGTACCTCAACGACCTGGTGGGCCGCGCGTACGCGCTGACGTACCCGGGCAGCCGGCCCCGGTTCGCGGACGTGTGGGCCTTCGTGGCGCGCGGCTTCCCGGCGCTCCTGCACCACGAGTGGCGCATGTACGTGGCGTCGGTGCTGTTGTTCCTTGCGGGCGCGGGCTTCGGCTACGTGGGCATGGTGGTGGATCCGGACGCCGCGCACTACCTGGTGCCGGAGCAGCACCTGAGCCTGGACCCCGTGAAGCGCGCCGCGGACGAGGCCGCGGGCAAGGGCATGACGGTGGAGGAGCAGGCCCAGTTCTCCTCGTTCCTCTTCACGCACAACATCCAGGTGGCCTTCCTGGCGTTCGCGCTGGGCATCACGCTGGGGCTGGGCACGGCGGTGATGCTGTTCACCAACGGCCTGTTCCTGGGGGCGCTCGCGCAGGTGTACGCGGCGAAGGGGATGGCCGGGTGGTTCTGGGCGTGGATATTGCCGCACGGCATCCCGGAGATTTCCGCCATCTGCATCGCGGGCGCGGCGGGGCTCGTCATCGCGCGGGGCATGGTGGCGCCGGGTGGGTTGTCTCGCGGGCAGGCGCTGCGCAAGGAGGCGGTGACGGCGGTGAAGCTGCTGTTCGGCACGCTGGTGCTGTTCGTGCTCGCGGGCTTCATCGAAGGCACCGTGTCGCAGATCCACCCGCCGAAGCTGTCGGTGGCCTTCAAGGTCGGCTTCGCGCTCACGGTGGGGACGGGCGTCTACGCGTACCTGCTGTCCGACTGGACGCGCGGCCGGCGCGAAGGTGCGCGTGCGGCGGAGCTGGCGGGATGAGCGGGCCGGACCTGGCCGTGCCTCCGCTGCCGCGTGAGCCGGAGGTGCTGATCGAGTGCCCGCGCTTCTCCCTGGTGAAGCGGCGCGCGGACGGCTCCGTGGACTTCGTGTCGCCGCTGCCGTGCCCGTACAACTACGGCTCCATCCCGGGCCTGCTGTCGGATGACGGGGACCCGCTGGACGCGGTGGTGCTGGGGCCCCGGCTGCCGCAGGGGCAGCGCGTGCGCGTGCCGGTGGTGGCCGTGCTGGGCTTCATCGACGCGGGGAAGGGCGACCCGAAGGTGGTGTGCGGCACGCACCCGATGACGCCCTCCGAGCGCGCGGGCCTGGAGCGCTTCTTCCGCGTCTACGCCCTGTTCAAGCGGGGGCTGCACCGCGTGCGCGGCGATGTGCCCGACACGCGCTTTGTGGGCTGGCTGCGCGAAGGGCCCGAGCCCTAGCCGAGGGCCTTGGTCATCTTCAGGACGCGGTTCATCCGAAGGCCCTGCTCGATGGGGCCCACCCATTGCTCCGGCTGGAAGCCCACGCGCGCCCAGAAGCGGCGGCCGACCTCGTTGTGCTCCACCACCGCCACGCGCAGCAACCGGCCGCCGTTCGCGCGCACATGGTCCGCGTAGGCGTTGAGCACGGCCTCGCCCCTGCCGTGGCTCCGGGCCTCCGGCGCGAGGAGCAGCAGGCCGATGTACCACTCACCCCGCGCCGGGAAGTCGCGCAGCGCTTCGAGCATCCCCGCGAGGCCGCCCTGCGCGTCGCGAAGCGCGAAGAGGTGTCCCTGCCCGGGCGCGAGCGTGGGGGGCCGTTCGTTGGGGATGTTCCGGGCCTGCTCGGGGAGCGCGGGGCGGCCGTAGGCGATCTGGTGGTAGTCCTCGCAGCGGTCCAGCAGCGGCTGCACGATGCCGGTCTCCGCGTCGGGGACGGATTCCGCGGTGAGGTCTCCTGCCTGGAAAACGACGGTCATGTGGGCTCCTGGTTAGAGGACTCCGCGCGCCTTGATGTCGAGGTAACGGTTCACCGCCGCGAGGCTCAGTTCGTCCGGCGCCACGTCCAGCATCTGCACGCCGCCCCTGCTCACGCGGGCCTTGAGGACCTCCCGGTCCGTGAGCAGCTCCGACGCCACCGCGTGCTGGAACGCCTCCTCCGGTCCTGACGGGGGCGTGCGCAGCAGCTTCTGCAGCGCGGTGTCCTTCACGGACAGGCACAGCGGGACGTGGCGGCGGGCCAGCCGGTGCAGCGGGGCCACCAGCGTTCCGGCCTGCTCCTCGTCCAGGAAGTCCGTGAAGACGCACAGCAGGCTGCGCCGGTTGAGGCGCACGTTCAGCTCCTTGAAGAGCGCCAGGTAGTCCACGTACGTGAGGCTGGGCGTCGCGGAGTAGAGCGTGTCCACCAGCTTGCGGTACTGGCCCCGGCCCGCCGCGGGCGGCAGGTAGGCCTTCACGCCGTCCGCGAAGAGGGCCAGGCCCACGCGGTCCCCGTTGCGGATGGCCACGAAGGCGAGGAACAGCGCCGCGTTCACCGCGTGATCCAGCTTGGTGAGGCCGTCCACCTGGGCCGCCATGGAGCGCCCCGCGTCCACGCAGATGATCAGCGCCTGCGAGCGCTCCGACTCCAGCACCCGCGTCACCGGCCGGCCCCGGCGCGCGGTGGCCTTCCAGTCCACGTCGCGCACGCTGTCGCCCTGGGCGTAGTCCCGCAGGCGCGCGAACTCGCTGCCCTGGCCGTCTCGCCGCAACTGCCGCAGCCCCAGGTTCACCAGGTCCAGCGCGGCGCCGGACAACAGCAACCTCCGGGCGCCTCGCAGGTCCGGGTACACCGACACCGAGCGCTCCGCCGGGAACGTCCGCTCGTGCGAGACGAGCCCCAGGGGGCCGCGCACGCGCACGTGCACGGCGCCGAAGCTGAACTTGCCGCGCTTCGCGGGCGTGGTCCGGTACACCCACTGCGTCTGGCTGTCCGGCGTGAGGCGCAGCGTGGCCTCCGAGGGCTCCGAGGTGAACGACGGCGGCGCGTCGTCCTTCACGCGCACCTCCACCGTGCCCCCGCCCCGGTGCACCAGGCGCAGCTCGACGCGATTGGCCACGCCCACGTTGAGGCGCTCCGGCAGCAGGCGCTCCACCTCCAGCCGCACGCGGCGAGCCTGGAGGAAGTCGAACACGGCCAGCGCCACGGCCAGCGCGTCCAGCGCCAGCACCGCGCCGCCCAGGCCCGGGAAGAAGCCCGCCAGCGCCATGGGCAGCGCGAGCATGGCCAGCAGCCCCCACAGGCGCTCGGAGGGAATCACCGGGGGACCTCGACGCCCTGGACCACCTCGCGCAGCACGTCCGCGGCCGTGGCCCCGTCCAGCTCCGCGTCCGGCGACAGGAGCAGGCGGTGGCGCAGCACCGGGCCCACCAGGAAGCGCACGTCGTCAGGCGTCACGAAGTCGCGGCCCCGCAGCGCCGCCAGCGCCTTCGACGCGAGCAGCAGGTGCACGCCCGCGCGCGGCCCCGCGCCCAGGCGGATGTTGGGCGAGCTTCGCGTCGCGGCCACCAGCTTGCGGATGTACGCAAGGACCGGCGGCTCCACGTTCACCGTGTTGAGCGCCACGCGCGCCTGGAGCAGGTCGTCCTTCGTCACCGCCGCGCTCACGCCCGCGCGCGCCAGGTCGCCCGCGTCGAAGCCCCGGTGCACGGACTCGAGGATGGCGTCCTCCTCCTCCGGCGCGGGGTAGCCCACGTCGATCTTCAGCAGGAAGCGGTCCAACTGCGCCTCGGGGAGCGGGTACGTGCCTTCCGACTCCACCGGGTTCTGCGTGGCGAACACCGTGAACATGGGCGACAACTGGAGGTTCTTGCCCTCCAGCGACACGGCGCGCTCCTGCATGGCCTCCAGCAGCGCGGACTGCGTCTTCGCCGGGGCGCGGTTGATCTCGTCCGCCAGCAGCAGGTCCGTGAAGATGGGGCCTCGCGCGAGCACGAAGGCCTGTGACTTCAGGTCGAAGACGCTGGTGCCCAGGATGTCCGCGGGCATCAGGTCCGGCGTGAACTGGATGCGCTTGAAGTCCGCGCCCACGCTGCGCGACAGCGCCTTGGCCATCAGCGTCTTGGCCACGCCGGGTACGCCCTCCAGCAGGATGTGCCCGCCGGCCACGAGCCCGCAGAGCATCAGCTCCAGCGGCTCATCCTGCCCGACCACGGCCTTGCGCACCTCCGCGAGGACGCCCTCGCGGATGGCGTTCGCGGACCGCACGGCGTTGCCGGTGTCCGGGAAGGGGGGAGGGGAGGAGGGCGCGTTCATGGGGTTCCGGGGCGGGGCCGGCCGGTGCCGGCGGGGTGGATGCGCTCGCGCACGTGCGCGGCGGAGGTGGCGAGGGCCTGGAGGTCGGCGTCCCTCTGGACCGTTTCGGACTGGCGGACCACGTCGAGCAGCCCGTCCGCCAGGTCCTGGCGTCCGCGCGTGCGCAGCCCTTCCGCGACGGCGGCAAAGGGGGAGTGCGAAGGCAGGCCCGCGAGCGGCGCCAGTTGCTGCGTGAGGCCGCGCGAGATGAGCCCCGCGGCGAACCCGTGGTGCTGGCCCTCGCGGTACAGGCGGCTCATGGCGAAGAGGGCGTCCGTGGCGCCCACGCGCATGGACTCCGGCGGAGGCAGCGGCCGGCCGAAGCGCTTCAGCGCGCCCGCCCACAGCACGACGCCCAGGAGCAGTTGCGCGACGGCGAAGTGCAGGCCGTAGCGGCGCGCGAAGTCCACGAGCGAGCGCTCGTTGGTGAAGCCGTGGTGGAACTCGTCGAAGGCGAAGGGGCCGGGGCCCAGGGCCTCCAGCGCGCTCAGCCAGAACTGCGCGTTGTCCGCCCTGGCGAGCGCCGGGTTCATCGCGAGCTCGGGGGCGCCCACCACCAGCACCCGGCCCAGGCCCACATGAAGCACCGCGGCCACGGGGAAGCCCAGGCGCTCATCCTCCAGCACCGTGACGGCGTGCTCCGGGAGGCGGAGGTAGGCCTGGACCTTCGCCTCCACGCGCTCCACGCCCAGCGTGTACGGCGTGGGCAGCGGGGGCACCAGCGTGCGCATGGGCAGCGTCACGTCCGCCTTGTCCAGCTTCACGCCCAGCTCGTCCAGGAGCGCGTTCTCCTTCGAGCCCCAGGGCACGTACACGAGCGAGGCGCCGGCGCGGACATGGGACAGCACGCGCTCCACCTCTTCGTCGTCCAGTTGCTGCGCGCGCAGGGCGTTGAAGCCCTGGTGCGGCGCCTCCTCGTCGTCCACGCCCGCGTCCGGGTCCGACGCGAGCCGCGTCTGGTCCGGATCCTCCTCGTGCGAGTCCTGGACCTCCACGGCGAGCAGCACCAGCGCCTCATGGCCGGTGAGCAGGCGCAGGTCCGCCATGTTGCGCGTCACCGGCAGGCCGCTCTCCTGCGCGAGCAGGTACAGGGCGCGCGCGCCGTCCGGCTCCGCGCGGAAGGTGGACAGCGGATCCGCGAAGCCGCCGCGCTGGGCGCCGCGCACCAGGAACGCCCCGAGCACGCCCGCGAGCAGCAGGCCCCCCAGCACGAGCAGCGGGAAGCGGTCACGCACCGGCGGCCTCCTGCGCGGGCGGCGCGGCGAGCAGCGGGGCGGTGATGGCGCGGAACTCGGTGTAGCCGTCCGCGCCCACGGGCGCGTTGCCGTACCACGCGAAGTCGAAGCGGCGCGTCAGCTCGCGGAACGGGGCCTTCACCTCCGGGCGGCCCCGGAACGCGCGCAGGTAGTCCCAGTTGGACAGCGTCTCGTCGTAGTGGATGGCGCCGTCACGGTGCAGGCGCGACAGGAGCGCGAGGTACAGGTTGCGCACCGCCTCGCGGTACTCCCCCTTCGCGGCCAGCGCGTCGGCCAGGTGCGCCCAGCCCTCCGGGGGACGCGACAGCGCGTGGTCCGGGTTGCCCGCGAGCGCCGCGGCGTCCACGGTGCTGACGTCCAGCGCAGGGCCCGCGCCCTCCCGCTTGCGCCGCAGCACGCTCACGACCACCACCCCCAGCACCGCGAGCGTCAGCGCGACCAGCATCACGACGAGGGCGTTCGCCGCCGCGCCGCCGCTCAGGGGCAGGGCCGTGTCCCGCGACTGGGGCCGCGGGTTGTTGCGCTTGAAGAAGTCCCGGAGCCACTCACCCAGCTTGTCGATGAAGCGGCGCCACCAGCTCGCCTCCGGAGGGACGTCCTCCTTCGGTTCGGCCGGGGCCTTCTCCGGGCGCTCCTGGAACTCCGGCCGCGCGAGGATGGCCCGCGCCCGGTCCGTGGCCGCACGGGCGTCCGCGCGCGCCTGGGCCTCGGCCGTGGCCGACACCTGCGTAAGCCCGCTCTCCAGCGTCACCGCCGCCGTCTCGCAGTCCTCGTCGTCGAAGGCCAACTGCTCCAGGCGCCGCACGAAGCGCTCGAGCTTGGCCGTCTCCCGCGCGTCCAGCGCATCGAAGTCCTGGAGCGCCGTGCCCTCCACCTGCTCCGGCAGCTCGCACTCCGTCGCGACCTTCTCCAAGCGCGCGCGCAGCGCCTGGCGCGTGGCGGCCTCCGGCGCGGCTTCCACGGACGCGGGGGCCGCGAGGAGCAGCCCCGTGGCCAGCAGCAGCGCCGCGGCCACGCCCTTTGACGCGAGCCCCCCGCGCTTCGTGCTCCGCTCCGGGAGCTGCTGCACGGCGGCCAGCAGGTCCAGGCCCTCCTGGCGCACGCGCCCGTCCACCAGCAGCAGCGTGGCGGTCGCCGCGCGCAGGGGCTCGAAGAGGGCGAACGTCGTCGCGACGAGGAACACGAGCCACGGCGGGTTGTCCAACGACGCGAACCGCTCCGCGAACGTCAGGTCGATGCCCACGAGCTTCCGCCCGAGGTACAGCAGGAAGTTGAGCCCCACGTGCAGGTTGAGGAGCACCAGCACCTGCACGCCCATCAGCCAGCGCACCGCGGTGGCCGTCCCTCGCGACGGGCCCAGCAGCCGCGAGCCCAGCGCGTACAGCTTCAGCGGGCTGCCCCGGCCCTGCATGGTCGCCGCGTAGCCCACGCCCTGCGCGGAGAGGAGGAACAGCGCGATGCCCAGCGAGAACGTCAGCGTCAGCACGTTGAAGAACGCCAGGTACGCCACGGCGATGAACAGGCTGGGCAGCTTCTCCAGCGCCGCGCGCAGGGACTGGCGCACGGACGGCTCCGCCTTCGCGCCCAGCAGCAGCTCCTGCACGTAGTGGCACGCCGCGCCCTGGCCCACGCCCCGCAGGAACCACGCGAGCGTCACGTACAGCGCGGGCAGGGTGGGGGAGCGCCCGTGGTCCACGGCGTCCAGCAGGTGCAGCAGCGTGGCCACCACCGCCGCGCCACCCGGCAGCGTGAGCGCCCACACGCCCGCGTCGCGCGCGCACAGGCGCAGCGCCGCGTCCATCAAGGCCACCGGACCCCGGGGGCGCAGTTCCAGTGCGGAGACGGCCATCGCGCTAGCCCACCGCGTGCGCCGCCAGCAGCACGCCGCCCCATACGAGCACGACGCCCACGAGCGCCAGCACCACGTGCGCCACGGTCCACTCGCGCCGGGGCGGCGGCCCCTCCAGCGCCTTGCGGCGCGTGTCGAGGCAACTGGCGCAGCGGTTGATGCCCTCGAACTGCGTGGTGCACTCGCGGCAGATGACGCGCCGGCACTCCACGCAGACGCCCAGGCCCGCGCGGTCCGGGTGGTAGTGGCAGCGGCCCGAGCCCTGAATCATGCGCTCACCTTACGCAATCCAGGGCTCGCCACACCACCCCCGCGCGGGCGGGACGGGCCTACAGCTCGTCGAAGAACTCGTCGTTGTAGGTGTACCGGCCGAGCCGTTTGACGAGCGCCTCCATGGCCTCCACCGGCTTCACGGAGAAGAGCATCTGCCGCAGCTTCTTCACCTTCTCGTACTCGCGCAGGGTGAAGAGCTTCTCCTCCTTGCGCGTGCCGGACTGGGCGATGTTGATGGCCGGGAAGACGCGCTTCTCCGCGAGCAGGCGGTCCAGGGTGACCTCGGAGTTACCCGTGCCCTTGAACTCCTCGAAGATGACCTCGTCCATGCGGCTGCCGGTGTCGATGAGCGCCGTGCCGATGATGGTGAGCGAGCCCGCCTCCTCCGTGGCGCGCGCGGCGCCGAAGATGCGCTTGGGGCGCTCCAGGGCGCGGCTGTCCACGCCGCCCGTCATGGTGCGGCCGGAGCTGTCCACTTCCTTGTTGTAGGCGCGCGCCAGGCGGGTGATGGAGTCCAGGAGGATGACCACGTCCTTGCCGGACTCCACCAGCCGGCGGGCGCGCTCCAGGGCGAGCTCCGCGACCTTGAGGTGGTCGCCCGTGGGCCGGTCGGAGCTGGAGGCGATGACCTCCGCCTTGATGCTCCGGCGCATGTCCGTCACTTCTTCCGGGCGCTCGTCGATGAGCACCACCATGACGTGGCACTCCGGGTGGTTCTGGATGATGGCCTGCGCGATGCGCTGGAGCATGATCGTCTTGCCCGTCTTGGGCGGGGCGACGATGAGCGCGCGCTGACCCTTGCCGATGGGCGCGATGAGGTCCAACACGCGCGTGACCATCTCCTTGTGGCCGTTCTCCAGCTTCAGCCGCTCGGTGGGGTCCACGGAGGTGAGGTCCGCGAAGTGCGGCAGCCGGGGCGCGCCGTCCAGCGGGCGGCCGTCCACCGTGTCCACCTTCTGGATGACGCCCTTGTGGCCGCGCATCTGCGCGAACGCGGTGAGGTACTGGCCCTGCCGCAGGCGCAGCTTCTGCACCAGGTTCTTGGGCAGCTCCGGGTCATCCGGCGACGCCAGCAGGTTGCGCTTCACCTGACGCAGGAACGCGTTGGGGCCCTTGGCCTCCGTGTCCAGCACGCCCTCCACGGGCGTCAGGTTCTGCTGCGGCGCGCCCTGGGCATGCCCGCCGCCGCGCTGCTGCTGCGGGTGGCGCGGGTGCTCGTGCCGCTGCGGCGGCGGTCCGCCGTCCTGCGGGCGGTTCTCCTGGCCCTGCGGCTGGCCGCCGCCCTGGGGCTGCTGCTGTTGCTGCTGCGCCTGGCGCTGGCGGTACTGCTCCAGCTCCTGCGGCGTCAGGAAGACCTGCACCTGCTGCCCGTCCGGGCCCGCCGTCATGCGGTAGGCCTGGCCCTCCGGGGTGAAGTGCACCTGCGCGCCACGGCGGCGGCGGCGGCGGCGGCGGCGGCGGCCTCCCTGGCCGGGGGCACCGGGGGCGCCGTTCTGGGCAGCGCCACCCGCGGAGGACTCACCCTCGTCGGGGCCCTCGTCGCCCTCGTCGTCACCGCCGTCGTCGTCCGCCTCGGGGGGCGGGGGGGGACGGGCGGCCGCGGGCGGAGGCGGCGGGTTGCGGGTCTCGGGGTTGTCGGAATTCTCGCTCATGGGGCTCCACGCGTGACGGCCCTTCGAGGTCGGCGGCCGTGAGCGGGCCCGCCGGGGACGTCAGGAAGCAGGTTTTGGGACAGGAAGCCGGACGCGGGGCCTGCGAGAAGGCCGAAACCGCCGGTTCCTGAAACCCCCCGACGGCCCTAGCGCCGGCCGGGAGGCACTCACCACCCTAACAGAGCGCCCGGATGGGGCGCCCGCAATTTCGCCGCCCGTACGCGTGGGCTGTCCACCGGGCGACCTCCCTGGGGGCCCTTCAGCGGATGCGCACGCGGAAGGGCATCATGGCCTTCAGGCCGGGGCGCAGGAGCTCGGGCGACCCCAGCCCCACCTCCCGGGCGAGCACGGACAGGGCCTCCGGCGGGCGCTCCGGCAGCGCGGGCAGCAGCACCCCCGCCAGCGCGTGCACGCCGGGCTCGCCGCCCAGCCCGGAGAGGAAGCCGCGCGCGTCCCCCATGACGTCCAGCTCCAGCTCCTCCGAGGGCGCCACCTTCGCGCGCTTGCGCGCCGACGCCACGGCCTCCGGCATGCCGCCCAGCCCGTCCACCAGCCCCCGGGCGAGCGCGTCCGTGCCGCTCCACACGCGGCCTCGGGCCACGGCGTCCACCTTCGCCTTGTCCATCTTCCGGTTGCGGGCGACCTCCGTGATGAACGTGTCGTAGGAGTCGTCCACCCAGGTCTGCACCGCGGCCTGCTGCTCGGGCGTCCACGGCTTCCACCACTCCAGGAGGTCCGCCATGTCGCCGCGCTTGAGCGTCTCCTGGTTCACCCCCAGCTTCGTGCCCAGGCCCTCCAGCGCGGGCTTCGGGTAGAAGACGCCGATGCTGCCCGTCAGCGTGGTGGGCTCCGCCAGGACCTCGTCCGCGGCCACCGCCGCGTAGTAGCCGCCGGAGGCCGCCGCGTCGCCCATGGAGGCGATGACGGGCTTGTGCTTCTTCGCCTCCAGCACCGCGCGGTACATCAGGTCGGACGCAAGCACGTCACCGCCGCCGGAGTCCACGCGCAGGATGATGGCCACCACGGACGGGTCGTCCTGCGCCTCCTCCAGCGCGCGCACCACCGTCTCCGCGCCCGCCAGCCGCGCGAAGCCCAGCGGGTCCTCGCGGCTGCGGCCCCCGGTGATGTCGCCCAGCACCGGCACCACCGCGATGCGGCGGCGCAGGCCCCAGCGGTCCTCGCGCTCGTCGCGCGGCGAGTACGTCGGCCGGAAGCGCAGGCCCGGGAACCACTCCGCCACGCGCGCGTCCAGCTCCGTCGCGGACACCACGCCGTCCAGGAGGCCCGCCGCCTGCGCCCGCTTCGAGGACAGGATGCCCTGGGCCCACGCCGCGCGCAGCCGCTCCGGGGGCAGCTTGCGCCCGGCCTCCACGGCCTTCTCGTAGTGCGCCACCTGGGAGTCCAGGTACGCGTCCAGCGTCTCGCGCTCCGCGGGGCTCATGTCGGAGCGGGTGAACTGCTCCATCGCCGTCTTGTACTCGCCCACGCGCGCCACGTCCCACGTCACGCCCAGCTTCTCCATGGTGCCGCCCAGCGACGTCACCGTGGCGGACAGGCCGTTGATGGGCAGCGACGCCTCCGTCAGCGCGTAGACGCTGTCCGCCGCGGACGCCACCAGGTAGCTGCGGTCATCCCCGGACAGCATCACCACCACGACCTTCTTGCCCGCGTCGCGCAGCTTGAGCAGCGACTGGCGCAGCTCCTCCGCCGTGCCCCAGCCCACGCCGGGCAGGCCCTCCATCTTCACCACCACGCCCTTGAGCCGCTCGTCGCGCGTGGCCAGGTCCAGGAACTTCAGCAGGCGCAGGTACGGGTCCGTCTCGCTCACGCCCAGGAGGGCAAGCGCGGGGCTCACGCCGCCCGCGAGCATGTCGTCCAGATCCAGCAGCGCCACCACGCCGCCGCCGCCGTGCACGGAGCGGTAGCGCTCCGAGGACAGGCGCACCTGCAGCACGTGGTCCAGGCCTTCGCCCGCGCCGCCCGCCGCGTACGTCAGGCCCGCGTGGCCCAGGTCCACCGTGGCCGAGAGCTGGAGCGCCAGGGGGATGCCGCTGACGAAGCCGTGGGACAGGCCGCCGCCCAGCCGCAGGCCGCGCACCACCTCCGCCTGGAGCGTGTACGTGGCCAGGCCCTCCCGGAAGCCGCCCTCCGCGAAGAGCCAGTCCACGCCCAGCGTGTAGCGCTCGTCCAGCGGGCGCAGGCCCAGGCCGAAGTTGTAGCGGCGCGGCAGCTTGAGGCCGTCCTGCTCCGGCGCGTTCAGGTCCCTGGCCACCGCGGCCAGCGACAGGAAGCGGAAGGGGCGCGCGGTGAGGCCCACGTCCCAGCTCGTCAGCCCGCTGATGCGGGAGTCATCCGAGCTGCTGAAGTCGTGCAGCGCGGCGCCGAGCTGCAGCGTGCGGGGCCCCAGCGACAGGCCGAAGGACGTCTTGCGGTAGTCCGGCGCGTTCTCGCCGCGGATCCACTCCAGGGAGAAGCCCGCGCCCAGGCCCAGGACGCGCGTGCCCAGGAAGACGGCGTCGCCCACCGAGTCGGACTGGAGGTTGCGCTCGTGGAGGTAGAAGAGCTGCCCCGCGTCCTGGAAGCCCAGGCCGGCGGGGTTGAGGGACAGGGCGGGCGCTTCGTCGATGAGCGCCGCGTTGGTGGGCGGCAGGGTGACGCCCCGGGGCGGGGCGGGGGCGCGGTCGACGGCGCCCGTCTGGGCAAGCGCGAGGCTGGGGAGGAGGGCGAGCAGCGGCAGGTGGCGCATACGGCCCGGGACTCTAGGTGCGAGCCGTCCCGGGACAAGCGCCGCGTGTCACCAGTCCTCGGTACCCGACACGTCGTCCAGCGGATCATCCCCGGAGTGCTTCTTGACGGACTGTCGGGAGTTGCCACCCCGGTCCTCGGAGCCCCAGTCCTCCGCGCCGCTGCGGTTGTCCAGCGGGTCGCGCCGCTTCTGGACCTGCTCGCCCTCGCTGTTGATGAGCTGGTTGACCACCCGCTCCATCTCCGACTTGAGCTGGCCGTACTCGTCGCCCTGGAGCACCAGCTTGCGCGAGCCCAGGCGCTTGCCGCTCTTCACGTCGAAGAGGCCCACGGACAGCTCCGTGCCGCGCTCCGGGATGACGCGCACGGTGCCCACCATCGCCCGGTCCAGGCTCAACGAGCGGCCCAGCGAGGCGACGGCGTTGGCCGGCTTGTCGCTGGGGCGCGACACGTCCGGAATCACCTTGTCCAACTGCGCGTCGTAGGCCTTGTAGGTGGCCGTGGGGGACAGGGAGGCGACGACGTCCACGTCGTCCGGCGTCACCTCCGCGATCTGCCCGAACTGCCGGAAGCCCGGCCGCTCCATGCGCACCAGGTGCTTACCCACCGGCAGCGTGGGCAGCGTCAGCGGCGTGTAGCCCACCGGCTCCCCGTCCACGTAGACGCGGGCGCCCGCGGGCCGGGACTTGAAGGTGGCGCTGCCGCGCAACTGCGAGGGGCGGCTCGTCGCCACCTGCACGCGCAGGCTGATGAACTCCCGGCTGAAGCGCTTGGGGTTCAATTCGAACGTGGGGTTGAGCGCCATCAGGTCGATGAGCAGCAGCTTCGCCTCCTCCACGTCGCCCCGGAGCTGGAGGATGGCGCCGTGCAGCGCCAGCGCGTCGCACAGCGGGAAGCAGGACGTCATCGCCGCGACGGAGCCGTCCAGCTCCTTGAGGGTGGCGCGCACCTTGCGCTCCGCGTCCTCGTACTCGCGCGCCTCGAAGGCCTTGACGCTCTCCTCGTAGCCCTTCTTCGCGCGCTGGAACGACGCCTGCGCGGCCGGGTCGTCCGGCAGGCCGAAGAGGTCGCGCGGCTTGCGCACGGAGTAGCTGGCGAAGTTTCCGAGCGCGTCGTTCATGTAGCTCTCCATCTGCACCCCCGAGGACTCGGACGACGGGTCCATGGGGATGAGCAGCGCGGAGATGCGGCCCGGTTGGGACGAGGCGGACAGCGCCAGGGCGGGCAGCAGCACGAGCGCGAGCGGAAGGGCTTTCATGAGGAGTCCTGTGCGCTTGACGCCCAAGCTAGAAGGAAATTCCACCGGGCAGACCGTTGACCGGGTTGAAGCCAGCGCCGCGGTCCGTGGTGGCCACGTACACCACGCCCGCCGTCACGGCCGCCACGCCCGCCGCAGCGGCCCAGAACCAGGGCTTGCGCAGCACGGAGTCGCTGGCCACGAGCGGATCCTTCGACTCCGAGCGGCCCTGGGGCAGCGCCGCGCCGGTGAGGAAGGTGTGCACCTGGTCCGCGGCGAAGTCCGCGCTGCCCTTGCCCTCGCGCTTGCCGAAGTCCACCTCCACGCCGCGCAGGCGGTTCTTGGTGCGCACGTCCCACGCCTGCACCTCGCCGTGCAGCCGGCCCTTCTTGTCCTGGAACGTGGCCGCCAGCACCACGTAGCGCGCGTTGAGCCGCTCGGCGATGGCGCCCACCTCAGGCGGCGTGCCGTCCGCGTCGAAGGCGGCCTCCGTGCCGGCCTTCGCCGCCGCGTCCCGCAGCGCGGACAGGCCCGGCGCGGAGCCGAGCTTCGTCTTCACCTCCGTGGGGGCGGACGGCTTCACCTCCACGTACGTCGCGAACGGGGCGTAGCCCGGCAGCACCACCTGCACGGGGTAGTGGCCCGGGGCCAGCTTCGCGCCCGCCAGCGGCGTCGTGCCCACGTCGCGGCCGCGCACCAGCACGCGCGCGCCCTGGGGCTGGGTGTTCACCACCAGCGTGCCCTGCGGCTGCGCGTTCAGCTCGCCCTGCGCCTCGGAGAACACCCGCTGCACGTCCTGGCCGAAGAGGGCCGCGTCCGGGCGCAGCGACGGCTCCGCGAGCAGCGCGTTCGTGAAGGCCGCCTTCGCGCCCGCCACGTCGCCGTTGAGGAGCTGGGACGCGCCCTGGAAGAGGTACGTCTCACCCAGCTTCTCCGGGCGCAGGTCGCCGGGGCGCTGCACGTAGGCCTCCGCGGCCGCCTTGAACTTCACCGCCGCGGCGTCCGGGTCCAGGTTGTCGTACGCGGCGCGGCCCTCGTCGAAGAGGGCGTCCGCCTTGGGGTTGCCCTGGGGCTCCGGGGGCGGGAAGGCGGTGGCCAGGTCCACGAACTGCACGTCGCCCGCGCTGCCCAGCCGCCGGGTGAGGGTGTCCTCCAGCTTCGCCGCGGAGTCCGTCGCGGCCGACTGGCGGGCCACGCCGAAGATGGCCACCGCGCTGGACGGCGCCGCGCGCTCCGCCGGGGCCGGGACGTCCGCCAGCTTCTTCGGCGCGGCGGGCGTGGCCGGGGTGACGGGCGCCGGGGTGGCGGCCCTGGGCGCCACCGGCGCGTCCGACCCGGGGGGCGCTTCGTCCGGCGGGGTGAAGGTGTCCTCGGGGATGGCCGCGGGGACCTTCTTGGTGGCGGCGGGGCGCTTCTTCTTCGCGGCGGACTTCCGCTTGGTGGCGGCGTCGGCGGCGGGAGCGCTCAGCACGCAGGCGAGCGCGACAGTCAGGGCAAGGCGGGTGGTGTTCACGATTCGGCGGATGCTAGCCGACCGGCGGGGCGGAAGACCAATGCCCACCCGGGACGGAAACAGCGCCCATCCCGGGTGTGCGGGGACTCCCGTTTTCTCAGACGTCCAGCTCCTGGACCTCACCGGCCTGCTCGGTGATGAACTTGTAACGCGCCGAGACGTCCTTCCCCATCAGGTCGTTGATGATGCGGTCGGTCTCCAGCGCGTTGTCGATGGTGACGCGCAGGCTGATGCGGTTTCGCGCGTCGAGCGTCGTCTGCTTCAGCTCGTCGGCCGTCATCTCGCCCAGACCCTTGAAGCGCATGATGTTGGGCTTGGCGTTGCCCTTGGCCTTCTCGCGGATGATGCGGTCGCGGTCCGGCTCGTCCAGGGCCCAGTACGTCTCCTTGCCGATGTCCACCCGGTACAGCGGCGGCTGGGCGATGTGCACGGCGCCCGCTTCAATCAGGGGCCGCAGGTGCCGGTAGAAGAACGTGAGCAGCAGCGTGGCGATGTGGTGGCCGTCGCTGTCCGCGTCCATCAGCAGGAAGACGCGGCCGTATCGCAGCTTCGTGATGTCGAAGTCGGACCCGATGCCGCAGCCCAGCGCGCTGACGATGTCCTGGAGCTCCTTGTTGGTGGCCACCTTGTCGGTGGACGCCTGCTCCGCGTTGAGCACCTTGCCGCGCAGGGGGAGGATGGCCTGGGTGCGCCGGTCGCGGCCCTGCTTGGCGGAGCCGCCCGCGGAGTCACCTTCCACGATGAACAGCTCGCTGGACGCAGGGTCCGTGGACGAGCAGTCCGCGAGCTTGCCGGGGAGGTTCAGCCGGTGGCTCACCGCGGACTTGCGGCTGATGGCGGCGGAGGCCGCGCGGGAGGCCTCGCGCGCGCGGGCGGCCAGGATGATGCGCGCCAGCAGCGCCTCCGCGATGGACTTGTTGTCGTTGAACCACTTCTCCAGCGCCGGGCGCACGGCGCCGTCCACCTGCGCCGTCGTCTCCGGGTTGTTGAGGCGGCCCTTCGTCTGCCCCTGGAACTGGGGCTCCACCACGTACACGGAGAGGATGGCGGTGATGCCCTCGCGGATGTCCTCCGCGGTGAGCGTCACGCCCTTGGGCGTCAGGCCGTGCGTCTCGATGTAGTTGCGCATCGCCTTGACGATGGCGGCCCTCAGGCCCGCCTCGTGCGTGCCGCCCAGGTTCGTGGGGATGCCGTTGACGTACGAGCGGATGTGCTCGTCCGTGGCCTCCGTCCACGCCAGCGCCACCTCCAGGCGGACCTCGTTGTCGCGCGAGTAGTAGAACGGCGCGCCGCCCACGGGGACGATGGGCTTCTGGCGCTCCGACACGACCTTGGTGAGGTACTCGGCGATGCCGCCGTCGTGCTTGAACGTCTCCGACACGGCGGGCGTGGCGGTCTCGTCCTTCCAGACGACCGTCATCCCCTTGTGCAGGTAGCTCTTCGCCTCCAGGCGCTCGCGCACCAGGGCCGCGTCGAACTTCTGCTTCTCCCCGAAGATTTCGGGGTCCGGCTCGAAGGTGATGGACGTGCCGGTGCCGCGCGCCGGGCCCTCCACCTTGAGGGCGCTGGTCGCCTTGCCGCGCGCGTACGACTGCACGTGGCGCTTGCCGTCCTTCTTGATTTCGATGAGCAGCTTGCTGGTGAGCGCGTTCACCACGGAGCTGCCCACGCCGTGCAGACCGCCCGAGTGGATGTAGTTGCCCTGCTCGAACTTGCCGCCCGCGTGCAGCGTCGTGAGGATGACCTCCACGGCGGGCTTCTTGTGCTTGGGCATCATGTCCACGGGGATGCCGCGCCCGTTGTCCACGACGGTGATGGACCTGCCGCCCTTGTGCAGCGTGACTTCAATCAGGGACGCGTAGCCGTTGATGACCTCGTCCACCGAGTTGTCGACGATCTCCCAGAGGAGGTGGTGGTAGCCCGTGCTGTCGGTGCCACCGATGTACATGGCCGGGCGCTTGCGCACCGGCTCCAGGCCTTCCAGGACCTGGATGTCCGCGCCTGTGTAGCTTTCCTTCTTGGTCGCCATGGCCTTCCCGCTACTCCTTCTTCTCCGGCAGCGGCACGAAGGTGACGGGACGCGCCACCTCCTTCACCGTGTCGCGCTTGGACATCTCATGGCCCTTGCCGCCGCGGCCCGTCACGCTGAACTTCGCCGGGGACAGGTGCAGCTTGCGGCCCTTCTGCGTCTCGAACTCCAGCGTGGCGTCCTTCTGACTGGCGGGCGCCGCGAGGAAGTCCACCACCTTGTCCCCGTCATCCACCTTGATGACCTGGACGCCCTTGCCGGGGCCTGCCAGCTCGTTCACCTCGGCCACCTTGCAGACCAGGGCGTTTGTTTTTTCCGTGAGGACGGCGAGCAGGTCCTTGTCGCCCACCGGCTGCGTGCCGATGATTTCATCGCCCTCGCCCGTCTTCGCGTAGCGGCGGCCGGCGCGGGTGGAGACCTCCGTGTGCGGCGCCAAGAGGAAGCGCAGGCCCAGGCCCTGGCGCGTCACCGCCACCAGCTTCTCCGGCTGGGGCAGGCGGGCATCCTGGGACAGGGCGCCCACCACGCGCTCGCCGTCGTCGAACTTGAAGAGCTTCTGCACCGGGTCGCCGTAGCCGGTGGAGGCCGGCACGTCGTTGAAGCGGGTGACGTAGGCGGTGCCGAAGTTGCTGAACAGCACCAGGTTCGCCTTCAGGCTGCCGGCGAGCACCGCCATCACCGCGTCGCCTTCACGCAGGCGGGTGGTGGACGGGTCCTTCACCTCGCGCACGCGCTTGATCCACCCGTCGCGGGTGATGACGACGTGGGCGTCCTCGTCCGCGATGAACGCCTCCGCGGAGAACTCCACCTCCTCCGCGCCCGCGCCGCCAATGCGCGTGCGGCGCTTGTCGGTGTACGCGGCCTTGAGGCCGGTCAGCTCCTCCTGGATGACGTTCCAGCGCTTCTTCGCGTCCTTGAGGATGCCCTCGATGCGCTTGATCTCCGCGCGCTTCTCCTTGAGCTCCTTCTGGACGATGAGGATCTCCAGGCGGGCCAGCTTGTAGAGGCGCATCTCCAGGATGGCGTCCACCTGGAGCTCGTCCAGCTTGAAGCGCGTCATCAGCTTCTGGGCGGCGTCCTGCTTGCCCTCCGACTGGCGGATGATCCGGATGATCTCATCCAGCGCGTCGTAGGCCTTCTCGAAGCCCTCCAGGATGTGGACGCGCCGCTTGAGCTCCGCCAGCTCGTGCTCGAAGCGCTTCGTCACGACCTCCAGGCGGAAGTCGAGGAAGTAGCGGAGCATGGACTTGAGGTCCAGGCGCTTGGGCGTGCCGACGTCCGGGTTCTCCGAGGGGACGAGGCAGGTGAGGTTCACGCCGAAGTTCGTCTGCAGGGGCGTGTGCTTGTAGAGGTACGCCATCACCAGCTCGGGGTTGGCGTCCTTCTTGACCTCCAGCACGATGCGCACGTCCGTGGTGGACTCGTCGCGCACGTCGGTGATGAGCGGCAGCTTGCGGTCGCGCACCAGCTCGCCAATCTTCGCGACGAGCGTGGACTTGTTCACCGTGTACGGGATGGAGGTGACGACGATCATCTGACCGCCGCGCTTCAGCTCCTCCAGCTTGTACTCGCCGCGGATGCGGACGGAGCCCTGGCCCGTCTCGTAGATGTCGCGCAGCTCCTTCTTGTCGTTGAGGATCTGCCCGCCGGTGGGGAAGTCCGGCCCCTTGATGTACTTGAGCAGGTCCTTGGTCTGCAGCTCCGGGTCGTTGATGAGCGCCAGGAGCGCGTCCACCAGCTCGCCCAGGTGGTGGGGCGGGATGTTGGTGGCCATGCCCACCGCGATGCCGGTGGTGCCGTTCATCAACAACTGCGGCACGCGCGCCGGGATGACGACGGGCTCGTCGCGGGTGCCGTCGTAGTTGGGGCGGAAGCGGACCGTCTTGCTGTCCAGCTCACCCAGCAGCTCCGTGGCCAGCTTCTCCAGGCGGCACTCGGTGTAGCGGTAGGCGGCGGCGGAGTCGCCGTCCAGCGAGCCGAAGTTGCCGTGGCCGTCCACCAGCGGGTAGCGCAGGGAGAAGTCCTGCGCCATGCGCACCAGCGCGTCGTAGATGGCCGTGTCGCCGTGCGGGTGGTAGCGGCCCATGATGGCGCCCACGACCTGCGCGCACTTCTGGTACTTCGTGTCGAACGACAGGTTCAGGTCGTTCCACATGCCGTAGAGGATGCGGCGCTGCACCGGCTTGAGGCCGTCCCGCACGTCGGGCAGGGCGCGCGAGGTGATGACCGACAGGGCGTAGTTGAGGTACCGGCGGCGCGCTTCCTCGGCCAGGCCCGCGGGCAGGCTGTCCCCACCACCGGCGCCGGACCCGCCGCCGCCTCCCTTCCCTCCGCCCCCTGCCGGGCCTCCCTGCTTCTTGCGCGACTTCGTTTCGGCTTCTGCGAGCATGGTCATGGAATCCAGATGGGTGTCACACGGGCCCGCCGGCAGGGCGTGACGCGCCGCGCGGGCGTGAAGCCGTGCGCGCCGCGACTACCAGTCGGGTCGGACCCTCGACGTCAGATGGGCGGGACTACCATGGGCCCCTGACATTGAGAACGAATTCGGGTGGTTGCGTCGGCTCCAGCCCGGAACTTCTGCACGTCCGTACAGTCCTGTGCCTGCTTGAAACCCACCGCCAACCCCCCGGAATTCCGAGGGGAGCGGGGGCCGGGGCTGGCTGGCGGGCTGCTGGGACTAGCCGTTGTCGCCGGAGGGGGTGGCGCGGGGCTTCTTGCCCTCCGCGTCCGGGGCGCGGCCCCAGCCGCTGCCGCGCTTGAAGATCTGCACGCCCCGGCCGGAGCTGCCGCCGGCCATGCCGTTGATGGTGGCGGTGAGGGCCTTGCTCCCCGGCGGGTGGTAGATGACGCGCACCTTGCGGGCGGAGGGCAGGAGCGCGCTGGTGGCGTCCACCAGCAGGTAGACGGTGGTGCCGTCCGTCTGGATGCGCTCCGGGTCCTGCCGGTTGTTGAGGTCCGCGAGCAGCTCGCCCGCGTCCGCGCTGGTGGCGTCCGAGCCCAGTTGGCGGATCTTCACCCGCAGGGCCACCTCCGGGGGCGCGTCCTGGCGCCTGTACTCCCGCACGCCCTGGATGACGACCGCCAGGTCGGCGCCGTTCTCCGGGGCCTTGGTGGCGGGCAGGTGGAGGCCGGACTGGACGCTGGAGTCGGTGTCCAGGAAGAGGGTGACGTTGGCGCAGCGCTGCTTGCACTCCTCGCCGAAGGGGTCCTTGTTGAACTTCAGGCGCATGGCGAAGTCGCTGCCCTGGGGCCCGATGGTGGCATCCACGATGACGGGGCGCTCATCGTCCGCGGACGGCTTGTAGCGGAACGTGGAGGCGCTCCGCCCCGCGGCGGAGGCGGTCGCGCTGGCCAGCAACGAGCAGACGAGCAGGGTGGGCAGGCGCTTCACGGACGGAGACCTCCTGACGGCGTGGGGCATCGAAAAAGTGGCATTCAAAGGGAACTGGCCCCGGCGCGGCAAGCCTGGGGCGTAGAGTGGCCGTCTGGAGGACAACCATGCCCACGCCGTACGTACGTCAGCTCAAGCTCGGACCGATGGACAACTTCGTCTACCTCGTGGGTCCCCAGGACGGCCCGGAGGTGGTGGTGGTGGATCCGGCGTGGGACGTGCCGGCCATCGAGGCGGCGGCGGCGCAGGACGGCAAGCGCGTGGTGGGCGCGTTCGTGTCGCACTGCCACGGCGACCACATCAACGGCCTGGAGGAGCTGCTGTCCCGCCATGACGTCCCGGTGTTCGCGCAGGCGGAGGAGGTCGCCTTCTCCAGCGACCTGCGCAAGCGGGGGGGGGACGCGCTCAAGCTCCTGAAGGCGGGCGACGCGGTGACGGTGGGCGCGCGCACCTTCCACGCGCTGCACACGCCCGGGCACACGCCGGGGTCGCACTGCCTGCTGGCGGAGGACGCGCTCGTGTCCGGGGACACCGTCTTCATCAACGGGTGCGGCCGGTGCGACTTCCCGGGCGGCAACCCGGAGGACATGTACCGCTCGCTGTCGCAGGTGCTGGCGAAGGTGCCGGACACCGCGCGGCTGTACCCCGGGCATGACTACGCGGACGTGCCGGTGGACCGGATGGAGGCCATCCGGCAGAAGAACCCGTACTTCGGCTTCCCGGACATGGCGTCCTTCGTGGCCTTCCGGATGCGCCCGCGCAAGTAGGGCAGTAGATGGGGTCACCAAATGACAGGGCAGCCCATCTTGATGTCTATGGGCTGCTCAATCAATGCGCCACGGAGATTGACAAAATTCGATCGGTCGCACTCTGTTGGTTGTCTTGAGTCCTCAAACCAGTCGATTGTCTCTTAGGAAGTTCGCCAGCTCGTTAGACAGCTCGCGCCGCTCGAAGAGCAATGTAAAGACATCGCGACCTCGTTCCGTTGCTACGACCTGCTCTGTTCTTCCCTTGGAGGGCTCAACGAGGCCAGTGTTTTCGAGGTATTTGATGAATTGGCTAGCGAACTTGGGGTTTTGGCGCGCAGCGCCACGCTGTTCAAGGCCTCGCTTCTGACGAGCTCCTTCGGTGAGCTTGCGACAAATCTTTTCAATTATTGGGAAGCCTGGATGGTTTTGGAAGACATAATAGGATGGTACTTCGTCAGTGGTGGCGCCAGCGAAGTTTAAATAGCCAATGCTTGCAAGTCCTTCCAGTCTGCGCGGGGTGGTTGATACAGGATCGACAAGAATTGTTGAGCTCTTGTCGGCGCCGCGGAAGTCGGCTCCGACGAGAATTGTCCCAGTGAAATCCACGTCGATCAGGAGGCTGTCGTTAAAGCGTGCTCCGAGTAGGCTTGCATTGGAGAAGTTGGTGTTTTCGAGAATGGCGTTTGAGAAATTGGATCCGGCGGCTACGCAGGAGGAGAAGTCAACATCCGACAGGGTGCTGGCTGAGAAGTCTATGCCGTTGAGCGTAGATGGCCTGTTTTCTGAGGAAAGTTTGAGACGTGAAACGCTTATTGTGTCCATGCGCAAATTGCCGCCAGCGAGAGATGTAAGGCACTCGCGAACGGGCTCTGGCGATGTCGCAAAGAGCCGTAGCGCCCCATCCCATAGTAGTGACAATATTTGGCCAATGCCGGGTTGGTTTTCACGGTGCGCCCAGCGCGCGGTCAGTTTTGAAAAAAGGTGCTCGATGTCCTTGGAGTCACGCGAGGCAGTGAAAACTCGCATTGGATCTGAAACGGGAACTTGCTCTGGGGCTAGTTCGTCCTTCTCAAGGCAGTCGAGTAGGTACTCGGTAAGTAGGAACTCGCGAAGAGAGTTGTGTGAGAATCTGAACCCAGTGCGGGTTGGGTCGGAGGATCTCGTTAGCGTGGCGGAGCTGCGAAGGTCTGTGTAATATTTCTGAACCTCCTCCTCGCGGTCTGATTGCGTCAAGCGCAATTCAGCTTTGAATTCTCTCCTGATGAGAGATTGGAATTCTTCCTCTCCTATGATGGGATTGTCTCTTTTGGAGAGCCACACACTTAGATTGCGCAAAAAACTTCTGCGCTTGGCGGGCAGGACGTGATGGGAGCGTCTGAAGTCTCTCATCATGAGTTGTTCAACGATTAGTCTGTAGACTGCCCACTCTGATAGTGGGGCATCGCCGCCACCGCGGGGATGCTCTTTGAGTGATTCGACAACATCTAGAAGATAGCTAATGATTACGGGCTTGCCAGATAGTGAGATGGCGCCAGCGTCCTCTGAACTTCGTTGGATGCGTCCCAGCAGGTTCAATACGGCATCTCTTCCTTCGTTGTCGTTCTTGAGAACCCGCTTGACGAGCGATTCGGTTTGTTCGGGAGACAAGTCTTTGAGTGTTCGCTCGTACCTTTCGAGGAATTGAGACAGAAGCAGTTGGTCGAGTTCTTTTTCCCGCGCTACGACGTCCTTGTCGATGCCTGTTAGATAAAAGGAGCCGGTATTTAGTGAAGAGTAGAGAATCTCAAAAACCTGTAGTTCTTCAGCTTCAGAGAAATAGTTGGGGCGGCTCGTCAAAATGCCTTTGGCTCCATCGGAAGCCAACTGTGCCAAAGCTTCTAGGCAGACGCGTCGTTCCCTGGCATGCATATACTGGGCCATTTCATCATAGCCATCTAGCAGTAGTACGATTCGCCCAGCTCGAATTAGAGTGAAAACAAAATCTAGTGGTACGTGCCCAAGTCCATTGTGATCAAGAAAGTGATGGAGGAGTCCCCGGGCGTCAAACTGGCGAGTGAACTCTCGTAATTCAATTCTGAATGGAATTGGAAGCGATGGATTCTTTTGGTATTCTTGAGTCCATCGGTATTGAAGGATTTTTGTGAGGGCTGTCTTGCCGGTTCCGTATTCGCCGACGATGACTAGCCATCTCTTTTCTAAAGCCGTGGTGGAACGCCATTTACTTAAGAAATTTGTTGCCTGCTCGTTTCCGACCTTGTCGAAGAATGAAGGCTCTTCGTATACGGCATCAAGGTCGCGCAACTGTCTTGCGGAGGGTCCAGTTGAAAGTACGTTTTTGATGTATGGGTCGAATCTTTCGAATTTGGCAAACAGTTCGTCGTATGTGAGTGTTTCAATGCGGCTGTCTTTGGCTCGTTCTTTAACCGGGAGCGAGAAACTTCTGGCTGAGACGATTAGTCTCCGTGCGCCAGGATCGATCTCGCGGATTAAGGCGAATTTCCCCGCATCCTTTCCGTATTTTTCATTGTCAACATGTTCGATAGTTGCTTCGATGTATATCGGCGTGCCGAATGGGTCGGATTTGGGCCTAGCGACTAGATCGACTTCCGCTCCTCTGAGTTGTACTGGTCCTTCTACGTCATAATTGTTTAGCTGGAAGAGAAGGCGAATTGCTGCTGGTAGAGATTCGGCAGTGAATTCATTTGGCATTTTGGTCCTATTGCTGTGTGTGCTTTTGCTGTTGGCGGGTTTCGATGCGTTGGTAGATTGGATTCAGTTCATGGTTCGTTTTCTTCTCACACCCGCCGCGCGCGGGCCATGGGCGGCATCTTCACGCCGCCGCCCGGCTTCGCGTGCATGGCCCAGTACGCGGACACCCCCAGCAGGGCCAGGGACAGGAGCGTCCACAGCGCCGCCCAGACGATGGACGGCACCCACGTCTCGCTGGCGAGGATGGCCGCGTCGCTCTGGGCGCGCACCGCGCTGTTCCACAGGTCGTCCCTCAGGTCGAAGACGACGTAGAGCGCGGTGAAGGCCGCGAGGAACAGGTTGAGCGCGTCCACCAGCCCCGTGGGCAGGAAGCGCGCGCCCAGCCCCATGGCCAGCGCCATGCCCAGGCAGAAGGCCAGGGTGAACAGGTCCCCCGCGTAGAAGAAGCCCATCACCGCCAGCCACACGGACGCGGCGCCCATCACCGCGCGGCCCAGCCGGAAGCGGAAGGTGGCCAGCATCAGCGCCGCGCCCGCCACCGCGCTGCCCAGGTAGCCCGCGGACGACACGATGACGCGGTTGATGACGCCCGGCGGCAGGCGGGAGAAGCAGCTCCCCCCTTCGTTCAACTGGAGGTGGACCCGGTCCACCGAGCCCCCCACGAGCAGCGTGGCGAGCGCGTGCCCGCTCTCATGCATCATCACCACCAGCACCTTCACCGGCCACAGCACCGGCGAATACCAGAAGTACCAGGACGCCCCCATCAGGAGGACGAGCAGCGCCAGCCTTCCGAAATCCAGTGTCGCCCCGCTCGCGGTCCGCATCGCTGGTCCCCTCCTGCCTGGACACCGGAACATCCAAGCGCGTTCCATCTTCCGCGAAAACGCGCGTCCCGGACACCGGAACGGTCGCGCCGGGGCGGCGGACGGGGTAGGGAGGGGGCACCATGAAGAAGACGCTCCTTCTCCTCTCGCTCGTGGCAGCCCCGGCCTTCGCCGGGGAAGGGAAGTGGACCCCGCAGCAGGTGCTGGAACTGAGCCCCGCCTGGCTCAAGGCCCAGGGCCTCCAGTTGCCGCCCAGCAAGCTGTGGGACCCCAAGCGGGGCACGGGCCTGCTCGCGGGCACGGTGAACACCGGCGGCTGCTCCGGGTCGTTCATCTCCGCCTCCGGCCTCATCATCACCAACCACCACTGTGCCTTCTCCATCATCCAGGAGCACAGCTCCCCGCAGAAGGATCTCATCACGGACGGCTTCCTCGCGAAGAGCCAGGCGGAGGAGCTCCCGGGCAAGGGCTCGCGCGTGCAGGTGCCGCGCGGCTTCAAGGACGTGACGGCGGAGGTCAACGCCGCCGTGCCGCAGGGCGCGGACGACCTCGCGCGCTACAAGGCCATCGACCGCAAGCAGAAGGAGCTGGTCGCCGAGTGCGAGAAGCGCCCCGCCACCCGCTGCCAGGTGGCCACCTTCGACGGCGGCGTGAACTACACGCTGGTGGACGCCGTGGAGCTGCAGGACGTGCGGCTCGTCTACGCGCCGCCGCGCGCCGTGGGTGAGTACGGCGGAGAAGAGGACAACTGGATGTGGCCGCGCCACACCGGCGACTTCGCCATCATCCGCGCGTACACCGCGCCGGACGGCGCCTCCGCGGCGTTCAGCGACAAGAACGTGCCCTACAAGGCGGAGTTCTTCTTCCCGCTGTCCACGGAGGGCGTGAAGCCGGGCGACTTCGTGATGGTGCTGGGCTACCCGGGCTCCACCTTCCGCACGCTGCTCGCGGACGAGATGGCGGAGCGCCAGGCGCGCTTCTACCCGCGCATCCGCGACGTGATGGGTGAGGCCATCCGCATCCTGGAGGCGGAAGGGGAGAAGGACCCGGCCGGGAAGATCGCCGTGGCCTCGCAGCTCAAGAGCCTGCACAACGTCTACAAGAACGCGGGCGGCCAGTTGGCGGGCCTGAAGCGCGGCCACATCGTGGAGAAGCAGCGCGACGCGGAGGCCGCCACCGTCGCCTGGGCCCAGAAGGACCCCGCGAAGTGGGGGGAGGCCATCAAGGCCCGCGAGGCGCTGCTCGCGGAGCAGCAGACCGCCTCCAAGACCTTCGAGCGCGAGTTCCTCCTGGTCATGTCCAGCCGCCTGGCGCGCGGGCCGGCGCTGGCCGCGTCCGTGTCCCGGCTGGCCATGGAGCGCGTGAAGCCGGACCTGGAGCGCCGCCCGGAGTACATGGACCGCGAGGTGCCGCGCATCAAGGACCGCCTGGAGCGCGAGCAGAAGAACCTCTTCCTCGCCGCGGACAAGGCGCTGCTGCACGCGTTCGTGAAGCGCGCGCAGGCGCTCCCCCAGGACGCGCGCATCGCGGCCGTGGACACCGTCTTCGGCAAGACGTACGCGGAGAAGGACGTCCTGGCGAAGATCGACTCGCTCTACGCGGGCACGAAGGTGCTCACGCTCGCGGAGCGCATGAAGATGGCGGACGAGTCCGTGGGGCAGCTCGTCGCGCGCCGCGACCCGCTGCTGGCGTTCGGCATGGAGCTGGCGAAGGAGCAGTCCGCGCTGGATGACACGCGCGAGCAGCGCCTGGGCGCGTCCTCCCGGCTGCGGCCGGCGTGGCGCAAGGCGGTGATGGCGCAGGCGGGCAAGCCGATTGCTCCGGACGCCAACAGCACGCTGCGCGTGTCGTTCGCCAAGGTGCAGGGCTACACGCCGCGCGACGGCGTGCAGTACCTGCCGCAGACGACGCTGACGGGGATGCTGCAGAAGCACACCGGCGAGGAGCCCTTCAACGCGCCGGAGAAGGTGCGCGCGGCCGCGGCGGCGAAGAAGTTCGGCCGGTGGGTGGACCCCCGGCTGAAGGACGTGCCGGTGGACTTCCTGGCGGACGCGGACACCACGGGCGGCAACTCCGGCAGCCCCACGGTGAACGGCAAGGGGCAGCTCGTCGGCGTGAACTTCGACCGCGTGTGGGAGAACGTCGCGAACGACTTCGGCTACAATCCGGACGTGGCCCGGAACGTCAACGTGGACGTGCGCTACCTGCTGTGGCAGCTCGACCAGGTCGAGGACGCGGACGCGCTCCTGCGCGAGCTCAACATCCGCAAGGGCAAGCCGGTGGCCAGGGAGGCGCGCTGAAATGTCGGACGCGGGGGACGGGACTCCAGCGCTGCCCACCTTCCGGCCGGATGAGCGGGTGTGTGGCAACTGCAAGCTCTGGAGCCCGCACTCCGTGGATCACCGTGGGTGGGTGGGGCCGTGCCGCCTGCAGGGCTCGCGCGGCATGTTCCCTCCCTCCGCGCCCATCTGTGACAAGTACGCGCCCCGGGGCTCCGCGGCCCCGGCGCCCGTGGTTTCGAGCACGCGGACCCGCGCCCCGCGCAGCGTGGCGCCCGTGGTGGTGCGCCACCGCGCGGATCCGCACGAAGTGGTGGACCTGGAAGGGCTGAACATGACGCGCGAAGAGCTGATGGACATCTTCCGGGAGGCGGCGGGCCTCAGTGATCCGCCGCTCGCGGGCAAGTGGGAGGGCGGCACGGTGCGGCTGGTGCCGGGCAACCCGGAGCTGCAGGCGAAGGACATGCCCATCGACAACCTGTTCCACAAGGTCACGATGGTGCGCGACCGCATCCGCGTGCTGGAGCAGAAGCTCAACGCGCACCCCAAGCTCACGGACGCGGAGAAGGCGGAGATGCAGGGCTACATCACCCGCGTCTACGGCTCGCTCACCAGCTTCAACCTCCTCTTCAAGGAGAAGGGCGACCAGTTCGTGGGCAGCAAGGGCGACGAGTAGCGCCTTCGCCCCTCAGGGCCGCTGGCCGCGCTCCTCCATCACGGTGAGGGCGCGCTGGCGGCCGCGGTGCAGGGCGCTCTTCACGGTGCCCTCCGGGATGCGCAGCAGCCGGGCGATTTCAGCGGAGCCCAGGCCGCGCACCTCGCGCAGGTAGAGCACCTGCCGCTGCTGGGGGTTCACCTCCTCCAGCGCCTCGTGGAATTGCCGCTGCATCTGCGTGCCCATGGCGTGGGCCTCCGGCGACACGGTCTCCTGGGGCGCGTGCGACAGCCGCTCCCGGCGCCTGCGCGCGCGCAGCCAGTTGATGCTGCTGTTGACCATCACCCGGTGCAGCCAGGTCGTCCACGTCGCGCGCCCATCCAGCCCCGGTGGCTGCCGCGACAGGCGCAGGAAGACGTCCTGCACCACGTCCTCCGCGTCGTCGGTGTCCCCCACGATGCGCCGGGCGATGGCCAGCGCCCGGGGACGGTGCAGGGCGTACAAATCATCCAGGGTGGGGAAGGGGAGGACGGCGGCGTGCGGGCCCATGGCGGACGGTCTCCTGTGTCTTCCCGTGAAACGAACGGGCGAGCGAAAGGGTCTATGGCCCTGGAGGGCATGCGACTCCAGGGCCGTGTTCTCGCCCGGACAGCCGGTGCGCACCTTCCGTGCCAGGGGGACGCCGCCATGGCTCAGTGGGCCGAGTACGGACGCAGGAGGCCGTTCATGCCCCGGCGCCGCGAAGGCAACGGCGTCATGGACGTGCTCCTGGGGCGCCCGCTCACCAGCGCCCAGGCGATGCAGGAGAAGACGGGCGTCCTCACCGGCGTGGCGCTCCTGGGGCTGGACGCGCTGTCCTCCGCCGCGTACGGCCCGGAGGCCGCGCTCACCGTGCTGCGCCCGCTGGGGGCCGCGGGGGTGTGGCTGCTCCTCCCCATCACCGCCGCCATCGTCGGGCTCTTGATGCTCGTCGCGGGCTCGTACGCGCAGACCATCGCCGCGTACCCCAGCGGCGGCGGCGCCTACTCCGTGGCGAAGCAGAACCTGGGGCGGGGCGCGGGGCTGCTCGCGGCGACGGCGCTGATGCTGGACTACCTGCTCAACGTGGCGGTGGGCATCTCCGCCGGCACGGGCGCGCTGGTGTCCGCGGTCCCTGCCCTGCGGCCGCACACGCTGCACATCACCCTGGGCCTGCTGGCGCTGCTCACCCTGGTGAACCTGCGCGGCGTCAGCGAGGCGGGCGCCGTGTTCGTCGTGCCCACGTGGTTCTTCATCGCGTCCCTGGGCGTGGTGCTGGCCGTGGGCCTCTTCAAGCTGTCCACGGGGGATGCGACGCCCGTCCAGCCGCCGCCACCGCTGGCGGTGCCCACCGCGTCCGTGGGCGCGTGGCTGGTGATTCGCGCCTTCGCCAGCGGGTGCACGGCGATGACGGGCGTGGAGGCCATCAGCAACGCGGTGCCCATCTTCCGCGACCCCGACGTCCGCCGCGCGCGCGTCACGCTGGGCATCATCGTGGGCGTCCTGGTGACGATGCTGCTGGGCATCGCGCTGTTGTGCCGGGCGTACGGCGTGGGCGCCACCGTCCCCGGCGGCGCCCACTACCAGACGGTGCTCTCGCAGCTCATCGCGGCGGTGATGGGGCGCGGCGTCTTCTACTACGTGGCCATGGCCGCCATCCTCTGCGTGCTCGCGCTGTCCGCGAACACCAGCTACGCGGGCTTCCCGCTCGTCTGCCAGGTGCTGGCGCGCGAGCGCTACCTGCCGCCGGGCTTCGCCCACCGGGGCCGCAGGCTCGCCCTGTCGCGCGGCATCCTCACCCTGTCCGCGCTGGCGGCCGTGCTGCTCATCGCGTGCGGGGGCATCACGGACCGGCTGATTCCCCTGTTCGCCATTGGCGCGCTGATGGCCTTCACCCTGTCCCAGGCGGGCATGGTGGTGCACTGGGGGCGCCACCGGGAGCAGGACGGCTGGCGGTGGCGCCGGGCCCTCAACGGCGCGGGCGCGGCGATGACGGCGCTCACGCTGTGCATCGTGGGCGTGTCCAAGTTCGCGCACGGCGGCTGGGCCGCGTTCGTCATCGTGCCCGTGGGGCTGCTGCTGCTGTCGCGCGTCCACGCCGCGTACACGCGCACGCGGCAGGTGACGGAGCTGAAGCGGCCCGTGCTCCTGACGCCCGCGTCGCCGATGGTCGCCGTGGTGCCCGTGGACCGCTGGTCCCACGCGTCGGAGACGGCGCTGCGCTTCGCGCTGACGCTGAGCGACGACGTGAGGGCGGTGCACATCTGCAGCGGCGACACCGACGAGGCGGCGCTGGACTCGCAATGGCAGCACTTCGTCCAGGCGCCGCTCCAGGAGGCGGGGAGGAGGCCTCCGCCGCTCGTGCACGTGGGATCGCCGTACCGCGCGCTGGTGTGGCCCCTGATGGACTACCTGGACGCGCTGCTCGCGGAGGTGCCGGGCGGCACCGTGGCCATCGTGCTGCCGGAGTTGCTGGAGCGGCGCTGGTACCGGGCCATGTTCTACGGCCACCGCTCGGAGCTGCTGCGCAGCGCGCTGCTGCTGTCCGGCGAGCGGCGCCTGGTGGTGGTCAGCGTGCCCTGGTACATGCGCACGCGGGCGCACCCGGCACCGCACTCCGCCTGGGGCGACCTCGCCCACCCGGGAGACCCCGGGTAGGGCGCGGGCGCCTCCGGAGTCACTCCTGCTCGTCCTGCTTCGTCAGGCCCCAGTCCTTCAGGCGCTTGAAGAGGGTGGAGCGCGCGAGGCCCAGCTCCCGCGCCACGCGCTCGCGGTTGTTGTTGAAGCGGCGCAGCGCGGTTTCGATGATCTGCCGCTCCAGCTTCTCCAGCATCTGCTCCAGCGTCATGCCCGGCGGCAGCTCCGGCACGGTGATGCCCGTCTCGCGGTTGACCTCCTGGTCGAAGGACAGGTCGCTCGCGTCGATGGACGGGCCCTTGCGCAAAAGCAGCGCGCGGTGCACCACGTTGCGCAGCTCGCGGATGTTGCCCGGCCAGGCGTGCTGCTGGAGCCTGTCCAGCGCGGCCGGCGTGAAGCGCACCGTCTGCCCGCGCGGGGCGAACGCGCGCACGAAGTGCTCCGACAGCGCCACCACGTCCCCCCGGCGGTTGCGCAAAGGCGGCAGGTGCAGGGGCACCACGCACAGGCGGTAGTATAGGTCCTCGCGGAAGCGGCCCTCACGCGCCGCCGCCAGCAGGTCGCGGTTCGTGGCCGCCACCACGCGCACGTCCACGTGCAGCGGGCGGCTGGCGCCCACGCGCTTGATTTCGCCGCTCTCCAGCGCGCGCAGCAGCTTCGCCTGGAGGTCCAGGGGCAGCTCGCCAATCTCGTCCAGGAACAGCGTGCCGCCGTCCGCCTCCTCGAAGGCGCCCTTGCGCGCGCCCACGGAGCCGGTGAACGCGCCCTTCTCGTGGCCGAAGAGCTCGCTCTCAATCAGCTCCTTGGAGATGGCGGCGCAGTTGACCGGGATGAGCGGCCGGTTCGCGCGCGGGGAGCACGCGTGCAGCGCGTTCGCCACCAGCTCCTTGCCCGTGCCGGACTCGCCCAGGATGGTGACGGCCGCGGTGGACGGCGCCACGCGCTGGATGAGGTCCGTGAGCTGCCGCACGGACGGGTCGCCGCCGAGGATGCCGTGGAAGGACTGCGCTTCCTTCTTCGCCGCGGGCACGGCCTCCAGGATGAGCTCCGCCTCGCCCACGCGCAGCGTGGTGGGCAGCGTCACCTCCGCCTCGAAGAGGCGCACCGGGCCCAGCCACGTGCCGTTGGTGGAGCGCAGGTCCACGACGTGGAAGACGCCGTCCTTGCGCGTGACCTTCAGGTGCCGGCCGGAGATGAACCGATCCTGGAGCACCAGGTCGTTGCCCGCGTCCTTGCCCACCGTGAAGCTGTCGCCGGTGAGCCGGTGCACGGCCTCCGTGCTGGCCTGCTTCACGCGCAACTGCGCGGGCTGCCAACGCTGCGGGTCGCGGCCCTGCACGGCGGTGGCGCTGCCGGCCTCCGTGGCCGCGTCCGCGTCGTCGCTGGCGCCGTGCTGGCGGAACACCGCGCGCCACTGGCCCAGCTCCAGGTCCGCGCCGTCCGGCAGGTCCGCGCGCTCCACCACCGCGCCCGCGACCTTCGTGCCCTTGCCGGACAGGTCCTCCACGCGGCACTTCTGTCCGTCCCACAGGAGGGCCACCTGCTGGCGGCTCACCTCCGGATCCGGGATGGCCACGTCGCTGGAGTCGCCCCGGCCGAGCACCACCCGCGCCCGGTCCACCGCCACCCGCAGCACTTCCTCGCCTCGACGGAAGAACACCAGCTCCGGCATTACGAACTCTCTCCCAAGCCCGGACACCCCGGGGCCGCGCGCAGCGCTTTACACGGCGCGTGCGCGGGCATCAACCGGGGGCCTACCGCTTGGGTCCGAAGCGGGGGCTGCTCACCATGCCGGTGAGCCGGCCGCCGCGCCAACCGGGGTTGTCCCGGTCCTGCGGCAGCATGTTCACCGCGAGCGCCAGGGGCCCCAGCCGCTGCTGGAAGGCCTGCTCGAACTTCAGCCGCACGTCCAGCCCCAGCTCGCTGTACTCCAGCCGGCGGCCCAGCTTCAGCGTGCCGGTGCCGGAGCCCTCCAGGTCCTCGCTCTTGAGGTTCAGGTCGCGCACCGTGCCCAGGCCCTTGTCGAACTGGAGGTCGCCCTTCAGCTCGCCCAGCGCCACGCGCGGCAGCTCCATGGGCATGGCGGGGCCGCCGCCCATGGGGATGGCCGCCTTGCCGCCCTTGATGGTGAGCCCCTGGGTGTCCAGCGCCACCGTGCCGGACGCCTGGGACCAGTCCACCGGCTGGCCGCGAATCATCGTCCCCGGCGCCGTGAGCGCGAGCTTCGCGTTGAGGGTGCCCTCCATGTCCACGCCGGTGTACGCCGGCAGGTTGCCGCCGCCGGCCTGCACGCCGTCCACGTCCACGTTCAGCGACGTGCCGCTCAGGCCGCCCACGTGGATGTCCACCGTGCCGCCCATGCCCTTCAGCTTCATCACCAGGCCGGGCGGGAAGAGGGACGGGCGCAGGGCCACGCTGTCGAAGATGAGCGCCTCGCCCAGCTCGTCCTTGCCCAGCCCGCCGGACTCGCCCCGGGCGAGCGCCGCGACGGACTCCGCGCCCAGCGGCGTGGGCGGCTTGCTCAGCCGCACGTGGGTGGCGGTGACGCCGGACAGGCCGGGGCGCAGGCTGTCCATGCGCACCGCCAGCCCGTGGGCCGCGGCCTCCGTCACCAGCCGCGAGCGGACCGCGTCGTAGGGGAACGTCAGCAGCAGGCAGAGGATGAACGCCACCACCGCGAAGGCGGTGTAGCCCAGGACGAGCTTCCAGCGGGCGGTCTTGGTTTCAGTGGCCATGGGCTATTGCTTCATCCGGTAGGTGGCGACGGTCGTCCACGCCGTCAGGGTGTCCGTGGCGGGCCGGGGCTCCACGCGCAGGTACTTCACCTTCACGATGCCCGGGCCCGTCTCCACCGTGCGCAGGAAGTCCGTCAGCTTGCGCAGGTCCACGTCCGTGAAGGTCAGCTCCACGGAGCTTTCGATGATCTTCCCGTCCCCCACGCCCACGTCCCCCTTGGGCGTCATGTTGGGGACGGTGAGGCCCGCGGCGGTGGCCTTGTCTTCAATGTAGGTGATCAGCCGCACGTTGCTCTGGGTGAGCTGCTGCTCCACGTTCTGCCGCTCCGCCTGCGCCTGGCCGTAGCTGATGGCCAGCGCCTGCACCTCCTGCAGCTTCGCCAGCTTGTCCTGCGTGCGCCGGCGGTAGCCCTGCGCGCTGTTGGCGAAGCTGAAGAGCGTCACGAAGAGCACGAACACCAGCACCGCGGAGCCGGCCAGCGCCACGAGCTTGCGCTCGCGGTCGGAGAGCCGCTCGAACCAGGTCTGGAGGGGCGCGAAGAGTTCCTTGAGCTTTCCCATGTCACGTCTCTCCCGCCGGCGGCTCGCCGGGGCACTGCACCTGCACGTCCAGGCGGAAGGTCACCTTCTGCCCGTCGCGTGTCTTCTCCACCTTGCCCTCCTTCACGTCCTTGAAGCAGCGGTGGCCCTTCAAGGCGGCGGAGAGCGTGTCGATCTGCTTGGAGCTGTCCGTCTCTCCCTGGAGCATGATGCGGTCCAGGTCCACCTGGATGCGGTCGAACTTCACCGGCACCTCCGGAGGCACGCGCTGGGTGACCTCCGCCAGCAGGTTCACCGCGGACATCGTGGGCAGCGCCGCGGCGGGGCTCTCCACGCCCTTGAGCATGTTCAGCGCGCGGTCGTAGTTCGTCTCGCAGGTGCCCAGGATGCGCTGGGTCGTCTTGCAGAGCACCGCGTCCACCTCCGCCTCGCGCCGCGACAGGACGGTGTTGCGCACGACGCCGAAGGCGATGAGCAGCAGCAGGAGCGTCACCGCGAAGGAGGCCAGGAGCCCCAGCCGGTCCTTCACGTAGTCGTAGCCGCCCTTGAAGGCGAACTCACCCCGGCGCAGGTTGAAGCGCGGCGCCCTGGCCCCGGCCGCGTTGCCGCGCATGGCCAGCGCGTACGCCTGCGCCGCGGACGGCGTCTCCCGGGGGCCGATCTTCTCCGTCGCGTCCACCGGGAGCGCCAGCACGCGCACCGGCAGGTTCAGGTCCTTGGACAACTGCTCGGCCAGGCCCGGCATCCGCGCGGTGCCGCCGCACAGCACCACCGCGGAGACCTGCCGGCGGGCGCGCGCGGCGAAGGACTTGAAGGACGGGCGCAGCTCGCGCAGCACCGGCTGCAGGCCGCGCACGAAGGCGTTCGCGGCGCGCTCGGCGTCCGGCCCCTGCGCCGCGCTGGCCATGGCGCCATGCGCCTCCTTCCACGCGTGGGCCTCCGGAAGCGTCGTCTGGAACTCCGTGGCCAGGGCGCGCGTCAGGTCGCGCCCGCCGCCCGCGAAGGTGCGCGCGAACTCCACGCCCTTGCCCGGCTGGCCAATGGCCACCGCCGTGCGCTCATGGCCGATGTCCACCACCGCCACGGGGCCGCCGTCACCCACGCCCTCGAAGAGGCCGGGAAGCTGGGTGAAGAGGTTCTGGTACGCGAGCGCCGGGTGGGTGATGACGCGCGGATCCACCTGGAGGCCGCCCAGCAGCGCGAGCAGCGACTGGAGCTCCTCCTTCTTCACCACGCCCACCAGCAGGTCCGCGGCCTTCTCCTTGCCGCCGGTGTCCTTCTGGCCGACCACCTGGTAGTCGTAGACGACCTCCGAGATGTCGAACGGGAGCTGGCTGCCCACCTCGAAGGGCAGCGTCGCCTCCACGCGCTTGCTGTCGGAGAAGGGCAGGCTCACCGCGTGCGTGGTGAGGGACGGGCCGGGCAGGGCGATGACGACCTGGTCCACGTGCCCCTGCGGCATCTTCCCGAGCAGCTCCTCCACCGCGGCGCGCAGCGTGTCCGCGCGCTCGCCTTCCTGCGCGCGGCGCACCTCCGCGTAGGCCTGGGTGGTGTTGCTTTTCGTCCCGGAGGTGAGCACCACCCCCTTCACGGAGTGGCTGCCCAGGTCCAGGCCAAGAATGCGGGCCATGCTATTCCTCTCTGTAATACACGAGCTTGCCCAGCCCGTCGTCCAGGCGGATGACGGCGGTGAGCGTCTTCTGGACGCTGCCCGCCTCTCCCACGGACTTGATGGTGAATGTCTTGCTCTTGTCGCCCAGGTAGCGGTTCTGCTGGACGTTGCCCTTGATGAGCGGATTGACCGCGATGCCGGCCTGCTCCACCACGCCCACGAAGTCCGCCACCGACATGCCGAAGAAGTTGAACATGCGCGCGGCGCGGATGCGGCTGATGAGCTCGTTGAGGAACACGGGGTCCGTCAGGCGCGGGTCCGGGCGGTTGGGGTCCGCGGCGGACATGATGGCCAGCCCCAGCATGATGGGGTCGTCGGTGTTGACGTTCGGCTTGGAGTTGATGTCCGGGTACACCGTGAGCCGGTCTCGGAAGGCCGCCATGAAGCGGTCGTTGACGCCATGCACCCGGTACAACTCGTCCAGGCTGTCGAAGCGCGCGTTCTTGACGTCATAGCGCGGTTCGTAGCGGCTGTACGGCGAACCCTCGTCCGCGAAGCCCGAGACGAAGGGGTTCGTGGGGTCCTTCTCGTTGAGGGTGGACTGGGTGGTGTCCTCGTCCGACCAGTCCTTCAGCGCGAGGATGGTGTCCCGGGGCGTGGAGCGCACCTTGTTGGCGTCGTCCTGCTGCCAGAGGAACTCGAAGCGCTTGTCCGCGAACATGTCCAGCATGCGCGCGGCGGTCGCCTGGGACTCCGCGCCGCCGGTGTTCAGGCGCATGACGTTGAGCTTCTCCTCCTCGTCGCTGATGGTCGCGAGGAAGCAGCCCTCGAAGCCGCCGAAGGAGCGGCGCTGCATCTGCGCCGCCATCTGCGTGGCCGCGCCCGCGTTCTCCCCGTCCTCGCCCTCGAACTTGAAGTTGGGGTCCACCTGCGTGGGCTCCGTCTCCACGGGGCGGCCGTCCTCGCCCTGCGCGCCGTCGCTCTTCACCAGGCCCTTGAGCATGTGGCAGTCCACCCGCGCCAGCTTCCAGAGCTGGAGGTTGAGCGACTGCGGCTGGAACGCGTTCGCGCCGCCTGCGCCGGGGGTGCCGCCGCCCGCGAGCCCGCCCAGCGCGCCCAGGATGCTCGCGGGGTTGGGGATGGGCGTCTGGTCCACCTGCTTCTGGAAGCGCAGCAGCAGCCGCCCCAGCGACAGGCCGGAGCGGGCCATGTAGTAGGCGCGCACTTCGTCGCGCTGGTTGGCGGCGAGCTGCAGGTCCACGCGGCTGTTGTAGGCGAACTCCGTGGCCACCACCGTGAGCAGCGTGATGGACACGAGCGCGATGATGAGCGCCACGCCGCGCGAGCGCCGGTGCTTTCGCTCCGCCGGGGAGCGCCGCGGCGCCGGGGCCTGGGGGGCGGCCGTCCGCGCCTTGCCGCGCCGGCGGGACGCCTGCTGGAAGTAGGGGAAGGCCATCAGTTGAACCTCGGCAGGGTGGTGTTGAGCAGGATGCGCGCCTGCGTGGTGTAGCGCGCCTCCTTGCCCGCCTCATCCAGGGCGATGACGGTGATGCGCACGCGCGTGGGGAGCAGGTCCTTCTTCTCCGTGCGCCGCGTGTCCCACTCGTCGTCCCACTCCTTCTTGTCGGAGTCCCAGTAGGCGAACTCCACGCCCTTGACGCCCTCGAAGAGGACGTCCGTGGTGCCGCCCCGGTCCATGCGGTCCCCCACGTTGGGGTTCACCCGCCGCTTCAGGTCCTGCCGCTGCCGGGCGCCGCGCTCGGAGGAGTTCTCCACGAAGTACTCCACCACCGCCTGGTCGGACTCCTTCACGTCCGTGTACAGGCGCTGGTGCGCGAACGTCGTGAAGGTCAGCTTGTCGCGCTCGCCAATGAAGTTGGTGGGCCGGTCGTTCTGGTCGCGGAAGCGGCGCAGGTCATAGCGGTCGCTCACGAACGCGGAGCCGACCTCCCGCGCCATGCGGTTGAGCGACACGCGCACCATGCGGTAGCGCTCCGCCTCGCCCTCCACGACCTCCTTGGCGTTGATGCCCGTCTGGAAGGCCAGGGCCACGACGGTGCCCATGAGGGCGGTGATGCCCACCGCGACCATGACCTCCATGAGGGTGAAGCCCCGCATGCGCCGCTTCATCGGATGCTCCCTCCGCGAGGCAGGGTGGGCAGGTTCGGCAGGCTCCCCCGGCCGCCGAAGATGCCGCCCGGCGAGCGCGGGTTGATGCCGGTGTTGCCGGTGCCGCCCTGCTGGCCGCCCATGTTCCTGTTGAGCTGCTCGAGCTGGGCCGCCCGGTTGACCAGCGGCTCGCGCGTGTTCGGGTCCAGCATCTGGCCGTTGGGGCCGGGGATGGGGTTGTCCACCAGTTGGCCCGTGCGCGGGTTCACCCACTGGTTCTCCGCGCCCGCCGTTCTGCCCGCGTTGGGCGTGAAGCCGCCGTTGCGGTCGCCGCCGGGCCCCAGGGACACCACGTGCGTCACCACGTCCACGCTCTCCACCTGGGTGCCCTCCTTCCAGTACACGGTGAGGTGCACCTCGCGGACGGACTTGGTGAGCTGGTCCACCATCTGCGTGAACATGGGCTGCGCCATGCTCATGGCGGACGCGCCCATGGGGCTGGCCGTGGTGGTGCCGCCGGGAGGCGTGCCGCCCTTGCCGTCGCCGCCGCCGCCGCCGAAGAGGCTGGCCAGGCCGCCCATGGGGTCGCCGGAGTCGCCGCCGCCCATGGGCAGGTTGAAGATGGCGCCGATGAGCTGATCCGGCGTCACGCCGTCCGTCTTGGGCGCGATGATGCGCGCGCGCCACTTGAACTGGGGCCAGCCCTCGTCGGAGAAGTCGCCGGACTGCTCGTCGTCGTCCTGCTCGAAGCCGTCGTCGTAGAGCTTCTGCTCCAGGTCCGTCATCTTCGAGCGGGACAGGAGCGCCGCCACGGTGAGCCGCTTGGTGTAGACGTGGTTGGCCACCGCGCCGGAGTTGAGGTCGAAGATGGCCATCAGCGCGACGCTGAGGATGGCCAGGGCCACCATCGTCTCCAGCAGGGTGAAGCCCCCGCGCCCGTGCGTTGCAGTCCTCATGAGCGGGGCACCTCCAGGGCCTCGGATGCGATGAACACCTTGCCCGTCAGGGGTGACACGTCCAGCGTCCAGGCGTTGTCACCCTGGCGCAGGAAGACCATGGCCTTCTCCGTGTAGCCCTGCGGGAAGAAGTAGAGATAGGCCACGCCGCTCTCCACCGGCTCGCGCTGCTGCCGCGTCCACACCGACACCGCCACGCCCGCCGGCAGCTCCTTGGGCGAGATCTCCTCGGCGGTGTAGGAGGAGAAGGTGGACTGGGACTCGATGCGGTTCTTCTCCTCGTCCATCAGCTCCTGCGCGGACGGCTGCGAGCCCTCCGAGCGCGTGTAGTTCTTGCGCGTGTCCCCGCCGCTGTTGCCGCTCTTCCGGGCGCGCTCGCGGTCGCGCGCCTCGTCGCGGAGCGCCGCGTCCCGGTCGCGCGAGGTGGTGACGCCGCCCGCGGCGCACTCGGCGTGGTAGCGCGTGGCCTCCTCCCGCTTCGGGTCCGGGATTTCGAACACCAGCCGGCACGTCCGGCCGCTGAGCGCCGCCGAGTCGTAGAGCGAGCGGATGACGCCCGCGAGCTCCGTGGCGCTGCCCTTCGCCTTCGCGCCGGTGATGGCGCCGATGCCGATGGTCACCGCGGCGAACATCACCGCGGCGATGGCCAGCGCGATGGAGATTTCAATCAGCGTGAGGCCGCGCGGGGCGCGACGGCGGCGGGCGGGACGAGGGGCCATGGCCGGCTTCAAGGCTGCACCTCCTGTGCCACGATGCCGCCGGAGAAGATGTCCGCGGCGTCGCCGGTGCCGCCGGGCTTGCCGTCCGAGCCCAGGGACAGCACGGCGCCCGTCTTGCCCTCCATGCGGTAGACGTACGGGTGGCCCCACGGGTCGAGCGGCGTCGAGTCCAGCACCTTCGACTCGATGAGCGGCGCGAAGCCCTGCTCCTGCGAGGGGAAGAAGCCCATCAGCCGGTGGTGGGCCTTGAAGTAGCCCTCCAGGCGGCGGATCTGCTCGCGCGCCTGGCGCTGGGGCGGGGTGAGGCTGCTGTCCTCGGTGGCCCACACCAGCGCGAACGCGAGCAGGGTGGCGACACCGAAGACGCCCAGCAGCAGCAGGCGGCCCAGCCGGGGAGAGCGGGCGCGGGCCTGTCCGCTGGAAGCGGCTCGCGCCTCACGCGCGGACGTCGGGGAGGAAGTGTGCTCGGGAGTCATCACGGGCATTCCTACGACAACACGCGGGAGGCGCGGCTTTGCTTCGGGAAAAACGCCCGTTACGGCTTGGCGTTCTGGTCCTTGGAGGAGATGTCGGCGTCGGAGCCCTCGCCGCCCGGGTTGCCGTCGGCGCCGTAGCTGGTGATGACCGGCTTGCCGCCCTCGTTCATGTAGACGTACTCGCGGCCCCAGGGGTCCAGCGGCATGCGCTCCAGGTTGTTGGTGTCCACCAGCGCCTTGAGGCCCGTGGCGGTGTCCGGGTAGGAGCCCTTCTTCGTGTAGTAGAGCTTCATGGCGCTCTGGATGTTGCGGATGTCCAGGCGCGCCGTGTCCTGCTTGGCCTCTTCCAGCTTCGGGATGACGGCCACGCCCACCGCCGCCGCGATGAGCCCGAGGATGGTGATGACCACCATGATCTCGATGAGGGTCATGCCGCGGTTCTTGCGGCGCTGCTGCTTCTTGGCGTTCGTCGTGTGCATGTCTTCACCAGCTTTCGGGTGACTTTCTGGCAAGCCACCGCGCCATGGGTGTGTCGGGATGTCAGGGGCGTTTCGTCAGGGGGCCGTGCCCGCGCTGGAGGCGGCGGGCGGGTCGCGGTGGGCGTACAGGGTGGCCCCCACCGTCGCCAGCGTGGCGGCCAGGGCCAAGAGGCCCATCAGCGTCGCGCGCTGGATCCACCGGTCGAGCGTGTCGTTCATCGCGGGAGCTCCCTCCACCTAATGGATGGCCGTGTTCACCTGCAGAATCGGCATCAGGATGGAGAGCGCGACGAATGCAATCATCACGCCCATCACCACGATGAGCATGGGCTCCAGGAGGCTGGTGAGCGCGCCGATGCGCACGTTCACCTGCGTCTCATAGGAGTCCGCCACCGACAGGAGCATGTCCTCCAACTGCCCTGATTTCTCACCGATGGCGACCATGTGGTAGACGAGCGGCGGGAACTGGCCGGAGCGCTTGAGCGGGTTGGCGATGCTCTCGCCTTCGCGGATGGACTCGCGGGCGTTCTCCACCGCGTCCGCCAGCACCGAGTTCGTCATCACCGCCTTGACGATGTCCAGCGCGGCCAGCATGGGCACGCCGCTCTTGAGCAGCGTGGCCAGCGTGCGCGCGAAGCGGGAGATGGCCAGGAGGCGCACCAGGCTGCCGAAGATGGGGGCCTTGAGCGTGAAGCGGTCCCACTTGGGCTTGCCCTTGGGGCTCTTCGTCCAGCGCAGGAAGAGCACCACGCCCGCGATGAAGGCCGGGATGATGATGAACCACCACCCCTGCATGAGGTTGGACGCGGCGATGAGGATGCGCGTGTTGAGGGGCAGGGTGGCCTTCATGGTCTCGAAGATCTTCGTCACCTTCGGGACGACGAACACCATCAGCAGCACCAGGATGCCGCCGCCCACCGCCAGCATGATGATGGGGTAGATCATCGTGCCGATGATCTTCTGCTGCAGCTTGGCCTGGTTCTCCGTGAAGTCCGCCAGGCGCAGGAGGACCTGGTCCAGCGCGCCGGAGGCCTCACCCGCGCGCACCATGTTGATGTAGATGCTGGGGAAGATTTTGGGGTGCTGGGAGAAGGCGTCCGCCAGGGACGAGCCCTCGTTCACGCGCTGCTTGATGTCGGACAGGGCGCGCTTGAGGCGCTCCTTCTCCGCCTGGTCCACCAGCGCGTTGAGCGAGTCCACGATGGTGACGCCCGCGCCCAGCAGCGTGGCCAACTGCCGGGTGAGGATGGCGACGTCCTCCGTGGACACGCGGCCGCGGCCCAGCTTGCGCAGGTCCACGTCACGCGCGAGCAGGGACGCGTTGGCGCCCTTGGAGACGCCCGCGCGGCTGCCCTCCGCCTGACCCAGCACGTCCGTGAGGAAGATGCCGTCCTGACGCAGCTTGGAGCGCAGCGTCTTGGGCGAGTCCGCCTCCAGCAGGCCCTTCTTCTGCCTGCCCTGGGAATCAAGGCCTCTGTATTCGAAGACGGGCATGGCGGACCTAGATGTCCTCCTGCGTGATGCTCAGCACTTCGGCGATGGTCGTCTCGCCCAGGGCGATCTTCCGCACGCCGTCGTCCAGGAGCGTCGTCATGCCCTTGGCCAGGGCGGACTTCTTGATGGTGGACGCGTCCACGTTCTTGAGCACCAGTTGGCGCACGTCGTCGTCCACGAAGAGGAACTCGTAGATGCCGGAGCGGCCGCGGTAGCCGTTGCGGTTGCAGGACGGGCAGCCCACCGCGCGGTAGATGCGGTCCGTGCCGAACTTCGCCTTGAAGCTCGCGACCGTGTAGCCCAGCTCCTTCAGCTCCGCGTCCGTGGGCGTGTACTGCTGGCGGCAGTCCGGGCACACCCGGCGCACGAGGCGCTGGGCGAGGATGCCGGTGAGCGACGACGCCACGAGGAAGGGCTGCACGCCCATGTCCACCAGTCGCGTCACGGCGCCGGCCGCGTCGTTGGTGTGCACCGTGGAGAGCACCAGGTGGCCCGTGAGGGACGCCTGGATGGCGATCTCCGCCGTCTCCTTGTCGCGGATCTCACCGACCATGATGACGTCGGGGTCCTGGCGCAGGAAGGAGCGCAGGCCCTGCGCGAAGGTGAGGCCGATCTTCGGGGCGATGGCCATCTGGCCAATGCCCTTGAGCTGGTACTCGACCGGGTCCTCGACGGTGAGGATGTTCAGGTCCGGCGTGTTGATCTTGGAGAGCGCGCCGTAGAGCGTCGTCGTCTTGCCGGAGCCCGTGGGGCCCGTCACCAGGACGATGCCGTGGGAGCGCTTGATGACGGACTCCATGTTGCCCAGCACCTGCGGGCTCATGCCGATCTCCGCCAGGTCCAGCAGCGTCGCCGTCTTGTCGAGCAGACGCATGACGATGCGCTCGCCGAAGGACGTGGGCGTGGTGGACAGGCGGATGTCGATGTCGCGGCCCGCGAGCTTGATGCGGATGCGGCCGTCCTGCGGCAGGCGCTTCTCCGCGATGTTGAGCTGCCCCATCACCTTCACGCGCGCGATGATGGAGTTCTGGTAGCGCTTGGGCGGCTTGATGACCTCCTGGAGCACGCCGTCGATGCGGAAGCGCACCAGGAGCTCGCGCTCCATGGGCTCGATGTGGATGTCGCTCGCGCGCTCCTTGGCGGCGCGGAAGAGCACGGAGTTCACCAGCCGGATGACGGGCGCTTCGTCGTCCGCGTCCAGCAGGTCCTTGGGCTCCTCCAGCTCATGGGCCAGCGAGTCCAGGTCCTCCGTGGTCTCCATCTCGTCCACGAGCGCCTCGGCCTCGTTGACGGAGCGGTCGTACACGCTGTTGATGGCGTCCACGATGGTGGAGGCGAGCGCGATGCGCGGCTGGATGCCCTGGCCCAGCAGCAGGCGCGCGTGGTCCAGCGCGGTGGTGTCCAGCGGATCCGCCACCGCGAGCACCACCTCGTCGCCCTCCAGGGAGAGCGGCAGGAGCTGCGTCTGGCGGGCGAAGTTGATGGGGATGCGCTTGACCAGCTCCGCGTCCACCTCCTCCACGAAGATGCGCTGGAGGTAGGGCAGGTCCAGTTGGTGGCCCAGCGCGCGAGCGACGTCCTCCTCGCTGATCGCCTTCATGCCCACCAGGATCTCGCCCAGCCGCCCGCCCTTCTCCTGCTGGGCGGCGAGCGCCTCCTGGACCTTCTCCGGCGTGAGGCCGGGCACGAGCGCGCGGAGGATCTCCCCGATGGGCCGGCCACAGAGGTACGCGAGCCCGTGGCCCACGACCTGGGTGGCGTCGTTGCGGCCGCCGGACACGTCGGGCGTCGCGGTGGAGCCTTGGGAGGTGGTGGTGTCGGCGGTCAGGTCCATGGCGGTTACTCCCCGTCTCCCGGCTGGATGCGCAGCCGCTCCGCGTCCGCATCCGGTGCGGGCGCGACGACTTCAGGCTGCGGCGCGGGGACTGATCTCTCCGAACCCTCCGGAGGCGCCTCGAAATTTCGCGGCGCCTGGTCGCCCTCGGGGGAGGGCGCGGCGCCTTCCTGCGGAGCAGGCGCTCCCCCGCCCGGCCGCGCGGGAGACGGGGAGGGTGAGCCGCCGGGAGCGGGGGCGCCGTTCGGGCGGATGACCCGCTCGTTGGGCGTGCCGCTGCCGCCGTTCTCCACCCGCTGCTCTTCCTTGATGACGGACTGGTTCATGCGCGACAGGGGGCCGGGCTTGCGGCTGAAGTCCACCGCGACGTCGTAGCCGGGGACCTGGCCGTAGAACTGCTCCACGAACTGCTGCCGCTCCTTCATCTTGCGCTCGAAGATGCGGCGGAAGTCCTCCTGGCCCCGGATGATGTAGGGCGTGAGGAAGAGCAGCAGGTTCGTCTTCGTCTTGCGGCGCGTGGTGTCGCGGAACAGGTGGCCCAAAAGCGGGATGTCACCCAGCACCGGCACCTTGGAGACGGACTCCAGCGTGCGGTCCTGCATGATGCCGCCAATCACCACCGTCTCCATGTCCTTGGCGATGACGGTCGTCTTCGCGCTGCGCTTGGACGTGGTGGGGCCCAGGACGGGGTCCGAGGAGGCGATCTCCTCCGTCTGCTCGGTGATGACCAGGCGGATGTAGTCGCTCTCGTTGATCTGCGGCTTGACGGTGAGCTTGAGCTCCACGTTCTGGCGGGTGATGGGCGCGTACAGCGACCCCAGGCCGCCCAGCGAACCCAGCAGCGACGGGTTGACGCCGCCGGTGGTGCCGGTGCCGCCCAGCGACGCGCTCAGCGCGGACGGGGTGAAGCCGGACTGGAAGGGCACGTTCTGGCCCACCGTGATTTCGGCCTCCTCGTTGTCGCTGGTGAGCAGGTGCGGCGTGGACAGCACGTTCACGTCGGACGACTGCTGCATGGCGTTGAGCACCACGCCGAAGGCCGGGATGTCGATGCCCAGGTTCTTGAGCTCCGGCAGGACGGGGCCCTGGATGCCGGCGAGGAAGCCGCCCATGCTGGCCAGGTTCGCCAGGGAGAAGGACGGCGGGATGGAGCCGCCGGAGTAGTTGGTGCCCAGGATGCCGGGGATGGCGCCGTCATCCGTCTTGAGGCTGAAGCCCTGGTGGAAGTTGATGCCGAACTCGCTGTTGCGGTCCAGGTTCACTTCCATGATCACCGCCTCCACGAACACCTGGCGGCGCGGCTGATCCAACTGCTGGATGATCTGGACGATGTTCTTGTAGTCCGCCTGGCTGGCGACGATGACCAGCGAGTTGGTGCCCTTGTCCGCGGAGATCTTCACCTCGCCGCTGAACAGCTCCGCGGCCTGGGCGGGCGCGCGCGGCAGGCCCTGCGGCTGGACCGGGACGGGGCCGCGCTGGGGGCGGTTGGCGGTGCCCTGCGCGAGCGACTGGAGCGTGCTGGCCAGCTCCTCCGAGTTGGCGTTCTCCAGCGGGTAGACGTTGATCTTGTTGCCGCTGCCGGACGGGATGTCGATCTCCCGCACCAGGTCCTCGATGCGGCCGAAGGCGGCGGGGCTGGCCACGACGATGAGCTTGTTGGTGCGCTCGTCCGGGATGATCTGCGACAGCGTGACGGCGCCGCCCGTCTCCGAGCCGGCCACGCCCTCCGAGCCCGGCGGGGGCTGGCCGGGCTGGCCCTGCGTGAAGTTGCCGGGGCGCTGGCCCGTGCGGCCGCCCGCGCCGGCCTTGGCTTCAAAGAGCTTCTGGATGGTGTTGGCCACGTCCTGCGCGGTGGCGTACTGCACCTGGATGATGCGCATCTCGTCGCTGGACGAGCGGCTGTCCAACTGCTTGATGAGGCGCTCCAGGCGGTGGATGTTGGAGCCCACGTCGTTGACGATGATGGTGTCCGGCGGGTACGGGATGGTGTCGCCGTCCTTGGACACGAGCTGCTGGAGCACGCCGCGCAGCGGCTCCACCTCCACGTACTTGATCTTGAACAGCTTGGTGACCATCTGCTCGTTCGTCGTGTACGGGGTGTCCTCGTCCACGATGGTCGGGATGGGGTTCTGCTTCGCCGAGCGCTTGTCGACGATCTTCAGGAAGCGGCCGTACGGGTAGACGGCGAGCCCGTTCGCGTCGAGCGCGGCGAGGAACGCGGAGTAGAACTGGTCCGCGTCCACCTCCACGCGGCCGTTCTCCGGCCCGATGATGGAGATCTTCCCGCGCACGTTCTCCGGGAGGATGAAGGTGCGGCAGGTGGCATCCGACACGGTCTGGACGAGCTTCTCGATGTCCACCTTGTCGAAGTAGATGCCGTAGCGCGCGTTGCGCCGGGCCTGCTCGCACGTGGGCGTCTGGCGGGGGCCCTGGTTCTCGGCGGGCGCGGCGCTGCCGTTCTGCGGGGTGATGGTCCGGTCGCGTTCACCCTGGGCCGCCGGAGCGGGGGAGGGGGTGCCGGGCTGTGTAGGACGGCGCTGGGCCCACGCGGGAACGGAGAGCGCGAGGCACAGGCAGAGCATCCAGGACGGGAGCGTCGTCTTCATGGAGGAGCGGGCGCTTTGACGGGGGTGTTTAACGGACGTTGTAGGATTTGCGGATCGGCGCGCCGTTGCGCTCGATCTCGATCTCGATGCGGGAGGAGTCCTTCAGCTTCGAGTAGATCTCCAGCGCCTTCTCGGGGCTGTTCATGTCGAAGCCGTTGATGCGGCGGATGACGTCACCGTTCTGGACGCCGATCTTCGAATAGATGCTGTCCGGGCGGATGGAGAACAGCTTGAAGCCCACCGCCTGGCCGTCCTTGAAGGCGGGCACGATGCGCGCCTGCATCGCCACGTCGTTGAGGTTGCTCAACGTCTTGTCGATCTCCGCCTTGGGGACTTCGTACTCGTTCTCACCCGTGGACTTGATGCCGTTGCCCAGGCTGTTGGTCGGCGTGGCGGTGGGGGCCACCGGGGGCGGGGTGTACGCGGCGACGGCGCCGTCACCGGGCTGCCCGTCGATGAACTCCCGGCGCCCGTTGTTGTTGATAATCACCCGCTCGCGTTCGATCTCCATGATGGTGGCGCCCATCAGGTTGTTGCCGATCATGTAGGTCTGCGACCGCTGCGTGTTCATGTCCTGGATGGACGCGAAGGACCAGTCCGGGTTGGCCGCGACGAGCGTGCCCAGCAGCTTCACGCGCAGGCCGCTCTTGGCCGGCGGGGCGTTGGCGTCGAACTCCGGTGCCGTGGGCTCCTTCACCGCGACCTCCGGCTCCGGCAGCTTCACGCCGGTGAGGCGCGACAGGCGCTCCGCGTCGATGGTGGCCAGGCCGCTGTCCGCGGCGTGGGTGCGCTGCGCGACGCGGGCGGGGGCCTCGGACGCGGGCGCGGGGGAGATGGAGGATTCGACGAACAGGTTCACCGTGCGCGCCGCCAGCAGGGCGACGAGCAGGATGAACAACAGGTTCACGCTCCAGAAGTACTTGCGAAAGAAGAGTTCCATCACGCTTCCGGGAGAAAGCCAGCCCCAGATGGGACCTTGAGCAAGGCAGGTGCCATCGCTGGGCGGGCGTCAAACCCACGACTTACGGCCAAGTCCTTGAAATTATTTCGGAATAGGACGGGGCCCCAGCCAGGGGAGCGGCCGGGACAGGACGTCCGGACAAATTGTCAAAAGCAGGCGGGGGCCGGTGTGACGGCCTGTCAGTCCGCGCTGGTGGGGGGGGAGGGGGGGGCCGGAGGCGTGTCGGGGCCGCCCTGCTCGCGCTCGAGCTTGCGGTAGATGGTGCGCGCGGCGATGCCCAGCAGGCGGGCGGCGAGCGTCTTGTCCCCGCGGGTGTGGCGCAGGGTCTCGTGGATGACGCGCCTTTCAATCTCCTCCATGGGCGTCCCGATGGGGATGACGAGCTGTCCGGCGGAGCCCAGGGGCCCCTTGCGCACGGACTCCGGCAGGTCGCTGGCCTCCAGCACGTCCGTGCGGGCCAGCACCACGGCGCGCTCCACGGCGTGCTCCAGCTCGCGCACGTTGCCCGGCCACGCGTAGTTCTCCAGCACGCCCAGGGCGTCCGGGGAGAAGCCGCGCAGCACCTTGCCGTTCTTCGCGGAGAAGCGGCGCAGGAACGCCTCCGCCAGCAGCGGGATGTCCTCGCGGCGCGAGGCCAGCGCGGGCACGCGGATCTCCACCACGTGCAGGCGGTAGTACAGGTCCTCGCGGAAGCGCCCTTCGGCGACCTCCTTCTGCAGGTCCTTGTTGGTGGCGGCGACCAGCCGCACGTCCACCTTCACCGTCTGCGTGCCGCCCAGCCGCTCCAGCTCTCCCTCCTGGAGCACGCGCAGGAGCTTCACCTGCGCGGAGAGGGGCATCTCGCCCACCTCGTCCAGGAAGAGGGTGCCGCCGTTGGCGCGCTCGAAGCGGCCCTCGCGGCGGGTGACGGCGCCGGTGTACGCGCCGCGCTCCACGCCGAAGAGCTCCGCCTCCAGGATGCTCTCCGGGATGGCGCCGCAGTTGACCGCAATGAAGGGCTGCTTCGCCCGGGCGGAGTGCTCGTGCAGCGCTCTGGCGGCCAGCTCCTTGCCGGTGCCGGATTCGCCCAGCAGGAGCACCGTGGCGGTGGAGGGCGCGGCCTGGCGGATGGTGTCCAGCATGGCGCGGAAGGCGGGGGACTGGCCCACCATGGCGCGCCCGCCCGCGGGGTTGATCTCCGCGAGCTTCGCCTTGAGGGAGGTGTTCTCCTGGACGAGCGCCTGCTTCTCCAGCGCCTTCTGCACGGCCTTCACCAGGGCGTGGCGCTTGAGGGGCTTGGTGATGAAGTCGTAGGCGCCGTCCTTCATGGCGGCCACGGCCGTCTCCACCGTGCCGTAGGCGGTCATCAGCACCACCTCCACGTCCGGGCGGATGGCGCGGCTGGCCTTGAGCAGCTCCTGGCCGTCCATGCCGGGCATCATCAGGTCGGTGACCATGACGCTGACCTCCGGGCGCCGGAGCAGCTCCAGCGCCTCCGTGCCCTGCGCGGCGGACAACGTGGCGAAGCCTTCCCGCTGGAAGATGCGGGCGACCGAATCGAGGTTGGCGCGGTCGTCGTCGACGACCAGGACCGTGGGAGATGTCATGGGGGTACGGGGCCTCTCTCAACACGGCCCTGCAATCCCCATTCCCGTCAGGCCTGCTCTTCGTCCGGCTCCGCGGGGCCGCCGCCCATGCGGCCAATGTCCTCGCGCTTCACCTTGTCCACGTTGAAGCGCCGGGCGCTGGCGAGCATGCGGCTGATGGTGGCGTCGAAGGTGGGAGGCGGGCCGTCCTTGCGGAAGCGCAGGAAGTTGAGCCGGGCGACGACGAAGTTCTTGAGGTAGGGGCTCTGGAGGCCGCGCTCCTTGAGGGCGTTGACGATGGCGACCACCACGTCGTCCAGCTCCAGCAGCTTGTCCGCCTGGGCGTCGCGCACGGCCAGGGCCTGGGGCAGCGGCACGTCCTGGAAGCCGTCCACCACCTTGACGAAGGGGTGGTAGGCGCCCGCGGAGAAGCGGGGGCGCTTCTCGTAGGCGGCGCCCAGGGTGAGGAAGGAGGGCTCCTCGAAGAGGTGGGAGAAGGCGGACTCCTTGCCCGGGCGGTTCGCGCCGAGGAGGCCCCGCGCCATGCGGATGACCTCCAGCGAGCGCTCCTTCAGGTTGTGGGCCTTCTCCGTGTTGAGGGCGAGGATTTGATAGGCCACGTCCTCGTCCGGCAGCAGCAGCGCGACGATGGACTTCGCGCCCAGCAGCTTGCTGGCGTTGAGGCGGTGGTTGCCGTTGGGCGTCCAGTAGCGGCCCTCCACGCGCACCGCGATGACGGGGTCCAGGAAGCGGTCCAGCCGCTCCATGGCGGTGGCGAGCCGCTTGACGTGGGGCTCGGACAGGTCGCGCTGGTAGGGCGTGGGCTCCACCTTGTCGATGGGGAGCGCGGCGAAGACGACGGGGTGTCCGCCCAGCGGGTCGCGGTAGACGGACAGCACCTCGCCGCCGTCCTCGCGCACGGCCTGGAGGAGGGCTTCGGGGAAGGCGACGGACTCGCTCGCGACCTCGGCCGCGCTCAGGCCCCGCGACTTCGGTTCGGCCTTCTTGCGGCGCGGCTTGCGCGGCGTGGCCGACTTCGACTTCGCGGGGGCGGACTTGCGGGCGGACTTCGCGGCCATGCGGACTTCACCTCGTGCCGGTGGAAATGAGGTCCGCGAGCGTAGGCGACCGCGTGGCGCCGGCTACGCGCCGGAGACGGTGAGCTGTCGGAAGCGGACAGTGGGCGCGCCCACGCTGCCGCCCCGGAACTGGAGGTCGCTGCCCACCGCGTCCACGTCCTTCAACATCTGGAGCAGGTGGCCCGCGACCGTCACCTCCTGCACCGGGTGGGTCAGCTCACCGTTCTCAATCCAAAGGCCGTTGGCCCCGCAGGACATGTCCCCGGACACCGGATCCGCGCCGTGGCCCAACAGGGCGGTGACGTAGAGGCCCTGGGGCACCTCGCGGATCAGCTCCTCCGGCGTCTTCGTGCCCTTCTCCAGGTAGAGGTTGGTGGCGCCGATGCCCGGCAGCGCGCTGTAGCCGCGCGACGCGTTGCCCGTGGTGCGCGCCTTCGCCTTGCGCGCGGTGAACGCGTCGTAGAGGAAGCCGGACAGCACGCCCTGGTCGAGGATGGGCGTGCGGCGCGTGGGGACGCCCTCGCCGTCGAACGGTGCGGTGGCCAGGCCCCGGGGCAGCAGGCCGTCATCCACCAGCGTGACGTGCTTGCCCGCCAGCCGCTTGCCCAGGTGGGGCGCGAGCACGCTGGACTGCTGGTACACGGCGTTGCCGTTGGCGGCCTGGGACAGGTTGCCCACGAAGCTCGCGGCCACCAGCGGGTCGAACACCACCGGCACCTGCTGCGTCTTCACCGGCTTCGCGCCCAGCATGCGCACGGCGCGCTTCGTGGCCTCGCGGCCGATGGACTCCGGCGACTCCAGGTCGTCCAGGAAGCGCTTGTAGTCCAGCCAGTAGCCCGTCTGGAGCTGCCCGTCCTGTGACGCCACCGGCACCGCGACCAGGTACACGTACGTGCCCGAGTAGCCGCCGGACGCGCCCTCGCTGGACGCGAGGTACACCTCCGCCACGAAGTCCCCGGCGGACACGGAGTCGAAGGTGACGACGCGCGCGTCCTGCGCCCGGCCCGCGCGCTCCGCCTCCAGGGCCGCGTTGATCTTCCAGTCCCCGGGCAGGTTCGCGACCTTGGGGTCGAAGAGGACGCCGGTGTCCCCGCGCCTGCCCAGGTCCTTCGCGCCGGGCAGGCCGTTGAGCTTGTTGGGCGCGGCGGCCTCCGCCAGTTGCACGGCCAGGTCCACCACGCGCTCCAGGCCCGCGGGCGTGAAGTCGGACGTGTACGCGAAGCCCAGCCGGTCCTTCACGATGACCCGGATGCCCAGGCCCTTGCTGGTGGCCTCCGTGAGGTCTTCAATCTGCCCTTCGCGGACGCGCACGCTGCTCTGGCGGCCCACCTCCAGGTAGGCCTCCGCCTGCTTCGCGCCCTTCTTCACGGCGCGCTGGACGACCTTCTTCGCGAGCTGTTCGTAGTTCACGGTTGTCCTCAGCCGACCTTCGTTCCGCCCACGGTGACGTTGTCGATGCGCACGGTGGGCAGGCCCACCCCCACGGGCATCATCTGCCCGTCCTTCACGCAGACGCCCATGCCGGGGTCCGGCATCGGGTCGCAGCCCACGCGGGTGATGTTCTTCAGCGCCTCCGGCCCCACGCCAATCAGGATGGCGTTCTTCACCGGACGGCCCAGCTTCCCGTCTTCAATCTGGTAGGCCTCGCTGACCTCGAAGACGAAGTTGCCGTTGCTGATGTCCACCTGGCCTCCGCCGAAGGTGGCGCAGTACAGCCCGCGCTTCACCTCCTTGAGGATGTCCTCCGGCGCGTGGTCCCCGGGCGCCAGGAAGGTGTTCGTCATGCGCGGCAGGGGCAGGCTCTTGAACGACTCCCGCCGGCCCGAGCCCGTGGAGCGCTGGTTCATCAGCTTCGCGTTGAGCTGATCATAGAGGTAGCCCTTGAGGACGCCGTTCTCGATGAGGACCTTGCGCTCGCCCGGCACGCCCTCGTCGTCGATGTTGATGGAGCCGCGCGCGCTGGACACCGTGCCGTCGTCGATGACGGTGACGAGCTCCGAGGCCACCTTCTCCCCCAGCTTGCCCGCGAACAGCGACGTGCCCTTGCGGATGAAGTCCGCCTCCAGGCCGTGGCCCACCGCTTCATGCAGGAGGATGCCGCTCCAGCCCGGCGCCAGCACCACCGTCTGCGGGCCGGCCACGCAGTCCACCGCGCCCAGCGTGGCGATGGCCTGACGCGCGGCCTCCTCCGCCACGGACTCCGGCGTCACGCCGTCCCAGTAGCTGAAGGACACCCGGCCGCCGCTGCCGTACATGCCCGTGCGCCGCTCGCCGTTCTTGCCCAGCGCCACCACGTGCACGCTCATGCGGGACTGGTCCTGCGTGTCCTCGCTGAAGCGGCCGGTGGTGTTGGCCACGGCGATGCGCCGCGTCTGATCCACGTAGGACGCGTTCACCTGCTGGACGCGCGAGTCGAAGGCGCGGGCCGCCTTGTCCGCGCGGGTGAGCAGCGCCGTCTTGCGCGCCACCGCCACGTCCTCCAGCGGCTGGCCGACCCGGTAGTGGCTGGGCACCGGCACGCGCTTGACGGGGTAGGCGCGCTCGGAGCCGCCGCCCTGGGCGATCATCGCGGCGGTGCGCGCGGCGCGCACGAGCGCGGCCTCGTCCCAGTCGTCGGAGTAGGCGTAGCCCACCTTGGCCCCGGCGATGACCCGCACGCCCACGCCCTGCACCAGGCCCACCTGCGCGCTGCGGATGCGCTGCTCCTCCAGCACCACCGCCGTGGTGGACGTGCGCTCCACGTACACCTCCGCGAAGTCCGCGCCCCGGCCCATGGCTTCCGCCAGCAGACGTTCCAACAGACCGGGGGGCAGGAGCGGGGAGGCGGCCGCCTGCCGCGCGGCCGGGGGGGCGAGCTGGGCGGGACGGGCGCGCCGGGAGGACGCGAGGGCTCGGGGCATGGGGAGGCTCTGGGCGCTGGAGGAATCGGGAATGGAGGGAAACCTACATCGGGGAGGGGTCGCCGTGCGGGCCAACGAACCGGAATGGGCCCGTCTTCCCTGAAAGGAACGCTGGGAGCGCATTCCCACCGTGCGGTGGGCGCTCTAAGATGCTGGCCGCTTCAACCTGGACCCACCCATGCCTCCTCGCCGTCCATCACCGTCGTCGCGTTCAGGTACCGGCCGTTCGGCCGGGGGCGCGCCGGCGGACCGCCGACCCAAAGCCCCCGCGGGGGGCGGCTCGCGCCGCGTCTCCGCCGTGCCGGACGAGGACTGGTCCGCGCCGCTCTCCGGGGAGGACAGCCAGGACGGGGGAGACCCGGAGCTGTACGGCGACGCGGAGCCGGTGCGCTCGCGCACGGGCGAGACGCGGGTGGCCTCCATTGAAGACGTGCGTCCGGAGGCGGAGGAGCCCGCCGACGAGGACGAGGACAACTCCGAGACGACGCGCGCCGGCCCCCCGGTGCTGATGCTGGTGCTGGACGGCCCGGACAAGGGGCGCAAGAAGCGCTTCAAGGGCGTGCGCATGGTGGTGGGGCGCAGCAAGGACTGCGACTTCGCCCTGGGCGACCAGACGGTGTCCCGGCGCCACCTGGAGCTCGTCTACGGCGAGAGCGGCGTGGTGATGCGCGACCTGGGCGGCATCTCCGGCACCCAGGTGAACGACCAGAAGGTCGACGAGTGCATCCTGAAGCACGGGGATGAGATCTCCGTGGGCAAGACGCGCCTGCGCTTCGTGGACGAGGGCGAGCTCATCAAGGAGATGCGCGCCAAGGCCGAGTCCGGCGAGGCGGAGGAGAAGAAGGAGGAAAAGAAGGAGGAGCGGAAGGACCCGCGCCTGGATGAGAAGACCAACGCGAACTACAAGCTCGCGGACCTGATGCGCGACGAGAAGGCGCGCAAGACGGGCGTGCCCCGTCCGCGTCCGGTGCGCTCGTCGGCGCGCGAGGGCTTCAAGCCCACCTTCAAGATGAAGGTGGGCGCGGCGGTGGGCGGCCTGGTGCTCCTGATGCTGATCGCCGGCCTGGTCATGTCCAGCGGGAACAAGCCGCCGCCCAAGCCGGTGGTGGACCCGAACCAGGCGCGCGCCCAGGAGCTGATGCAGCGCGCGCGCGACAAGGTGCGTGACGGCGACTACCCGGACGCGGTGCGCTTCGCCCAGGAGGCGGAGAAGCTGCGCGTGGGCATCGACGTGGACGGCGTGGCCAAGGCGGCGCAGCAGCTCCAGGACATCGTGGACGCCTTCCAGGCGACCCGGGGGCTGATGGCGGAGAACCGCTACCCGGAGGCGCGCCAGAAGCTGGCCGGCACGCCGCAGGGCACGGCGCGCATGGACGAGGAGCGCAGGAAGCTGGAGGAGGAGCTGGACGCCAAGGAGCAGGCGTACACGCTGGGCCTCGTGGACGCGGCGCTGACGGAGCGCCGGCCGGACGACGCGCGCACCCTCATCGCGGAGCTGCCGCAGGGCACGCGCTCGCTCTATGAGCAGAAGCTGGCGGACCTGGAGAACCAGTTGGCCAAGGAGGCGGCGCAGGCCGCGCGGCAGGCCGGCATCCGGCAGGCGGTGGCCGCGGAGAACGCCAAGCAGCGCCGCGCGGAGTTCGTGGCGGAGGCCTTCCAGGACGTGGAGCGCCGCTTCAACGGCGGGGACTTCCAGCGCGCGACGCTGGAGGTGGACCGGGTGATGGACAAGTTCCGGGGCGAGGCGGACATCCAGGCCCGCGCGCGCAACCTGAAGAAGCTCATCCCCCAGTTCCGCTCCGCCTTCGAGGAGGGCCAGAAGAAGTACGAGAACAACGCGCTGGAGGCCTCCGTGAAGCCGCTGCGCCGCGCGGCGGAGGTGTACCGGCAGATCGGCTTCGCGGGCTCGCTGGGCGACACGCTGGACAACGAGCTGGCCTCCGCGTCGGTGGCGGCGGGGCAGGCGGCCTTCAAGCGCAAGGAGTACCCGCTGGCGGGCCGCAGCTTCCGCGAGGCGCTGCGCCTCAACCCGGGGGACTCGCGCGCCCGCGACGGCCTGGACGAGCTGCAGAAGAAGGTGGAGGAGCTGTACCTGTCGGCGTACATCTCGCGCGACCGCGACCCGGCCCTGGCGACGGAGCAGTTCAAGATCGTCATCGAGGCGTCCGCGGAGGGCGCGGACGTGAAGCGCAAGGCGGAGATGGCGCTGAGCGAGCTGCAGAAGGCCGGCGGTTCGTAGCGCGGAGCTTTCAGTCAGGGGGCCGCCGCCCGGGGGGATGGGGCGGGCGGCCTCGTTCATGGATTCCTGTCACACCTGTCGTCGTGCGCGGTCTGGAGACACCGGATGAACGAGTCGTCGTTGCGTGAGCTGGGCATGGACCTGTTCGAGGAGCGCCAGTTCGAGCGCGCCCTCGCCGTCTTCGCGGAGGCCGTTCGCCGCGTGCCCGCCGACCACCGCTCGCGCATGCTGGCGTCCCGGTGCCTGGCGGAGCTGGGGGAGCGCGAGCGCGCCGTCACCGCGTACCACGCGTGCGCGGAGGGGCTCCTGCGCCGCGACTACCTCCTGAGCGCCATGGCCGCGTGCAAGCTGGCCCTGGAGCTGTCGCCGAACGAGCGCCGCCTGAAGGAGACGCTCTACCGCGTGCACTCGCGCGCCGCGCGCAGCGCCCCGGGCCGCGCCGCCGTGCCGCCGCCGCTGCCGCCGGAGCACCTGTACGACGGCAAGGTGGACACGGACCTGATGGGCCTGGTGGGCGAGGAGCTGTCCAACCGCGCCATCGAAGTGCTGGCCGCGCCGGACACCGGCGGCACCGCGGATCCGCAGAGCCGTCCGCCCCTGCCGCTGTTCGCGGACCTGGACCGGGACGCGTTCCTGGACCTGGTGGGGCGCATGGTGTGGCGCACCATCAAGCCGGAGGAGGTCATCAGCCGCGAGGGCGAGCCGGACGACCACCTGCACGTCATCGTCGCCGGCAAGGCGGAGGTGACGCGCAGGACGGACGGCGAGGACCGCACGCTGGGCTTTTTGGGCGGCGGCTCCATCTTCGGGGAGCTGGCGCTGCTCACGGGCGCGCCGCCCACCGCGACGGTGACGGCGGTGTCGGACTCGGAGGTCTTCGAAATCCGCCGCGAGCACCTCAACGCGGTGGCGAAGAGCCACCCGGCGGTGCCGCAGTTGCTGGCGGACTTCGCGCAGCAGCGCATGATGCGCAACCTGATGGCGAACTCGCCCCTGTTCCAGCAGTTGCCGGAGTCGGAGCGGGGCGCGTTCTTCCAGCGCTTCACCTTCCGCGCGCTCCAGCCCGGCGAGAAGGTCCTGGTGGAGGGCGAGTACTCCCAGGGCCTCTTCCTGGTGCTGGCCGGCGAGCTGACGGTGCAGAAGGAGGACCCGGCGGGCGGCATGGTGACGCTGGGCGTGCTGCGCGAGGGCGACGTGGCGGGGGAGATTTCGCTCCTCACGGGCCTGAGGGCCACGGCCACGGTGTCCGTGACGCGCAAGACGGCGGCGGGGTGGCTCAAGCGCGAGGCCTTCCAGGAGCTGGTGACGTCCTTCCCCAACATCCGCACGTACCTGGAGCAGTTGTCCGACCGCCGCCTGAAGCAGATTGGCGAGGCGCTGCGCCCGCTGGAGATCATCGACGCGGACGACATGATGCTGGAGCCGGAGACCGGGGCCGCCTGAGATGGTGCTGACGCGAACGCGGGTGGTGAGCGGCATGGCGGCGGTGGCGGCCGCGGCGCTGGTGCTGTTCCTCTGGCCGCGCGAGGAGCCGGGCGTGAAGGACGCCGTCACCCGGCGCATCATCGCGATGACGCGCGCGGCGGAGGACAAGGACGTGGGCGGGGTGATGGAGGGCGTGTCCGAGCGCTTCAAGACGACGGACGGCTGGAACAAGCAGGACGTGCACCGCATCCTGGCCGCGCAGGTGCTGCGGGGCCAGTGGGTGCGCGTCTTCACCACGGACATCGACGTGCACGAGGTGTCGCCCACGCAGGGCGACTTCCAGGCGCGCTTCATCTTCGGCCGCTCGCAGGCGGACAAGCTGGAGGACCTGGCGAAGGACAGCGTGCTCAACGCCTACGCCATCGAGGGCACCTTCGAGAAGGAGTCCGATGGCGAGTGGCGCGTGGTGAAGGCGAAGCAGCGCCGGTTGGACCCCTCGGAGCTGCTCTAGCGCGTCACCGCGGCGGGCTCGTTGCCGCCGCTGAAGAGCGGCCCGGCCTCCGTGAGCCACGCCTTGGCCATGGCGGGCTGGCCGCTGGTCTCCAGGCGCTTCTTGATGTCGTTGGCGCGCGTGGCCAGTTGCTCCGCGGGCGCCCCCTGCGCGCGGGCGCGCACGAGCGAGAAGTAGTGCTGCTGGCACCCGGCGGCGAACTCGCCCTGGGCGAAGAGCAGCTCGCCCAGCGCCGCGTACGCCTCCGGGATGCTGCCCGCGCCCGACTCCGGGGCCACGGCGGTGAGCAGCGCCTTCGCGCCGTCGAAGTCCTTGCGCGTGAGCAGCAGCGCGCCCTTGGCGTACTGCGCCCGCGCGAGCCCCACGCCGCGCGCCGACAGCGCCTTGTCGTAGGCCGCGAGCGCGTCGTCCTGACGGCCGGCCGCCTCCATCACGCCGCCGCGCGCGAGCCAGTACCGGTCGTCCCTGTCCAGCGCGGGCAGCTCCTTGCCGTCCGCCGTCCGCGCCTTCACCGCGTGGAAGGTCTTCTCGTAGGCGTCCAGCATGGCCAGCGCGCCCTCGCCGTCGCCCTGGGCCTGGAGCAGCCGCGCGCCCTCCAGCGTCAACAGCGGCGCGGTGGGCCTCTTGGCCACCGCCGCCTCGAAGGCCTGGCGGGCCTCCGGGGCGCGCTTCGCCGCGAGCGCACGGCCCCGGGTGAAGAGGGCGTAGTGTTCGTCCGGCCAGGCCTTGAGCGCCGCGTCCACGTGCGTGAGCGCCTCATCCGGGGCGCCCTTCGCCAGCGCCACCTCCGCCTGGACCACCGCCACGCGGGCCTGGAGCGCGGGCGTCAGCTCCTTGCCGCGCGAGCGCACCTCCTCCAGCAACGCCGTCACGCCCTCCGGGGGCCGCTCCGCGTACAGCCGCGCCAGGGCGGACGTCACCCGCGACAGCAGGTGGTCCGGGTTCGCGTTGGTGGCGCGCGCGAAGGCCTCCACTGCCTGGGGGAACATCCCCTCGTCGAGCAGCGCTTCACCGTAGGCCGCGGAGAAGCGCGGATCCTTCCAGGCCCCCTCCGCGGCGCGCGCGAAGGCCTGGCGGGCCTCGGAGAGGCGCCCCTCCCGCTGCAGCAGCAGCGCCTGGGCCAGCGTCAGCCGGGGGCTGTTGGCGCCCTGGGCCTTGAGCTCCTCCAGGAGCTTGTTCGCCTCCTGCGTCTGCCCCGCGCCCACGAGCAGCAGGGCCCGGGCGCCGTAGCGCTCACCGGAGCGCGAGCCCAGCGCCTCCGCGCGCTCCAACTGCTCGCGCGCCTTCGCGTCCGCGCCGGGCAGGTGGTGGGTGAGCCACAGCTCCGCCTGGAGGTCCGCGGCCAGCGCACGCGCGTCGCGCGAGTCCGGCGCGAGCTGGAAGAGGGCGTCCAGGTTCTGCTGCGCCATGGCCAGGTCGCTGGGGTTGCCCTTCAGCACCGCGGCGCGCGCCGTGCGCAGGTGGGCGTCCACCTCCTGGCGCACCTGCCCCCGGTGCACGTACCAGGCGACCCCCGCCGCCAGCAGCACCGCGACGACGCCAATCTGGGCCAGGGCGCTGCCCAGTCCCTCGCGACGCTTCCAGTCACCGCGGCCCGACGTTTCCATGGGGGTGGCCTCACGCGCAAAGATTGAAGATTTGCAGACGGTGATGCGAAGTAGGACGGGCGTGGACAGATAGGTCCGGCCCCCTGGGGTGTCAACGGGTGGGGGCCGCACGCACGCGGGGGCGGCACGCCCCGGAGGCACGCCATGGCTGTCTACACGACACTTCCCCCCGAGGCCTTCACCCATGTGGCGGAGCTCTGGGGCCTGGGGGCGGTGCGCTCCATCACGCCGATTCCCCAGGGCTCCATCAACACCAACCACCGGCTGGAGACGGACGCGGGCCGCGTCTTCGTGCGCCACACGACGGTGCGCTCGCCGGAGGACCTGCGCTTCGAGGCGTCCCTGCTGGAGCACCTGTCGCGCGCGCACTTCCCCGCGCCCGTGCTGATGGTGCCGCCGGGGCCCACGCCCTTCCTGGAGCTGCACGGCGGGCGGATCAGCGTCTTCAAGTGGCTGGCCGGCGAGGAGCTCACCCGCGACCGCCTCACGCCGGAGGTGCTGGAGCGCCTGGGCGCCGAGCTGGGCAAGCTGCACCAGGTGACGCAGTCCTTCCGAGGCACGCGCGCCAACCCCTACGGCCCGGGCCTGGTGAAGGGCTGGCTCAACAGCCTGTCCCAGCGGCCGGAGCCGGAGCTCGTCTCCGTGGCGGCGGAGCTGGAGCGGTACCTCGCGCGCGCGGACGCCGAGCGCCAGGGGCTGGAGCCCCGGGGCGTCATCCACGCGGACCTCTTCCTGGACAACGTGAAGTGGCTGGGCGACCGCGTGGGCGCCTTCTTCGACTTCGAGATGGCTTGCGTGGACGCGTACGCGCTGGACGTGGCCATCACCCTCAACGCGTGGTGCTTCGAGGGGGCGTACCAGCCGGAGCGCTGCCAGGCGCTCCTGCGGGGCTACCAGGACGCGCGGCCGCTGTCGGACGTGGAGAAGCGGGCGCTGTACGGCCACGCCCTCTACGGCGCGGTGCGCTTCACCACCAGCCGCATCCGCGACTACCACCTGTCCCCGCTGGGCGCGGACAAGCTCGCGCCCAAGGACTTCCGCACCTACCTGTCCCGCGCGCGGGCCCTGGACGGCATGGGCCCGGACGGGCTGCGGGCGCTCGTGGGGGTGTGACGGGGAGGCTGGCGGCTAGATGCCGGAGAGGATCTTCCACTCCCCGCCGACCTTCTGGAACACCATCTGCTCCAGCTCCGAGTCCGACTGGGGCCGGGCGTTGAGGCCGGGCATGCGCCAGGACGCGTTCCAGTAGTAGATGGCGAGCGCGACGTCGTCCTCGCGGAACTCCACGCGGCGGACGTTGAAGTCCACCTTGGGGTTCTGCAGCTTCTGGAAGAGGGCCTGGAGGTGGGCCTGCAGGTTGTCCGCGGTGAGGTCATCCGCCGGGTCGTCCGGGGTGCCGGCGTCGTCGCGGAACTTCGGGGACACCATCGCCTGGATGGCCTTCGCGTCGCGGGCCTCCAGGGCGGCGCGGTACTTCTCCATCACGGACAGGATGGCGCGGGTTTCACCGGTGTCTTCCAGCTCCGTGCCGGGGATGCGCTTCGGGGCGCATGCGGCCAGGAAGAAGACGGCGCAGAGGGCGAGGAAGCGGTTGTGCATGGCGGGGCCTTATGGGTTCAACCGCATTTGTGTCAACCCATTCCCAGGCCCCGCCGCCCTCCGTGCGCTTTGACTATTTGGCGCGGATGACTTCAGCGATGAAGCGGTTGAGCACGGGCAGCTCGCCATCGAGGATCTTCAGCCCCTCCGTCTTGATGAGCGGCTCGGCGATCATCGCCACGGGCTTGAGCAGGAAGGGCACCTTGAGCGCCAGCTCCCCCTCCATCTTGCGCTCCGTCTGGCCATTGCCCAGGTCGCGCAGCTTCAGCACGCCCGTGTTCACCAGCATCTTGGAGATGGTGTGGGACGTGGGCGTGTTGGTGAACGTGAGCTGCTTGGTGCGCTTGTCGTAGGTGGACGTCTCGATGAAGGCGAACCACTCCGGCGACACCTTCTTGGGGCCCACGGAGGAGATGACGGGCTTGGGGCGGTAGCGCACCTTGCGGTGCACGCGGTCACCGTCGACGCGCACCTCCTGGGGCTGCAGCTCCAGCAGCACGCCGTGGTGCTGGAGGAGGTACGGGAAGTAGCGCTCGTCCAGCAGCGCGCGCTCCACTTCGTCCACCGTCCCCTGGATGTACTGCGTCTTCTCGAAGTGCATGCCCCATCCACCTTTCCGTCAATGCGTGAATCGTCTCAGCGCAGGGGCCCGCGTCTAGCGGAAAGCCTGACGCGGCACCAGCGGCCCGCGATAGGCCGTTTGCTCGAAGTCACAACGGGCCTGCCACTCGGAGGCCGCCGCACGGAAGGCGGCCCCGTAATCCGGCAGCGCGCCCACCTCATGCCGCACGGCGCCGCAGTCGCCCGCCAGGTAGGCGGCCTCGATCCTCAGCCGCGTGGCCTCCCGGCGGATGGCCTCCGGGAGGGTGGCGTCCGCCAGGGCGCGCTGGAGCTGCTCGCCCGCGAGCGCCGGGGCCCCCACCTGGTGCAGCCGCCGCCCCAGCAGGTAGCGCAGCCACGGGTCCATTGGTGACGCGAGCAGGGCGCGGTCCAGGAGCAGCAGGCGCAGCTCCTCCTGGGGCGCGCGGAAGTACGCCTCGATGGGCGCGCGGCGCGACGGCGTCTCCAGCGCGGCCAGCTTCACCTGGGCGGTGCGCGTGAGCTCCGGGCCCGGATCCAACGCGAGCGCGGCCTGGAGGAGGGCGCGCGACCCCTCCACGTCGTCCAGGTGGAGGGCCACGTCCGCGCGGGCCACGGCCACCTCCGCGGCGAGCGCGGGCCGGTCCTTCACCTGCTCCGCGAGCGAGGCCAGCACCTTCGCCGCGTCCGGCCCGCGCTCCAGGGCGTCCAGGGCCACGGCCTGGCCCAACTGGAACGACGGCTCCTCCGGCTGGAGCCGGGCGGCGCGCTGGTAGCGCTCGAGCGCGTCCTGCGGGTCGCTGGCGAGTGATTCGCGGGCGGAGTCCGACAGGCGGGCCACCTCGCGGGCGCAGGCGCGGGTGAAGAGGCTGCCGGTGCGGAAGCGGGCGAAGGCGCGCGCGAGCGTGGACGCGTCCAGGGGCAGCGCGTCCAGGGTGCGCTCCCACTCGGTGACGAGCTCGTCCAGGGGCCGGCCGTAGGCCTCGTTGAAGTCCGCGTGCGCATAGACGGTGCGCAGCTTGTCCGCGCCGTAGGTGTCCGCCAGGTAGCGCAGGAACGAACCGGCCACGGTGTACGCGCGCGCCGGGGCGGACTGGTAGAAGCCCTTGGGCCCCATCAGGTCGCGCATGTCCGGGGCCAGCCCCTGCCGGCGCATGCCCGCGGCCCACTGGTGCAGGGTGAGCTCGCCCTGCACGGGGTCGTCCGCGGCCACCGCGAGCCCTTCAATCACGCCCATCAGCGGCCACACGCCCAGCCGGGTGGTGACGCGGAAGAAGCCGGAGCCCGCCGGGCCCGCCATCACGTGCGCCAGCTCATGGTGCAGCGTGGAGTGGGGGAAGGGCTTGTCCTGGATGTGCAGCTCCGCGCGCCAGGGCTTGGCGAACTGGGTGCGGCCGGCGCCCACCAGCCGCTGCTTCTCGTCCTCGGAGCGGTAGAGCCACACGCGCACGCGCTCCGTGGGGGCCGTGCCCAGGAAGAGGGACGTCTGGGTGAAGCGGAACTCCAGGTCGCGGGCCATGCGGTCCACGTCCTGGCGCGCCTTGCCGCGCGGGTAGTGCAGGACGAAGTGCTCCGTCTCCCGGACGCCGCCCAGTTGCTCGGCGAGGTACGCGTCGCTCATCCGCAGGCCCAACTGGGGCGCGCGGGCCTCCAGCCAGGAGATGCCCAGGGCGCAGGGGAGCACCAGCCCCAGCAGGCCGCCCACGCGCGCGCCCTTGAGCGCCAGGCGCCCGGTGCGCACGTCCAGGAGCGCGATGGCGAGCCCCGCGAAGACGCCCCCCCACAGGAGCGTCTCCAGGCGGAACCAGCCCAGCGCGGCCGTCATCTGGAGGGCCTCGTCGTAGAGCGGGCCGGGCAGGTGGCCCAGGAAGATGTTGAAGGCGAACACCTGGGGCCCGAAGACGATGGGCCACACCGTCACCGCCAGTGAGGCGAGCAGCAGCAGGGCGTACAGGCCCGCCGCGCCCCGGGGCCGGGCCGTCGCGAAGCCCAGGAGCACGCCCGCCGCGGAGGCCACCAGGGCGGAGGGGAGGGTGAGCAGGGGGTAGAAGCCCGCCAGCTCGAAGGGGTCGCACGCGGTGCGAAAACGGGCGAAGAGCAGGGCGCACACGAAGGGGGGGACCAGCACCCCCAGGTTCAGGACGGCGCTGGCGCCCAGGGCCCGGCCCACGGCGGTTCCGGGCAGGGCGGACGCTTCCACCCGGGCGGGCACGGGGCCGGCGCCCGTGAGGACGCGGCGCTCCTGGGCGGCGGCGGCGATGCCTGTCCCCCCCCCGAGCAGGCCCACGGCGATGGACAGGGCCAAGCCCAGTTCGAAGCCCGGGACCCCGAAAAGGGGGAGGAGGACGAGGGCCGACCCCCCACCGCCGAGCAGCAGCACGGTGGCCAGGACGGCTGGACGGCCCAACAGTGCACGGGCACGGGGGAGGACTTGCCGCATGGCGTCCCCTATACTCCCCGGCCGCATGTCCGAACAGAAGAGCGGATCCGAACTGCGCACCCACGGTCGTGCGCCCATCGAGCTGAAGGTCGACTACAAGAAGCTCAATTCGTTCTTCGCTGACTACACGAAGAACATCAGCAAGGGCGGCACGTTCATCAAGACGAAGAAGCCGCTGCCCATTGGCACGCGCTTCCTCTTCAAGCTGACGGTGCCGCACCGCGAGGCACCCTTCGAGTTGCTGGGCGAGGTCGTCTGGTCCAAGGCCGACGCGGAGGAGCCCGGCATGGGCATCCGCTTCATCTACAGCAGCGAGTCCCAGCGCGTGGACTTCGAGACGCTGGTGGAGCGGCTCATGTCGGACAGCCTGGGCTCCGAGCTGACCGAGAAGCTGCTCAACAAGCCCCTGCACCCCCAGCACCCCTCATGAAGACGCGGACGCGCCTGACGTTCGTGGTGGCGGCGCTGGCCTTCGCGGGCGGCGCGTGTCAGGAAGCGCCCGCCGCGCCTCCGAAGACCGCCGCGCCCGCACCGGCGCGTCCGAAGTCCAGGGACGTGTCGGCGGAGGACTACGTGATGCCGACCCTGCCGCGCGCGCACGTGCGGCTGAAGGATGCCTACGGTGGTGTGCACCGCGTGGAGGTGGAGGTGGCCGCCACGGACGAGTCGCGCACGCGCGGGCTCATGTGGCGCAAGTCGCTGCCGGCCGGGCAGGGCATGCTCTTCATCTTCCCGGATGAAGAGGTGCGCGGCTTCTGGATGCGCAACACGCTCATCCCGCTGGACATGTTGTTCATCACGTCCGAGGGCCGCGTCGTGGGCATCATCGAGAACGCGGAGCCGCGCACGCTGACGAACCGCGGCGTGGGCATCCCCAGCCAGTACGTGCTGGAGGTGCCGGGCGGCTGGTGCCAGAAGAACGGCATCGTCCGCGGCGGCACGGCGGAGTTCGAGGGCGTGAGCACGCTCCCCATCTCACCGTGACGCCCCGGCGGGCGCGGTCCGGCTACTTCACCGCGCCCGGCTGGAACAGGAACGTGCTGGTGTGCGTCTGCGCGGAGACGGCCTTCACCCGCTTGCGCAGGGACGCGGCCACGGCGGACAGCTCCGCCGGGTGCGGGTGGGCGGACAGCCCCTGGTGGTCCACCGCCGCCAGGCTCAGCGTCACCGGCACCGTGTTGCCCGCCGCGTCCTTCGCCGTGAAGCCCCCGCGCCGCAGGTCCTCCGGCCCGTAGAGCGGGACCTTCTCCGCGTCGAAGCGCTGGCAGAGCGTGCGCAACACCTCCGGCGCCACCGCGTCCGGACACACGAGCACGAAGTCGTCGCCGCCCACGTGGCCCAGGTTGGAGCCCTCCGGCAGCAGGTGCAGACACTCCGACAGGACGCTCGCCGTGTAGCGGATGACGCGGTCGCCCTGGAGGAAGCCGTAGCGGTCGTTGTACGCCTCGAAGTGGTCCAGGTCCGCGTAGATGACCGTGAACGCGCGGCCCTGGAGCGCGGCGCGGATCCACCGCTCGATCATCCGGCTGCCGGGCAGGTCCGTCAGCGGGTGCGCGCCCGTCGCCGCGTGCTGCTCCAGGTCCGAGGCCCGCGCGATGAGCTGCTTCATGGTCACCGTGCCCAGGAAGTGGCCCTTCGCGTCCGTCACCACCACCGGGTCGTAGACCGTCTCGGGCGGGCGGCGCATCGCCATGCGCGCCAGCGCCGTGATGGCCGTCGCGTCCTCCACCACCATCGGCGCCTCGCGCGGCCCGTCCGGGAGCGCCGCCTCCGTGCTGGCGGCGGTCCCCCCGAAGCGCGCGTAGAAGTTGCGCCGCGTCACCACCGCCCGAGGCTGCTCTCCGTCCAGCAACACGACGTGGTCCTCGCCGGGCGTGCGGCGGAAGAGCCGGTCCAGCTCCACCGCCTGCGCCGTCACCGGCGCGCACGGCGGGCGGATGATCATGCTGCCCACCGTCTCGTCGTCCTCGTGCTCGCGGTGGTGCAGGGCGCGGATGGCCTCGCGGCAACGCTCCGCGAAGTCCGCGCCCGGCCGCTGCGGCGAGCTCACGGGCCGGGCCAGCAGGTAGCCCTGCGCGTGCCGGATGCCCAGGCGCAGCAGGACCGCCAATTCGTTCCAGGTCTCCACGCCCTCGGCGATGAGCACCGCGTCCACGCGCTGCGCGAACGCCACCAGCGACTTCACCAGGTGCTGCCGGTACGTGTGCAGGTGGATGTCCCGCACCAGCGCCTGGTCCAACTTGATGAAGTCCGGCGCGCTGTGCACCAGCGTCACCAGGCCCGAGTGCCCCGCGCCAAAGTCGTCCAGCGCGATGCCGAAGCCCTGCTCCGCGTACCGCCGCGCGAGCATGCGCAACTGCTCCGTGTCCTCGAACGTGCTGCGCTCGGTGATCTCCAGCACCAGTTGCTGGGGACTCAGGCCGTGCTGACGCAGCAGCTCCAGCGTGGACGCGCCGCCAAAGCGCTCGTCGCTCAGCACGTCCGGGCTGACGTTGAAGAAGAACGGGCCGCGCCGCTGCGTCTCCGGCAGCGTGGCGATGCGGCGCACCGCCGCGGTCCAGCACGCGCGCTCCAGCTCGAAGGTGAAGCCCTCCACCCGCGCGCGGTGGAACAGCTCGTTGGGGGACTCCACCGGGCCCAGGCCTCGCGACAGCACCTCGTGGCCGAGGACCTCGCCGCTGAGCAGATCGACGATGGGCTGGAAGACGGTGGCGACCCTCGGCTCGTCACCGTTCCAGAGCCAGGGCGGTGGTGGTGCGGGCTTGCTGGGGGAGGGCAGGCTCATGGCCCCCGAAATGTACCGCGCTCCGGCGCAAGCTTCAGTCCCCCCCGACCACCCGGCAGGGCCAGCATCGAAAACGGACGCTTGGCACGGGCGCCCCCCAGGGCCCGGGGCGGGAGGGCCCCGTCAGCCTCCCCAGGTCCTATTCCCCTTGAATCCGCTGGATTTCCGGCACCTTGGCGCCCTCGGATTCTGCTGGTGACGGATCCACCGGGGTGACGGGGGCCACGTTCGCCGCCGCCACCTGGGTCAGCGTGACCTGGGCCGCGACCGCGTCCATCGCCTGGCCTTCCTCTCCCTGGGCGGTCGAGAGGGCGCGGAACCGGCGCGCCAGCGAGGCCAGCTCCGCCGCCTTCAACTGGGCCTGACCGCTGCGCAGGGACAGGAGCGCCACGCGCGCACGCTCCAGCAGGGCCACCTCCGCGCGCAGCCTCGCGAGGATGCGCTCGCGCCGCTGGCGCATGTCCCCCAGCCGCTCCACCTCCTCCGCCAGCGACGCCGCCGCGGCCTCCAACTGCCGGCGCGCCACCATGTCCGTGCTCGCGCGAGCGCCGCGCTCCAGGCTCTCGCGCTCCGCCTGCAGCTCCGCGGCGGCGCGCTCCTCCAACTGCGCCTCCACGCCGGCCCACTCGGACGCCACCTCCACCGCGCCCCGGGTGATGCGCGCCAGCGTGCGGGCCAGCTCCTCGCGCGCGGGCTCGCGGGGCAGCTTCGCCAGGGACTGGCCGCATTGACGGTAGAGGGACAGCGCGCGCTCGGACAGCGTGAGGAAGTCACCGGAGAGCTGGGGCAGCAGCTCCTCCGCGCGCGCCTCCACCGGATCCGCCGTCAGCCCCAGGTGCGCGGCGATGGCGCCCAGCCCCACGAAGAGCCCCACGATGCCGCCCACCACCGCCGCCGCCAGCAGCGTGGGCGTGGCCACGGACGCCAGCCGCGCCGACAGGATGTTCGCCACCACGCCGCCCGCCAGCGTGAGCCCCGCGCCCAGCACCGCGCCCAGGCCGTAGTGCACGAGGGTGGGGCGGGCCTCCGCGACCTGTCCCTCCTCACCCAGGTCGTTGAGGCGGGAGCGCACCAGCAGGGCGCCCGCGGCCGCGCCGCTGGTGGCCACGGTCCACGCGGGCGACAGGCCCAGCCCATACGGCAGCGCGACCAGCAGCAACCCCAGGCCGCTCAAGAGGCCCCGGTCCCAGCGGTCGCCGCGCGCGCACGCCAGCACCACCGCCGCGGGCACCACCCACGTCAGCGGCACCGGCATGCCCGCGCGCAGGGACACCCACTGCACGAGCCCCGCTCCGGCGCCCGCCGCCAGCGCGCGCGTGACGGTGTGCTCGAAGGCTTCGCGGTGGTGGAATTGCAACACGGCGGCATTCATCGGGACACCCCGGGAACGGCCCCCAAGGGCCGGGAATGTCCCTTCGAACGCGCGGCTCGCGAAAAGGGTCTACGCCTTCGGACGCGAAATGGGTCCCGGCTTGCCCTTCGTCACGCGCAGGTAGTCCGCCGGAGCGAGGACGAGCTGCGTCCCGCGCACCCCGGCCGACACGGCGACCTCGTCGAACAGCTCCAGCGTCTCATCCACGAAGACGGGGTAGTCCTTCTTGCCGCCCAGCGCGGTGACGCCGCCCCGGATGTAGCCGGTGAGCGGCTGCAGCTCCTTGAGGGGGACGGTGTCCACCTTGCGGTCGCCGGACAGCCGCGCCAGGGCCTTCAGGTCCAGCTCCGCGTTGCCCGGCACCACCGCCATCAACACGCCGGTGCGGTCGCCCTTGGCCACCAGCGTCTTGAAGACCTGCTCCGCGGGCATGCCCACCTTGGCGGCCACCGTCTCCGCGGACAGGTCGTCCGGATCCACGTCGTAGTCGCGCAGGCGGTACGCGATGCCGAGCGAGTCCAGGAGCCGGGCGGCGTTCGTCTTCATGCGCGCTACATCCCCAGGGCCGTGGCGGCGGCCTTCACGCGCTGGAGCGCGTCCTCGGGCGTGCTGCCCACGGCGGACAGGTGGCCCATCTTGCGCCCCTTGCGCGCGTCGCGCTTGCCGTACAGGTGCAGCCGGACGCCGGGCAGCGCCAGCGCCTGCGCGAACCGGGGCCCGCCCTCCTGCAACCACAGGTCGCCCAGCAGGTTCACGATGGCCGCGGGGCGCACCACCTCCACGGAGCCCAGGGGCAGGTTGCACACCGCGCGCACGGCCTGCTCGAACTGGCTCGTCAGGCAGGCCACCTCCGTGGAGTGGAAGCTGTTGTGCGGGCGGGGCGCCACCTCGTTGACGAGCAGCGACCCGTCACCCAGCAGGAACATCTCCACCACCAGCAGCCCCTCCACCTTCAGGCCCGCGGTGATGTCGCGCGCCACCTGCGACGCCTGCGTCAGCACGGCCGGCGGCAGCGGCCCCGGCAGCAGGGACCACGCGAGGATGCGCTCCTCGTGGTGGTTGAACGCGGGCGGGTACACCGCGAGCTGACCATCCGGCCCGCGCGCCACCAGCACGGACAGCTCCGCCTCCAGGTCCAGCGCGGCCTCCACCACCACGGAGCGCTCGCCCAGCTCCTTCCACGCGACGCCCGCCTCGGAGGCGGACTTCACCTCGTACTGGCCGCGCCCGTCGTAGCCGCCCTCGCTGGACTTGATGAAGCACCTGCCGCCCAGCGCGGTGATGGCCGCGGACAGATCCGCCTCCGAGTTCGCCTCGCGCCACGGGCCCAGCGGGAAGCCGCCCTTCGCGAGCCACGCCTTCTGCCGGCCGCGGTGCTGCACCACCTCCAGCACGGAGGCGCCGGGCCGCATGGGCGCGTGCCGGGCCACCGCGTTGAGCGTGGCCAGGGACACCTTCTCGATCTCCAGCGTCACCACGTCGCACTGGCGCGCCAGGTCCTCGGCCGCCGCCGTGTCGGTGAAGGACGCGGTGAGGCAGCGGTCCACCACGGAGCGGGACGGGCACGCCGAGTCTGGATCCAACGCCTGCACCTGGTAGCCCAGCGTGCGCGCCGCGAGCGCCATCATGCGCCCCAACTGGCCGCCGCCCAGGATGCCCAGCGTCCCACCCGGAAGCACCATGGGGCCGCTCATCCCGCCACCTCGCGCTGCGCCAGCACCTCGTCCGTGCGGGCCTTGCGCCAGGCGGCCAGCCGCTCGCGCAGCTCCGGGTACTTCAGCGCCAGGATGGCCGCCGCGTGCAGCGCCGCGTTGGCGGCCCCCGGCTTGCCAATGGCCTGCGTGCCCACCGGCACGCCCTTGGGCATCTGCACGATGGAGAGCAGCGCGTCGAAGCCGGACAGCACCGTGGTGGGCATGGGCACGCCCAGCACCGGCAGCAGCGTCTTGCTGGACACCATGCCGGGCAGGTGCGCCGCGCCGCCCGCCGCGGCGATGATGACGGACAGCCCGCGCCCCTCCGCGCTGGACGCGTACTCCATCATCCAGTCCGGCGTGCGGTGCGCGGACACGATGCGCACCTCGTGCGGGATGCGCAGCTCGGCGAGGATGTCGATCGCCGGTTGCAGGTGCTCCAGGTCGCTCTTGCCGCCCATGATGACCCCGACCCACGGGGTGCTCGCGCTCGCCGCCATACGTGTCCGCGCCTCCAGTGCGCCCTGCTTCCAGGGGGTGAAGCCTGGAAGAACGCGGAGATAGGGCCACGCGATTCCGGAGGTCAACCGCGAAGATGTGACGACGCGATGGCGGGCGGGCAGGGGGGCGGGCGGTGCCCCCTCGCACGCCCTGTCCCCGACACTCAGTACGTCGAGCCCATGCGCCCGAAGCTCTTGAGCGCCTTCACCTTGCTGTTCTTCACGGCGGCCTTCTGGGCTTCGTACGAGTCCGCGTCGTCGTATTCCTGCATCGCGCGGCTCTGCTCGGCCTGATCCGCCGCCACCGCCGCCGCGCCCGCCACTGCGCCCGCCTCCTCGAAGAGGGCCTGGTTCTGGGACAGGTAGCCCTTGGCCTCGTCCTTCCGGCCCTGGCTCATGGCCTCCGCGGCCTTCTGGAGGTTCTGCGCGCTGCGGGCCCGGGCCGCGTACACCGTGGCCTCCTTGTCCTGGCGCTGGACGATCTCCTCCCGCACGTCGGTGGCCACCGCGGCCAGCGTGGACTGGTCCTCCACGTTCTTCTGCACCAGCAGGTCCGTGTACGCGACCTTCAGCCCCGCCACCTGCACGGACTGGCCCGGCGCGGTGCCCGTCACGTGGAGGCGCGCCACCACGCGCTCCGTCTGGCCCGCGGAGAAGTCCGGCAGCGCCACGCGCACGGTGTTGCCGGCCTGGTGCGCGCGGTAGCCCAGGACCTCTTCCAGCTTGGTGCCCGGGGGCAGCTCGAAGGACAGCTCCACGTTGCGCGCCACCGCGGTGGTGGCCTGCTGCAGGTCGCGCTGGAAGAGGGTGGACAGCTTGCTCGCGTCCTCCAGGAAGCCGTACGCGCCGGCGCCGTACTCCGCGAAGGCCTGCATCAGGTCCTCGTTGAAGTCCGTGCCCACGCCAATGGAGCTCACCGTGATGCCGGAGGCGCGGATCTCCCGCACCACGTTCTTCAGCCCCTCCTCGTCGGACACGCCCTCGGTGGGCTGGCCGTCGCTCATCAGGATGAGGCGGTTCACGGTGGCCGCGCCGCCCATGGCGGACGCCAACTGCGTGCGGCCCACGGACAGGCCCGCGCTGATGTTGGTGCCGCCGTCATCCCAGATGCCGTCGATGAACTGGAGCATCCGCTCGCGGTTGCCCGCGGTGGCCGGCAGGGACGGCAGGCTCTTCACGTCGCTGCCGTAGTGCACGATGGCCAGCCGGTCCTCGTCGCGCAGGAGCGACACCAGGTGCCGCGCGGCCTGCTTCGCCTGCTGGAGCTTGTAGCCGCTCATGGACCCGGACCGGTCGATGACCACCGCCAGGTTCACCGGGGTGCGCCGGGCTCCGGGCACCTCCGCGCCGGTGAGGTCCACCGTCACGTACGTCTCCGAGGGGCCCACCGGCACGTACGGGTGCGACAGCCGGCTCGTCACCTGGAGGCTGCCCGAGGACGCGCGCGGCCCCGGCGGCGGGACGGGCAGGGGAGGCGCGGGCGGCGTCACGGCGACGTGCGGCGTGGGCGGAAGGCCGCCCCCGCGGGGCATGCCCAGCACCAGCGCGGTGAGGGCGAGGCCACCAGCCAGGGCGAGGAACAGGACCGTACGATTCATGGCAGGGCTCCAGAGGCGTTTGAAACGCGGGCCCTGCCTTTACGAACGGGGGGCGCGAAAAGGTCTAACCCTTTCGCGCGAGGCGACTGTTCAGTCCGGACTTCAGTTGCCCTGGGCCGCCGGGACGGCGCCCGCGCAGAAGTAGGGCGAGTTGTTCTCGCCGAAGGTGCGCCGGTAGAAGGTCTCGTCGGCGACCTTGATGGCGTCCAGCGTGTCCTGGTCCAGCAGCAGGGGGCGGCACGTCATGCGCTCCTTGAGGCCCTCCTCCACGTCGCCCACGGTGCGGGTGATCTCGCAGCCCGTCGTGGTGCCCTGCACGCACTCCTTGCTGCAGTAGCCCAGGGCGAACGCCTCCGGGTTGTCGCTGCGGGGGCTCTGATCATCCCGGACGCAGACGAGGTCCTCGCAGTCCAGCGAACCGAAGGAGATGAAGTCCTGATCCACGGCGATGTCCTTCTCCTGGATCTCCACGAACTTGCGGCCCTGGGCCTCCTGCTCCTGGGCCGTGGCCCTGCGCACCAGTTGGCACGGCTTGCCCAGCTCGGTGGTGACGTCGCAGCCTCCCAGCATCAGGGCGGCGGACAGGAAGAGCGCGGTTCGCACGAACATCTTTGGGACCTCTAGGAAGGATGGAAGCGGGGCGCGCGACAGGGGGAGGACGGCGCCCGGAACCCGTGAACGGTAGCACACCGCTTCTTCGCGCCAACCCCTGACCCGCGGGGCGTGAGGACAGTGGAATTGTGAAGCGATACGGGAGGAATACAGAGGAGGCAGGCGCATTCTGCCGGTTGATGGTTGGGAATACGGCCGATAGGATGGAGCGGCTGATGTCATGCTGCCTTCCGGTGGCAGTACGTTCCCTCCCCCCACGGAGCGCCCGGACTTGAACCGCCCCACGCTGCTGCTTGCGCTGAGCCTGATGTGGCCCGCGCTGGCCCCCGCCCAGAACCAGCAAGGCATGGGCCTCGATCTGACCGAGGACTCCCAGGCCAAGCCACCCGAAGAGAACCCCACGCCGCCGCCGGACGAGGAAGCCCGTCCCGCGTCGCCGCCTGCCGCCGCCCCGGCGAAGGACATCCCGGTCGAAGCGCTGATGCCGCTCACGGACATCACCCAGGACGACCGGGTGAAGAGCGTTCAGCGCAAGGTCTACCTGAAGAAGAACCGCCTGGAGATCTCACCGTTCGTGAGCCTCTCCGTGAACGACCCGTTCTATTCGAAGTTCGGCGGCTCGCTGCGCGCGGCCTGGTACCTGTCGGACACGCTGGCCATCTCCGCGCGTGGCTCGCTCATCCAGGTGATTCCCTCGGATGACGTCCGCACGGCGAAGCGCACCTTCAACAGCAAGATCTACAGCTCCGTGCCGAACTGGTCGGCCATGGGCGACCTGGAGTGGGCGCCGCTCTACGGCAAGGTGTCCTTCCTCAACTCCATCCTCCACTTCGACGGCTACCTGCTGGGCGGCATGGGCGTGGTGAGGACGGAGACCTCCGCGCTGCCGGACCGCGGCCTCAACCCGGCCTTCGACCTGGGCCTGGGCATGCGCTTCGTCACCAAGGACTACCTGGCCGTCAACGTGGCCCTCATCAACACCTCCTACGTGGACCAGCCCCTGGGCAGCAGCAAGGGCGCCCTCCAGAACGTCATGACCCTCAACGCGGGCATCTCCATCTTCCTGCCCCTCAAGTCGACGGGGAGGGAGTCCGAATGAAGCCCGCCTTCCGTCTGCTGCTGACCCTGTGCGCGGGCGTGCCCGCGCTCGCCGCCGCCGACCAGGCCCCCGCGCCCGCTCCGGCCGCCGCGGCTCCGGCCACGCCTGCTCCGGCCCCGGCGGCCCCGGCCCCGAAGACCGCGGCCAACTCCAACCCGCCCGCCACCTCCCAGGAGGAGGAGGCCGGCGACGTGTCCGAGGTGGACAAGGACGCCCTGGGGCCCCTGCGCGAGCGCATCCGGCCGGTGTCCGGCCACATGTTCCTCAAGAAGGGCCGCTTCGAGGTCAGCCCGTCCGCGTCCATCACCATCCGCGACGCGTTCTTCAAGAAGTACCTCTTCGGCGGCACCGTCACCTACTTCCCCATGGAGACGCTGGGCGTGGGCCTGCGCGGCGGCTACGCGCTGAACTCCGTGGCGGGCTCCGCGCAGATCTGCACCTTCACGCCGGGCGAGGGCGGTGACACCCGCGGCTGCCGCGCGCCCTCCAAGGGCGAGCTGGACGGGTACGCGCCCGGCCAGATGACGCTGATGGGCGGCGTGGACGTCCAGTGGGCGCCCATCTACGGAAAGCTGTCGCTGCTGGCGGAGAAGTTCGTCCACTTCGACATGTACGGCGTCGTGGGCGCGTCCGTCGTCCAGTACAAGGGTCCGGCGGAGTCGCTGGCGGACGGCTCGCCCGTCGCGGGCAGCAAGTCGTACCTCACGGGCGGCGGCAACGTGGGCGTCGGCCTGCGCTTCTTCTTCAACCGGTGGATGACGCTGCGCACGGAGCTGCGCGACATCATCTACGTGGAGAAGGGCCGGGAGCCCACGCCCAACTACCTCCGCAACCAGATCCTGTTCGAGCTGGGCCTGTCCTTCTTCTTCCCCTCCGGTTCCTGAGACTCATGCGCACCCACCGGTTCCTCCGCCTCGCCGTCCTCGGGCTCACGCTCGCGTACACGGCCCCCACGCTGGCCCAGTCCTTCGAAGGGCTGGATCTGGCGGGCCAGTCGAAGAAGAAGAAGAAGGGGGCCTCTTCGAAGGCCTCCTCCAAGAAGAAGACCAGCGCCAAGCGCGGCAAGGGCAAGGCGGCCGTCCCGGCCGAGGACGCGGACGCGAGCGCGGACGAGTCCTCCGCGCCCGTGGGCAACCCCGCCACGCCGCCCGCCGCCGTGACGACGACGCCCGCGCCCACGGCCACCCCGGCCTCGCCCGCCGCGAAGCCCCCGCCGGCCGCGAAGCCGGCCGCGCAGGGCAGCCCCGGCCTGGGGCTGGACCTCACGGGTGACAACGACAAGCCGCCCGCGCCCACCATGACTTTCGACGCGGTGGACGTGTCCGGCAAGACGGCGGACCGCCAGCGCCTGGACGCGGCCATCAGCCTGTTCAAGAACGACGAGTACGAGAAGTCCGCGATGGCGGCCCACGAGCTTTTGGGGGACCCCAAGCTCCAGGGCCTGCACGTGGAGGCGCGCTACGTGCTCGCCAAGTCCCTGTACCGCATGGGGCTGTACCACTCGTCGCTGGGCGAGTTCTCCAAGATCCTCGCCGCGGGCCCGTCCACGAAGTTCTTCAAGACGAGCCTGGAGTGGCTGTTCTTCATCAGCCGCAAGACGCAGAACGAGACGGTCATCCTGGATGAGATCGCCCGGTACGCGAACTACGAGTTCCCGGAGAAGTTCCGCAACGAGTTCCGCTACCTGCTGGCGCGCTACCACTTCGTGCGTGGCCGCGCGCTGGATCAGGTGGGCCAGACGGAGAACGCGGACAAGTCCTTCGAAGAGGTGAAGCGCCTGGCGCTGACCATCCCGCGCACGGACGCGTTCTACCCGCGCGCGAAGTACCTGGAGGGCCTGGCCTTCTTCCGCAACGGCACGGCCCACAAGGACGCGGCGGCCAAGCGCGGCAACACGGACGTCATGGCGTCCGTGGAGGCCATGAAGGAAGTGGTGCGCCTCACCCGTCCCCAGGCGGGCCGCACCGGCGAGGCGGCGAAGCTGGACAAGTCGCTGCGCGAGCTGGCCTTCATGCAGTTGGCCCGCACGCACTACGGCATGCAGCAGAACCGCTTCTCCATCTTCTATTTGAACAAGGTGGAGCGCGGGAACACGCAGTGGCTGGAGGCCCTCTTCGAGTCCTCCTGGGCCAACTACCGCATCGGCCAGTACGAGCAGGCGCTGGGCAACCTCATCACCCTGTCGTCGCCCTTCTTCCGCGAGGAGTACTTCCCGGAGGCGCTCATCCTGAAGGCGGTCATCTATTACGAGAACTGCCGCTACCGGGAGTCCAACCTCATCCTCCAGGACTTCGAGCGCACCTACCTGCCCGTGCACGACGAGCTGGACGGGCTGGTGAAGAAGAACATGGAGGCCTCCGAGTACTACACGGTGCTCGCGGACGTGCAGAAGAAGAACAAGGACGGCCTGGAGAAGAACGGCACGGACGTCATCCTGGAGCGCATCCTGCGGCTGGCCCTCACGGATCAGGACCTGAAGAAGACCAACGACTCCATCCTGGAGCTCGAGGGTGAGATGGACCTGTTCGGCAACAAGGGCGACACGTTCAAGTACTCGGAGCTGACCAAGCAGTTGCTGGAGGAGCTCAAGGTCCAGCGCACCAGCCTCATCTCCAAGGCCGGCATCATGGCCAAGGGCAAGCTGGAGTCGGAGCTGGGCGCGCTCAAGCTGCTGCTGGCCAACGGCCTGCGCATCAAGTTCGAGACGACCACCAAGGAGAAGGAGTTCCTGGAGGAGCAGCTCAAGGCGGGCGGCCGCACGGCCATCGTCAAGAAGTACAAGTACTCCGTGGCCGTGGCGGACGATCAGCTCTACTGGCCCTACGAGGGCGAGTACTGGCGTGACGAGCTGGGCACGTACCAGTACACGATGACCAAGGGCTGCATCGAGCGCGACACGGCCAACCGTCAAATCCAGTCCGCCGAGGCGATGTAGACGCCTTCCGCCGAGAGTGGGATTGTTCCCGGCCGCCGGAGCGCCCGTTGCGCGCGCTCCGGCGGTCTTGTTTTTTCCAACGGTCCCTCGAAGGGACGAGGGAGTGTGAAGTTGGCTCGGGAGGCGTCGCTGCGGGTGGTGTTCGGCATCGCCGTCCTGGACCTCATCGGGTTCGGCATCCTGATTCCGCAGTTGGGCGTGTACGGCGTGCGCTTTGGCGCTTCCCCCTTCGCGGTGGGGCTGCTCGTCGCGGTGTACTCGCTGATGCAGTTGGTGGCGGCGCCCATCATGGGGCGGCTGTCGGACCGGTTCGGCCGGCGGCCGGTGCTGCTCATCTCCCAGGTGGGCTCGCTGGTGGGCTACGTGCTGTTCGCCTTCGCGCACACGCTGCCCTTGTTGTTCCTGTCCCGCGTCATCGACGGGGTGTCCGGCGGCAACGTGTCCACGGCGCAGGCGGTGGTGGCGGACATCACGAAGCCCCATGAGCGCGCGCGGGGCATGGGCATCATCGGCGCGGCGTTCGGCCTGGGCTTCGTGCTGGGGCCCGCGCTGGGCGGCGTGCTGGGGGCGTGGGGCGGCAACCTGGCCATCGGTCTGTTCGCGGCGGGACTGTCCGCGCTGAACCTGCTCAACACCTGGTTCTTCCTGCCGGAGACGCGCAGGGCGGACTCGCCGTCCGCCACGACGCGCAGCATGCGGGGCGCCGCCTCCGTGTTGACGCTGCCCGTCGTGGGCCGGTGCGTGGTGCTGGTGCTGCTCTACACGGTGGCCTTCGCGCAGATGGAGGGCACCTTCTCCGTCTACCTGTTGACGCGCTTCCTCTCCACCGGGCCGGTGCCGCTGGAGGGCGGGTGGCTGGTGCACGCGGTGCATCCGGACGCGGCCGTCCTGAAGGAGGCGAGCCTGCGCTCCGGGGCGCTCTTCGCGGTGGTGGGCGTTCTGTCCGCGCTGGTGCAGGGCGGGCTGGTGCGCCGGCTGGTGTCCGCGGGGCATGGCGCGCCGGGCCAAGGGGCGGAAGGTGCCCCGGGGGGCAGGGGAGGGCGGGAGGCCCCGGTGGCCGTGGTGGGCTTCGGGCTGACGGCGGCGGGGCTGGCCCTTCTGCCCGTGGCGCCGTCGTATGGGTGGCTGTTCCCGGTGATGGGGCTGCTGGCGGTGGGCTCCGCGCTGGTGACGCCGTGCCTGTCCGCGCTGGTGTCCCTGCACGCGCCCATGGAGCGCCAGGGGGCGGTGTTGGGGGCCTACCAGGCGTCCGGCTCCCTGGGCCGCATCGTGGGGCCCGCGCTGGGCGGCCTGCTCTTCACACGACTGGGCCCGACGGCGCCTTATGGGACGGGCGCGGTGCTGGTGGCGCTGGGTGGACTTTTGGCACTGTCGTTGGTGACACAGGTGCGAATGTCGGGAGCAGGCGCGGAGCAAAGCTCATAGGATGGGGACCATGGTGGGCAAGCCGCAGCACATCACCATCGCGTTCGACGTGATGGGGAGCGATCACGGCCCGGCGGAGGTGGTGCGAGGCGCCGCCCAGCTTTCGCTGGAGTCTCCGCACATCCACGCGCTGCTCGTGGGGGACCGGCCGGTCATCGACGAGGCCCTGGCGGGCATCAAGCACAACGGGGAGCGCATCTCCGTGCACCACGCGGGCGACTACGTGGGCATGGACGAGAAGCCCGGCGAGGCGCTGGCGCGCAAGCCGGAGTCCTCCGTGGCGGTGGCCGCCCGGCTGGTGGCGGAGGGGGAGGCGCACGCGCTCGTCTCCGCGGGCAACACGGGCGCGGGCGTGCTCGCGTGCAAGCGCCACTTCCAGCTCATCCCCGGCGTGCGCCGCGCGGCCCTGGCCACGGTGTACCCCACGCGGGGCGTGAGAGGCGCGAAGCAGGACCCGTTCAGCCTCATCCTCGACGTGGGCGCCACGGTGGAGGCCACCGCGGAGGACCTGGTGGCGTTCGCCGTCATGGGCTCCGCCTACGCGCGCATCATCTCCCGCAACGAGCGGCCCAAGGTGGCGCTGTTGTCCAACGGTGTGGAACCGCAGAAGGGCCCGCCCCGGGTGGTGGAGGCGCACCAGCGGCTGTCGCAGATGCCGGGGCTCAACTTCACGGGGAACGTGGAGGGCATCGACATCCCGCGCGGCACGGTGGACGTGATTGTCACGGACGGCTTCGTGGGCAACGTGTGCCTGAAGATGCTGGAGGGCGTGCACGACACGGTGATGGAGCTGGCCCAGTACGCCTACAAGGAGAGCCTGCGCTGGCGCGCGGGCCTGGCCATGCTGTCCTCCGGCATCGAGCGGCTGAAGGACATCACGGACTGGGAGCAGTACGGCGGCGCGCCCATCCTGGGGTTCGACCGCATCTTCATCAAGGCGCACGGCCGCTCCAAGGCGCGCGCCATCGCGAACGCGGGCAAGGTGGCCGCGAAGGCGGTGGCGAACGAGCTGGGCACCGCCATCCAGGAGGGCCTGGCGAAGTGAGCCTGCCGGACCGCATCGACCCGCGCCCCCCGCGCCGCATCTACCGGTGGGACCTGGACAAGACGTACCTCCAGACGGACTTCGAGTCGCTGCGCGACCTGTTCCGCACGGCGTTCCAGAAGGCCCATGAGAAGGTCGCCGTGCCCGGTGCGTCCGCCCTCATCCGCGAGCTGGCGGAGCAGGGGGACTCGCGGCTGTGCATCGTGTCCGGCAGCCCCAAGCAGATGCGCGCGGTGCTGGAGGAGAAGCTCAAGCTGGACGGCGTCCAGTGGGACGAGTTCGTCCTCAAGGACAACGTGGGCAACCTCCTGCGCGGGCGCTTCCGGGCCCTGCGCGGCCAGGTGGGCTACAAGCTGCCCGCCATCCTGGAGAGCCGCGTCAACGCGCCGGTGGAGGCCGAAGAGGTCCTCTTCGGCGACGACGCGGAGGCCGACGCGTTCATCTATTCGCTCTACGCGGACCTCATCGCGGGCCGGGTGGACGAGCGCGTGCTGTCCCAGGTGCTGGAGGCGGGCGGGGTGTACCCGGACGACGCCGCGCGGGTGCACGAGGCGTGGAAGAAGATTCCCATCGCGGACCCGGTGCGGCGCATCTTCATCCACCTGGACAAGCTGACGCCGCCCGCGCACTTCACGCCCTACGGCCCGCGCGTGGTGCCCATCTTCAACTACTTCCAGGCGGCGCTGGTGCTCCTGGCGGACGGCCACCTCACGGCGCCGCAGGTGCTCAAGATTGCCGTGGAGATGGTGCAGACGGCGGGGCACAACATCATCACGCTGTCGAACTCGTTCCAGGACCTGCTGCGGCGCGGGCTGCCGCTGCAGCAGGCGGCCATCGCGTTGTCCCAGGCGATGGAGGGCCCCAACGCGCTGCTCAAGGCCATGCGCCCCATGCCGGACATCCTGGCCGCGTTCAGCAAGCGCCTGGCCGCGCTGGGCACGCAGCCGCCCCCGCCGCGCGTGCAGGCGGTGGACTACGTGTCGCTCATCTCCCACGCGCTGCCCCGGACCCACAAGGGGCGCACCCTGAAGCCGCCCACCTGAGGCGTCCTGCCCCCCGGGCCCGGCCGCCTGCCTGCCTTGCGGCCCCTCCAGCGTGAGGGGCCCGTGGCGGCCGGGGTTCGGCCCGGACCCGGTGTTATCCAGTGGAGGCGCCTCCCACGGGCAGCGGGCGCACGGCGGGCGGGCAGGGGGCCCCGGGTGGACCCCCGACGTCCCTGAAGAATGTCCTTAGCCGCGACCCCCATGGGTGGGAGGATGCGTGCTAGACGGCTGCCCTTCCGAGGCGAATGACGCGAGACCCGACCCATCCCCCGCCCCATGGCGGAACGCTGCCAGCCGCGCCCGGAGACGACGCGCGCGGAGAGGCCTCCTTCGAGGCGGCAGCGGACACGGCTTCCGGGTCCGCGCACGAGGTACTTTCCATGTCTTCCCCCCTGGACCTGACGGGCTCCGAGGAGCGCGGCGAGCGCACCGAAGCCCAGGTGCCCGCGGACTCCGCCGAGCACCTCAGCGAGCACGAAACCCCTTCCCGGGCCGCCCCGGCCCCCTCCGAGCCCCCCTACGCCGCGGACGCCGCGGAGGACGACGGGTTCGACGACGATGACGACACCGAGGACGCCGGCCCCGAGGTCAGCGATGAAATCCGCGCCGCCACCGAGGCCCTGAAGGCCGCGGAGGCGGAGGACGCGCAGGCCGCCGCCGAGGCGGGTGACGAGGCCGAGGAGCCCGAGGCCGTCATCCTGGAGCCGGAGCCGGAGCCCGCCGCGAACGAGCCGGAGCTGCAGGCGCCCACCACCACCCGCACGGGCGAGCCCGCGGAGATCGACCCGGACGAGATGGATCCGGACGCGCTCAAGGTGGTGCTGCGGCTGCACCAGCACGGCCACCAGGCGTACCTGGTGGGCGGCTGCGTGCGCGACCTGCTGCTGGGCAAGAAGCCCAAGGACTTCGACGTGGCCACCAGCGCCCACCCGGGCGAGGTGCGCGCCATCTTCCGCAACTGCCGGCTCATCGGCCGGCGCTTCCGGCTGGCGCACGTCTACTTCAAGGGCGGGAAGATCGTGGAGGTGTCCACCTTCCGCGCGAACCCGACGGAGCTGGAGCCGGCGGCGGGGGTGGAGGAGGGGCAGAGCGGCGAGGACCTCCTCATCACGCACGACAACGTCTTCGGCACCGCGCAGCAGGACGCGCGCCGCCGCGACTTCACCATCAACGGCCTGTTCTACGACGCGAGCGAAGGCCGGGTCATCGACTACGTGCGCGGCCGGCGCGACCTGGATGAGCGCTTCATCCGGACGATTGGCGACCCGGAGATCCGCATGCGCGAGGACCCGGTGCGCATCCTGCGCGCGGTGCGCTTCGCGGCGAAGCTGGACCTGGACATCGAGTCGCGCACGTACGCGGCGATGGAGGGCGCGGTGGAGGACCTGCCGCGCTGCGCGCCCGCGCGCCTGTTGGAGGAGACGTTCCGGCTCATCCGCGGCGGCGTGTCCGCCCCGGCGCTGAAGCTGCTGGCGGCGCTGGACGCGCTGAAGATATTGCTGCCGCCGGTGGACGCGTACCTGCGCGAGCACGGGAAGGAAGGGGAGAAGACCTTCTACGCCTTCGCGCAGGCGCTGGATAAGCGCGTGTCGGCGGGCGAGGTGCTGGACGACGCCATCCTGCTGGCCACGTTGCTGGTGCCCATCAGCCGCGCGCAGCCGCCGCCGGAGGAGTCGCAGGACGAGGGCCGCGCGTCGGTGTCGCGCGTCATCGAGGACCTGCTGGCGGGCTTCGTGGAGTCCGCGAGGCTGCCGCGCCGCATCGCCGAGCGCTGCCGCATGTTGCTGCTGATGCAGCGCACGCTGTCCGGGGAGCGCCGCCGCAAGACGGGCGCCTTCCGCCGCCACCCGCTCTTCAACGAGGCGCTGGCCGTCTACGCGATGACGGTGGAGGCCACGGGCGAAGGGCGCGAGGCGCTGGAGGCGTGGCAGGCCGGAGAGGTGCCGCCGCCGCGCGCCGGAGCGGGCAACGGAGCGGACGCGGATGGGCCCCGCCGCAAGCGCCGTCGCCGCCGTCGCCGCCGTTCCGGCAGCGGGAGCGGGGAGGGCGGTGGTTCCAGCGCCTCGTCCGGTTCCGACGCGGGCGAGGGATAGCGCTCCCGTAGCAGCCGGGTGCAGCGAAAGGGCTGGGGCGCTTCGGTGCTCCGGCCCGTTTCGTTTCTGGAGGCGCTGCCGCGTCGTCCCCGCCGTGACGGCGCAGCGACAGGGCTGGGGCGCTCAGGTGCTCCGGGCCCGGGGGCCCGCTACCGCTTCGGTTTGTCCACCGGCTTCTCGGAGCGGTGCTGGTCGTCATCCGACGCCTCCGCCCCCGCGATGTCCGCCATGGTGATGGCCTTGCTGCCAAAGCGCGCCGCGATGCGGTCCATCGCCTCGTTCAACTTCGACGACTTCGGCGCCGCCGCCGGGAACAGCCCCAACTGCGGCTCGTCCTCGTCCAACTGCACGCTCACGCCGGTGAGCCGCAGCGCCTTGCCTTCGTGCGCGCGCTCCAGCAGCTCCAGCGCCGCGCGGTAGATGACCTGCCCGTCGTCCGTGGCCTCTCGCAGCGTGGTGCGCCGGGTGATGAGCGTGAAGTCCGAGAACTTCAGCTTGAGCTGCACCACCCGCCCCTTCAGCGACGCTCTGCGCAGCCGCCGGGCCACCCGCAGGGCCTGCGCGTGCACGTGCGGCTTGAGCGCCTCCGGGCCCGTCAGGTCCTCGTCGAAGGTGTCCTCCGCGCCCACGCTCTTGGCCGCCCGGTCCGGCACCACGTCCCGTGCGTCGATGCCGTGCGACAGCTCCCACAGGTGCTTCGCGCTCGCCGCGCCGAAGCGCTGCTCCAGCCAGTCCACGTCCCGCGCCGCCACGTCCCCGATGGTGACGAGCCCCGCGCGCTTCATCGCCTCTTCCGTCTTGGGCCCCACGCCCCACAGCCGCGACACCGGCAGCCCCGCGAGGAACGCCACCGTCTCCTCCGGGCGCACCTCGCGCTGGCCGTTGGGCTTCGCCAGGTCGGAGGCGATCTTCGCCACGAACTTCGCCGTGGCGATGCCCGCGGACGCCGGCAGGTTCAACTCGTGGGCAATCTCCTTGCGGATCCGCTTCGCGATGTCCGCCGCCGCGCCGAACAGCCCCACCGACGCCGTGACGTCCAGGAACGCCTCGTCCAGCGACAGGGGCTCAATCAGCGGCGTGTACCGCTCGAAGATGGCGAACACCTGCTCGCTGGCCTCCGCGTACGCGGAGAAGCGCGGCTTCACCACGATGGCGTGCGGCGCCTGCTTCACCGCCCGCGCCATGGGCATGGCGCTGCGCACGCCGAAGGGGCGGACTTCATACGACGCGGCCACCACCACGCCGCGTTGTGCATGCCCGCCAACGATGACCGGCTTGCCCCGCAGGGACGGGTTGTCGCGCTGCTCGACGGACGCATAGAAGGCGTCCATGTCCACGTGGAGGATGGCTCGCATGGCGTGAGTCACTCTAGTGGTCCCCTCTGACAGTGCGAGCCATGAAGACCCTCACCGAATACCTCTGGTTCGAGACGAAGGCCCGGCGCGAGCTGGTGCGCCTCACGGACACCGTGGCCTCCCTGGTGAAGAAGAGCGGCGTCCAGGAGGGCATGGTGCTGGTGTCCGCCATGCACATCACCGCGGGCGTCTTCGTCAACGACGACGAGCCCGGCCTCCACGAGGACATCTGGGACTGGCTCCAGCACCTGGCGCCCCACGGCCCCGACTACCGCCACCACCGCACCGGCGAGGACAACGGCGACGCGCACCTGAAGTCCATGCTCGTCCACCATCAGGTGCTGATCCCCATCACCGCCGGCAAGCTCGACCTGGGCCCGTGGCAGCAGGTCTTCTACGCGGAGTTCGACGGGCAGCGCCGCAAGCGCGTCATCGTCAAGGTGATGGGCGACTAACCGGCCACCGGCCACGGCAGCCCGTGGCGCGAAAGCTCCGCCACCAGGTCCGGCGGCAGCGGGCTCTCCACCTTCACGGGCTCCTTCGTCACCGGGTGCGGCACGGTGAGCGAGCGGGCGTGCAGGAAGAACCGCCCCAATTCCGGCGCCTCGCGGCCCCCGTAGAGCGCGTCCCCCACGATGGGCGCGCCCACGCCCGCCAGGTGCGCGCGCACCTGGTGCAGCACGCCGGTGAGGATTTTCACCTCCACCAGGCTGGAGTCCCCGGACCGGGCCAGCACCCGGAAGTGGGACAGCGCCTCGCGGGCGTCCTCGGCGCCGTAGGGGGCCGGCTCCACGCGGTCCGGGTGGCGCGGGTGGTGGCGCAGCGGCACCTCCACCTCGCCCTCGTCCGCCAGCGGGCCCGTCACCAGGGCCAGGTAGCGCTTGTCCACGGCGCGGTGGCTGAAGGCCTCACGCACGGCGGTCCAGGCCTCGCGCGTGCGGGCCGCCACCAGGACCCCGGACGTCTCCACGTCCAGCCGGTGGCACAGGCCGCCCTCGCGCGGGTCCTGGGACGCCTGCGCGACCTCCGGGTAGCGCGCCACCAGGGCGTTGGCCACCGTGCCCGTCTCTCCCGGCTGCAGGGGGTGGGACGGGCGGCCGGCGGGCTTGTCCACGAAGAGCAGGGCGGCGTCCTCGTGCAGGACGACGAGCGGGAAGTCCGTGTCGGGCACGGCCTCGCGCGGGGCCTCCTCCACCGTCACGGCGACCTGCTGGCCCTCGGTGACGGTGAGCCCCTTCTTGGCGGGGCGGCCATTCACGCGCACCTGGCCTTCTTCGAAGAGGCGCTTCAGGCGCGCGCGGGACAGGCCCAGGGCCTCGCCCACGAACAGGTCCACCCGCTGGCCCGCCTGGGTGGCGTCCACGGTGAGGGTGTGCGTCGTCGTCGTGGTCACTCGGAGAGGGCCTCGTACACTTCCTCGGCCGTCTGGAACCGGTCGTCCGGCTCCTTGCGGATGAGGCGATGGGCCACCCGCGCCAACTGCGGGTCGCCATGCAGGTTGAGCGCGAGCAGCGGCGGAGGTTCCGTCTCCAGCACCTGACGCCACAGCTCGTGCGGCGTTTTCGCGTCGAACGGCGGACGCCCGCTCATCAGCTCGTACAGGATGACGCCCAGGCTGTACAGGTCCGAGCGCCCATCCAGCGGCTCGCCCAGGATCTGCTCCGGGGCCATGTAGCGGTACGTGCCCACCAGCTTGCCGTCCGCGGTGATGCCCGCGTCGTCCGCGAGGAACTTGGCCAGGCCGAAGTCCATCAGCCGCACCTGGCGGTCGTCATCCACCATGATGTTGGACGGCTTCAGGTCGCGGTGCACCAGCCCGTGGCCGTGGATGTACGCCAGCGCCTCGCACACCTGGAGCATGGCGTCCTTCAGCTTGCCCATGCGCTCCGGACGGTTGAGGTCCGCCATCTTCGGCGTGGCGGGGCGGGAAGGGGGCGGCGGCGCGCGCGGTGCGGCCCGGCGCGGGTCCACCACGGGCATCCCGCCCGAGTCCGAGTCGTCCTCCCCGGCGCCGTGGAAGCTGGCCAGGTCCTCGCTGGGGGCCTCCTCCGCGAAGGCGTTGAGGTCGAAGGTGCCGTCGTCCTCGCTGGCGTCGTCCGCTTCGTCGTCCGGGCCGTCCTCGCTGCCGAAGTCGTCGTCCGCGGTGCGGCGGACGGTGAGCGGGAAGCGGCTGGAGGGCGTGGGCGTGTGCAGGTCGTTGAAGCTCACGTCCAGGTAGTGGCGCAGCGTGAGCCCTTCGATGAGCTCCATGGCCAGGTACGGCTGGCCCGCGTGGACGCCGGCCTCGAAGACCTTCACCACGTTGGGGTGGGCCAGGTCCGCGAGCGTCTCGAATTCGCGCGCGAGCCTCCGGGCCGCGCGGTCGTCCAGCGACGGGCCACCCGTCGACAGGAGCTTCAGCGCGACCTCGTCGTTGCTGCGGCGGTCCAGGGCCCGATAGACGGTCCCGGCCCCGCCACTGCCGAGCGTTTCCAGCACGCGGTAGGGACCAATGGCCTTGGGAGGCATGGGAGGGCGGATCCTACGGAGCACGTCGCGTCAGGGTCAAACGTCCTGGTGGCTTGCTCATGCCGCCAGACGCTCGGTCGCGCGGCGGGTTTCACTTTTCCAGTGAACCATGGGAAAGCTTTGGGTCCATGCAATTGGGGAAGTACCAGTTGGTGCGGAAACTCGCCTCGGGAGGCATGGCCGAGGTGTTCCTCGCGAAGGCGGCGGGGCCCCGGGGGTTCGAGAAGACGCTGGTCCTCAAGCGCATCCTGCCGCACCTGGCGGAGGATGAGGCGTTCGTGGAGATGTTCCTGGGCGAGGCGCAACTGGCCGCCCGGCTGGACCACCCGAACGTGGTGCAGATCTTCGACTTCGGCGAGGTGGACGGCAGCTACTTCCTGGCGATGGAGTACATCGACGGGCCCACGCTGCGCCGGCTCATCAAGCGCTCCACGGAGCTGAAGCAGCCGCTGCCCCCGGGCGTGTGCGCGAAGATGGTGGCCGCCGCGGCGGAGGGGCTGGCGTTCGCGCACGAGCTGACGGACCCGGAGACGGGGGCGCCGCTGGGGCTGGTGCACCGGGACATCTCTCCGGAGAACGTGCTGGTGTCGCGGCAGGGCGCGGTGAAGGTGGTGGACTTCGGCATCGCGAAGGTGGCGGGGCAGAGTCACCGCACGGCGACGGGCGTGGTGAAGGGGAAGGTCGCGTACATGCCGCCGGAGCAGCTGCAGGCCCGGCCCATGGATGGGCGCGTGGACGTGTACGCGCTGGGCATCGTGCTCTACGAGCTGCTCACCGGGAAGCGCCCCTTCGAGGCGACGACGGACGTGAGCATGATGCAGGCCATCCTCTTCGAGCCCTTCGTGCCCGCGGTGCAGCGCCGGCCGGACCTGCCGGAGGCGATGCAGCGCATCCTGGAGAAGGCGCTCGCGAAGGACCGGGAGCAGCGCTACCCGGACTGCCGCGCGTTCCAGGCGGACCTGGAGCGCTTCGTGCTGTCGCTGGGCGAGCCCGTGGGCGCGTACCAGATTGCCCGGCTGGTGGCGCAGGTGATGGAGGGGGTGGAGACCACGCCCCCGGCGGCCACGCCCGCGAAGGGGCGGGTGACGGCGCCCTTGGCGCCCGTGGTGGAAGCGGCGACGACGCCCATGCCCCATCGCGCAGGCACGGCGTGGGAGCCGTTGGCCTCGCGCTCCTCGATGGAGGCGCCCGCCGTCACCGCCTCCGGACACGACATGCCGTCGAGCCGGTTCGACGCGGCGACGGACCCCGCGACGCCGTCAGCGGGGAGCCTGCTGCGGGAGTCCGGGGCGCCGCCTCCGAAGGTCTCGAAGGGGGCTGCCTCCGAGCAGCCCGTGCTCGCGGGAGCGGTGCGCTCGCCCAGGCGGAAGCTGGTGGGCGTGATGGTGGCGGTGAGCGTGGTGGGGCTCGCTGGGGGACTGGCGCTCCTGGGGAAGGGGGAGAAGCCCGCCGCGCCTGTGAGTACGCCCACGCCGGTTGCTCAGAACGACAATGCCCCCGTGAAGCCGCGGGAGCCGAAGGTGACCCCTGTCGTTCCGGCGACGCGCGTGGAACCGGTGGCCGCCGAGACGGTGGACAGCGGCACTCCTGCTGTCGTGGCAGAAGTGAAGCCCGCGACGGAGAGCGCCTCCGAGGTGCGAGACGCGGGCGTGGTGGCGGAGGTGGTGCCGGCTCCGCGCCCCACGGTCGTCGCGAAGCCCGTGGTGGCCAGCACGTCCACGCTGCCGGTCAGCCGCGTGGCCACCCCGGTCCGTCGCGAACTCCCGAAGGGCAGGGTGGAGTTCCGCGTCCGTCCGTTCGGCATGGTGTCCCTGGACGGCAAGCCCCTGGGACAGACGCCCTTCGCCGCCGTGGCGGCGACAGAGGGCGTGCATCAGGTGCGCGTCGTGAACAAGGAGCTGGGCAAGGACGTGACGCGGTCCTTCGAGGTGAAGGCCGGGCAGGACAACGTCTTCAAGCTCAACCTCATGGCGGAGTGATCCGCTGGTTCAATGAACTGTCAGGCTCCAGGCCCCTGGTGCAGCGATCTGCTTGGGTTCAAAGACATCCGTGTTCGAATCGTCAATCAATCCATAACCATTGAAGCCCCAACCCCAGACGCTCCCATCTTGCTTCACGGTGAGCGAGTGTTCGTTGCCCGCAGCCAGGGATGCGACGTTCGTGAGTCCTGGAGCCTGCGCCGGAGTCGCACGGTCCATGGTGGTGCCGTCTCCAAGTTGGCCGTAATTGTTCTGCCCCCAGGCCCAGATGGTTCCGTCCGCTTTCAGTGGTCCCGTCACCCAATTGCCCCCACTCGTTATTGCCTCAGGTTCAAAACGTAAGTGCCCGATTTTGCTGAGCCACTCCAGCTCCGCTTCCACCATCCATCTGAAGCGGGGATAATGCGCGAACCGGGATGTGGACCGAATTTCAATGCTTGGAGCACATTGTGCCTGCTCGTCCTTTGCTCATTGCAGCGCTGATCCTCCTTGCTTCGTGTGGGGAGGGAGCGAATGTCTCTGATGGCGTAGTGCCTCCCTCGAACGACCATCCGCGTCTGTTTAACGCGGCGGCGAAAAGCAAAGCAGAATCAAAGACATAGGTGCAGCCGAGCAGGCAGGCCCGTCGAAACGGAG
>NZ_JAIQDE010000082.1 GCF_020037015.1 Corallococcus sp. AS-1-6 | reverse complement strand
AACTGGCGCTTCCAGTATCCGAGCTGCGACTCCAGCGTCTCCCCCTGGAGCCACTGACGCTGCCAGAGAGCGAAGTCGGCGTACCGCACGGCCAGTGGCGGCAGCGAGGGCGCCCGGCCACCACTGAAGGACTCATAGAGGCTCGCCAGTTCACGGATGAGGACGCCCATGGACCAGCCGTCGGAGACGATGTGATGCATCGTCGCGAGGAGGACGTGAGAGTCCTCCGAGAGCTTGAGGAGGGCCGTGCGAAGCAGGGGCCCGTGGACGAGGTGGAAGGGCTGCCGGGCCTCACGGGTGGCAAGCCGCAACACCTCCGCCTCGCGCGCGGACTCCTGCAGGGAAGAGAGGTCTTCGACCGGGAGCGCCCAAGTGGCCGGGGCATGGATGCGCTGGAAGGGCTGGCCCTCCTCTTCGAAGAAGGTGGTGCGCAGCGCTTCATGGCGTGCCACGAGCGCTTCGAAGGCACTGCGAAGCGCCTCCACGTCCAGTCGGCCCAGAAGGCGCAGCGCGACGGGCAGATTGTAGGACGCGTCATCCGGGGTCAGTTGGTCGAGGAACCAGAGCCGCTGCTGCGCGAAGGAGAGAGGCAGGGGGCCTTCGGTGCGCGTGCGCGTCAGGGAGGGCAGGCGCGTGCCGGTCGCGGCGCGCTGGAGGCGTTCACCCAGGGCCGCGATGGTGGGTGCCTCGAAGAGGGCGCGGAGGGGCAACTCCACGTCGAGCGAGGCGCGCACGCGGGCCACCAACTGCGTGGCGAGCAGCGAGTGGCCCCCCAGCTCGAAGAAGTTGTCCGTGCGGCCCACGGTGGGGACGCGCAGCACTTCGCTCCAGAGTGCGGCGAGCTTCTCCTCCAGCGGCGTGGCCGGAGCCTCGTAAGCATGTGAGGCCCGGAGCACGCTGGTGTCCGGAGCAGGAAGGGCCTTGCGGTCCACCTTGCCGTTGGATGTCAGCGGCAGTGCCTCCAGAGGGACGAAGGCGGCGGGCACCATGTACTCAGGCAGGTGCTGCTTGAGGTGCGCGCGGAGGGCGGAGACGTCGAGCGATTCCCCCACGACGTAGGCCACCAGCCGCTTGTCGCCCGGAGCATCCTCGCGGGCGAGCACGACGGCGTCCTTCACGGAAGGGGCAGCGCGCAGGGCATTCTCGACTTCACCCAGCTCGATGCGGAAGCCACGCACCTTCACCTGGGCGTCGATGCGGCCAACGAAGTCCAGTTGGCCATCCGTGCGCCAGCGCACCACGTCGCCCGTGCGGTAGAGACGGGCACCCGGACTGGAGGAGAAGGCGTCCGGAATGAAGCGCTCTGCAGTCAGGCTCGGCCGTCCCGCGTAGCCACGCGCCACGCCCACGCCGCCGATGTGCAACTCACCGCGCACGCCCACGGGCACCGGCTGCCCGTGCGTGTCCAACACGTAGACGCGCACGTTCGCCAGCGGCTTGCCGATGGAGGGCACGTTTCCATCCGCCACCACCTCGCCCAGCGTGGCGATGACGGTGGCCTCAGTGGGGCCGTAGGTATTGAGCAGACGCCGCCCCGGAGCCCAACGCGCGACGACATCCGCGGGCAGGGCTTCGCCGCCGGAGATGACGGTGCGCACCGTGGGCAGCCCCTCGGAGGACGTGGCCGCCAGCGCCGCAGGGGTGAGGCTGACGACACTCAACTCCTGCTCACGCAGCAGCACGGGCAGCGGCGCGCCCGGCATCAGCTTCTCCAGCGGCGCGAGCACCAGCGTGGCGCCGTTGCAGAGCGTGGTGAAAATCTCCTCCAC
>NZ_JAIQDE010000081.1 GCF_020037015.1 Corallococcus sp. AS-1-6 | reverse complement strand
CAGGCTCGCGAGCGTCGAGTCCGGCTGGGCGGCGATGGCCTCCAGCAGCACGCCCAGGTGGCCCACCATGCGCTGCATGGTCGCCGCGTCGAAGAGGTCGCTGCTGTACTCCAGGACGCCCACGAAGCCCTGGGGCGAGTCCTGCATCGTCAGCGTCAGGTCGAACTTCGCCGAGTTCGATTCGAGCGGGAGCTGCTCGAAGGACAATCCAGGAACTCGGAGCGCTTCCATGGGCGTGTTCTGCAGGGAGAACATCGCCTGGAAGAGGGCGCTGCGGCTCAGGTCGCGCACGGGCTGGAGGGTCTCCACCAGCTTCTCGAACGGCACGTGTTGGTGCTCGTAGGCCGCGAGCGTCGTACCGCGTACCTGCGCCAGTAGCTGGCGGAAGGTCGCCTGCGGCTGGACGTGGGCACGCAACACCAGCGTGTTGACGAAGAATCCGATGAGGCCCTCGGTCTCCGCCTGCGTGCGACCCGCGATGGGGGTGCCGACGCTGATGTCGTCCTGACCGGAGTAGCGCGAAAGGAGCAGTTGCCAGGCCGAAAGCAGCAGCATGAAGGGCGTGGCGCCTTCCCGCTGGGCCAGGGCTTTGAGGGCCTCGGAGAGCTGCGCGGGGACGCGCATGTCCACTGCGGCGCCTCGATGCGACTGCACGGGGGGACGCGGATGGTCGGTGGGCAGGTCCAGCGCGGCGGGAGCTCCCGTGAGCTTCTCCTTCCAGTAGGCGAGCTGGGTCTCCAGCGTTTCGCCCTGGAGCCATGAGCGCTGCCAGACGGAGAAGTCCGCGTACTGCACGGGCAGCGGCGCGAGGGTGGGAAGTTGATCCGTATGGAACGCCGCGTAGAGCGCGGTGAGTTCACGGACGAGGACGCTCATGGACCAGCCGTCGGAGACGATGTGGTGCATCGTCACCAGCAGCAGGTGCTCCACGTCACCCAGACGCACCAGCGACGTGCGCAGGAGCGGCCCCGCCTCCAGGTCGAAGGGACGCCGGGCCTCCAGGTTCGCGAGGCGGCGCGCCTCTTCATCTCGCTGGGCCTCGGGCACCGAGGACACGTCGAGCAGGGGAAGTGTCCAAGTCCCGGGCGAGTGGATGCGCTGCGCGGGCTGGCCCTGGTGCTGGAAGAAGGTGGTGCGCAGCGTCTCATGACGAGCGACCAGCGTCTCGAAGGCACGGCGCAGGGACTCGACGTCCACGTGGCCCTTCAAGCGAAGGGCTGCGGGGATGTTGTACGCGGCGCTGCCCGGTTGGAGCTGATCCAGCAGCCACAGCCGCTGCTGCGCGAAGGACAGGGGCGGCGGGCCCTCGTGGGTGGCGACTGGAAGCGGCGGGAGTCGCGGGCCGGAGGTCGCGGTGCGCAGACGCTCGGCGAGAGCGGCGACGGTGGGGGCTTCGAAGAGGGCACGAAGCGGCAACTCCGCACCGAAGGCAGCGCGGACGCGGGAGACGAACTGGGTGGCCAGCAGGGAGTGGCCTCCGAGCGAGAAGAAGTCGTCGTGGACGCCCACGCGCTCCACGCGCAGGACCTGGGCGAAGACGTCCGCGAGCTTCTCTTCGGTGGCGTCGCGAGGCGCGATGAAGTCCGCGAGCGGCGAGGCCTCCGGGACGGGGAGGGCCTTCCTGTCCACCTTGCCGTTGGGGCTGAGGGGAAGGGCCTCCAAGACAACGAAGGCGGAGGGCACCATGTACTCGGGCAGCCGCTCCTTGAGGAACGTGCGCACCGCCGAGGTGTCCAACGGCTGGCCCGAAATGGGCACGACGTAGGCAACGAGGCGCTTGTCGCCAGGGACGTCCTCGCGGGCGAGGACGGCCGCTTCATGCACGGAAGCGTGGGCGAGGAGGGAGGCCTCGATTTCGCCCAGCTCGATGCGGAAGCCACGCACCTTCACCTGGAAGTCGAGCCGCTGGAGGTAGTCCAGTTGGCCGTCGGGGCGCCAGCGCACGACGTCGCCGGT
>NZ_JAIQDE010000080.1 GCF_020037015.1 Corallococcus sp. AS-1-6 | reverse complement strand
CCGCTGGAGAAGCTGATGCCGGGCGCCCCGCTGCCCCTGCTGCTGCGTGAGCAGGAGTTGAGTGTCGTCAGCCTCACTCCTGCGGCGCTGGCAGCCACGTCCTCCGAGGGGCTGCCCGCGGTGCGCACCGTCATCTCCGGCGGCGAAGCCCTGCCTGCGGATGTCGTCGCGCGTTGGGCTCCGGGACGGCGCCTGCTCAATACCTACGGCCCCACGGAAGCCACCGTCATCGCCACTTTCGGTGAGGTGGTAGCGGATGGAAGTGTGCCCTCCATCGGCAAGCCCCTAGCGAACGTGCGCGTCTACGTGCTGGACACGTACGGGCAGCCTGTGCCCGTGGGCGTGCGCGGTGAGTTGCACATCGGCGGCGTGGGCGTGGCGCGCGGCTATGCGGGACGGCCGAGCCTCACTGCAGAGCGCTTCGTGCCGGACGCCTTCTCCGGTGAGGAGGGGGCTCGCCTCTACCGCACGGGCGACGTGGTGCGCTGGCGCACGGATGGCCAACTGGACTTCGTTGGCCGCATCGACGCCCAGGTGAAGGTGCGTGGCTTCCGCATCGAGCTGGGTGAAGTCGAGAATGCCCTGCGCGCTGCCCCTTCCGTGAAGGACGCCGTCGTGCTCGCCCGCGAGGATGCTCCGGGCGACAAGCGGCTGGTGGCCTACGTCGTGGGGGAATCGCTCGACGTCTCCGCCCTCCGCGCGCACCTCAAGCAGCACCTGCCTGAGTACATGGTGCCCGCCGCCTTCGTCCCTCTGGAGGCACTGCCACTGACGTCCAATGGCAAGGTGGACCGCAAGGCCCTTCCTGCTCCGGACGCGAGCATGCTCCGGGCCTCACATGCTTACGAGGCTCCGGCCACGCCGCTGGAGGAGAAGCTCGCCGCGCTCTGGAGCGAAGTGCTGCGCGTCCCCACCGTGGGCCGCACGGACAACTTCTTCGAGCTGGGTGGCCACTCGCTGCTCGCCACGCAGTTGGTGGCACGCGTGCGCGCCGCGCTCGACGTGGAGTTGCCCCTCCGTGCCCTCTTCGAGGCCCCCACCATCGCCGCGCTCGCGGAGAAGTTGCAGAGGGCCTCAACCGGTACGCGCCTGCCGCCCCTGACACGCACGCGCACCGAAGGCCCACAGCAGCTCTCCTTCGCGCAACAGCGGCTCTGGTTCCTGGACCAGTTGGCACCGGATGACGCCTCCTACAACCTCCCTGTCGCGCTGCGCCTCCTTGGCCATCTGGACGTGGAAGCCTTGCGGCGTGCCTTCGAGGCGCTGGTGGCGCGGCATGAGGCGCTGCGCACCACCTTCTTCGAAGAGGAGGGCCAGCCTTTCCAGCGCATCCATGCTCCGGCCGCATGGGCGCTCCCTGTCGAAGACCTCTCTTCCCTGGAGGAGTCCACTCGCGAAGCGGAGACACTACGGCTTGCCACGAGTGAGGCCCGGCGGGCTTTCCACCTCGTCCACGGGCCCCTGCTGCGCACGGTTCTCTTGAGGTTGGCGGAAGAGACGCACGTCCTGGTCGTGACGATGCATCACATCGTCTCCGACGGCTGGTCCATGGGCGTCCTCGTGAAGGAGTTGGCCACGAGCTACGCCGCCTTCTCGGCGGGCAGTGAGCCGTCGTTCGCCCCACTGCCCGTGCAGTACGCGGACTTCGCGCTCTGGCAGCGTCAGTGGCTTCAGGGGGAGACGCTGGAGTCTCAGCTCGGATACTGGAAGCGCCAGTTGGCTGGTGCTCCCGCCGCGCTGGAGCTGCCCACCGACCGTCCACGTCCGGCTGTGCAGTCCCGTCGCGGCGCCACGCTGCCCGTGCACTTCCCCTCGCAACTGACGGACTCGCTGCGCAGCCTCGCCCAGCGTGAAGGCGCTACGCCCTTCATGCTGCTGCTCTCCGCCTTCCAACTGCTGCTGTCGCGCTACTCCGGCCAGGACGACATCTCCGTCGGCTCCCCCATCGCGGGCCGCACCCACGCCGAGGCCGAGAGCCTCATCGGCTTCTTCGTCAACACCCTCGTCCTGCGCACGCAGGTCCAGCCTCAATCGACGTTCCGCCAACTGCTGGCCCAGGTGAAGGCCACCACCCTCGCCGCCTACGAGCACCAGCACGTCCCCTTCGAGAAGCTGGTGGAGGTCCTCCAG
>NZ_JAIQDE010000079.1 GCF_020037015.1 Corallococcus sp. AS-1-6 | reverse complement strand
GACGCCCTCTCCAATCAGCTCGCCCACCGCCTGCGCCACCTCGGCGTCCGGCCCGGCCACGTCGTCGCCCTCTGCGTTGAGCGCTCACCCCTCCTCTTCGCCGGCATGCTCGCCATCCTCAAGGCCGGCGCCGCCTACCTCCCCCTGGATCCGGAGCACCCCGCGGAGCGGCTCGGCTTCATGCTGCGGGACGCTCGCGTGCCGGTGTTGCTGACCCGGTCGCACCTGGCCGGCTCGCTCGCGGAGCCGGAGGTCCAGACGCTCTGCCTGGACACGGACTGGGAGGGCGCGCTCGCCAACGAGAGCACGGCGCCCCTTCACGACACTGGCGACGCGGAGGAGCTGGCCTACGTCATCTACACGTCGGGTTCGACGGGCACGCCCAAGGGCATCGGCGTTCCGCACCGCGCCGTGCTGCGGCTCGTGTGCAACACCGACTACGTGCGACTGGAGCCGTCCGACCGCGTGGCCCAGGCCGCGAACAGCTCGTTCGACGCCGCCACGTTCGAGATCTGGGGACCGCTCCTCCATGGCGCGACCGTGGTGGGCATCTCGAAGGAGGTGGCCCTCTCGCCGCGCGAGCTGGAGCAGGCCATCCGGGAGCACGGCATCACCACGCTGTTCGTGACCACGGCGCTGTTCAACCAGCTCGCCCGCGAGACCCCTGCCGCGTTCCAGCCCTTGCGCCACCTGCTCTTTGGCGGTGAGGCCGTGGATCCCAAGTGGGTCCGGGCGGTGCTGGACAAGGGCGCCCCCGGGCGGCTGCTGCACGTCTACGGCCCCACCGAAACCACGACGTTCGCCTCCTGGCACCTGACGCGTCACGTGTCCCTGGACGCGACCACGGTGCCCATCGGGCAGCCGCTCGCGAACACCACGCTGCACGTGCTCGACGAGCGCCTGCGAGCCGTTCCGGTAGGACTGCCCGGGGAGCTGTTCATCGGTGGCCCTGGCGTGGCCCGGGGCTACCTGGGCCGTCCGGCGCTCACGGCCGAACGGTTCATCCCGGATCCCTTCGCGGGCGAGCCGGGTGCCCGCATGTACCGGACGGGCGACCTCGTCCGCCGGCTCGCGGATGGCGCCATCGAGTTCCAGGGCCGGCGGGATCACCAGGTGAAGCTGCGCGGCTTCCGCATCGAGCTGGGGGAGATTGAATCCGCCCTGGTCCGCCACCCGGAGGTGGGGGAAGCGGTGCTGCTGGTGCGCGAGGACGCCCCCGGAGACAAGCGACTGGTCGCCTACGTGGTCGCGCACGCCGGAGCGTCACCGTCCGCCGCCAGCCTCCGCGGCTTCCTGGCCGACCAACTGCCGGCGTACATGGTGCCCTCGGCCATCGTCCTGTTGGAGTCGTTGCCGCTGAACGCCAACGGCAAGGTGGATCGTCGCGCGCTGCCCGCGCCGACCTTCGAGCTCCCTCACGCCATCGTCCCCTCCGTCACACGCACACCGGTCGAAGAGCTGGTGGCGGGCGTCTGGGCGGACGTCCTGGGACTGCCGGGAGTCGGCCTGGACGAGAACTTCTTCGACCTCGGAGGCCACTCGTTGCTGGCCACCCAGGTGGTGGCGCGGCTGCGCGAGGCACTGCGCACCGAGCTGTCCATCCGCGACTTCTTCGAAGCCCCGACGCTGGGCGCGGTGGTCCGGAAGCTCGAAGCAGCGCTGGCCGCGGATCCAGGACATGCGCCGCCGCCCCTGCATCCGGCCCCCCGGACCGATTGGATGCCGCAGTCCTTCGCCCAGGAGCGGCTGTGGCTGCTGGCGCAGCTCGACGCGGAGTCGAGCGCCTATCATGTCCCCCTGGCCCTGCGACTGAGCGGAGCGCTGAAGGAGGAAGCGCTGCGGCTGGCGTTGGAGGGACTGGTGCACCGGCACGAAGCCCTGCGCACGGTGTTCGCGCCGGGCGAGGACGGGCCCTTGCAGCAGGTGCTCTCCGCGAGCCCACTGCCCCTGACCACGCTCAGCGTGGAGGCCCTGCCCCAGGAGGCTCGCGAAGCCGAAGCGCTGCGCCTGGCGCGCCAGGAAGCCCAACGCCCCTTCGACCTGGCCAAGGGCCCCCTGGTGCGCGCGTTGCTGGTGCGCCTGGGGCCGGACGACGCGGTGCTCCTGCTGGTGCTCCACCACATCGTCACCGACGGCTGGTCCATGGGCGTGCTGGTGCGCGAGCTGGGCGCCCTCTACGCCGCGCACGTCTCCGGCCAGCCTCCGGCCCTGCCCCCGCTGCCCGTGCAGTACGCCGACTACGCCCAATGGCAGCGCCAGTGGTTG
>NZ_JAIQDE010000007.1 GCF_020037015.1 Corallococcus sp. AS-1-6 | reverse complement strand
GACGCCCTCTCCAATCAGCTCGCCCACCGCCTGCGCCACCTCGGCGTCCGGCCCGGCCACGTCGTCGCCCTCTGCGTCGAGCGCTCACCCCTCCTCTTCGCCGGCATGCTCGCCATCCTCAAGGCCGGCGCCGCCTACCTCCCTCTGGATCCGACCCTTCCCGCGCAGCGCCGCGCCTTCATGCTGCGGGACGCGGCGGTCCAGGTCGTCGTGGGCCAGGAGCACCTCCGGGACGGCCTCTCCGACCTGCGGCTCGCATGGCTTGGCGTGGAGGAGGCCACCGGCACCGGCCAGGACGCGGAGACACCTCCGGAGTCCGGCGCGACGGCACTGGATGCGGCCTACGTCATCTACACCTCGGGTTCGACGTCCCACCCCAAGGGCGTGGTGGTCCCGCACCGCGCGCTGGTGAACTACACCCTGGCGGCCATCGAGCAGTACGGACTGCGCCCCGAAGACCGCGCGCTCCAGTTCGCATCCGTCAGCTTCGACGCGAGCGCCGAGGAGATCTTCCCCACGCTCTGCCGTGGCGCGACGCTCGTGCCGCGAACCGAAGCGATGCTCGAATCCACGCGGGCCTTCCTCGATGCCTGCCGCGAGCACGCCATCACCGTGCTCAACCTGCCCACCGCCTTCTGGCACGAACTGACCGCGGACCTGGGCAATGGCGCCACCGTCCTGCCGGACAGCGTGCGCCTGATCATCATCGGCGGGGAGAAGGCGTCCCCCGAGCACCTGGCCCAGTGGCGGCGTCAGGTGGGCTCCCACCCGAGGCTGGTGAACACCTACGGCCCCACGGAAGCCACCGTCGTCGCGACGCTCGCCGAGCTGGCGGAGGCCTCCGTGCCGGACGGCGCGGAGCTCCCCATCGGCCGGCCGGTGCGCAACGTGCGCGTCCACGTGCTGGACACGCGCCTGCACCCGGTGCCGGTGGGCGTCACGGGAGAGCTGTTCATTGGCGGCGAGGGCGTGGCCCGGGGCTACCTGGGCCGTCCGGACCTCACGGCCGAGCGCTTCCTCCCGGATCCCTTCTCCAGCGAGCCCGGAGCCCGCCTCTACCGCACGGGAGATCTCGTCCGCTGGCGGTCCGAGACAGGGCTCACCTACGTGGGCCGGAACGATCACCAGGTGAAGCTGCGCGGCTTCCGCATCGAGCTGGGGGAGATCGAAGCCCAGCTCCTCGCGCACCCGCACGTCCGGGACAGCGTGGTGGCGCCACGGGCCTACTCCGCCCACGACACCCGGCTGGTGGCCTGGGTCACGCTCCGGGAAGACGGCCCCACCGTCACGGAGGCGTCCGTGGAGGCCTCGCTGCGAGCGCACCTGGCGGAGCGGCTCCCCGCGTACATGCTGCCCTTCCGGATCCAGGTGCTGGAGCGGCTTCCGCTGACCGCCAACGGCAAGGTCGACCGCGCCGCCCTGCCGCTCCCCGAAGCAGGAGCCCCGGGCGAGACCCCGGAGCGACAGGCGCCACGCGACGCCACCGAACAGGTGCTCGCGGACCTCTGGAGGGAGGTGCTCTCCACGGGCGAACCGGACCTGCGCGATGACTTCTTCGCGGTGGGCGGACACTCCCTGCTCGCGCTGCGCCTGATGGGCCGCATCGAGCGGCGGCTCGGGGTCGCGCTTCCGCTGGACACCCTCTTCCACGCCCCCACGCTGGAAGCCCTCGCGCGGCAGGTGCGCGAACGGACACCGGGGCGCGCGTCCTCGCCCCGCGTGCTCCTGCGCCAGGGCGATGACGGGCCCCCGGTCTTCCTCATCCATCCCGTGGGCGGACACCTGCTCTGCTACCACGAGCTGGTCCGCCGCCTGCGCAGCCCCCGCACCCTCTATGGGCTCCAGGCCCCTGGCGCGGAGGGCGGTCCCGTGGAGCCCGCCACCCTGGAGGCGCTGGCGGAGCGCTACATCGAGCAGCTCCGCGAGGTCCAACCCACGGGGCCCTACCAGCTCGCCGGCTGGTCCGTGGGAGGCGTCATCGCCTTCGAGATGGCGCGGCAGCTCACGCGCGCGGGGCAGGAGGTGGCCACGCTCGTCGCCATCGACGCGCTGCCGGCGAGCGACGCGGATCGCGACGTCACCGAGGAGGAGCAGGCCGCCGAAGCCGCGCTCCAGCTCGCCCTGGACTCCGGGATGCCCGAGGCGCAAGCCCGGGAGCTGCTCGTCACGCAGGGCGTCTCCGGACTCCTCATGCACGTGCAGCAGTCCGCGGACCTCCCGGCGGAGCGCTCACGCGAGCGCGTCCAGCACATGCTCCAGCTCTTCCTGCGCAACGCGCGGGCCCACAACCAGTACCGCCCCCAGCCGCTGGCCGGCTCGATGGTGCTCATCGAAGCCCGGGAGCGACCCGCGGGCCTGTCCCCCTTCGCGGACGTGTGGAGGCCCCTCATCCAGGGCGCCCTCCACACCACGGTGGTGCCGGGCAGTCACGACACCGTCCTGACGGCCCCGAACGTGGAGTCCGTCGCCCGGGTGCTCGACGAAGCGCTGAGCACAGCGGAAGCCGCGGCCCCTCACCTCACCGCGGCGGAGCGGCGCGGACGGTAGACATGGTACGGGCCCTCCGTGGGCACGTACTCGTAGGCCTCGTCGATGCTCAGCAGCACGTTGTCCGTCCACGCCAGTCCGGGCGCGCCCGTGACGCGGGACCAGTCGTAGCCCCGGCCGCGCAGCTCCGCGAGCCGGGGCCGGATGTCGCGCTCGAACACGAGCCAGTCGAACGTCCCGGCGCGGAGCGGATCCGCGAGGACCCGCTCCGGCACCGCGCCCGAGCGCACCAGCGCCGCGCCCGTGAAGCGGTCGAACAGGTACGGCTTGCCCGACAGGAACCCCATCAGCCGGTCCTCGTAGAGCACCGGCCCGCGCGCCTCCCGCAGCAAACCCGCGTAGCGCGCGAACGTCGCTTCCGTCACGGGGAGCGCCTGGACGGTGGCGGCCGACTCCCCGAACCGGGTGCGGTAGTCCATGCCCACCGGAACGAGCGTGACCACCAGGCACGCCCAGGCGGCGCGGCGGCGCCAGGGCAGGGGCTGCCCCTGGAGGAGCACCGCCCCCAGGAGGCCCGCGGCCACGCTGGCGCCGATGAAGAAGTCGAACCAGGCGTTGACGTCCACGCCATCCCCCACGACGGCGAGCCCGCCCTCCAGCAAGGACGCGATGACATAGGCGAACACGACGTCCCACTCGCGCCGCCGCTCACGCCAGAGGGCCACCACCGGCAGCAGGAGCAGCCCCGCGCCGGGCGCCAGGAGCACCTCCCACGTGAAGGCCGCCCCATCCGCGAGCGACTTCCCGCGCGCGTGCTCCACCGCGAGGATGTTCGACAGCATGTCCCCGCCCGCCAGCGCGCCGCCCACCGCCCCCAGCGCGCCCATCCACGCCACGCCCCAGGCTGCGAGGTGGAGGAACAGCCGCCGGTCCAGGCGCAGCAGCACCAGCGCGAGCGCGAGGGGTGTCGCCACCAGCAGGTGCTTGACGAGCAGGCCCATGCAACACAGCAGCGCGAGCACGGCGATGTGCCCGGGCCGCAGCCGCTCCCTCCACCGCACGAACAAGTACAGCGCCCCCGTGGAGAAGACGTGTCCCAGCATCTGGGGCTCGTACATCCCCAGGTAGCGGTAGGCCGCGTGGCCTCCCACGGACACCCAGACCAGGGCCCCCAGCAGGGCCGGCCAGCGGCGCCCCGGCGCGAGCGCGGCCACCGTCGCGGCGATGAGTCCCCCCACGCCCAGGAACGCCAGCGCCGCCACGACCCGCCCGAGCACGAGCAGGTCCGGGGACAGGGGGCTCAGCGCCTTCATCACCAGGAACGACAACGGCGGATAGTTGACCGGCGCCAGCGGCAGGGACTCGAAGGGCAGATACAGCGGGCCACCGCCCACCAGCCGGACGGTATGCAGCGCGTTCCAGCCCTCGTTCGGCTCGATGGGGACGTGGAACGCCAGGCGCGCGACGGCGAAGAAGAGGAACGGCGCGGTCGGCGCCAGCAGGGCGAACGCCAGCAGGGCCAGCGCGCGCGCCGGGCGAATCGCACTCACGCGCGGGAGATGACGAAGGAGAACGGCTGTTCGGCCTTCGCGAAGTCCAGCCGGGCGACCGCGGAGGGGCTCGCGGCGGGCGCGAAGTCCACGTGGGCCATCATGTCCATGACCCGCCAGCGACTGTCGCTCTCCGGCTCCAGGAAGAACATCGGCTCGCCGTCGATGAGCACCGCCAGCCGCTCGTCGACGAACCGGAAGCACAACAGGCTGGTGAAGGTCTTGCGCAGGTCGGCCTGGATGGAGTCCGGCAGGCCCTCCAGCAGTTGCTCCAACTGCGCGGGCCCCGCCTCCAGCCTGCCGTCGAACTCCAGCCGGGACCGGAGCGCTTCGCTCGCCGCCGTGCGGCGCCGGACCTGGATGTCATGGGCGGCCAGGAACTCCGGCGGGAACAGCGAGAGGATCTCGTCGTTCACCTCGGCGCCCACCAGCAGGTGCACCCGCGTGGTGTCACCGCGGTTCTCCACCGAATGCAGTTGGCTGAAGTCCCCATACCAGAGCTCGCCCGGCTTCCAGACACACCGCTCCCCGCCAATGCGAAACACCACGTCGTCGTTGGTGACGATGGGGATGTGCAGACGGATGAGATCGCCGCTCCGGACGTCAAAGACATCCGTGTCCGAGTGCTCCCGGATGATGCCTCCCGGACGGATCGCGGAGATGCGGACCGAGCGCAGCGAGGCCTTGAAGCCCTCCAGCACCTCCCGGAAGTACGGCACGTGGTCCAGCAGCTCCGTGGAGCGGAAGGGCGCCAGGCTGTTGGTGCCCGCGCTGCCGTCATCCAGACGCCCGCCCCGGGAGACCAGCGGAAGCACATCCCAGTCCTGGTGCTCCGCCACGCCGCCATCCGTCTCCGGCACCCATTGGAAGCGCTCGCTCGCCGCCAGATCCCTGCGCAGCCGCTCCACGTCATAGGTCTTGTTCAAGCGCACAGCGACCGGACCGCTTCCCATTCATGTCTCCTTGCAACGGCCCCTGGAAGAGTGACACCGCCACGCTACCAGAGGTCGCGCCCGGGCTGTGGAGGGCCAGGCGAATCGTGTACCGTGCGCCCGCACCAAGCCATGCACGGAGCGACCACAGCATGAGCACCGAACGCCAGTTTGACTATTCAGCCCTGACGCAGCAGCGGCGCACCCACCCGCAGGCCCTCCAGGTCTTCAACAACGTCTTTGATGAGGCGTTGATCCACGCGGCCTACGAAGCGCTGCGGCCGCTGCCTCCGCTGCCCTCGGGGTTCTTCTGGGTGGACATGGAGCGGGTCATTGCCTACCAGCAGGGTGACGCGCGTCAGGTGGAGGCGCTGGCGGCCTATCTCCCCCGGGAGATTTCCACCCTCACCTTCCAATACTTCGTCCGGCTGTTGGACCTCATCCCGGAGGTCCGGCGCGACCAGGTGGCGGGCTTCGAGCTGTGGTTCCACAACCTGGGCGCCCCGGTGACGCGCGCGGCCTTCCACGTGGACCATGACGTCCCGTTGGCGGAGAAGACAGGCAAGGTGCACCTGCCTCTGTGGGGCACCGTCCTGTACCTGGGTCCCCAGAGCGGGCTCGTGGGCGGCGGCACGGTGTTCAACCTGGAGGAGCCCCTGTCCCAGACGCTCCTGGACAACTGCATGCGCTTCCACGACTTCGACGCGCTGTTCAAGCTGTCGGACCAGTGGGTGACGGTGCCCTTCAAACCCAACCGGTGCGCCGTCTTCCGGGGGACGCTCCCCCACTGCATCGCCGCCACCGAGCAGGTCTCCCCGGAGCGGCCCCGGGTGAACCTGCTGGCCAACCTCTGGGACCACCGCCCCAGCTTCGCCGACGGGCAGGCCTTCTGCCGCTTCTCCCCGGAGGAGTTCGCCCTGCTGGGCAGGCTCTCCCCCGCCCAGCACGCGGCGCTGGCGGAGATCGCCGGGACCCTGACGTCCGAGGACGACGTGACCCGGCTCTTCGCGCTGCTCAACAAGCTGCGCGGCTGACCGCGCCCGAGGCGGGAGCCCCGCTCAGGACGCCGCCACCGCGACGTCCTCCGGGGCCCGCTTCGCCTGGCGCCGCTCCCGGCGCGCCTGGTCCTCCGCGTGCAGCGTGTGCATGCGCCTGGCCGCCATCTGCGGGGTGAACGCCGGCGCCACGGAGAGGTAGCGCTCGCCTTCCCGGAACAGGATGCGCTCCTCCAGCCAGTGCGCCAGCACCTGCTCCACCTGGGCCCTGGAGGCGCGCCCCGTCTCCACGAACGCCTCGTCGATCTCCTGGCGCTGGCGGATCTCCGTGCAGTACAGGTACAGGTCCCGCTCCACCCCGCGAAGCAGCAGGGTCCGGGGCATGCCCGCGCGCCCGTCGTAGACGCGCAGGAACGTGCCCCCGTCCAGGTACGTCATCACGTGGCGGTACTGCGAGCCCCGGGCCATCTCATACGCCCGCATCCACACCTCGCACGCCTCGACGACGGCGCTCCAGTCGGACGTCCCCGTGCGCAGGTCGAACGACAGGTCGAACAGCGCGATGCGCTCGTAGACCTCCGCGGGCAGCCCCACCTTGTAGCAATCCGCGTTGCGGATGTTCTCCACGGGGAACTGGGCCCGGAGCGCGTCGAGCGTGGACCCGCGCCCCAGCCGGTAGGGGCTCAGGTCCAGCGGCTCGTAGCAGATGGCGTAGGACAGGAGGTTCTGCACCGTCTCCGCCACCTCCGCCTCCTCCGTGCCCGGGAAGTGGGTGATGAGGTTGGCGTAGTTGCGGATGTCCAGCTCGTGGCAGACCTTCATCGCCTGCAGGTTCTGGATGACGGTGGTGCCCTTGCCCACCCGGCGCAGGTACGACGTGGACAGGCCCTCGATGCCGAACTGCACGAACTTCACGCCGGCCTCCCACAGCCGCATGATCTCATACGGGTGGGCGTTGGCGCGCATCTCGTAGAACAGGGCGTAGTCGCGCTCGGTCGCGCGGATGCCCTCGGCCAGCTCCGTCAGCCCCTTCACCCGGATGATGTTGTCCAGGAAGAAGATGCCGGTGTTGCCGTAGCGCTCGCTGAGCGAGTCGATCTCCTCCACGAGCCGGCGGTTGCTCTTCTCGCGGTAGCCGTTCCACTGCACGTTGAGGTTGCAGAAGTAGCAGGTGTTCTTCGGGTTCCCGCTGCGCTTGGTGCGATCCCACCAGCACCCGCGAGAGCCCTCGATGGACAGCAGCCACATCACCCCGTGCTGCTCCGCCTTCGACGCGTACTCGTCGTAGTCGGGGTATGGCAGCTCGTCCATGTTGCCCACCTCCCAGAGCGCCGCGCCGGACGCGACGTGCTCCGCCGACCTGGGCGTCAGGAGGCCCTTCATGCCGAACAGGTCCCCCGTGCCGTACTCCAGCTTGCGCAGCAGCGCGAGGAAGGGCTGCTCCCCCTCGCCCTGGATGACGTAGTCCAGGAAGGGGTACTCCTTGAGCAGCGAGGGCCCGACCTGCGCGGACACCGTCGAGCCTCCCAACACCACGCGCACCTCCGGCGCGAGCGCCTTCAGCCTGCGGGCCAGGGACAGGTTCGCGAACAACTGCCCGAACGACGTCGTCAGCGCCACCACGTCGTAGCGGCCCGCGAGCGAGGCCGCGAGCGTGTCCAGGTGCCCATCCAACGTCGCGAGGATCCGGTCGAAGATGTGCTCGTAGGTGGGGTGCTCACCGAAGAGGGCCACCGGGAAGCGATCCACGTTGTCCCGCCGCCACGCCCCCGCGCGCGCCGTCAGTGACTGCACGAAGTATTCGCGGACCGCCTCCCGGCGCTCCGGATACATCTGGGGTGTGTAGAGCAGCTCCCCCAGCTCATAGGCATCCAGCGAGATGCCGTCATAGAGCGACGTGCCGAGCGTCACCGCCATGTCCAGGAACGCGGAGCAGGTCGCCACTTCAAACCCCGGCTCGTGCTGCCGGACATACGCCGCCAGCGCACCGAGCGCGGCGGACGGACGCTGGTAGGCGGACCATGGCAGGGCAATCAGGGCGACTCTCATGGATTCCTCACTAGCTTCGCTAGGCTTACTATCAACGCTATCCATGTTTGATTAGACTTACCAGCCGCATTCCAAGGAGTCCCCGTGAGCCCCGTCCCCCCTCTGGTCCAGCGCGCATCCCCGGGCGGCAGCCCGCTGCCGGAGGGGTGGACGGCGCGTACGGCCACGGCGGACGACCTCGACCGCGCCCACGCGCTCGTGGCCGAGGATCACCTCGACCAGTTCGGGGAGGTGGACTACTCGCGCGACGACATGGTGGAGGAGTGGAGCGAGCTGGATCCCACGCGCGACGCGTGGCTCGTCTTCAATCCCGCGGGAACCCTCGTCGGCTACGCCAAGCTGAACCCCCGCAAGCCGCATTGGTTCGAGTGCACGAGCACGGTCCACCCCGCGCACCGGCACCAGGGCGTGGAGGCATGGCTGGTGGATCGCATCGGGCAGCATGCCCGGGAGCTGCTCCCCCGCTCGCCCCCCGGCGAGCCGGTGCTGCTGGCGCACATCTTCAATGGCAGGAACGAGCAGGAGGCCCGGCTGCTGGAGTCCCGGGGCTATGTCTTCGTCCGGCGGTTCTTTCGGATGCGGGTGGAATGGAAGGCCCCACCACCGACGCGGGAACCGCCACCGGGCGTGGTGCTGCGCGTCTTCCGGCCGGACCGGGAGGCGGCGGCCCTGCACGCGCTGCACGAGCTTTCGTTCGCCGACCACTGGCGACACACGCCCGAGCCCTACGAACAGTGGTCGGCGGAGCTGCGCTCGGAGCGCTTCGATCCGACCCTCTGGTTCGTCGCCGAGGCGGAAGGAGAGCTCGTCGGCTTCGCCCGGGCCCGGGAGTTCTCTGAAAGCGAGGGGTGGGTGCGAGTGTTGGGCGTACATCCCCGCTGGCGACGGCGGGGGCTGGCCCAATCCCTGCTCCTGCGTGCCTTTGGCGAGCTTCATCGCAGGGGGCGCCACAAGGTGCTGCTGGGCGTCGACTCGGACGGCAGGAGCGGAGCGCTCCAGCTCTACGAGCGCGTGGGGATGCACCCCGTGCGCCTCATCGATGTCTATGAAAAGGACCTGGGCCTCCCGAGCCCATCCCAGGGGCAGACATGTCAGACATGACAAGCGAGAAACCGATGGATAAAGTGAGGTTCGCTTCTTCCTCAGGTGCCGCCCATCATGACTGCTTCCGCGCCAGTGAACCCCTGCCCGGTCAATTCCTTCAATGAATGGGATCCGCTCGAGGAGGTCATCGTGGGGGTCGTGGACGGCGCGCACGTCCCACCCTCCCACATCGCGTTGAAGGCAACCCTTCCCAGCGACCAGCTCGAGTTCTTCCAGAAGCAGGCCGGCAAGCCCTTTCCGCCCGAGCGGATCGCCGCGGCGAAGCAGGAGCTGGAGCAGTTGGTCCATCTGCTGGAGGCCGAGGGCGTGAAGGTGCGCCGCCCGGAGCCCATCGACCAACGCAAGCCTTTCGGGGCGCCGGGTTGGACGAGCACCGGGCTGTACGCCGCCATGCCCCGGGACGTGCTCCTGGTGGTGGGCAATGAAATCATTGAATCCCCCATGGCCTGGCGCTCGCGCTACGCGGAGACGTCCGCCTACCGCCCGCTCCTGAAGGAATACTTCCGCGGCGGCGCGCGCTGGAGCTCGGGCCCCAAGCCGGAGCTGCGCGACGAGCTGTATGACTACGATTGGACGGAGGGCCCGGAGGGAGGCCCCACCCGCTACGTCATCACGGAGTTCGAGCCCACCTTCGACGCCGCGGACTTCATCCGCTGTGGCCGGGACATCTTCGCGCAGCAGAGCAACGTCACGAACGCGTTCGGCATCGAGTGGCTGCGCCGCCACCTGGGCCCCGAGTACCGCATCCACGTCTTCGAGTTCGATGACCCGCATCCCATGCACATCGACGCGACGCTCGTCCCGCTGGCGCCGGGCAAGCTGCTCATCAACCCGGAGCGGGTCCCGAAGGTGCCGGACCTCTTCAAGGGCTGGGACGTGTTCAAGGCCCCCCGCCCCAGCATCCCGTCCGACCACACGCTCTACATGACGAGCAAGTGGATCAACATGAACGTCCTCATGCTCGACGAGGAGCGCGTCATCGTGGAGCGCAGCGACGAGCCGATGATCGCCTGCTTCAAGAAGTGGGGGTTCAAGCCCCTGCTCTGCGACTTCCGGAACTTCAACTCGTTCGGCGGCTCGTTCCACTGCGCCACGGCGGACGTGCGGCGGCGTGGCGTCCTCCAGTCCTACTTCTGAGGCCCCGCGCTGGCGCGCGGCACCAGGGCCGCCTCAGCGCTTGCGCGCGAGCAACCGCCGCACTTCCTCGAGGCACGCGTCCGTCACGGCCTCCACGGACAGCTCCCCGTCGACGTGCACGATGCGCTCGCGCTTCGCTCGCAGCGTGATGGCCTTGAGGTACTGCTTCGCGATCCGCCGCTGGGCCTCGTCCGCTTCGAACAGCTCCGCGGGGCCTCCGCGCACGGCCCGGCGCTTCGCCGCGACCTTCGGGTCCACGCCCACGAACAGCGTCAGGTCCGGCGACACCGCGTGCGCGTTCACCGTGTCCACCCACGCCATGGGCAGGCTCGCGCCCTGGTACGCCAGCGAGGACAGCACGTAGCGGTCGCACAGCACCACCTTGCCCTCCTCCAGCGCCGGCAACACCTTCGCGTGCAGGTGGTCCGTCCGGTCCGCCGCGAACAGCAGCGCCAGCGTCTCCGGCGCCAGCGGCCCGCGGCCATGCGGCAGGCCCAGGCGGCCCGTGAGCGCCTGGCGCAGCATGGTCCCCACCGGACCGTCGGACGGCTCGCGCGTCGTCACCACCGCGTGCCCGTCCGCCCTCAGCGCGGACGCCAGCCGCTCCGTCTGCGTGGTGGTGCCCGCGCCGTCCAGGCCCTCCAGCACGATGAACCGCCCCGCCAGGGCGGCCTTCCTCGCGGCCCTCACCGGGGGAGGAGCGCGGCGGGGTTGTCCAGGTGCAGCTCGCGGCGCAGCGCGAGCAGCGCCTCGTACTGCTTCAGCTCCTCCGTCAGCACCGCGCGGCCCTTGCGGTAGCTGAGGAAGGCGTACACCAGGAGCCCCAGCGCCAGGAGCGTGGCGCCCCAGGCCAGCAGCGGCGTGCGCAGCGAGTCGTAGAACAGCTTCCCCGCCGCCCCTGAAATCAACATGAAGGCGATGAGGGACACACCCGCGTGGGTGAAGTGGGTGGTGCTCTGCCGGGTCGACAGGCTCTCCTGCAACTGGTCGAACCGGGCCCGCTTGTCCTGGATGTCTGCGCTCACGGAGCCGGGCACCCTACATCACGTGCCCCAGCCCGTCGAGTCGGAGGCAAGACAGGTCCCACCTACACGGACGCGCAGTCACAGGCTGGGCTCATCCCAGCCATTGAACGGACGCACGCTCGCTTCCCGGGCATGGCTTGCCACCCCACCCCCCTCGCGTTACATGCCGCGCACCATGCCTCTCCACGTCGTCAGCAGGATGAGTTCCCCCGACATGAGCCGAGACTCCGAGTTGAACACCATCGAGGAGGCCATCCGCGACATCCAGGCCGGCAAGTGCGTCATCGTCGCCGACGACGAGGACCGCGAGAACGAAGGCGACCTCATCATGGCCGCCGAGCTCGCCACCCCCGAGATGCTGGCCTTCATGGTCCGCCACACCAGCGGCATCATCTGCCAGCCCATGCTCGCCGAGCGGCTGGACGCCCTGCGCCTGCCCCAGATGGTGGCGGAGAACACCGAATCCCACCGCACCGCCTTCACCGTCTCCGTGGACTTCCGCCACGGCACCACCACCGGCGTCTCCGCCAGCGACCGCACGAAGACCATCCGCGCGCTCGCGGACCCGAACACCACCGCGGACGACTTCCTGCGCCCCGGCCACATCTTCCCGCTGCGCTACCGCGAGGGCGGCGTGCTGCGCCGCGCGGGCCACACCGAGGCGGCCGTGGACCTGGCGCGGCTCGCCGGCCTGCAGCCGTCCGGCATCCTCTGCGAGCTGGTGAAGGACGACGGCACCATGCAGCGCATGCCGGACCTGAAGCAGTTCGCGCGCGAGCACGACCTCAAGCTCATCACCATCGCGGACCTCATCGAGTACCGCAGCCGCAAGGACCGCCTGGTGCGCCGCGAGCCCGGCCAGGGCGTCGTGCGCACCCGCCACGGTGAGTTCACCGCCTTCACCTACACGTGGACGCCCGACGGCGCGAAGTCGCTCGTCCTGGTGAAGGGCGACCCGTCCAAGGCCCAGCCCGCCCCGCTGGTCCGCCTGCACGGCGCCTGCGCCATGGGTGACGTGTTCGGGTCACCGGACTGCAAGTGCAACCTGCTGTTGGACCGCGCGATGGAGACCGTGGCGCGCGAGGGCACGGGCGTCATCGTCTACCTGCCCGGCATGCACGGCAACGACTTCGGCATCCACCACAAGCGCGCGGGCGACGGCAGCAACGCGTCCGTCAGCCGCGCGGCCAACGAGTCGCGCGACGTGGGCATGGGCTGCCAGATCCTCACCGACCTGGGCGTGAGCGCCATGCGCGTGATGTCCAACACGGACATGACCTACCGGGGCCTCTCCGGCTTCGGGCTCACCATCGAGTCGCGCCTGCCGCTCGACGTGGAGTAGCGGGACCCGGGAGGTCCACCGGGCGCCCGGTGTCAGACCGGAATGGGAGGGTTCACCCCATTCCAGCGAGACCAGGGCATGCGCACCCCACCGGGCCACGGCATCGACGACGACCTCGGGCCGCGGCCCTTCTCCCGGTTCGTGCTGCTGTGGTCGGGCCAGACGGTGTCGGCCATGGGCTCGCACCTGAACGGCTTCGGGCTGGGCGTGTGGATGTACGAGCACACGCAATCCACGTCGCTCTACGCGCTCATCGCCCTGGCCAGCTTCGCGCCGGGCGTGCTGGTGGCGCCGCTGCTGGGCGGCGTGGTGGACCGGAAGGACCTGCGCAAGGTGATGATGCTGGGCCATGCGGGCGGCGCCGTCTGCACGGCGCTCATCGCGCTGCTCATCGCCCTGGACCGCTTGAGCGTGGGCGCCATCCTCCTGCTCGTCGCGGGAGGCGCGGCGTTCAACAGCATCCAACTGCCCGCGTTCCCCAAGGCCACGACGGTGATGGTGGCCCCGGAGCAGCTCCCGCGCGCCAACGGCCTGATGCAGTTGGGCGTGGCCATGGCCCGCATCGCCGCGCCCCTCCTGTCCGGCGTCCTGCTGCCCGTCATCGGCGTCACGGGCCTGCTGAGCATCGACCTCGCCACGGCGTTCATCTCGCTGGCGGTGCTCCAGGCGGTGCGAATGCCCGCCACGCCTTCAAACGAAACGGCCCCCGCCCAGGTGTCCCTGGGAGGCCGCGCGCTCCAGGACGCGGGGGTGGGCTGGCGTTACATCCGCGAGCGGCCGGGCCTGCTCGGCCTCCAGGTCCTCCTCACGCTGATGGGCTTCAACCTGGGCATCCTCCAGGTGCTCGTCACCCCGCTGGTCCTGTCGTTCGCGGACGTGCGCACGCTGGGCGCGGTGATGACCGCGGGTGGCGTGGGCATGCTCGCCGGCAGCCTGCTGCTGCTCGCCTGGGGCGGTTCGCGCCAGCGCGTCTGGAGCGTGCTCGGCTTCGTGTGGCTCCAGGGGCTGTTCATGGGCCTGGGCGCGACCCACGCGTCCCCGTGGGTGGTGGGCGCGGGCGCGTTCGGCGTCCTCCTCACCGTCCCCGTCATCATGAGCTGCGACCAGACCCTGTGGCAGCGCAAGGTCCCCATGGCGCTCCAGGGCCGCGTCTTCGCCGTGCACTCCGCGCTGTCCGGCGCGTCCATCCCCGTCGCCTACCTGCTCTCCGGACCGCTGGCGGATCACGTCTTCGAGCCGCGGATGGCCGTGGGAGGGCCGTGGGCCTCCGCGCTGGGCCCGTGGGTGGGCGGCGCGGGTCCCGGCCGGGGCATCGCGTTGCTCTTCCTGCTGCTGGGCACCGCCACGGTGCTGCTGGCGGCCGCCTGCGCGCTCCTTCCCAGCGTCCGCCGCGTCGAGCAGGCCCTGCCCGACGCGCCGCTGGAGCCCCATCCCGGGCTCACGGGCTGACGCTCAGCCCAGGTCCTTCAGGGCCTCGCGCACGGCGGACAGGTCCGCGGGCAGCTCCAGCGGCGGGTTCGCGTGCGCGGCCGTCACGTCCTTCAGCGTCTGGCGGTGATAGCCGACCTTGAAGTCCGCGAACTTCAACCCATGCGCGGTGGCCACCACCGCGACGCTGGAGCCCCGGGCCATCACGCCGGAAGCGACCAGCTTCTCCACCGCCGCCAGCGCGACGCCCGTCTGCGGACAGGCGAAGGTGCCCTCGCGGTCCGCCCGGGCCGCCGCGTTCGCCAGCTCCGACTCCGTCGCCTCCTCCACCACGCCGTCGAACGCGCGCAGCATCCGCACCGCGCGGCGGAAGGACACCGGGTTGCCAATCTGGATGGCGGACGCGAGCGTCGCCCCCGCATGCATGGGCACCAGCTCCTGGAAGCCGCCCCGGAACGCTCGCGCCAGGGGGTTGGCCCGCTGCGCCTGCGCCACGGCGATGCGCGGCCGGCGGGTGATCAGCCCCAGGTTGAAGAGCAGGTCCAGGCCCCGGCCCAGGGCGCTCGCGTTGCCCAGGTTGCCACCCGGGATGACGATCCAGTCCGGCGGCTCCCAGCCCAGGTCCTGGCACAGCTCGATGGCGATCATCTTCTGGCCCTCGATGCGCAGCGAGTTCATCGAGTTCGCCAGGTACAGCCCCGTGTCCGCCGTCACCGCCTGCACCAGCTTCATGCAGCCGTCGAAGTCCGTGTCCAGCGACAGCACGCGCGCCCCGTTGGCGATGGGCTGCACCAACTGCGCGAGCGACACCTTGTCCTTCGGCAGGAACACCACCGCCGGGATGCCCGCCGCGGCGGCGTAGGCGGACAGCGCCGCGGACGTGTCGCCCGTGGACGCGCACGCCACCGCGCGGATGGGCGTGCCGCGCGAGCGCAGGTGCTTCACCGCGGACACCAGGACCGTCATCCCCCAGTCCTTGAAGCTGCCCGTGGGAGAGACGCCGCACTCCTTCAACATCAGCGAGCCCAGCCCCAGCTCCGCCGCCATGCGAGGCAGCGGCTTGAGCGGCACCCGCCCCTCGCCCAGCGAGACGATGTCCTCCACCGGCAGCTCGGGCAGCGCCCACTCGCGCTTGCCCCAGACGCCGGAGCCGTCCGGCAGCCGGGACGTCCCGAAGCGGGACTCGAAGCGGCGCTTCCACTCCGCCGCGGGGACGGCGCGCAGGGCGGCTTCGTCGTGGGCCACCTCCAGCAGGCCTTCACAGCGCGGGCAGCGGTAGACGACGTCCCACAGCGAGGCGGTGAAGCCGCAGCCCTCGCTGCACGCGTAGCCCGCCTTCAGCGCCGCGGCCGTCATGCCTCCACCTCCACCTTCGTGCCGCACGCCACGCACGCGCGGCCCGGCCAGGCCGGCACGTGGCAGGAGGGACAGGGCACGCGCTCGCCGTCGTCCGCGCCTGCGCGCTTCGCCGCCGCGGGCGCCGCCACCCGGACCCGGGGCAGCCGCATGCCGCAGCCGTCACACAGGAGCCCCTCCGCCTGCACATGGCGGCAGTAGCGGCACGTCACCGCGCCCACCGGGGCGGCGGTGCGCACGCCGTCGTCCTGCGCGCGGCCCGTGTCCAGGTCCGTCATCTGGGCGACGGGCACGTCGCCCGTGGCGCCCGAGCGGGTCAACTCCAGGTCCGGCACGGACATGGCCGGCAGGTCCGGCCCCGAGCGCAGCCGCGTCAGGTCCAGCTCCGGCAGCACGGGCGCGTCCACCGGCACGCGGCCCCCCGCGTGGTGCGTCAGCTCCAGCTCCGGCAGCGGGGCCACGACAGGCTCGGGGATGTTCATGAGGCCGGGGAAGCGCTTGCCGCAGCCTTCGCACTCTTCGCCTTCCGACTGCACGTGGTCGCAGACCGGGCAGATGATCATGGGCGGGACGTTACCGGTCCCCTCTCCGCTCGGCAACGCGACCTCGGGACGCGGGGAGTGGGCGTGCAGGCGCGCGGCCTGTCGGACCCGCCGGGTGCCGCTCAAACCGCAGCGGAGCCCAGGCCCGTCATGGGCACGAAGCGCACCGGCAGCAGGCGCTCCACCCGGGGCAGCATCCCCGGCTGTCCACGGCGGATGCGCAGCAGCTCCTGGTTGTCGTTCACGGAGCCCACGGGGATGACCATCCGCCCCCCGGGCCGAAGCTGGCGCAGGAGCTCCCGGGGGACGTCCTCCGGCGCGGCGGTGGCGATGATGGCGTCGAAGGGCGCGGCCCGGGCCCAGCCCTGGGAGCCGTTACCCTCTCGGTAGAACACGTGGGTGAAGCCCAGCCGGTGGAGGAGCCGCCGGGCGGGCCGGGCCAGCTCCGGGATGATCTCCACCGTGAAGACCTCACGGGCCAGTTGCGCCAGCACCGCGGTCTGGTAGCCGGAGCCCGTGCCGATCTCCAGCACGCGCTCCCCCCCGCGCAGCCGCAGGGCCTCCGTCATCAGGGCCACCACGTAGGGTTGGCTGATGGTCTGCCCGTGGCCGATGGGCAGCGGCACGTCCTGATGGGCCGCGTCCCGCATCCCCTCGGGCACGAAGTCCGCACGGCTCAGGTTGGCGATCGCCGCGAGCACCCGCCGATCCCGGATGCCCTGCCGCGCCAGATACTCCGCTCGGCCCCAGTCTCCCATCGTGGCTGTCCCCCTCCGGTCCTCCGGCGGGGAACGTAAGCACGGCGACAGTCGGGGACAATCCGGGGCTCGGGCGCGGGCCTCCTCGGGCCTACCCCACCCGGGCAAGCGCGAGCCGGCCCTCCCAGCGCTCCTCCAGCGCCTTCACCAGCCCCTGGTGGTCCGGCTTCTGGAGCTGGGGGTCCGCGTCCATGATGCGCCGTGCCTCCACCTGGGCGAGCGACAGGAGGTCGCCGTCGCGCACGAGGTTCGCCACGGCCAGCTCCGGGAGGCCGCTCTGCCGCGTGCCCAGGAACTCGCCGGGGCCGCGGATCTCCAGGTCCTTCTCCGCGATGACGAAGCCGTCGCTGCTGCGCTCCATCACGCCCAGCCGCTCGGTGGACTCCCAGGAGCGCGCGGCGCCCGCGACCAGGAAGCAGAAGCTGGCCGCGGCGCCACGGCCCACGCGCCCGCGCAACTGGTGCAACTGCGACAGGCCGAAGCGCTCCGCGGACTCCACCACCATGACGGACGCGTTAGGCACGTCCACGCCCACCTCCACCACCGTGGTGCAGACGAGCAGTTGGATGCGCTTGTCGCGGAAGGCCTCCATCACGGCGTCCTTCTCCTCCGGCTTCATGCGCCCGTGCAGCAGGCCCACGCTGGCGTGGGGGAACACCGTCTGGAGCTTCGTCGCGCCCTGGGTGGCGTCCTCCAGGTCCAGCTTCTCCGACTCCTCCACCAGCGGATAGACGACGTAGGCCTGGTGGCCCTTGGCCAGCTCCGCGCCCACCGCTTCGTAGACGCGCGCGCGCTGCTCGTTGTTGAAGACGCGCGTGGTGATGGGCGTGCGGCCCGGCGGGAGCTGGTCGATGATGGACACGTCCAGGTCGCCGTAGAGCGTCATCGCGAGCGTGCGCGGGATGGGCGTGGCGGTCATCACCAGCACGTCCGGCGTGAGCCCCTTGCTCATGAGCGTGTGGCGCTGGAGCACGCCGAAGCGGTGCTGCTCGTCGATGACCACCAGCCCCAGCTTCTGGAAGGACACGCCGCCCTCCAGCAGCGAGTGCGTGCCCACGGCGAGGTGGATGTCGCCCTTCGCCACGGCCTCGCGCACCTCGCGCTTGTGCTTCGCGGTGCCCGCCGCGCTGATGAGCCCCACGCGGTAGCCCAGCGGCTCCAGGATGCGGCGGAAGGTGCGCTCGTGCTGCTCGGCCAGGATTTCGGTGGGGGCCATCACCGCCACCTGGTAGCCGTCCTGGAGCGCCACCAGGCCAGCCACCAGCGCCACGGCCGTCTTGCCGCTGCCCACGTCGCCCTGCACCAGCCGGTTCATGGGCTCCGGGCGCGCCATGTCCCGGGCGATGTCCCCCACCACGCGCGCCTGCGCCCCGGTGAGCTGGAAGGGCAGCGCGCCGCGCGCCGTGTCCAGCCGCTCCGGGGTGACGTTGAAGGCGATGCCCTCCTCCGCCTTGATGCCCTGGCGCTTGAGGGCCATGCCCAACTGGAGGAAGAACAGCTCGTCGAACGCGAGCCGGCGGTGCGCGGGGCTCTGGTGCGCGTCCAGCGCCTCCAGGTCCGCGTCGTCGGGCGGGAAGTGGATGAAGCGCAGCGCGTCCGGCAGCCCCATCAGGTGGTAGCGGCGGCGCAGGTCCGCGGGCAGCGGCTCCTCCAGGTGGTGCGCGTGCTGTTCGCTGATGCGCGAGGCCAGCTCGCGGAAGGAGCGCTGCTCGCCGCGCTCGAAGCCCGGGTAGACGGGGACGATGCGGTGGAAGTGGACGCTGGTCGTGTTCTCCAGGTCCTCGGCGGGCTCCAGCTCCGGGTGGGCCATCTCCCGGCCGTTCATGGAGGCGCGCACCTCGCCGGAGAGCACCAACTGCTTGCCCACGGAGAAGCGGCTCTTGAGCCACGGCCCGGCGTTGAAATAGGTGGCGGCGATGCTGCCGGAGCGGTCCCCCACGACGGCTCGGAACATGCGCTTGCCGCCGCGCCCCGGGACGAAGTCGGCCGCCTTCACGGTGCCCACCGTCACGCCGCGCTCGCCGGGGATGAGCTCCGCGATGGTGCGCAGCTTGCGGCGGTCCTCGTAACAGCGTGGCAACAGGAACAGGATGTCACCGGTGCGGCGCAGGCCCTTCTTGTCGAGCACGGCGACGAGCCGCGGCCCCAGGCGCTTGCCCAGCGTCTTGAGCGGCGCGGACAGCGGGCCGGTGCGCGGCGCGATGGACAGGAGCTTCGCCTCGGAGCGGGACGCCTCCGCGCCCACGGCCTTGGCCTTCTTCTTCCGGGCCTTCTCCGTGGGAGCGCGATCCGGAGGCGGCGCGCCCTTGCGAGGGTCGGTGCTCGCCTGGGGCTTCGCGCCCGGGGCACGGGCCGGCGCACCGGCGGGGACGGCCGCGTTCCGGGCCGCGGCCATGCGCGCACCGTAAGGCGGGGCTTCACCTTGCGCGGGGCCAGGAGAGGTCCCCCGGGAGGCGGCCATGCGCGCGCCGTAGGGCACCGGCTCGCCCTTCGCGGGGCCCGGGGGCGCCGGGGTGCGGGCCACCGGCGCGGACGCGGCCCCACCGCCCACTGGCGGCACGGGGTCCTGCGAACGCCACGGCGGCACGGTGTTGCCACGCGCCTCCACCGTCCCCGGCGGCGGCGTCAACCGGCGGCGCGGCGGCGCGGGGACGAGCTCCCCTTCCAGCACGTGCGCGCGCTCCGGCGCCCGGGGGAAGCCCGCCGCCACGGCGTTGATCTCCCCCGTGACGACCACCCGCTCCAGCTCCTCCGGCAGCGCCACGCCGCTGAGCTTCAGCGCCCCCAGCACCTGACGCAGCGCGGCCTTGCGGTGCTCCGGCGGCGCGGGCGGATCCACGTGCGGCAGCGCCGCCCTCAAGTCCTCCAGGGCCCGCGCGTCCACGCCCCCGGCCGACGCCAGGGTGCGCTCCATCAACGTGCGCAAATCCCGCACGGTCCCGAGCTGGGCGAAGTCACGCTGACACGCGTACTTGAGAGGTCCAACGAGGCTGGCGAGCGGGTGGTTCACGCGGGATTTCCAGCCTCCATCCTACGAAGCGCTCCTGACGCCGCGGGGAAAACGAAACCGGGGGAGCGAGCCTTGTGCCCGCCCCCCCGAGGGACATCCAGCCAGCCGGGCTTCAGCTCGCGCTGGCGGGCTCTTCCTGCGGATCCTCGAAGCTGATGGAGACGACCTCCAGCTCGCGCACGCCGCCGGGGCTCTGCACCGTGGCGATGTCGCCCACCTTCTTGCCGATGAGCGCGCGCGCCACCGGCGAGGTCACGGCGATCCACCGTTTCTTCAGGTCGGCCTCCGTCTCACCCACCAGCCGGTAGCTGATGGACTTGTCGTTCTCCGTGTCCACCAGCTCCACGGTGGCGCCGAAGACGACCTTGTCGCCGCCCAGCTTCGCCGGGTCGATGACCTCCGCGCGAGCGATCCAATCCCCGAGGGTCAGGATGCGCCCCTCGATGTGCGACTGCTTCTCCTTGGCCGCGTGGTACTCCGCGTTCTCGCGCAGGTCGCCGTGCGCACGGGCGACCTCGATCTCACGCGAAATCTTGCCCCGCTCCACGGTCTGGAGCTGCTTCAGCTCGTCCTTGAGCTTCTGCAAACCGTGGGGGGTCATCGGGATGTTGTCGCTCCCGCTCATCGAACCACCGCTCCTTCCGTCACCTGGCTGCGCATCGGAGGTCCGGCGTTCCCTCCTGGAACCCGGCCCGCGACTCGAAACGCTCAATGTAGGGAACGAGTGACTGGCCGGTCAACGAAAGCCGTACGTTCAACGTCCGGTAGTGGCTGGGCGCCCGACGGCCGACCCGTTAGGCTGCCCCCCGTGCTGTCCGTCCAGGAATTGCGCTCGCTCGCCTCCGCCCTGCCCGTGGGCGCCTTCCAGCATCAACTGGGTCCCTTCGCGCTGGTGCAGCGTCCGCCGTCGGAGCTGTCCGCCGCCGCGCTCGCGCCCACCCGCATGGCGGACCCCGGCGACGTCGAACAGGGCATGCTCGCCCTGCTCTTCGAGTTCGACGACCTGCTCGTCGCCACCCTGCCCACCCTCAAGGACTCGGAGGTGCTGCGCATTGGCCGGAGGCTGGACTGCGAGCTGGTGCTGGACGACGCGTCCGTGTCCAAGCAGCACGCGGAGCTCAAGTGGAGCCGCGCGGCGGGCCGCTGCACCGTGCGCGACCTGGGCTCCACCAACGGCACCTTCGTCAACGCCAGCACCATCGGGCAGCGCGAGGTGCCGCTGCGGGGCGGCGACATCCTCAGCTTCGGCAACGTCCAGTTCTGGTACCTGCTCACGGACGCGCTGCATGAGCGGCTGCGCGCGGGCGCGGCCTCCGGCCTGGGCTCCCACTCCGGCTGAAGGCCGCCGCCCTCACCTCACGGACAGGCGCCGCAGTCCGCCGCGCACGCGTCGTAGGTGTTGGACGCGCCGCAGGACTCCGTCACCTGGCAGACGCCGTCGCCGCACACCGCCAGGTCCGCGGCGCGCACGCGCGTGGTGAGCGGCTGGAAGCTCACCCCGCCCACCGTGCAGCTCGCGAAGGACGGGCCCGCCGCGCCCGTCTGCGTGCACACGGACGAGCAGCTCCCCACGTAGACGAGCGGCGCGCACGTCATGCGGGGCATCCCGGAGCCATCCACCACCGCGCACGCGCGCGTGGTGCTCTGGGTCGCGTCCAGGGGCGGGTTCTGGCTGCCCGCGTAGAGCCCCTGCCCCTTGAAGACGTTGCCGAAGAAGCACGACTCCGGCCGGCCGAAGGCGGCCAGCTCCCCGTCCGAGGCGGGGATGGCCGCCCCCTGCCCGTTCCGCCCCAGCACGGAGATGGGCACGCTCACGCCAAAGGGATTGCTGTGCGCCGCGAGGCACGCGGAGACGATCTGCTGTTCGGCCTCCGTCGCGGGCGCGCCCCCCGCCCAGCCCGGCGCCAGGCCCAACAGCCCCGTCCACGTATGCACCGTGTTCGTCTGCGGGTCCTTGAACGTGCGCGTCTGCCCTTGAGGCACGGCGCAGCGCACGACGTAGCGCATGACCTCGTCCGCGAGCTCCGGCTCCGCCGCGTACCACGCGGCGAAGTCGGCGGATGACAAGCCATTGAACGACAGCCCGTTGAAGGACAGGCCGTTGAACGACAAGCCGTTGAACGACAGCCCGTTGTACGAAAGGCTGTTGTAGCTGAGGGCCGCCTGCTCCTGCGTGCCTGGCGGATCCGCTGGCGCATGCTCCCGGGCCCCCGGGTCACAGCCCGCGCCCACGACGGCCACCGCCAACCCCCACGCCCACCGGGAGAGCACTCCCGCGCCACGACGACGCCCGTTCTCCACGTTCCCCATGTGTGCAACCTCCTGCTGTCGCGGGCGCTCCGGCCGGCCCCACGAACGTTTGGACAGGGAGGGCGTCAAAGACAAACGGGCGAGCTGCGCCCCCTCACGCACGAAAAGTGTGAGCACGTTGTACGTGTGGCAAGGCGCGAGAGGTGCGGGAAACACGGGAGCGAGGTCAGGGCGGACACTCCAGGCGTCTGGGGTTGAACGCGTGGGCCGGCATCCATCCAGGAACGTGAAGGCCGTGGCCCTCCGGGGTGAGGCGACGTGCCCCCACCCCGGCGCCACGGCCGTCCGTTTCGTCCGCTGAGAAGCTGGGATTACCGCTGGGCCTGCGTGGCGATCTTCACCTGGGACTTGTTCAGCTTCAGGTTGCCCAGCTCGCGGTGGATGTTGGCCAGGTCCGTCTGGGTGAGCGGGTCCGGATCATGTCCGCCCGGAGGGCCGCCCTTGGGGGGCTTGCCTTCGGGGGCGACGGCGCCGCCGCGGTCCGGATCCACCAGGGACGTGCCGCCACCGGCCTCCACGGCGGACAGCGCCTTGAAGCCGGAGGTGCTGCGGGCCGCCTCCTTCTGGGTGAGCTGCTTCACCAGCGTGAGCTTCCCGCTGCCCCGGTCGTACCGGTACAGGCGGGTGCCCTTGGCGCCCTCGTCCACCGCCACGTCCACGGACCCGGTGGCCTTCGCCGTCGCCGGGCTCGAGATGGGCCTCGCCGCCGGAGAGACCTTCACCGGGGGGTTCTGGGTCTTCACCTGCTGGGCACCGGCCTGCGCGGCCGACAGCGCGGCGAACCCCACGGCCATCCTTCCCACTGCGGACTTCCAACGCGTGATCATGATTCCTCCCGGTTCATCTACGCGCGGTCGCGCGGATATTCGCCGGGAGCCTACTCGAACGCGACCAGGTCCTGGACCCACCGGGCGCTGCCCTGCTGGAGCCACCGCGCGCGGGTGTCCCGGAGCGCCCGGGCCGGCGGGGTGCCGCGCCGCAGCGAGTCCACCAGCGCCTGGAAGAAGGCCCCGGCCTCCACGTCCGGCACCTCCGTGGACGGCGCGACCACGGCGCGCGCGCCCGCCTGGATGAGCGCGGACGGCAGGCTGGACACCGCGTGGTAGCGCCACGCGCCCACGTTCGCGTCACAGGCGGCCAGCATCACCACCGGGGCGCCCCGGAGCGTGTGCCCCTCCAGCTCCTCCGCGGTGAGCGCGTAGCGGCCGGCCGCGTCCGGGGACAGCGCCAGGAAGGCCGCGTCGGACACGGTGCCGGCGAGGCCGTGCGTGTGCAGCTCCACCTCCGTGGCGTCCTCCATCTCCGCGAGCACCGCCTCCGGCGTGGCCGCGCGGCCCCGCAGGTGGACGTCCCCCGGCCCCGTCATGCCCTTCCACGGCATCAGGCGCGGCAGCCCCAGCGCCGCGGGCGGCTCCACGTCCGACACCACCAGCCGCTTCGGGACGGGTGCCGGGGCCGGAGCGTCCACGCGGTGGCCGCCCGGAGCCAGGTAGCTCCACGCGCGCTCCCCCGGCAGCAGCCCCGGGCGTCCCAGGAGGATGGGCTCCGCGAGCACCCTCACCACGTCGCAGCCGGCGAGCACCTGCAGCAGCCGCTCGGGCACCGCGGGCACCTTCTCTCGCAGGGGCTGCTTGAGGGCGTGCAGGTACACCCCGTCACTCGCGCCGGTGGGCCCCCGGGCGATGAAGAGCATCCGTTCGTCCTGTCCGGCCAGCGCCAGCAGGCACGACGTGGGCGCGGTGCGGTCCACCTCCTGGGCGAGCAGGTCCACCGCGGGGCCCCACTCGCTGGACCGGCCCGCGTCCATCACCAGCACGTGGTGGCTGTGGGCCCAGGCCTTGCGCGCCTCGATGTCCGTGGAGCGGTGGAGCGCCGAGCCGGTGATGACGCCGCGCAGGAGCCTCTGGCCCGCCTCGCGGTCGCGCTCGATGAGGATGCGCCCTTCGATGTGGTCCACGAGCAGCCGCTCGCCGACCGTCAGCGACGGGTCCTCGCGCAGCACGCGGATGCGCTCGCGCACGCGGTCCAGCTCGCGGCCCGGCACCGTGGCGCCCTCCAGCCGCAGCAGGTCTCCCGCGACGGCGACCTCCAGGAGCGTGGGCGCGGTGGGGCAGGTGAGCGCGTCCTGCACCTCGCGCCGGGCCCGCTTCGCGTCCAGGTCCTCCACGAAGAGGAGCGCCCGGGCGTGGTGGTACTCCGACCGGCGCGCGCAGTCCTCCGGCGCGTGCTGGACGAACTCGTCCAGGTAGGCGCGGGCCAGCGCCGGGGCGTGGCTCAGCCGCGCGCTCGTCACCAGGTCGGACAGGAGCACCTCCTCCTGGAACCAACTGTCGGTGCGGAACGCCTCCTCCAGCGCGGAGCGCGCCAGCGCTTCGGCCTCGTGGCGGCGATCCATCCGGTTGTAGAGCGCCGCCAGGTGCCGCTGGAGGTCCACGCAGCGGTCCTGGAAGCCCGCGCTCCGGCACGCCGCCAGCCCGTCCTTGAGGGACGTCTCCGCCGTCTCCAGGTCGCCCCGGGCCTGCGCCGCGTGGGCCCGGCCCCGGGCGAGCGGGGCGTCGTACCAGGCGGGCTCACCCGACTGCTGGACCAGCGTCGCCAGCTCGTCGACGAAGCGGTCCTCCTGGTGGAGCAGCAGGATGGCGCCCAGCAGCAGGTCGCGCTCGCCGGAGCGCCGCAGCCGCGCGAGGAACGCGTCCGCCTCCGCGCCCGCCAGCGAACGGGTGCCGGCGAGCAGCTCCCGGTAGGTGCCGGCCAGCGGGCCGCGCTTGCTGAAGTCCGCCGCCGCCACGCGCGCCACGTAGGCGCTGGCCGTCTGGGTGCGGGTGACGCCGTCCAGCAGCGCGGCCAGCGGGGCCAGCGCCTTCACGCGCTCCGCGGACGGGGCCGCCCGGAGCGCGTGGTACAGGTACAGCCGCGCCAGGTCCGGGTTGCGCCGCGCCATCGAGCCCGGGTACGGCGTGCCGTCCAGCGCCAGCGCCATGCCGGCCGCGTTCATGGCCTGCCACGAATCCCGCCGCGCCAGCGCGCCCTTGCGCAGGCCCTCCGCGCGCTCGGTGGCTTCGGTGCTCCAGCCGGGCTCCTTCGCCTGCGCCACGAGGGAGAACTCCGCCGCGGCGGCCAGCTCCAGCGAGAGCGCCTGGAGCGCGAGGCCCCGGTTCCAGTGCAGCCGCGCGTCGTCCGGCGCGGTCCCCAGGCCCCGCTCCAGGAGCGTCAGCGCGCGCTCCGGCTGGGCACGCCCCAGGGCCGCCAGCGCCAGGTCGCCCAGGACGGCGGGCGACGCGGGCAGCCGCTCCAGGATGCGCTCCGCGCGCTCGAAGTCCCCGGCCGCGAGCCAGGCGGTCGAGACGCCGTGCAGATCGCCCTTCGCCTCCAGCTCCGACAGGGCCCGCAAATCCAGCTCCGGCCGTCCGTCCGCGCCGCCGCGCATCGTGCCCGTGGCGCGGTAGCCCGCGAGGCCCGGATGACTGAGCCGGCCCTCCAGCGGGCGCGCCGAGGCCAACGCGAAGGGCAGCGTGCGCTCGGCCTCCGTGGAGCGCCAGGGACGCCCCACCAGCAGCACCGCGAGCACCATCGCGGCGGCCGCGGCCGCGAAGCCCATCCCACGGCGGCGCTCCCACACCGCGCGGCCGCGAGGGCGAGCGGACGGAGGGCGCGTCCCGGCATCGGGCGTCGGCCTGGACTGGCTCCCCGTGCCAGGGACGGCCCGCAGCGCCGGCCCCGCCGCCGAGGCAGCGGGGACGCCTTCCGAACCCACCGGCTCCGCCGGGCCTCGGGACGCCACGGGCCCTGCGTCCATACCGGGAGGCCTCGCGGACCGGGCGCCCGCGCCCGCGGCCTCTCCGGCGCCGGCACGCGCTTCGGCGGCGGCCTGCACCAGCAGGCTCGCCTGCACCTGATCCTCCAGGCCGACCTGGCACTCCGCGCAGGTGGCGAGGTGGGCCTGGAACGCCTCGGCCTCTTCGGGCGGAAGCTCCCCGTCCACGAAGGCGGCGAGCTGTTCACAGGAGGCGGTCACGCCGGGCCCCCCGCGGTGCCTTCACGGGCGAGGAGCAGCTCCTTGAGCTTCTTGCGCGCGCGGAACAGCCGGGTGCCCACCGTCATGGACGGGATGCCGAGCCGCCGGCCGATCTCCGCGTAGCTCTGTCGCTCCATGTCCTTCATACGGACCACCTCGCGCAGCTCCGGGGGAAGCTGTTCCACCGCCTGCCACACGTCGTCCAACGTGTAGCGCGCCCATGTCTCCGGGGCGGCTTCGGCCTCCGCCAGGGTGTCCCCCATCGCGTCGGTGAATTCCTCCTGGGGGTGGCGCCGGTCGTGCCGGCACCAGTCGAGGAAGCGTCGAACGAGGATGGACGCCAGCCACGCCATGGGAGGCGCGGACCGGTCATACGTATGAAACGCGCGGAAGGCCCGCTCGTAGGTCTCCTGCAACAGGTCCTTCGCGTCCGACGGGTTGCGGCCCCGGCACAGGATGCGGGCCCGCTCCTCCAGGGCCGGAGCGCACCGCGCGATGAGCGCCTGGAACTCCGCGGCGTCCCCACGGGAGGCCGAGGACACCTCCGGTTGGGATGCGGAGGACTCCCCGGGCGGGACGGCGCGGGGCGATCGCGGGCGGAAGACCACGGGGGCGTTCCTAGCAGGAGCCGCCCCGCCCGCGAAGTCCGTCGACACCCTCCCTGGCGCTTCCCACCTGAAAGGTGGGACGCCCGGGGTGGCAGGCCGGAGGGCTAGCAGGGGCCGTTGCCGATGCGAACGCCCGTGCGCACCCGGGTCTTGAAGACGCCCAGCGCCGCCCCCAGGCCCGTGACGCGGATCTTGCTGTAGCCGGACCCGCCCGAGCCGATGTTGAAGCGCAGCCCGCAGAACGCCGGGAAGAAGGGACCCGCCGGGTACCAGGTGCCGGTGGTGCTCACCGAGCCCAGCCCCCACCAGACGCCGTTCGCGTAGCCGAACGCGGCGCCGGTGATCGCCACGCCCTTGCAGGCGCTCTCCGTCACGTTGCTCGACGCCGGGATGACCTCCACGAACGGCTGGGCATAGCCGCCGTTCAGGCCGGTGATCTCCGTCACGAAGCGGTGCGGGCAGGCCGGCTGATCATACGTGCTGTCGTTGGAGGCCGCGGAGATGTCCGCGTACGAGCAGTGGGGGAACACCGCCGCCACCGAAGCGCCGTCCGGCTGCGCCAGCACCACGGTCGAGCCCACGCAGGACTCGTCGACGCCCTGCTCCTGGCTGGCGATGGACTCGTCCACCACGTCCGCGCCAGGGGCCTGCTCGTCGAGCGGGCCACCACAGGCGGTGACAAGCGAGGCGGCGAACACGAGCGCGGCGGAGGGAATGAAGCGCATGGATGACTCCGGAAGATGAAGCCCATGTGCGGGCTCCTCCCTGGTACGTCCGCTGTCGCGCTTATTCCCCCGCGCCATTTCCACGCCGTTTTTCGGCCGTGCTAAGGCACCGCGCGTGGACATCGACAAGCCCTACCTGCTGTTCCTGGGAGACGTGAAGGATCAGCTCGCGGCCAAGACGGCCCACGGCATCGTGGACTGGCGGCCCGACTGGTGCGTGGGTCAACTGCGCCTCCCGGGCTGCGTGGCGGACTGTGGCCTGCCGGACATGGACCTCGCCCAGGCGAAGGCGAAGGGCGCGCGCACGCTGGTGGTGGGCGTGGTGAACCCGGGCGGCGTGCTGGCGGACGCGTGGGTGGACACGCTGGCGCGGGCGCTGGAGGCCGGGCTGGACGTGGCCACCGGGCTGCACAAGCGGCTGTCCTCGTTCCCCGCCGTGGCCGCGGCGGCGGCGAAGCACGGGCGGAGGCTGCACGACGTGCGCTTCCCGGACCGGGACTTCGCCACGGGCCAGGGCACGAAGCGTCCCGGCCTGCGCGTGCTGACCGTGGGCACCGACTGCGCGGTGGGCAAGAAGTACACGGCGCTGGCGCTGGAGAAGGAGCTGCGTCAGCGCGGGTGGAAGGCGGACTTCCGGGCCACCGGGCAGACGGGCATCCTCATCTCCGGGCGCGGCGTCGCGCTGGACGCCGTCGTGTCCGACTTCGTCTCCGGCGCGGCGGAGTGGCTCACGCCCGCCAACGACGCGGACCACTGGGACGTGGTGGAGGGCCAGGGGTCGCTGTTCCACCCCTCCTTCGCGGGCGTCACGCTGGGCCTGCTGCACGGCGCGCAGCCGGACGCGTTCATCGTCTGCCATGAGCCCACGCGCACGCGCATGCGCGGCGTGAAACACCCGCTGCCGTCCATCCAGGACGTCATCGACCGCACGGTGCTGGAGGGCCGGCTGACGAACCCGGCCATCCAGTGCACGGGCATCGCCATCAACACGGAGCACCTGGGCGAGGCCGAAGCGCGCGCGCTCCTGGAGGCCACCGGCCGGGCGCACGGCCTGCCCTGCGTGGACCCCCTCCGGACGGGCGCGGGCCCCCTGGCCGACGCGCTGGCGAGCCGCTTCCCGCGCGGGTGACACACCCGCCCCTTTCCGAAAGCCTCTCCACCGGAGCGGGCCACGGTATATTGAGGAAACCATGGGACGCATTTTCGAGACACGCAAGGCGACGATGTTCGCCCGCTGGAACAAGATGGCGAAGGTCTTCACGCGCATCACGAAGGACATCGTGATCGCGGTGAAGGCGGGCGGGCCGAACATCGAATCGAACCCCGCGCTGCGCCGGGCCGTGCAGAACGCCCGCGCGGCGAACATGCCGAAGACCAACGTGGACGCCGCCATCAAGCGCGCCAGCGGTCAGGACCAGGCTGACTACCAGATCCTCCTGTACGAAGGCTTCGCGCCGCACGGCGTGGGCATCCTGGTGGAGGCGGCCACGGACAACGTCACGCGCACCGTGGCCAACGTCCGCTTCCCCTTCACCAAGCTGGGCGGGAGCATGGGCACGGCGGGCAGCGTGTCCCGCCTCTTCGAGCACATGGGCGCCATCCGCCTGGACGCGGAAGGGGTGAACCAGGAGGAGCTGGAGCTGGAGCTCATCGACCACGGCCTGGAGGAGATGGGCGAGACGACCGGCGAGAAGGGCGAGAAGCAACTGCTCCTGCGCTGCAAGTTCGCGGACTTCGGCAAGCTCCAGGCGGCGATTGAAGCCAAGGGCATCACGCCCGTGTCCACCCAGTCCGAGTACATCCCCCTGCCCGGCACGCTGAAGGAGCTGCCCGAGGAGCAGGCCACGGAGGTCCTCAAGCTGGTGGACATGCTGGAGCAGGACGACGACGTGCAGCACGTCTTCCACAACCTCGCCTGAAGCAACGGCCCGCAGCCCCCGTGCGCGCTTCCCGGGGGCCACGGCCACGCGCACGTGGCGTCAGAGCCGCTGAAGCTCCGCCCAAGGGAGGTCCATGGCGGACGAGGGTGACGGGCAGGACCTGCGGGACACGGTGAAGCGGCTGGAGGCGACGGTCGCGGCCCTGGAGACGCGGCTCGCGAGCCTGGAGGCCCGGGAGGCGCCGCGCCCCGTGGCCTCGCCCTCCCCTGTCACGCCCCCGGTGGCCGCGCCCGAGCAGCGGGACCTGGAGGCGCATGTCGGCACCTACTGGTTGAGCCGCCTGGGCATCGTGGCGCTCATCATCGGCATCGCGTACCTCATCACGTACCACTTCGGGGAGCTGGGGGTGCTGGCGCGCGTGGGCGCGGGCTACCTGCTCAGCGCGGGGCTGGGCGCGTTCGGGTTGTGGCTGGCGCGGCGGCATCAGCTCTTCGGGCGCATCGTCTTCGGCGGCGGCCTGGCGCTCGCGTACTTCGTCACCTACGCGCTGCACTTCATCCCGGCGGTGCGGGTCATCGACAGCGAGGTGCTGGCGCTGGTGCTGCTCGCGGGGTTCGTGGTGGCCATCGTGACCATCGCGCACCGGATGCAGTCGGAGACGGTGGCGGGCATCGCGCTGTTCCTGGGGCTGCACACGGGGATGCTCAGCGACATCACCGCGTTCACGCTGCTGTCCACCACGCTGCTGGCGGCGGGCGCGCTGTTCTTCCTGGTGCGCAACCGCTGGGTCATCGTCCCCCTGTCCAGCCTGGTGGCCGTGTACAGCACGCACGTCGTCTGGGCGGTGCGCACGGGCCACATGGCGCCGGGCGCGCCCGAGGATGACCGGCTCCTGTTGAGCCTGGGCTTCCTCGCGCTCTACTTCCTGCTGTTCTCCGTGGCGCTGCTCGTGCGCCCGCGCGACCTGCCCGTGCGCGCGAGCCTCGCCTTCACGCTGCTCAACTGGGCGGGCCTGACGTCGCTGGGCGCGTACGAGGTCTCCCAGGAGCAGGACTCGCACCTCTTCGGCTTCCTCCTCGTCGTCGCGCTGGCGCATGGCGCGGGGGCCGCCGTGTCGAGGCTCCAGCGCGCGCCCTCCGCGCTGACGCACGCGTACCTGGCGCTGACGGCGGTGACGCTCGCGCTGGCCATGCCCGCGAACTACGACGACGTCGCGCTGGTGGCGGCGTGGACGGTGACGGGGCTGGCCGCGGGCCTGGCCGCGCGCGGGGTGGAGTCCCCGGTGCTGCGGGGCGTGGGCGTGCTCATCCTCTACGTGGCGCTGGGTGCGTGTGAATGGCAGACGCCGGGGCGTCTGTCGTTGCTCACCGGGCTGGTGGTGGCGTTCGTGCTGGTGGAGCGCGGCGGGACGGTGCGCGTCGCGGGCCTGCCGGAGCCCGAGGCCCGGAAGGCCTTCACCGCCGTCTGCGCGGCGGGCGCGGGGCTGGCGCTGGTGGCGCTGGTGGGCGCGCGGATGCCCGAGGGGCTCGTCACGCTGGGTTGGGTCATCGCCGCCTTCCTCCTCTTCGGCGTGGGCTTCGCGGTGCGCGAGCGCTGGTACCGGCTGGCCGCGCTGGCGGTGCTGGGGCTCGCCCTGGGGCGGCTGGTGCTGGTGGACGTGGCGAAGCTGCCGCCGGATCAGCGGGTGGTCACGTTCATCCTGCTGGGCGTCATGCTGCTGCTCGTCTCATACACCTACACGCGGCTGCGCGACCGGCGCGGGTGAAGGCCCCAGGCCGGTCGCGGCCGCTCAGGTGTCGGTCTCCGTCCGCTCCGTCACCCGGTACTCCTGCCGGTAGGCCTTGCCCCCGCGCTCGAAGGTCTCCACCACGGTGACGCCGTCCTCGGAGAGGAAGAGGCGATAGTTCGTGTCCGCCGTGGGGGTCGTCACCCCGTAGTTCCCGAAGGGGAGCTTGAAGACCACGCGCGGGGGGCGATCCGGACAGCAGGCCGTCAACAGCGACGAGGCCAGGGCGCTCGTCAGCATGCCCGCGAGCACGATGCCCAGCTTCCTCATGGCTGCCTCTGGAGGTCGAGGTTCCGGTAGAGCTCGCCCGTGCCCTCCGTCGGCTCGGCTTCGAAGAGCATGGCCCTGGCGAAGTCGCCGGTCGCTCCCGCCTCCGGCCGGACGGCCCACACGTTGTAGACGGCGCCAATGGGCCCCGTGCCCTGCTCGGGGATGATGGAGACGCCATCCGCGGTGGCCGACACGAGCCTCACCCGGATGCCGTCGGCTTCATCATTCAGCGGATCACACACCCCGCCCTGGAGCTTCGCGCCCGCGAACAGGGGCCAGCCCAGCGCGAGTCCCGCGCAGAAGAGCGCCGTGGAGACGGCCTTGCGACGATGCGAGGAAGGAATTGGCATGGGCTGGGAGCCTGGCCCAGGTCCCGTGCGAAGCGCCATGGTCCTTCCGTTCTGGCCTAAGCTTGCGCCGTCCTCCCCGCCGCGCCCCGAATCCCGCCATGAGCCAAGACACCACCGCCCCTGTCTCCGTGAAACACGGTCCGCTCGGACCGCTCGCGCTGTCCCTGTCCGGTGGGGGTTACCGCGCGGCGGCGTTCCACCTGGGGACGCTGCGGTTCCTCGACACCGTGGGACTCCTGTCCGATGTGGTGGGCCTGTCCACGGTGTCCGGGGGGACGCTCACGGGCATGGCCTGGGTGGTGAGCCAGTTGGACGGCAAGCCGTTCAAGGCGTTTCACGAGGCGTTCTCCGCGTATCTGCTGCGGACGAATGTCATCGCGGAGGCCCTGACCGGGCTGACCTCCAACCGGGACCACGGCAGCCACGCGTGGGCCAGCCTGATCCGGTCCGCCGCGGACGTCTACGCCCGGCCCGACTTCCTGGGCGACCGGCGCTTCGGTGAGGTCCTGGACGCGGGCGGGCTCCAGCTCCAGGAGGCCATCTTCAACACCACCGAGTTCCACACCGGCCTGGACTTCCGCTTCCGGCGCAGCGGCAACCCGAGCATCGTCCTGGGCAACAACGGCTACCGGATGCCGCGCCCGGTGGCCAGCCACGTCCGGCTGGCGGACATCGCCGCCGCGTCGTCCTGCTTCCCGGGCGGCTTCGAGCCGCTGGTGTTCCCGCAGCAGTTCCACTGGCCCCAGGGCTATCCGCTCGACACCGCGCTGGCGGCCCTGGGCCCGGGCTTCCAGAGCGGCCTGCCGCTGATGGACGGCGGCATCTATGACAACCAGGGCATCGACAGCCTGCTGCTCGCGTACAACCGGGCGGAGCCGCCGCCCACGCTGCTCATCTCCGACGTCAGCGTCCAGAGCCCGGAGATGTACAACGTCCCGGAGAACCCGACGAAGCGCGGCTGGGTGACGCTGAACGGCGTCTCCTGGTTGGCCTACGGCCTCTTCTTCCTCGCCCTGCTCTCCGCCGGCATCCTCGCGTGGCGCGGGTTCGAGACCGCTCGCACCGGCGACTGGGAGCCTCGGGACTACTTCCTCTATCTCATCCCCGGCGTGCTGACGGCGTCGGTGGCGACGGCGCTGGTCTGGGTCCGCGCGCGGCTGACGGATGTCATCACGCTGGTGAAGCGGCAGATGGACCTGGATGTCTGGCCATCCTTCAAGAAGCTCACGGTGCCGGAGTTCGCGCAGATGCTGGTGCTCCGAGGGACGTCGCTCCTGGCGCTGACGTCCCAGGTGTTCATGAAGCGGGTGCGAGGCCTCGTGTTCGGTCAGGTGTACGGGGACTCGAGGTTCAAGGACCGGCGCATCTCCAACCTCATCTCCACGCTCACGGTGGACCGGCCCAACCTGTTCGCGAAGCACCCGTGGCTCAAGCCCGGTGCGCACCTGGTGGCGACGGGCACGCAGGCCTGCCAGATGCCCACCACGCTCTGGTTCACGGACGCGGCCCAGTTCGCCGCCGTGGAGGGCGCGGGCGCGGCCACCACCTGCTACGTGCTCCTGCGCCACATCGTGGAGCACCATGTGGGCCAGTACGAAGCGCCGGGCCAGCCGTTGAATGCCCTGTACGTGCGCCTGCGCCAGGAGTGGGCGGTGCTCAATCAAGCCGGCGCTCCGTCGCGGGAGCGGCAGGCCGTGGCGGCCTAGCGTCCCCGAGGCGGCGGACGCCTCGGGTTCCGCGTGCATCGGTGGATGCCATGAGTAGGATTCGGGCAGCCCCAGCCCGGAGACCCGATGGCATCCCCCACCGACACGCAGGACCCGTACGAGCGCATCTACCGCGTCTGCGAACAGGTGCCCTCCGGACAGGTGGCCACCTACGGAGACATCGCCACCATCGTCGGCGGGGCCTGTGACGCGCGCGCCGTGGGCCACGCGATGGCGGCGCTGGGGTCGCGAGCCGCGACGGTGCCGTGGCAGCGCATCATCAACCGCACGGGAGGCATCAGCACCTCCGGCCACCGCCAGCGCGAGCTGCTGGAGGCCGAGGGCGTCGCCTTCGACGACACGGGGCACGTGCGCATGGACGCGCACCACTGGAGGGGCCCGAGCGAGGCCTGGGCACGCGCCCACGGCTTCAACGTGCTGCCGCCCCGGGACGCGCCCGCACCCGACGCACAGCTCAAGCTCTTCTAGTCCTCACGGAGCGTCCGGGCGACCGGGCACGAGGGAGAAGCGCTCGCCAGCCCGCCTGCTTTTCACGGCGGAACAAAGGCGGCAGCCTCCACTCCCCGCCCACTGCTTGGACCTCCGAAGAATGTCCTCTCCCCTGCTCCGCTGGGGCCTCGTGCTCCTGGTCTGTCTGCTGGCCCCCGCCGGGTTCGCGAAGGAAGCCAAGGTCCGCAGGGCCAAGGCGAAGGCACCGCGGCTGGTGCGGATCCACAGCGGCCACCGGCTGCACCGCGACGCGGCGGCCGCGTTCGAGCGCATGGCGCAGGAGGCGCGCACGGCGGGGCAGCCGCTGCTCGTCACGAGCGGGTGGCGTTCGTATCAGCAGCAGCGCTACCTGTGGCGCCGCTACCGCAAGGGCCTGGGGCCCAAGGCCGCGCGGCCGGGCCGCTCCAATCACAACCGGGGGCTCGCGGTGGACCTGGTGGTGGGCAGCGAGGAGGCCTCCCCCACGTATGACTGGCTCGCGGGAAACGCGTGCCGCTTTGGCTTCCAGCGGACCGTGAAGTCGGAGCCGTGGCACTGGGAGTACCGGCCCCGGAGCACCTCCGCGCCCGAGGACGGCCAGGACTGCCTGGGCCGCCCCCTGGACCTGGAGCCCGCGCCCGCGGTGGTCCGCCAGGACGCGCCAGCATGAAACGGGCTTCGCGCCCTGAGCGTCCAACAACCATCAAGGGAACTCGACGACAGGCAGTGGACGGCGCGCGACCCGTTCAGCCTCTGAACGGGTCAGTCCAAGCACATGGAGCGCAGCGGCGGCTGTGCGAACATCCAGGTCGCCTGTCCGCGTATCAAGGCTCGCCGCCTCGGCAAGACGGGCCGCTTCGGGGGGAAGCAACAGCGCGGTGACGGCACCCAGGACACTGGATCCAACAACGATGAAGCTGACAAGCGGATCAGGCGTGGAAAAGCGCCCGCTCGCCATCCCTCGCCCAATGTCACGCAGGAGTCGAGGCCCGAGTCCACGCGCGAGGACCTGCCCCTGGTAGCTCTCGCGGACGAGAAGCTTGCCCCAGAGGGGCTCACGCTGCGCACGCTGTAGCGCGTGGCGGACGCTCACCGCGATGACTTCTGCCGGGTCCTCGATGCCGGCTGCCAGCCGCTCGAGGGCATCACCGAACGCGTCGAAGACCTGGGTGAGGACCGCTTCGTGGATCGCCTCCTTCGACGGGAAGTGGTTGTAGAAAGACCCGAAGCCGACATCCGCCGCGTCGGTAATCTCGTTGATTGGCACAGCGTCGGCACCACGCTCGGCGAACAGCCGGAAGGCCGCCTTCAGCAAGCGCTCACGCGTCTCCCTCCTCCGCTTGTCGCCGCGCGATGCCGGTTCGTCGGCTGGCACGGTCAGTGGGGTCGGGACAGGGGCTCGTCCGCGAGGAGCGGTGCGCTTCGATGCAGTCTTGGATCTTGGCATAGGTCGAACCAATTTGACGAAAATATCAGAACTGATTAAATCATCAGAATGAACCCACGTGCTCAGTCTCTCACGCTTCGGACGGCGGAGCCCTCGAGGTGTTCCTCGCCAACCGTGAAGGCGCAGGAGCTCACCCACCTCATCTTCGGGCTGCCGCAGGTCGAAGAGGCTGAGCGCTTCCTGTCGGACTTCGGACTCGACGTCGTGCATCGCACGGCGAGCGCGCTCTACCTGCGCGCATCGGCGCCCACCCCCTACTGCTATCGCATTGAGCGGCGCGCGGGCGCGGGAGCGGGCTTCATTGGATTCGGGCTTCGGGTCGCAAGCAACGCGGACCTCGAGCTCCTCGCGGGGCTCCCTGGCGCGAGCCCGATTCGCCCCGCGGAACATCCGGGTGGCGGCAATGCCGTGGTGCTCACCGACCCATCAGGCTTCGTCGTCGAGGCCATCCACGGCCAAGAAGAAGAAGACGCGTTTCCGCACCGCGCCCCCCTCCCTCTCAACTTCGGGAGAGAGCACGCACGCATCAACTCACCGCAGCGCCCTCCTATCGCGCCGCCAGAGGTGCTCAAGCTGGGCCACGTAGTGCTCGAGGTCGCCGACTTTCAGGCAACGTGTGGGTGGTACACACGACACTTTGGCTTCCTTCCCAGTGACGTACAGGTGCTGCCCGATGGCTCGCCAGCCGTCGTCTTCATGCGCCTGAACCTTGGAGACACGCCCGCGGATCACCACACGTTGGCGCTCGCCCAGGGCATCAGGCCGGCGTTCAGCCACGCGGCATTCGAGGTCGTCGACGCCGACGCGGTCGGAATGGGACAGCGCGTGCTGCGCGAGCGCGGCTGGAAACACGCCTGGGGGGTCGGCCGCCACATCCTTGGCAGTCAGATTTTCGACTACTGGACCGACCCCATGGGTCAGAAGCACGAGCACTATTGCGATGGCGACCTCTTCACCGAAGAGGTGCCCATGGGTGTTCACCCGGTGAGCCGCGAGGCCATGTCCCAATGGGGCCCAATCATGCCGCGCTCGTTCACTGCTCCAGCCATCACTCCCGCGACGGTCACGGCCCTCGTCCGGCATGTCCGGCGCAGCCCTGACCTTAGCCTCCGTAAGCTCTTCACGCTCGCACGGCTCTTCGGGTGAAACATGATTGTTCATGTCGTTCGCTACCAACATGAAGACAAGGTCCACTGGGGAGTAGTGCGCGGCGGTTCTGTCACTCCAGTGCCCGGTGACTTTCCGACGACGGGGGACTTCGTACGGAGTGCCTCCCTTCCCCAGCTCGCCGCACTCGATGGGACATCCCTCGACCTCGCGACCGTCAAGGTCCTCTCGCCTGTCACGCACAACCAGCAGTTCGTGTGCCAGGGCGCGAACTACCGCCAGCACATGGTCGAGTCAGGAGTCGACCCCGACACCAAGACGTTCAACATGATTTTTACCAAGGCGTCGTCGTGCATCGTCCCCGCCGACAGCGACGTCGTGCGCCCCACGCGCGTGCGGTTCCTCGACTACGAGATTGAGCTTGGGCTCGTGCTCCGGCGTGACATCACCCAACCCCAGGAGATCACGGACCAGAACCTCCATGACTTCATCGCAGGCGCGGTAATCGTGAACGACTACTCGGCGCGCGATGTACAAATCCCCGAGATGCAGTTCTACAAGGGGAAGTCGTTCCGGACCTTCGGCCCCGTGGGTCCGCAGCTCGCATTGTTCGACGCAGAGGACACGCACCTGCTGCGCAAGCTGACCCTCCGCTTGAAGGTCAACGGCAAGGTCCGCCAGCAGGACACCACGGCGAACCTCGTACACGGTCCTGCCGCCACACTCACTGAGTTGTCAGGCGTTCACGACTTTCGCGCAGGGGATCTCCTCGCGACGGGCACGCCTGCCGGATGCGCGCTCAGCGTCCCTTCTCCCATGAAACAACGGCTGGCAGCGCTCGTTCCCGAAAAAGCCAGGTGGAAACTGTTCTTGGCCATGCAGGCAAAGCGGACACAGTACCTGCAGCCCGGGGATGTCGTGGAAGCAAGCATCCGGAGCGACGACGGTCGACTCGACCTCGGTGTTCAACGCAACCTCATCATCGCGGAGAGGTAAGCGATGGACTTCGACGTCCTCATCGTTGGCTACGGCCCCGTCGGAGCGGCGCTCGCGGGGTTGCTCGGCCGCTACGGAGTGCGTGCGCTGGTTGTTGACAAGGCCCTGGAGGTTTTCACGGCACCACGGGCCATTGCTCTCGACAATGAAGCCCTGCGCATTCTCCAGCAGGTCGGCGTCGGAGCACGCGACTTCGCCCGCATGCCTGTCCCCTACGTCGTGCTTCGCAGCCCACAGTTCGGTGAGATCGCACGCATCGACACATCGAAGGTCATTGATGGCCACCCGATGCTTGTGACGTTCTTCCAACCAGAGCTTGAGCGTGCGCTGCGCGCGAACGTCGAGCGGCAAGCCACGGTAACGGCCCGCACCGGCATGGAGCTGGTCCAATTCACCGAAGAGGCCGACGGCATCCGAGCGCTGCTCCGCTCAACGGATGGAACAGAGGAGTTCGTCCGCGCCCGCTACCTTGTGGGTGCGGACGGCGCGAGTTCGTCGGTCCGCACGTCCATCGGTGAGTCCTTCGATGGAGCCACGTACGTTGAAGACTGGCTCATCGTGGATGCGCTGGATCTCCCCAACACCATCGACCATGTCGAGTTCATCTGCGACCCGAAGCGGCCTGGCCCACACATGGCCGCGCCCGGAGGCCGAACGCGCTGGGAGTTCATGCTCCACCCGGGTGAACGGCGGGACGAGATGTTGAAGGATACAGCCATCTCCGAGCTGCTGCGCCCCTGGACGAGCCCGGGCGAATACCGGCTCGAGCGAAAGGCAGTCTATCGGTTTCATGCTCGCGCCTGCGCGCACTTCAGCAAGGGACGCGTCTTCCTGGTGGGAGATGCGGCCCACATCACCCCGCCCTTCGTCGGGCAAGGGCTCGTCGCGGGCCTGCGCGACGCCGCGAACCTTGCGTGGAAGCTCGCATGGGTCACACAGCAACGTGCCGCGGCCTCGATTCTCGACAGCTACGATTTGGAGCGGCGTCCGCACGCCAAGAAGATGATCGACCTCGCGCGCTTCGCGGGGCTCTTCATCATGCCGCGCTCGCGGGCGTGGGCGTGGCTCGCCCACGGCAGCCTCAAGGTCTTGCGGCACCTCCCGCCGTTCAAGTCGTTCATCAGCGACTTCGGCATGAAGCCGGCGCATGCGTACGACAACGGCCTCTTCGCGCGCGGTTCAGGCCGCCTCGCGCGTGGCGCGTGGCTCCCGCAGGGCGAAGTCCGCGACTCGCACGGAACGACGCTGCTGAGCGATGAGGCCTTCGGGCATGGCTTCACATTGCTCTGCTCCGCCGCCGCACCGCCGGCCATCGGCGCCGACACGGCACGGCGCTGGGAGCGCCTCGGCGGAACGACGGTGGTGCTGCACGCGCAAGGGAGCGCACCGAAACCAGGCAGCTTCGAGGATGCCACGGGGGCGTTCGCGAAGCTCACACGCGACGAGTGGTGCGTCGTCGTTCGACCTGACCGGACGACTCTTCACGATGGGCCGGTCTCGGACGCAGAGCGCGTGCTTCGCGAGTCCCTTGACCTCCTCGGCATCCGGGATGCTGCTGCAGCAAGCGGAGGATTGAATGCGACGTCGTTTTGAGGGCCAGGTCATCTGGATCACGGGAGCATCCTCGGGCATCGGCGCGGCGCTAGCAGAGGCGTTCGCGAGTGAGGGCGCGCGACTGGTCCTCTCGGCGCGTCGGCGCGCGGAGCTCGAACAGGTCGCCGCGAGGTGCAGCACCGAGGCATTCGTGCTGCCGCTCAATCTCGAGGAGCCGGAAACCTTTCCTGCCCACGTCGAGGCCGCGCTTCTGCGCTTCGGCCACATCGACGTCGTTGTCCACAACGGTGGCATCAGCCAGCGCTCGCTGGCCCAGGAGACCCGCCTCGACGTCGACCGCCGCATCATGGACGTCAACTACTTCGGCGCGGTGGCGCTAACGAAGGCACTGCTTCCGTCAATGGTGAAGAGGAAGGCCGGACACTTCGTCGTTGTCTCGTCGGTGATGGGAAAGGTCGGCACACCGCAACGCTCAGCCTACGCGGCGAGCAAGCACGCGTTGCACGGGTTCTTCGACTGCCTGCGTGCGGAGATTGCTGACGACGGGCTCTTTGTAACGCTGGTCTGCCCCGGTTACATCCAGACCGACGTATCGAAGAACGCCCTCACGGGTGACGGCTCGCCGAAGAACGAGGTGGGGAGCGATATCGCCAAAGGCCACCCAGCGGACCTCACCGCACGCCAGATCCTCAATGCCGTCAGTAAAAAGACGAGCGAGACCTACGTCGGGGCGTTCGGAAAAGAGCTGCTGGCGCTCCTACTCAAGCGCTTCCTGCCAGGAGTCCTGGAAGGCCTGGTACGTAACGCCGTGCCCAAGTAGAGCGTCACGCTGCGCAAGCGCCTCTCGGGCATAATGTCATGCGGCCTTGGCTCGGCCCGACGCGCAGCTTGAGCCCGTTCGAGAATTACGACCGGCCGTTCAGGCCGCGCGCGGAGGCAGCTCCACGATGAACCTCGCGCCGTGCCCCGGCTCGCTCTCGACGTGGATGCTGCCGCCGTGCGCCTCGACGATGCGTCGCGTGATGAAGAGCCCCAGGCCCAGCCCTCCGTAGTTGAGGGAGGCGGCGCGCTCGAAGCGCTCGAAGATGCGCTCCTGGGATTCGAGCGGAATGCCCATCCCCTGGTCCTCGACGATGAGCAGCGCCCTGCCCGCGTGCTTCGTGACCTCCATCCGGATGGGCCGCCCCGCGCCGTACTTCATCGCGTTGGTCAGCAGGTTGAGCATCACCTGCTCCATCCGCAGGCGATCCCAGCGGCCCCAGACGGGCTCGGGGGCCACCAGCTCGAACTCGCAGCCCGCCTTCTGGAGCGACTCCGAGACATGGCCCGCCATGTGCCGGGCCACCGTCGCCAGGTCGATCTCCTCCATGCGCAGGTCGAGCTGCTTCTCGTGGACGCGGGAGACGTCGAGCAGGTGGTCCGCCAGGTTCGACAGGCGTTGGAGCTGGTCCTGGAAGACCTCCAGCATCCGCGTCATCCGCTCCGGGGACAGGGGCCGCGCCCCCGACAGCACGGACTCCATCTGCTGGACCCGCAGCCGCATGGAGGTCAACGGGGTCTTCAGCTCATGGGAGGCGATGGACAGGAACTCGTCCCGCGCGCGGATGGACTCCTGCGCCGAGCAATAGAGCTGCGCGTTGTCGATGGCGAACGCGGCCCGGCGCCCCAGCTCCTCCGTCAACGTCAGCTCCTCCCGCGCGTACGTGCGCCCCGGCTCGGGAGACAGGAGGTACAGCACGCCCAGGGTGCGGCCTCGGGCCTGGAGCGGCACCCCCAGCGAGGGCCGCTCCCGAAGCGGCCGCAGCTCCTCTGTCAGGGCCTCGGTGTCCCACAGGCCCCGTGACGCTTCGGACACCTCCGACTCACCCGTGGCCAGCACGTGGGCCGGGCCGTGGCGGGCGTCCGGGTCCGGCGGGTGGCGCAACAGCCACTCCCGCACGCTCGCCGCGCGGGCCCGCGAGCGGTCCGCCACCGCCACCGGCCGCAGGCCCACGCCGTCCGTCCGCACGAAGAAGACGCACAGCTCCGCCAACAGGGGCACGGCCAGCTCGGCGACGCGCTGGAGCGTGGTCTCCGGGTCGAGCGAGGCCACCAGCTCGCGGCTCGCCTCGGCCAGGAACCGCTGGGACACCTCCATCCGCTTGCGCTCGGTGATGTCGGTGGCGATTCCACAGAGCGCGTAGGCCGCCCCCGTGGCGTCGAGCAGCGGGAACTTCTGCGTGAGGTGGACGTGGATGCCATCGTCGTGCAGGAGCCGCTCCTCCCGTTGCACGGCGACGCGGCGCTGGAAGATGTCGTGGTTGGCCTCGTGCAGCGTCTCCGCGATCTCCCGGGGAAAGACATCGAAGACGGTCTTGCCCGCGACCTGTTGCCGGGTGCGGTGGAAGAGCCGCTCCCACTCGCGGTTCACGAACCGGAAGCGCTCCTGGGTATCCAGGAGGAAGAACACGGTCGGCGCGTTGTCCAGGATGGCGCGCAGGCGCTGCTCGCTCTCCTGCAACGCCTCCTCCGTGCGCTTCCGCTCGGTCACGTCGAGCAGCACCGCGAGCGAGCGGACCATCCTGCCGGAGGTGTCCCGCTCCACGATGGCGGACAGCAGGACGTCGATGACCTCCCCGCCCTTCTTCACGAACTGGTACGGCACGTCCTTGCACGCCCCCGTTTTGTAGTACTCGGGCAGGACGACCTCGCGGGCGTAACGCCGGGACGCCGGGGTGAGGAACTCCACTGACTCGCGCCCGATCACCTCCGCGCGCTCGTAGCCCAGCGTGCTCAACCAGCAATCGCTGACGCTGATGAGCCGCCCGTGCGGGTCAATGGATTGCATCATCACGGGCGTGGTGTTGTAGAGCGACCGGTACTTCGCCGCGCCCTCGCGCGCCGCGTCCTCGGCCCGCTTGAAGTCGGTGACGTCGCTGTAGACGGAGGCGCCTCCGCGCACCCGCCCGGTCACGTCGCGGACCGGGCTGGAGCTGACGTGCAGCCAGGTGCCTTCCGGCCTTCTGGCGTTGCGCAGGAAGACCACCGCCCGGCTGACAGCCTCGCCCCGGAGGGCTCGGGTCATGGGCAGGTCCTCGGACGGATAGAGGGTCACCTGGTCCGGCAGGTAGAACCCGTAATGCGCGGGCCACCGGCTGACCGGCTCGTCGGTGGCGCCCATGCCCAGGATCTGCTCGCCCTTCGGGTTGATGAACGCGAGCTGCTGGTGCTCGTCCGCCACCAGCAGCCCTTCGCCCATGCTGGCGAGCACGGCATCCAGGAGGTTGCTGTACTCCGATGGCGAGCCACCCGAGGGTGGCTGCGCCGGGCTGTCGTGCAAGCGGGCCATGGGACGCGTGAAGGGGGTGGATTCCTCCCTCTTCAACGATGGGGGCTCGCCCACTCATTCGCCAGACGTCGCCCTCCCGGCGCTACTGGAGGGCTTCGAGCAGGGCCGCCTGCAGTGCCTTCCGGTTCTCGGGGAAGCGCTGGTTGGGATACGGCCGCGCTCCGCCCAGGAGGGCTTCATACCGCTGATACATGGGGTCGGAGCGTGCGGGCTCCTGCTGATAGAAGGCGCGGTTGGCCTGGAGCAGGTAGCGAGGCCGGGTGCCCTGGGGGCCGTCTTCACTGAAGGCGATGAGGCTGCGCGTTCCGGGGGCCTGCATGAACGCGGTGAAGGCGCGGGAGTCCTCCGCGCAGGTCCCGGTGCAGTTCGCGTTGAGCACCAGCGCATCCACGAAGACCGCCGGCGCCGAGCCCGCGCCCAGCGGGACGGAGATGACCTCCGGGAGGGGCATCGCGGGCTGCGACTGGAGGATGTAGAACAGGCGCTCGGTGTAGCCCATGAAGCCGTTGGCCTGCTCCTGGGCGAAGGCCACCTCCGCCACCGTGTTGTCCGCGTAGCTGCCATCCAGGCAAGGGTTGACGCCCGCTTCGAGCGAGCAACTGTCGACGACGTCCGCGAACGCGCTCATCGTCGGAGCGTCGAGCGGCAGCGAGATGGCGCCCGCGAGCGCGTCCCCTGGATGCGTGTCCGCCCAGGCATCGATGTACGAGGAAGGCAGCGTCCAGCTCCCGTCGAGGTTCGTCGCCAGCGGGCGCTTGCCGGGAGAAGCCTCGCGAAGGATGCGCACGAGCGAGGCGCTGTCCGTCGCGGACTGGATGTTCGAGGTCCGCGAATAGACGACGTTGGTGCAGAGGTAGGTGGGCACGCCGTAGTTCTCACCGCCGATGCGGACCGCCTCCTCCGCCGCGGGATGCACGACGCCCGCCTCCAGCGCGACCGGCTGGATCCACTGTCTCTCCGCGAGCGTTCCGAGGATCAGCGTGTCCACCTCCACGACCTGGGCGGCCCCGGCCCCCGTGCCGAGCAACTGGTTCAGCGTCCCGCCTTCACTCAGGTCATAGACATCCAGGTTGGCGTCGAAGACGACGTCCAGGTCGATGTCCGGATGGGCCGCCTCGAAGTCGGCCTCCAATCGCTGCTCCAGGCTGGCGAAGCCGTCCCCCGCCGAGTCGGGGATGTATGGAAACAGCACGGCCTTCAACGGGCGCCTGGGCGTGGGGTCGGGATCGGAGGACTCCGAGCACGCGCTCAGGACCAGGACGGCGGGGACGACAAAGGCTCTCCAGCGCATTGCAGGTGACCTCTCGGGGGTGATGCCGGTGGGGTGAAGACCTATCGCGCGAGGAACGCGCGCATCTCGGAGATGACCTCCGCCTGTCGCGGGAGCCAGAGGTAGTGGCCCGCGCCGGGGAGCGTCACGACCTTCCAGTTCGGCAGGCTCTTGAGCAGCGCTTCCTGGGCGGCCTCGCGCTGGCGCAGCTCCGGCAGGAACGCGCGGGCCCGCTCGCGCAGGTCCCCGGGGAGGTTCTCCGCCTGGGCCAGATGCTCCACCCAGGCCGCGAAGGCCAGATCGTCGGAGATGGCCAGCACGGGCCCGCGCAGCTTCGCGTAGTCCGGCAAGGCGGCGCCCCGGATGCACTGCTCCGTCGCCTCCGGCATGCGATGGTAGCGCAGGTACGCGCCCGTGGCTGCGTCGAACTCAAATGCCTGATCAATCTCATGCGGCGGGAACGGACCGCCCAGGTCGCGCGCGAGCAGCGCCGTCACCGCCTCACGTGACGGCTGCCCGTCGAGCACGGTGAACGGCAGCGGCGGCAGCGGACCGGGCTTGAGGAACTCCGCGATCTCTCCCTTGTTGTCCGTGGCGTCCAGGAAGATGAGCGCCTCCACCCGCTCCGGATGGTTCAGGCCCATCCAGTTCAGCTCGTCCCCCGCGAGCGAGTGCCCCACGAGCGTCGCCTTCGCGAGCCCCAGGCCATCCATCGCGGCCAGCACGTCATGCCCCAACGTCGCGCTGTCGTAGCCGGTGGCCGGCCAGCTCGACGCGCCGAAGCCGCGCCGGGTGAAGGCATAGACGTGGTGCGTGGCGATGAACTCCGGCGCCAGCACGTCATAGACATGCGCCGTGCTCCCCATGCCCGGCAGGAACACCAGCGCCGGCCCCTTGCCGCCAAAGTCGAGCACCTCCAGTTCGACCTCCGGCGCCACCCGCACCCGGCTCACCCGGTGCAGCGGATCCGCCGTGCCGCCGGGGGGCGGGGGCGGCGTGGTCGCACAGGCGGAAAGCAACAGCACCCAAGACAGACGTAACCAGGACGTTCGCATGGACGGCAAGCTTTGCATGAACACCGTGACAACGGAACGAAATCAAGCCTGCCCATGATGACTGGCTGTTACTCATCGCAAAATTCCATCTCCCACTGAATCCCCTCGCCCTCAAGACAGACGATGCGGTCGCGCGGGATGGCGCCCCCCGGTCCCGTGCATTCGACGTTGCCAATCCCAGACGCCGGACACGCACATGATCCGCGCGCACGCCGTCAACCGCGTTCTGGGCGTGCACGCCCCCACGGCGCGGAGCGTGAGCCGGGCCCTGAAAGTTCTTGCCCCCTTCTCTCCAGGTCGCCATTCGCGGCGGCCTCGGAGTAGCCTGCGGGCCTCTCCACGGAAGAGGGGGCTCATGCGCGTCGTACCGTCCGTCCTGGAATCCGTCACCGTTCACGCCGAGGGCGCGCTGTGCACGCGCGCGTTCGTGCTCTCGCCCGAGAACGGACACCTGCCCGGGCAGGTCCGCATCGACGGCCTTCCGCTGGCCCTGCGCACGGGCTCGCTGCGCGCCCGGGTGGTGGAGGGCCCGCCGGAGCTCCTCGTCCGCGACCTCAAGCCCACGTTCGACGTGCGGATGCCGCCGGAGTCGGAGCTGCCCGCGGAACAGCACGCGCTCGAAGCGGCGGAGGCCTCGCTGGCGGCGGTGCATGGGCGGCTGGAGCGGGTCCGCTCGGAGATCGCGGCGCTGCGCGGCCTGGCTCCCACCTGGCCGGCCCAGCGCAAGGGCCATCCCCCGCGCGAGGCACCGCTGACCGCGATGCTGTCCCTCACGGGCTTCGTGGACGCGGAGCTGGCGGAGCTGCAGGCCCAGGAGCTGGACCTGGCGCGCCAGCACCGCGACGCCACGAACGAGCTGGAGCTCCGCCGCCGCCGCGTCCAGGAGCTGTCCTCCGCGCGGAGCGTGGACCGCGCCCGGCTGTTCCGCGCGGCGCTGCTGACGCTGTCCGGCCCCATCGCCGCGACCGCGGACGCGCGGCTGGTGCTGGAGTACGCGGTGGCCGGCGCGCGCTGGGTGCCCACCTATGACCTGCGCCTCCCGCGCACGCTGGTGGAAGGCACGCTGCGCATGCGCGCCGCCGTCGTCCAGCGGACCGGAGAGGACTGGACGGGCGTGCGGCTGGCGGTCTCCACCGCGAGTCTGGAGCGGCGCGCGGAGGTGCCGGAGCTCAAATCGCTGCGCATCGGCCGCAGCCAGCCGCCCCCCGCCCGCTCGGGGTGGCGTGAACCCGCGCCGGGCCTGGAGGAGCTGTTCGCGGGCTACGACGCGCTGCGCGTTCCCCGGCCGGAGCCCGTCCCCCAAAAGCCCCAACCGCCGCCCATGCCCGCGCCGGAGATGGCGAAAGGCGCTTACGAGCAGGAGGAACTCTACAAGGAATCGGCCTCGTTCGGAGGCCCGCCAGGAGCGCCGCCCAGCGTGTCCGCGCCGCCTCCGCCCATGGCTGCGCCGAAGGCTTCGGGAGCCTTTCTGGGAGGGGCTCGTCCCTCGGCGCCCAGCCGCAACGTCCCCAGCGCCGCTCCGGCACCGAGCATGCCCCCGCCCCGCGGCGGTGGCGGCATGGACCGCATGCGCAGCAAGAAGCGCGCGGTCTCGGAGGATGACTTCGATGACGCCCCGATGGCGGACATGTTGATGGATGAAGAAGAGGGCGGCGCTGGCGATGAGCACCGGAGCGCGGCGGGCCTGGAGCCGGCGGAGGGTCTGTTCGACTACGACTCGCTGACGCTGGCCTCCGCGGCCTCTCCGGGGCAGCGCGGCCGGTTGCGTCCCCGCTCCGCGCTCGTCTCCCAGGCGATGCTGTCCATCACGTCCGTGAGCCTTCAGGTGGAGGTCGTGCGCCTGGAGGCCCAGGCCTTCGTCATCGCCGAGTCCGTGAGCAGCGTGGCGCCCCCCTCCTGGGCCGTGCCGCCGCGCGAGTCAGCCCGGCACTTCGACGCGCGCTTCGACGCGGAGGCCGTCGCGGACGTGCCGTCCGATGGCGCGTGGCACACCGTGCCCATGCTGACGGTGCCCCTGGAGCTCAAGGCCGAGTACGTGTGCGTGCCCTCCGTGGAGCCTCGCGTCTTCCGCACGGTGCGCCTGGACAATGCCTCGCAGCATCCGCTGCTCGCCGGGCCGGTGGACGTGACGCTCGGCGACGAGTTCCTGATGACGTCGCCCATGCCCACGCTGGGGCCGGGCGAGACGCAGCGGCTGGGCCTGGGCGTGGAGGAGGCGCTCCAGGTGGCGCGCAACACCCGCTTCGACGAGGCCTCGGGCGGCATGTTCGGAAACAGCACGGTGCTCACGCACCACGTCTCCGTGGAGGTGGCCAACCACCTCTCCCGCGCCGCGAACATCGCCATCTCCGAGCGGATCAGCGCGGTCCCCGAATCCCAGAAGGACATCAAGGTGGAGGAGTCGGAGGTGGTGCCGCCCTGGCAGAAGCCCACGCCGCTGCCGGGTGAAGAGGCGGTGGAGGGCGAGCGCGTGTGGCGCGTGAGCGTCCCCGCGGGAGAGAAGCGTTCGATGAAGGCGACGTGGGTCGTGAAGCTGCCCGCCAGCAAGATGCTGAACGGCGGGAACCGGAGGACGTGATGCGCACTTCCATTCTGTTGCCCCTGATCAAGGTGACGGTCCTGGAGGACCGGGCGCTCGTCGAGCGCAGCGGCACGGTGACGCTGCCCCCGGGCCCCTGCCGCCTCGTGGTGGACGGGCTGCCGGCGGTGGCGGTGGACCGCTCGCTCCAGGCGAAGCTCACCGGAGGCATGGTGACCCAGGCCAGCCTGCGCCGCTCGATGCGCGCCGTGCTGCCCGAAGCGCTGCGCGAGCACCACTCGGAGCTGGCCCGCCGCGCCTTCGAGCGCGAGCAGGTGCTGGCACGCGCCCAGGCGGAGGTCCGGCGCCTGGAGGCGAAGCACGTCCTGCTGGAGACCGCGCGCCGGGACATCCTCCGCGCCATCTCCGAGCGCACCGGCGCCGGTGAAGCGGATCCGGTGAAGTGGAAGGAGCAGTTGGCGACGGTCCGCCAGGAGCAGACCGCGACCGACGATCACCTGCGGCAGGCCCGCCGTGACCTGGGGCGCCTGGAGCGGCAGCACATCCAGGAGACCCGCGACGTGCTGTCGCGCACGGAGATGCCGGAGCCCACGCTGGACGTGCGCGCTGAGCTGGACGTGAGCCACGCCCCGGGCGGTGAGGCGACGTTGACGCTCAGCTACCTGGTGCCGTGCGCCGCGTGGCGGCCGGCCTACCGCGCGGTGCTGGGCCTCTCGGAGGCGGAGTCCTCGGTGAGGTTGGAGTGTGAGGCGGTGGTCTGGCAGAACACCGGCGAGGCGTGGAAGGACGTGACGCTGGCCTTCTCCACGGCGCGGCCCACGCTGGGCGCCACGCCGCCCCGGCTCACGGAGGACTGGCTCTCCCTGCGGGAGAAGACGTCGCGCGAGAAGCAGGTGGTGGACGTCACCCTGCGCGAGGAGTCGCTCCAGGAGACGGGCGAAGCGGGAGCGGCGAAGGCGGCGGACGCGCTGCCCGGCATGGATGACGGCGGCGAACCCGTGACGCTGGCCGCGCCGCACAAGGCCACGGTGCCGTCGGATGGCGAGGCGCACCGCGTGGCGCTGTTCGCGTTCACCTCGCCGGCCACGTCGGAGCTGGTGGCCTGCCCGGAGCAGTCACCGCTGGTGCACCGCGTGGCGAAGTTCGACAACACGGGGCCGGCGGTGTTGCTCGCGGGTCCGGTGGACCTGGTGCGCGCCAACGGCTACGTGGGCCGCGCGCAGCTCAAGTTCGCGGGCCGGGGCGAGCGCGTGAAGCTGGGCTTCGGCAGCGAGGACTCCCTGCGCGTGTCGAGGCAGGTGGACGTGGGCGAGGAGGTGGCCCGCATCACCGGCCGGCGCACGCGGACGCAGAAGGTGAAGCTGTTCGTCTCCAACATGGGCGCGAAGCCCGCGGCGCTCGCGGTGGAGGAGCGCATGCCGGTGTCGGAGGTGGAGGCCGTGGAGGTGGCGCTGCTCAAGGACGCCACGAAGCCCGCGCCCACGAAGGTGAGCGACGAGGGCATCGTGCGCTTCGAGCTGAGCGTGCCGCCGCGCTCCCGCCAGACGGTGGCCTTCGGCTTCACGGTGGCCAGCGCCGCGAAGGTTTCGGGCATCTAGGGGATCGCCACGCCATGCCCTTCGCGACGAGGTCCGGCCGCCGCATCCACTACGAGGTCCAGGGCCACGGCCCTCCCCTGCTGCTCCTGCACGGCCTGCTCCAGGTGGGCTCGCACTGGACGCTCAAGGGGTACGTGCCCGCGCTGACGGATGCGTACACGGTGGTGACCTTCGACTCGCTGGGGCACGGCCAGAGCGACACACCGCACGACCTGGAGTCCTACGCGCTGAGGCATCGCGTGGAGGACGCGCTGTCGGTGCTCGACACGCTCTCCATCGACCGGGCGCACGCGTGGGGCTATTCGATGGGCGGCTGGACGGTGTGTGGTCTGGCGTCCTTCGCGCCGGAGCGGCTGGCGTCCTACGTGGTGGGCGGCTGGGATCCGGCGGTGGGCCTGCCCGTGGCCTACGCGGCCCTGGAGAAGCAGCTCAAGCCTGGGACGACCGTGGACTGGTTCCAGGTGCTCCTCCTGGGAGCACGGCGTGCGCCGGAGCTGGCGGAGGCCATCGACGCGGGAGACCTGGACGCGCTCCGGCTGTGCATGAAGGCCTGTGAGACGTCGGCGGGCCTGGACGAGGCGCTGGTGGGCTCCAGCAAGCCGGGGCTGCTCTATTGCGGCGCGCTGGATCCGTACCACGACTCCATGAAGGCCGTGGCGCGGCGGGCCGGCGCGGCGTTCGCGACCATCGAGCACGCCGACCACGGCGGAGCCTGGGCGAAGGCGCCCAAGGTGCTGCCCCACGTCCTGCCGTTCCTCGCCTCCGTCTCGCGGTCCTGATCAGTTCGCGGATTGGATGGCGATCACCCGGACGTCGAAGTCCTTGCACGCGGCGTCCTTGCAGATGCCGTTGAGCCAGGCCTCCCCCTGGCCGAACATCACGCCGTCAGCGTTGACGAAGAGGTCCGCGTAGCGCTGCCGGGTGATGACCCTGGCGATGGCTGGCGTGACGATGACGTCGTAGTGCCTCACGAACGCCGCGGCGTCTGGCAGCTTCACCTTCCTGCCGCCCACGGTCGCGGTGAACGGATACGCCACCATGGCGGCGACCGCCTTCACGTCGTGCGTGGCCACCGCCTGCTGGAACGCCGCGAACGCCTGCTCGTACTTCGCGGGCTCACCGAGGATGCGCTGGATGCGGGCGTTGACGTCAGCGGCTCCGGCATCCTGTCCCCCGGTGACGACGTTGGGAGCGGCCAGCGGCGCGGCGGACACCGGAGTCTCCGTGCGTTGACAGGAAGCCGCGGACACGAGGACCAGGGCGGCAAGCCGCGTGGGATTTGTCTGCATGAGTTCCCCCCGCCAGGGCAGGCTGCGCATCCCTGGCAAAGACAGACTCTACAGAGCTTGATTCGTGTCAGCGCATGCCTTGGACCAGCGTCCAAAGCTGACGTTTCGCGGCCGACTGCGGGACTCGCCGGAATAGTGCATCGCGGACAAAGCGCGCGGCTCCATTCTCCCACTGGGCCACACGTCCTACCTGCCGTGAGCGCACGACAAACGCATTGGCGCGCTTCACCCGGCGGGACTCATAGGCACGCAGCGCGTCCTCCACGCTGCCCTGCGCCGCGAGGCACTCTCCCAGCACCACGCCGTCCTCGATGGCCTGACAGCCGCCCTGCCCCAGGTTCGGCGTCATCGGATGCGCGGCGTCCCCCAGCAGCGTCACGCGTCCCCGGCTCCAGTGCCGCACCGGAGGACGGTCGTGGATGTCCGTGCGCAGGATGCGTTCAGGTGGCGTCGCCGCGAGCAGCCGCGCGATGGGCGCGTGCCATCCGGAGAAGCGCTCCTGGAGGACGGCGAGCGTCTGTCCCGGCGCGTCCTCCGCCCCCGCGGGAGCGTTCAGCGTGGCGAACCAGTACACCTCGCCATGGCCGATGGGCACGATGCCGAAGCGGGCCCCGGGGCCCCACGTCTCGCTGAGCGACCCCGGCTCCACGAGCTCCGCGCCCGGACAGACACCGCGCCAACTGGTGTAGCCGGAGTAACGCGTGGGCTGCTCGCCCAGCAGCCCCGACCGCACGGCGGAGCGCAGGCCGTCCGCGCCCACCAGGACGTCGCCGGAGACCGTCTCGCCCGTGGACAGCGTCACCGTGACGCGGGCGCCGTCGTCATGGAAGCCTGTCACGCTGACACCCAGCCGCACGGCCTCCTCCGGGCCCGCGTGAGCGCGGAGCACGGCCTGGAGGCGCGCACGGTGCATGGCCACCATCGGGGCATCCAGTTCCTCCTGGAGCGAACGCACGTCGACGTCCGTGATGCGAGCCCCCGTCGAATCGAGGATGCGGGTCCGCTCGGCGCGCTCGCCCTGTGCGACGACGGCGTCACACAGGCCGATGCGGCGCAGGGCCAGCGCGGCGTTCATCTGCACGATGAGGCCCGCGCCCACCGGCCGCAGGGCTTCGGCGCGTTCGAACACGGTGGCGCGAAGGCCCGCACGCTGGAGGGCACAGGCCAGCGTGAGGCCTCCAATGCCTGCTCCGGCGATGAGGACGTGGCGGGCGGATGCGGACGTCATGGCGGCCTCCTGAAGGGCCGGCGCCACGGGTCAACCGAACCAGCGGCCGGCGTCAGGCGCGAAGACTCGCACGCGTTCGAGCAGCGATGCCGGCAGCCGGGCCTGGAGCGTCGCGTGGACCTGCGCGGGGCTGTAAGCCTGACTGAAATGCATCAGGACCAGGGCCTCGTTCTGGAAGCGGTCCGCCATGGAGGCGATCTCCTCCAGGTGGATGTGGGCCCGCTCCTGCGCGTCGCGCACGGTGCGCTCCGCGTCGATGAACGTGCACTCGAGGATGAGCACGCGGCTGTCGAACAACGACGGTTGGCGCTCCAGGACGTTGGAGAGCGTGTCGGTGCAGTAGGCCAGCTCCAGGCGTTCGACTTCATCGAACAGCGGCTCGCCAGCCTGACGACGGCGGCCGATCTCCGCCGGAGGCAGCTCGCGGAACTCGGGCTTGAGCTTCGCGACGCGGCGGAGGAACTGGTAGCCCAGCGAAGGCACGGGATGGTGCGTGCGAAAGGCGCGGACCCACACGTCCTGCTGCACCTTCACGGTGTCACCGGGGCGCAGGGGGACGGTGCGGATCTCGGACTTCATCCGGTGCAGGCGCCCCAGGGCCGCGAGCGCCTCCTGCACGGGCGCTTCAATCTCCGCCGGCAGGTAGACGAACGGCGGCCCCTTGCCCACGAGCGCGCGGATGCCCAGCAGCGAACCCAGCGCGCTCGCATGGTCCGAGTGGCCATGGCTGAGGAAGATGCGGTCCGTGGTGGCGAAGGAGCGGATGGGGATGCCCGCGTCGAGCAGCACCCCCAGCTCCGGCACCAGGAGCGACGTGTACACGCCGCCCACGGACACGCCACGCACGGTATAGGGTCCCGCCTGCACCTCGGTCAGCATGAGGGGAAGCTTATGCGGACTTCGGAAGGAAGGCGTTCGTGAGGATGAGTCAACGGTGGCCATGGCTCCTCACCGCTTCGGTGCTCTTGCAGGCATGCGGAGGCGCGCACAGGCGGAGTCAGTACGACTTCGACAGCGCGACGAACTCCTGCAGGACGCAGCCTGCCTACTGTGCCCAGGTCGCGGGAGAGGAAGCGGTGGTTCCCAGGGCCGTGCGGACGTTCGCGACGACGGGAAGCTCCGCCGCGGCGGCCGTGAAGCTCCTGGATGCCGCGCTGAAGCAGCAGGTGACAGAAGCGCTGGAAGAGTGCGCGGACAAGGCGCGAACAACGGTCATCCTCGCGAACTTCGGAACCCGGAGCCCGACGCCGCAGGAGTGCAACGAACTGGTCCGCGATGCACAAGGCCAGACCATCACCCGCGCCATGAAGCTCGGGGAGGAGATGCACCGGGTCGCATTGCAGTGCGCGGAGGAGAGGCTGACAGAACTCCGTCCGGGTGGGTTCAGTCTGGAGCCCACGTATCGCTACGAACTGGACAGCGGGAAGACGATCTGGCTGTCACCCGCGCAAGTGGCTCGCATCCGGCAGCATGGCAGTCTGGGAGAGTTGAAAGGGACTCTTGTTCCCGACGTGGTGCTTCACACGGGCGACCCGGCGCAGGTTGAAGCCGTCTATGACTTCAAGTTCCCGTGTGTAGACCTGACGCGACAGGCCCAATGGCGGAAATATCCTGCAGGACATCCCTACCATGGAAGCAACCAAGGTGACCTGTATCTCAGGGCCTTCAAACTGGACGAAGTGATGCTGGTTCAGCCATATCTCGGAGCAGGTCTCTGAAGATGACATCCCCAAGACTGCAGGTCATGCGCAGGAACAGGGCCGTCACGCAGGAGGATGTAAGCATCTGCTTCTATCTTCCCAGACCGACGGCAGAGGTCTCTCAATCCATCGCACTGTCTCTTCAATACTTTGTCGATGCCATCGGCATCCGTGCACTCAATTACTACATCGGGGACGACGACGAACCGCGTGAACTGGATGACGCCGGATGGGCATTCATTCACACGAAGCTCCATCATCCGGTCGCGCCCTCTGTCCTGCTCACCAATGATGCGCCCTACCCGGAAAAGTTCGAGTTCGAATACCTGGGCAAGGACATCCATGCAGCCATATTCCGTCACGATCCGGGTCCCGTGACAGCGGTTCGTTTCATCGTGCCCCTGTCATGGGTGAATGCTCACGGTGCCCTCCGTGTCCGCGAACTGGCACTGGCTCTGGCTGCACCACTGCCGTTCAGTTCCGGGCACGCGGGGCTGTCGGTCAGCGGATACCTGAACTCAGGGACTGTGATGTCGGACCTCGTTCCCCTGCTAGCCCCCTTCCCCGGAGTAGACGTCCAGAGCTTCGACCGGACTTCCTTTGAGATTGGCACCCGCCTACGTGTCCCGCACTGGATGACCTTCATCGGTGAGCCATCGCTGAGCGCCATGGGCGGCGTGGACTTCCTGCGCTCTCAACTGCACGCGCCCGGAACCACCGTGGAAGCTCTCGACGCGTCCAGGGCCGTCGTCATCCTGGGCCCCGAGCCCCTCGCTGGCGGTCCAGACCAACCGCTTCTTGCCTACCGGGAGCTGGCCCGTGTCCTGGAACCCTGGGCTTTCCACGCCAGCGTGCGCCCGGCCAACTTTTCCGACGACGATTTCATGGGGTGGGACCGCCGGTTCCTCGACTGAACCGGCGTCCCCTCCGCGCGCATCAGTTCTTCGCGCGCTCGTACTGGTGCGGCCACAGCACGTCCGCGCGCAGCTCTTTCGCGGCGCGCAGCGGCCAGTACGGGTCCCTCAAGAGCTCGCGCGCCAGGAAGACGACGTCCGCCTGTCCCGTGGCCAGGATGTGCTCGGCCTGGTACGCGGAGCGGATCATCCCCACCGCGCCCGTGAGCAGGCCCGCCTCCTTGCGCACCTGCTCCGCCAACTGCGTCTGGTAGCCCGGCCCCACCGGGATCTTCGCGTTCGGCACCACGCCGCCCGACGAGCAATCCAGCAGGTCCACGCCCTCCTTCTTCACGAGCTTCGCCAGCGCCACCGAGTCCTCCGGCGTCCAGCCGCCCTCCACCCAGTCCGTCGCGGAGATGCGCATGAAGAGCGGCAGCGACTCCGGCCACTTCGCCCGCACGGCGCGCGTCACCTCCAGCGCGAAGCGCGTCCGGTTCTCGAACGTGCCGCCGTACCGGTCCGTGCGCTTGTTCGACAGCGGCGACAGGAACTCGTGCAGCAGGTAGCCGTGCGCCGCGTGCAGCTCGATGACCTGGAACCCCGCGGCCTTCGCGCGCACCGCCGCGTCCGCGAACGCCTTCACGATGCGCTGGATGCCCGCCTCGTCCAGCGCCGCGGGCACCGGGTAGCCCTCCTCGAACGCCTCCGTCGTGGGCCCCAGCACCTGCCAGCCGCCGTGCTCCGGCTCCACGCGCTTGCCCGCGTCCCACGGCCGGGGCGTGGAGGCCTTGCGGCCCGCGTGCGCGAGCTGCACGCCGGACGCGGCGCCGTTCTGGTGCATGAACCGGTTGATGCGCGCCAACTGCTCCACGTGCGCGTCCTTCCACAGCCCCAGGTCCTGCGGCGAGATGCGGCCCTCCGGCTCCACCGCCGTGGCCTCCGTCACCACCAGCCCCGCGCCACCCACCGCGCGGCTGCCCAGGTGCACCACGTGCCACTCGTTCGCGAAACCGTCGTCGCTCGAGTACTGGCACATGGGCGAGACGACCACCCGGTTGCGCAGGGTGATGTCCCGCAGCTTCAAGGGAGAGAACAGCTTGCTGCTCATGTCGGGTCCTTTCGGGGAAGCGAAGGGGTCTGCTCCGGCAGCCCCAGCGCCGTGCGCACCTGGGCCGTGCTCCTGCCCAGCCAGTGCCGGCGGTGGTTCTCCTGCGTCGTGAGGCTGCGCGTCTCCATGCGGTCCACGTAGAGCGTGCCGTCCAGGTGATCCAATTCATGCTGGAGGATGCGCGCGTACCAGCCGCGCGCGGACACCGTCACCGGCTCGCCGTGCTCACCCAGCGCCTCCACCCGCACGCCGCGCGCCCGGGCCACCAGCGCCGCGAAGCCGTTCACGCTCAGGCAGCCCTCGTGGAACTCCATCGGCGTAGGGTCCTCCACCACCAGCCTCGGGTTGATCAACACGTGGAAGGCCACCGGCGAGCGCTCGCGCAGCGCCAGGTCCGCAGGCGACGCGCCGGCCTGGTACTCGGCGCGGTCCTCGATGACCACCAGCCGCAGGCCCACGCCCACCTGGGGTGCCGCGAGCCCCACGCCGGGCGCGTCCCGCATCGTGTCGCGCATCAACTGGATGAGCCGCCGCGTGTCCTCGCTGCCGATTTCTTCCGGGGTCAGCTCCCGCGCGCGCTGGCGCAGCACCGGCTCCCCCGCCTGGACGATCTTGAGCACCATGGTGGCCCCACCGTAACAACCGCTCTCCCGCCGCGCCGCATCGCCGTGAGGCGGGCCTGGCCTCGGCCGCCCGGTTCTCCAAGGAGAGGGCAACCCCTGGCGTGGAGGGGTGCCACTGACGGTAGGCTGTGTCGCACCATGGCTCGCCGCAAGAAGGCCGACGAAACCTCCGCGCGCGTGCGCAACCTGCTCGCCCTCGACGCCGCCGGCATCATGCGCAGGCTGGCCGCGCGCCGGGAGGAGATGTTCCTCCTCTTCTCCCGCCTGCGCAGCCGCGACCCGCTGGTGGAGACGGTGGCCTCGCGCTACGCGGACGGCGCCTTCGCCCAGCTCATCCACCTGACCGAGCAGGAGCAGGCGGTGGTGGACCACTTCTACGGGCGCCTGGACGAGCTGCGCTGGTACTTCACCTACACCGAGGACATGCCCGGCACCGCGCACCAGACCTTCAGCGCGCTGCACCGCCGCCTGGAGGAGAGCTACCGCCTCTTCGTGGAGACCCTGGGGCTGCCCGTCCAACCCGACGGCGTGCGCGTGGTGAACGTGGAGGCCGTGCGCCAGGAGGACGTGGCCGCGGAAGCAACGCCCGTGGCGCTCGCCCCGCTGCCCCGCCGCCGCCGCGCGCCGCCCGCCTGACGCTCAGGCCGCGGAGGCCTCCGCCCGCGCGTCCGCGGCCGACATCCCGGGCGCCGCCGCCTTCACCAGCCGCTTCATGGACGCCTTGCCCACGACGACGTCCACCATCTTCCGCGCGCGCGTCCAGACGCTCTCCTGCACGTAGGGGATGCCGTACTTCTCGCAGAGGGCGCGCACGTGCGGCTGCGCCTCGCGGTACTTCAGCATCGGCAGGTCTGGCCAGAGGTGGTGCTCGATCTGGTAGTTCAGCCACAGGTGGGCGTAGTCGTTGAGGTCGCCGCCCGTGCGGTAGTTCGCGCTGCCCACCACCTGCTGCACCATGCGCTCCGCCTTGTTCGCGGGCGCGGAGTCGAAGCGGTACAGGTCCTCGCCGGTGTGGTTGGGGCCCACCACGAAGAACGTGTGCAGGTTGGTGACGACGTCCGCCAGCACGGAGTTGCAGAACACGCTGAACGCCGCCCACGGCGACACCAGCAGGAACGCCGCCGGGTACAGCCCGAAGAAGACGGTCGCGTACGGCAGGTAGCAGCGCGTGAAGAGCTCCCACAGCTCCGCGCGCGTCAGCGCCCCGCCCTCGCGCCGGCCCTTGCGGCGCAGCGAGCCCAGCGTCTCCGGCGCGTAGTAGCTCGCGCGCCAGGTGACGGCCAGCAGCGCGAGCTGCACGTAGCGCAGCGGCAGCGGCCGGCCGGTGTCGCGCAGCGAGCCCTCCGCGTTGCGCTCCAGGAGGTCCGGATCCGCCTCCTCGCCGGTGTGCGAGTGGTGCAGCACGTTGTGCTCGAAGACCCACGCCTCCGGCAGCATCCAGTCCAGCCAGTCCACGAACCGGCGGTGGCCCTTCGCGAAGCCCTTGCTGGTGCGCGACGCGGGCATGCCCGGCACGCGGTCATAGCCCCGGTGCCCCACGTGGTGCATGAGCAGCCAGCGCGTGGAGCGCCCCAGCCCCAGCGCCACCGCGGAGAGCGGGTTGGGGGCGATCCACGCCGTGGCCAGCCCCAGCGCCGACGCCACCTTCCCCCAGCGCTCCATCTTCCGCAGGTGCGCCGCGTCCGCCTCCCCCAGGTTCGCGTCCAGCCGGGCTCTCAGCTCCTTCAGCTCCCGGTAGAAGCCCTCCACATCCACGGAGGCCAGGTCGAAGTCGGGGGCGGCGCGGGACATGCGGAAGAACTCCTCGGGAGCAGGACGGGGACCACGGCCGATGCGGGGCGCACCGTAGCCTCCACACGCCCTGACGCAAAGCGTCCCGTCCCGCTCACCCGCCCACCGGGCGGCGGGGCAGCACCAGCTTCGCGATGAGCACCTGCACCACGTCGCCCCTCTGGTTGCGCGTCTCGCTGCGCACGGTGGCGATGCCCCGGTCCTGCCGCGTGCGCGAGGAGATGATCTCCAGCACCTCGCTCTCCACGTGAAGGACGTCCCCCGGGCGCGTGGGCCTGGGCCAGCGCAGCTCCCCGCCCGCCCCCACGATGCCGCCCTTGAAGGGCAGGCCGCTCTGGACGTTGAGCTTCATGGTGAGGGCCGCCGTGTGCCAGCCGCTCGCCGCGAGCCCCTCGAACAGCGTGTCCTTCGCCGCGGCGTCGTCCAGGTGGAAGCCCTGCGGATCGAACTCCCGCGCGAAGGCGATGATCTGCGCCGCGTCCAGCGTGTGCGTACCGCTGGTGAACTTCTGCCCCACCGACAGGTCGTCCAGGAACAGCTCCTGGCGCCCGCCCTCGTCCGTCGATGCCATGCCCGCGTCCCTTCCGGATGGCTGCACATCCATATGATGACGATAATACGTCTGGCGCCGGGACGCCCGTCCGAAGGCGATTGTTCTCCAGGGCGCACGGCAAGCCGCCGCCAGGTTGAGCTGGGCGCGGAACGTTGAGCATCGCGCGCACGCGCCGTTCGCCGCACGCCGGAACAACCAGGGCCCGAGGCCCGTGGAGTATGAGCGGTGCGTGCGTCTCTCCTGCCTGCGCCGTCACCTGTCCGTCCTCGCCCTGGCCCTGACGGGCCTGGGGGCCGCCGTGGCCCACGCCGACGAGGACACGCCCTTGTCCACCTCCCAACGCTCGGAGGTCGGGGACGTGACGGTGGAGGGCGCGAACAAGACGCGGTCCTCGACGGTGCGCTCGTTCGGCAAGGTGGACGTGGGCGACGAGGTGGACGACGAGGAGCTGGAGAAGGTGAAGCGGCGCCTGCTGGCCACGGGCCTCTTCCAGGACGCCCGCGTGAGCACGGAGCCGATGCCCGACGGGCGCGTGCGGCTGGTGCTGCGCGTGAAGGACAAGGCGTCGTGGGTGGTGGCGCCCACGGTGGCCCTGTCCTCCGCGAACACCGGCGGCGGGCTGCTCTACGCGGAGAACAACCTGGGCGGCCGCGCGAAGAAGTTCGCCGTCGCGGCGCAGGTGAGCACCGGCGAGAGCGGCCTGTACGTGGGCTTCCTGGACCCCATCCTCTTCGGGCTGCCGCAGCTCAAGTTCAGCCTGGAGGGGCAGCTCAAGAGCGACCGCGTGGACGAGTACAGCATGGACGCCAGCGAGGACGACCCGGAGATCCTCCGGCGCACGCGCTTCAACTCCGCGTCCCTCAGCTCCGAGCTGGGCTTCATCCTCTTCGAGCGCGTGCGCGCGGCGGCGAAGTACCGCCTGGCCAGCATCGACGCGAAGGCTCCGGACCCCGAGATGCCGGTGACGGTGCCGCCCTTCTCCACCGGGCCCGCCATGCGGGACACGTCGCTGCGCCTCATGGTGGGCCTGGACTCGCGCCAGACGCTGCACGCGGTGACGGAGGGGCTCAACCTGGAGGCCTCCTACGAGGTCTCCACCCCGGGCGTGTGGAGCGAGTTCGACTACCGCAAGTTCGGCCTGCTCTACCGCCACGGCATCCGCTTCTTCACGGAGCACAACCTGGTGCTGCGCGGCGAGCTGGCCCTGGGCCGGGACCTGCCCTTCCACCAGGAGCTGGTGATGGGCGGCACCACGCTGCGCGGCTTCCAGTACCGGCAGTTCCGCGGCGACACCCGCCTCACCTTCACGGCCGAGTACCACTTCCCCCTCTTCAAGGTGCAGTCGCTGGCCTTCCGGGGCGTGGCCTTCTCCGACACGGGCGCCATCGCGTGGTGGGACGTCCCCGAGGATGGAGTCCTCCGCGACGCCAACGGGCGCGTCATCCGCGACTACCTGCGGGAGACCCTCACGGGCCAGAACCCCGTCACCGTGGCCCAGGGCGTGGGCGCGGGCCTGCGGCTGTACCTCAACAACGTCGTGCTTCCCCTGCTGGGCGTGGACGTCGCCTACGCCGTCAACTCCGGCCAGGTGCGCTTCTACCTCGTGGCCGGAGTCACGCCCTCCTGAAGGCGGCCTGCTAGCCGGCGCGGGCAGCGCTCGCGTCCGCGTCCGGCCCGGGCTCCGGAGGCGGCACCACGCCGGGCCACGCCTCCGGCGGCAGGTCCAGGCTGAACGGCGGAGACTCGCCGCGCACCGTCCACCAGAGCGCCTTGTCCGCGCACAGCGCCTGCGCGATGCGGCCGGACGTGGTGCGCACGCGCTCCACGACGGCCTGGTGCTCCTCGGGCGTCTGCGCCTCCAGCATCGCGACGACGTTGTCCCAGACGCGCTGCCGCCACACGATGAGCATCTGCATCACCGCCCGCTCCACCACGGGGCGGCTGAAGGGCACGCGCAGCAGCAGCCGCGTGGACGCGCACCGGTAGCGCTCCGCGAGCAGGTCCAGGCACTCCGGGATGCACGAGCGGAGGATCTCGTTCACGTGGAAGTAGTCATGCCGGTAGCGCGCCAGGCGGCGCGCGTCCACCGGCGGCGACTGGTGGGCGATGTTGTCGTAGACGACCATTCCCAGGTCGTGGTTGATGTGCGCGCTCACGCCCAGGAGCGCGTCCTGGTACGGCTGCGTCAGGCCCTGCGCCGGGTAGTGCGTCGCGAAGCGCCACGCCGCGGTGGGCAGCGGCAGGTTCTTCAGCGAGTCCCGCACCGCGATGAGCGCCTCCTCCGCGAAGCGGCCCGTCAGGTGCGACAGCCACTCGGGTTCGAGGAAGCCGCCCGCGTCCTCCCGGCTCAGCAGGTGGACGACCTTGCGCGTGACGATGGCGTAGATGTCCAGGAAGATGGCGCGTGAGTCATTCCGCGCGTTCAGCCGGGCGAGGATCTTCTCCAGCCCTTCCAGCGCCTCCTCCGCGTTGACCGGGTTCCAGAGCACGTCATCCAACCGGATGGGGCCCTGCGCGTCCGGGTGCTTCGTCTCGTGGAGGTGAAGCGGCTGGGGGGACTGCGTCCGGTGTGCCGAGGGGGAGGCGGATGAAACATTCATGGAATGACGCTCCACGGGGTGGGGGAACGACTTCACATGAAAGCTTATACCAACCTGTACTTCCTGTGACTCCCGCCCCCCCGGAAGAAACGTGATGTTTCACGGGCCCCCCGCGTGTTGACACTCACGCGGGGGCCTTTGTCACACCGCCGTCAAACTCAGGGCGTGGTGCCTTCACTCACGGTGCCGCCCGTCCTGCCCAGGACGTACTTCGCCAGCGCCAGGGCGTTGGTCTCGTCGACGAGCGACTCGTAGGTGGGCATCTGCGTGCCGGGCTTGAAGGACTCCGGGTTGCGGATCCACTTGGCCACTTCCTCCGGGGCCTTGCCCTTGGCGCCCTGGAGCTTGGCCTCGTAGGCCTTGCCGGGGGCGTGGCAGGTCGCGCAGCCCAGGGAGCTGAACATCTTCTCCGGGTCGCTGGAGGGCTCCGCCTTGGGGCGGCCACCGGCGGGGGGCGGCACCACGGTGTCGTTGGGCTTCATGGAGCGCAGGAAGGTGTAGATGGCCGTGAGTTCCACGTCGTCCGCGTAGCGGTACTTGGGCATGGGCGCGCGCAGGATGTGGCCCGCGGGCGTCACGCCCGTGCGCATGGCGTGCTTGAACTCGTCCAGCGTCCACTTGCCGATGCCGGCCGTCTCGCTGACGGTGATGTTGGGCGACAGCAGCTTGCCCTCGCCGCCCAGCGGCGTCAGGTCGAACTCGAAGCCGCCGCTCAGCACGGTGTCCGGGTTCTTCATCTTCGCCGCGCTGCCCTCGAAGCCCGGCGAGTGGCAGAAGACGCAGTCGTAGACGCTGGCGGACACGTAGCGGCCGTACTCCACGGAGTCCGCCGCCTTCGCGGGCACGGGCACCGCCTCCGTGCGGCCCTTGTCGTTGATGCCCATGGCGAAGGAGAACACCATCCGGCCCATGGGGGTCAGCGTGGAGCGCGGCGGCTGGGTCTTCTCCGGCGCGAAGTCCGGGTGCCCCGAGCGCATGAACCCGATGACCGCCGCCAGGTCCTTGTCACCCATGTTGGGGAACGCGGGCATGGGGCGCACGTGGTGGTTCTTGTCGATGGAGTTGATCACCATGCGGGCGATCTCCTGGTCCGTCCAGGCGCCCACGCCCTTCTCCGGGTCGGAGGTGATGTTCGCCGAGTAGAACGTGCCCAGCTCCGGCGGGAAGTCGTGCATCTGCACGCCCGTGGGCTTGGTGTTGCCACCGCCCGCGTGACACTCCGCGCACACCGCGCGGAACACCTGCTCACCGCGGGCAATGCCCTCCGGAGAGCTGTCTCGCGTGATGTTGGGCAGCGCGACGTAGTCATACGACTTGTTGATCTTGTGGCTGGCCACGCCCATGGCGGTGCCCGCGCCAATCAGGACCAGGGCGACCAACGCACCAATGGCGATCAGGATCTTCTTCATCATGGGGAACGCTTCTCCGGATGAACGGGGACGGCACACGGCGCTCCGTCCGCACCACGGGGAGGCGTGGAGGGAGCGCCGGCGTTGGGACGGGTGAGGCGGCTACTGGCCCGGCAGGCAGGTGCTGGGCGGGGGAATCTGGGGCGTCGAGGACGGCGTCTTGCTGACCAACTGGAGGCCGGCGAACGTCACGACCCCCGGGATGACGGGGAGGTCCACCGGCTGCATCAGCGACCAGGGGCGCCCTTCCGGGTCGCTCGTGGTGACGTCCTTCGCCTCGTAGTGGACCACGGGCGGCGGCCCCATCAGCGGCGGGTGGACGACGGCGACGATGCCCAGGGAGCTGTTGGGCGCCGGCGGCCCCGGCGGGATGAAGAAGCCGCGCGTGGACTGGAACGGCGCCAGCGCCGGCGGCAGCGCGCCCGGGGGCGCCCACTCGACGTTCAGCACGCGGCCGGAGGTGGCCGTCACGGTGGTGTTCGCCGCCGGCACGCGGAACACGGGGAAGCCCGGCCGGTACATCCAGAACACCGTCACGCCGCCGAAGCGGGCCGGGTTGAGCAGGTCCGCCACCGTGGTGGGCGTGCCCTCGGCGGTCAGGGACTTCGCGACCGCCTCCAGGATGCCCTTGTCGCTCATCTGCAGGGCCTCCAGGCCCACGCAGGCGCTGTGCGCGGGCACGACCGGCCGCACCGTCAGCGTGGGGACATAGTTCCCCTCCGGCACGGGCGGCAGCGTCGGCAGCGGAGGCGGCAGCGGCAACGTGGCGTTGTTGGCCAGCGTGGCCTGCCCTCCCAGCGACAGCACGAGGAACGGCGCGCCCCGGCGGGTGGGCACCTTGTCCAGGGTCCAGATGCCGTTGGCGTCCGACACCGTGGGCGCGCCCGGCGCGGGCGGCTGGCCCGTGGCGGGGTCCGGCTGCGTGTCCTGCAGGGTGATGGGCGCGTTGCGCACCACCGCGCGCTGCAGGAGCGGGCTGAACTCCGCGTACAGCGGCGGCAGCGCGCACTGCGCGGGCGGCGGCGCGCAGTTGGCCAGGTTGAGGAAGTAGGCCTCCGGATCCACGGTGAAGCCCGTCACGCGGGAGGTGAGGCCCTCCGGCTCGCGGTTCTCATACGTGGGGCGCGGCGTGAAGGTGGACGCCGCGGGGTTGGTGGAGTCCTGGCAGCCCGCGTTCAGCAGGGCCGCGCCGAGGAGCGTTCCGACGAAGAGAGCTCTTTGCATGGCGGGGTGCTTCCCCTACTTCGCGGGGAGGATGTGTCGGGCGGGGAGCTGCTCGCCGCCGTGGCAGGTCTGCGCGCAGTTGCCGAACCGGCTGGGCGTGCCGCGCTGGTTGAAGGCGATCTGGAAGAACTCGTCCCCGTGCTGGGAGATGTGGCACGAGCCGCACAGCGCCAGGCTGGGCCGCTCCGTGCTCTTGCGCGTCAGGTGGCACACGGTGCAGTCCGCGCGGTTCGCCGGGTAGCTGGGCGAGTTCATGTGGATGCGGTGCACCATCTCCTGCGTGCGGCCCACCGTGTCCGTGTCGTAGTGGTGGCAGACCTTGCAGCTCTCGATGTGGTCCACCGACAGGCCGTGGCGCAGGTTGTCCAGCGACAGCACGCCGCGGTGGCAGATCTGGCAGTTGCCCACGTTGCCCGGGTACGTCGTGGGCTCGTCCTGGCCCACCTGGAAGAAGAAGGGGTTCAGCTTGGCGACGCGCTCGCCCAGGGCCGCGCGGTTGAACTTCACCAGCGCCACGTAGGTGCCCGGCTTCGCGTTCGCGGGCAGCGTGAACGTCTGGCGGGTGGGCCACTTGTAGTCGATGAGGCCCGGCGTCAGCCCCGTGAGCGTGGCGTCATCCAGCATGGCGAACGGGAACGGCCGCGCGAAGAACTCGGGCTTGTCGCTGGGATTGCCCAGCACCTTCAGGTCCTGGATGGGACCGGCGATGGCCACGTTGGAGATGGAGTCGTTCTCCGTGACGGTCGCGATGACGTTGGGGACGAAGGTCTGGATGCCGTTGGACTGGCCGCCGATGATCTCCCGCGCGCTGGGCAGCAGGTCGCGCGAGTGCAGGTGCGCGCCCGCGCTGTCGCGCAGGTCCACGTAGACGCTCACGTCCTCGCCGGGCTTGTAGAAGCTGCCCTCCTTCGGGGGCGAGAACACCAGCCGCGAGTCCAGGCCCGGGCTGCACTGCACCGGGTTGCCGGCGTCGTCCGTGCAGGTGGACGGGCGGTCATCCGGGATGATGTACGTGACGGGGAAGTAGAACGGCTTGTCCGGCAACTGGCTCCAGGTGGCCCGGAGCGCGCCGGGGCCCGACAGGCGCGGCACGCGCAGCACCTTGAAGGGGTTGGTGCTGCCCACCCAGTCCACGCGCGCGATGGTGCGCGTGATGGCGCTCTGGTCCAGGCCGCCCGCGAAGCCCGTCACGGTGCCGGGGTCCTTGTCGCCGGGGAAGCGCGGCGGCTTCAGGTTCTCCGAGCGCCAGGAGAAGCGGCTGTGGCCGGCGTAGGGCGAGGAGGCCAGCAGCTCCGAGCGCAGGTACGTCTGGCTCGCGCGCGGGGTGCCCGTCTCGTCCAGCACCTCCACGGTGATGGTGTCGTCCTTCACCTTCTGCCAGTTCGCGTTGCCGAACTGCACCTCGCGGGTCCAGCAGTCCTCCACCGCGCCCGCGAGGCTGTAGAAGCTCCACTCGTCCGGGCCCTGGTTGACGTTGGTCCAGTCCAGGCCGGAGAACACGGACTGGTTCTTGATCCACGCCAGCGCGGCGGTCTGGTCGTTGGGGTTGTTGTGCTGGTTGACCACCGTCTCCGACACGGAGAACTGGTTCAGGAAGTACTGCGTGTCCGACAGGATCTGCAGCGTCCCGGTGGGAGGCGACAGCGTCAGCGGGTTCTGCGCGAGCGGCGTGATGCACGTGTCCGGATACCCCGGGGTCACGCTGTTCTTCGCCACCATCTGCCCGTTGGGCAGGAAGGCGCAGCCGTTGATGTACTGGAGGCTCAGCCGGATCGCGCCGGAGTTGAGGCCCTGGTAGGGGTCGAACCGCTTGGCACCGCGGCCCGTCGTGGACCCCTCGTCGTCAGTGACCTTGAGGAGGTTGCAGGACAGCAGGGGCACCAGCAGGGCGCACCACGCGCTCTTCAGCAGGATTGAGCGGTTCATGGAAGACGAGGCCGGAGGCAGTCGGGGGGAGGAAAGGGAGCAGGTATCCTCACGCGCGGGCCCGCGCGCCCCACCCTTCCCGACGCCGCCAGCGCTCCGCCACGCGGAGATGGTGAAGCCAGGAAAGGGTTGGGAGGAGAACACCTCATCGGTTCAAACTGACCACATTATGAGAGTCCGCGCAATTCGCGGACTTCAGATCGCGCGGGTGACTCAGGGCGTCGGATGGGCCAGGGCGGGCTGGGCGCCGCGGGCGGCCTCGGCGGCGTCGCGCTTGAGGCCCACGAAGGTCCACATGCCGCCCCCGAAGTCGATGCAGGCGAAGAAGGCCATGATGGGCGGGCACTGCCCCAGCGCCGTGCAGAGCAGCACCACGCCGGTGATGAAGGTCCGGCCGATGACGGCCCAGTGGAAGAACGGGCGGACCTCCCGCACCGCGGCCTGGTGGGACATGAAGGACAGCGACGTGAGGAGCGACCCGAACATGCGGACCGCGAAGTGGTGCGGATCCGCGGGGTCCGGCTGCATGCCCGCCACGGTGAGGAAGGTGGCGGGGCTCAAGAGCGTCAGGAGCGCCAGCGGCACCGTGTAGAAGGTCCAACCGTAGAGGGACCGGGCGGCATGGCTGAGCGAACCCCAGGCGGGGAAGACCTTCGGCGCGAAGAACACGGGGACTCCGGAGCGAACGACGACGGGGGAGGCAACGGGGGACGGGCGGGGGCTTGCGAGTCTAGCCGAGTCAGAGGCTGAGACCGGCGGACAGGAGCACGGCGAACACCAGCCCCAGCCCCGCGGTGCGCCCCAGGTGCGGGTTGAGCGCGCCGCCGTCCTCCTTCCAGATGGCGCGGATCTGCACCGCCGCGAGCGGCAGGCCCGCCAGCGTGAAGAGCCACGCGCGCGGATGCTCCGGCGACAGCGCCCAGGCGATGAGCGGCAGCGCGAACGCCCCCGCCACCGCGAGCGTGTACTCCCACTGGCCGAAGCGGCGGCCGAAGCGCACCACCAGCGTGCGCTTGCCGGCGAGGACGTCCGTCTCGCGGTCGCGCAGGTTGTTCACCGCGAGGATGCCCGCGGCGATGAGCCCCATGGACAGGCCCGCGAGCACCACGTCGCCGGAGAGGTGATGGGTGAGCACCCCGTAGCTGCCGGTGACGCCCAGGAGGCCGGAGATGAGCAGCACCAGCAGGTCCCCCAGGCCCATGTAGCCCAGCGGCACGGGGCCCGCGGAATAGAGGACCGCGCCCGCCAGGCAGACCGCGCCGCCCGCGAGCACGGGCCAGCCTCCCGCCTGCGTCAGGAGCAGCAGCGCCAGCGCGGCGCCGGTGAAGGCCAGGGCCGCGGCGCCCGCCACCTCACGTGAGGACAGCCAGCCCTTCTGCGTGACGCGCGCGGGCCCCAGACGGGCCGCCGTGTCCGCGCCGCGCTCGAAGTCCGAGTAGTCGTTCACCAGGTTGCTGACGATCTGCGCCAGCATGAAGCCCACCAGGAAGGTCAGCGCCGGCACCGGCCGCCAGCCCCCTTCCACGTTGGCGAAGGCCCACCCCACCAGCGTGGGCGCGATGGAGGCCGTGAGCGTCTTGGGCCGCAGCGCGACCCACCAGACGCGGGCCAGCGAGGGCCTGGCTTCTTCGACTGCGACACTCGACGACGGGAGACTCGGAGTGGCCATGGATGTCCGGGGGAGGGCAGCAGGCGCACGGTAAAGCTACAGGCCCGCCAACCGCAAGAGGACCCAATGCTTCACATCGGTTTCCCTCATGTATCACCTGTCTACAGCCCGCCCCGCTCCGGCGAACCCCAAAGGCAGACGCTCATCCCCTCTGGCGCGAAGTCGAGGACACGGCGAGGGCTCCGCCATCCAGGACAATCCCGGCGGCCTTTGCGTCACGCACGCCCTGACAGCAGGCAGGCGCCCCTGGGTATGTAGCACCCCAGGCGCCAGACGCCCGGCCCGCCAGCCGTTGGCTTTCTTGCAGCGCTCCGGATGTGTGCCTGGGGGCGGATGCACGAAAGGCAACGCGGGCCTGGCAAGGGGACAGGCGGGCAGGTTCCAAGCGCACGGGCAGTGCCAATCCATCGGGGTCCCTGGCGGACGAACGAGGGCTGGCATGGACGGACTTCGAGGAACAGCAGCGGTGGTGCTCGCGTGCGCGGGCCTGTGGGCCCCGGGCACCGCGTGGGCGCAGGCGCCCGGCGAGGACGACTCCGGCGACGTGATGTCGGAGGAGAAGCTGGAGGCCCTGCTCGACACGCCCGCGGCGCAGCCCTCGCAGGACGAGGTGACGGCGGAGGCCTTCGGGCCGGAGCGGCTGACGCCCTACTTCGCGGAGGGCCTGCTGGCCAAGGCGAAGGCGGAGTTCGACCGCGGCCGGTACAAGTCCGCGCGGGCGCTGCTGGCGACGGAGCCCTCCCCTTCCCTCCCCGGCCGCTTCCTCCAGGCGCAGAGCGCGTTCCTCGCGCGGGACTTCGCGACCGCCGCCGCCGAGTTCACGGCGCTCGCGGAGGACTACGTCCCGCTGCGAGACCACTGCCTGATGAAGGCCGCGCAGGCGCATGAGCGGCTGCGCAAGCCGCTGCGCGCGGCGGAGCAGTATGGCCAGGTGAGCCCCGGCTCCCCGCTCTATCCGGAGGCCCGCTTCACCATGGCGCGCGTGCTCAAGCGCCAGCTCCGCATCCCGGAGGCGCTCGCCGCGCTCCAGGAGTTCATCGACAACCGGCAGGCCCGCGGGCCGGACGCGCTGCGCATGAAGGCGCTGCTCGCCTACTGCGACCTGGCGCGCGCGGCAGGGCAGTACAACGCGGAGCACCGCGCGCTGCTGGAGGTCTGGGCCACCGCGCCCCTGTCGCCGGAGGCGGACCGCGCGCGCGCCCTGCTGCGCGACCTGCCCCTGCCCATGAAGTGGCGCGTGCGCCGCGCGGAGGCGCTGGTGGAGCTGCACCAGAACGTCGCGGCCATGAACATGCTGGCCCGCTCGGGGCCCCGCACGGAGCTCCCGGACGAGCTGGCCTGCCGCGCCCAGCTCACCCTGGGCCGCGCCCTGCGCAAGGAGCGTCAGCACCGCCGCGCCATCCAGGTGCTGGAGCCGGTGGCGCGCGAGTGCCAGTCGCCCGAGCAGCGTCCGCAGGCGCTCTACCTGCTCGCCTATTCGCAGTCCGTGGTGCAGCCCGAGGCGGCGGTGGAGACGTACGCCACGCTGGCGCGGGACTACCCGGAGCACGGCTACGCGGACGACGCGCTCTTCTTCGAGGCCTGGACGCAGCAGCGCCTGGGCCGCGCGGACGAGGCGCTGGAGAACTACGAGGCGCTGGCGAAGCGCTACCCGGCCGGCAACTTCGCCGCCGAGGCCCTCTTCCGCGCCTTCTGGCTGCACCTGCGCAAGGGCGAGACGCAGCCGGGCCTGGCGTCGCTGATGTCGGTGGAGCAGTTGCCGGAGGCCGCGCGCACGGACGACGCCCTCTGGCGCGCGCGCTACTGGCAGGCGCGGACCCAGGAGAACGCCGGCGCGGTGGACGCGGCGCTCGCGCGCTACGAGCTCATCGCCACCGAGCGGCCCACGGCCTGGTACGGGCTGCTGTCCCGGACGCGGCTGGCCCAGCACGCGCCGGAGCGGCTGGCGCGGTTGACGGAGGCCGCCGCGCGGCCGGCCACGGTGAAGGCGGTGAACACCGCCGCGCCGGCCAACGACGAGGTCTGGCCCCTGCCCCCCGGCCCGCTCCAGAAGGACGCGCGCTTCGCGGCGGGCGTGGAGCTTTTGCGCCTGGGCCAGCCGGGCGTGGTGGAGGAGCTGCTCGCGGTGGACACGCGCGGCCTGGCGGAGGCGCCCGCGCGGCTGCTCTACCAGACCATGCGCCGCACCGGCCGGGGCCGGGCCACGCGGCAGGTGGCCCGCGTGACGCTGCGCCAGGAGGCCGCCGGGCCGCTCAGCGCCGCGTCCCGTCCGGTGTGGGAGGCGACGTGGCCGCTCGCGTTCCGGCCGCTCATCCAGAGCCATTCGCGGGCCGCGCGCGTGGACCCCGACCTGCTCCAGGGCCTCATCCGCGAGGAGAGCCGCTTCAACCCTCGCGCGCGCTCGTCCACCGGCGCGCTGGGGCTCGCGCAGCTCATGCCCACGACGGCCCAGGCGGTGGCGGACTCGCTCAAGCTGGCGTCGTTCGACGTGTCGTCGCTGCTCCAGCCCGCGCAGAACATCCGGCTGGGGGCGGCGTACCTGGGCTCGCTGCTCAAGCACTTCGACGGCAACCCCGCCTACGCGGTGGCCGCCTACAACGCGGGCCCCGCGGCGGTGGAGCGCTGGCGCAAGGCCCTGCCCCAGGCGGAGCTGGACGAGTGGGTGGAGCACATCGCCTTCGACGAGACCCGCGACTACGTGAAGCGCGTGCTCAGCAGCTACAGCGCCTACAAGCTGCTCTACGCCAATGAAGTCCCCGCCGCCTTCGCGCCAGCCCGCAAGGCCCCGCTGGAGGCCGCGCGCACGCCCACGGTGAGCCCCGCCACGGGCGTGGGGGGCAGCGGCCGGAACGTGGCGACGCCCACGTCCTCCGTCTCCGGGAGGCGCTAGGCGCGAAGACGCCGGACGGGACCGTGATCCCCGTCCGGCGCCTGGACTCCGGGCCCTGGGGCTACTTCACGCCCGTGGGCTGGGTGATGGACTCGGAGCGGACGGTGTACTGGCCGGCGATGGCGTTCGTGTCGATGCCCGTGAAGTGGCGGTACGGGTACGCGCCATCCGCGACGGTCTCGATGAACTCCACCGAGTCACCGGTGATGGACTTGCCGTCGATGTCCACGGTGAAGGTGTTCTTCTCCGCGTTCAAGCGCCACACGCACGCGCCCACGTTCGTCTCCGCGGAGCCGGTGGACAGCCCGTCGATGTCGAAGTCGTTCAGGAAGAAGTGGTTCATCTCCGCCCAGCGGATGAAGTCCCGCCAGTTGGTGAAGGTGATGACCATCCCGGCGGGCTGGCTGCTGCTGCCCTGGAGCACGCCCCCGCGGTAGATGTTCATCCGGTACGCGGAGCCGCCCGGCGAGCCCGTGAACGTGGGGGCCATGTTGACCGTGTTCGCCTCGCGGCCCGGCGTCACCCGCAGCGTGCTGACGACCTGATCGCCATCGCGCGCGGCCAACTGGTAGCCGCCCTGCGCCCCCAGGCTCATCGCCACGCGCTGCTCCCACTTCACGGCCTGCGTGAAGCTGCTGGAGACGCCGTCCTTCTGCGTCGTGAGGTTGGACACCGCCAGCCCCTCCGCGACGGACTCCACCTTCGCGCGGCCCAGCGCGCAGCTCGTGATGCCGTCGAACCGCTTCACGCACTGGGACGCCGCGGCCTCCTGCGCGCCCAGGGAGCCGGCCTGGCCGTCGTCGGCGCCGCCCGCGCAGCCCGTGATGCTCAACAGCATGGACGCCAGCAGGGAACCCGTGATTCTCAGATGCATGTACTACCTCGTCGTGTGGGGTGGACTGCCCCCGTCCCCACTGCACCCCGCGCGCCAACACCCCAGGTCCGTCTGTCTTCAGTCACGTTGTTCAATGATTGAGAAAACAGGGTAGCGCCGGATGTCACATGAAACATGTGATTTGTAGCAAGCCGGGTCTCACACGGAGCGTCATGGCGCCGCACTCCCAGGCGGAACTTCGCCGGGGGGCACAACTCCGCGGGGGGTCCGGCGGATAATCTGGGGAGCGCGGTTCCTCCCCCCGGACTCCCCACCATGGCCTCGAAGATCAACGACAGCTCGCGTCCCCTCACCTCCGTCTCGCGGCTGTCCTCGCAGGACGCCCGGACGACGGAGGCGAAGTCCCGGAACCGCCCCATCGCCTGGAAGGACGGCTTCGAGTCCTCCGGCGGCACGCGCCCCGCGCCCGGCCAACTGCCCCGGCTGCCCGCGCCGCCGCCGATTTTGGGGCTGCCCGCGCCCACCACCCCGACGCCCGCGCCGACGACGCCCGTGCCGCCGGAGGCGCCCACCGAGCCGCCCGTGTCGGCCGACTCGGACCCGATGACGCACCTCGAGTACCTGGCCTCGGACGCGCTGCAGGGGCGTGACAGCCCCTCCGCGGGCCTGGACGCCGCTTCCGTCTACGTGCAGGCCCACGCGGAGAAGTACGGGCTGGTGGGGCCCAACATCAACAACCCGGAGAACCCCTTCCAGCAGAAGTTCAAGGTCTACTCCTGGCTGGGCGCGGACAAGGCGGGCGAGACGGCCGGAGCCCACGCCGAGCACAAGGAGTTCGGCCACACGCTCTTCCAGGAGGGCTTCTACCTGGACGAGAAGATGCCCAAGGACACGCTGAAGCGGCTCAACCAGCAGTACGAGCAGACGATGAAGGCGGCGGGCCAGTCGGTGGTGCCGGCGCGCGCGGGCAAGCAGCGCAGCGTGGAGGAGCTCCAGCAGGTGGCCACGGCCACGGGCCAGGCGGTGAACACCATGGCCATGCTGCCCGGCACGGGCCCCCACAAGGACGAGGTCATCGTGGTGATGGCCCACCTGGACCACGTGGGCGTGGACCGCAAGGGCAACCCGTTCAACGGCGCGGACGACAACGCGTCCGGCAGCGCGGTGCTGATGGCGGCGGTGCCGGAGCTGGCGGAGGCCGCGAAGAACGGCAAGCTGGACCGCTCCGTGCTCTTCATCTGGACGGGCGCGGAGGAGAAGGGCCTGGTGGGCTCGCAGTACTTCGTGGACCACCCCATCCCCGGCCTGGAGCTGAAGAACATCGCCGGCGTCATCAACACGGACATGGTGGGCCGCTGGGATGATCAGCGCCTGTCCGTGGTGGACACCAACACCAAGGGCCAGCCCAACTACTTCCGCGACGTGGTGGACCAGGCGAACCAGCAGTTGGCGGATCCGTTCGACCGCATCAACCGCGACATCAACGTCTACCGCGACCGGCAGGACGGCGCGTCCTTCGGGCGCAAGGGCGAGGACGTGCTCTTCCTCTTCGAGGGCCTGTCCAACCCCGAGGGCGGCGGCGACCTCATCCCCGAGTACCACCGGCAGGATGACGACATCGAGAAGATCATCGAGGACAACGGCGGCAACAAGCCCCGCCGCGTGAAGGACCTGCTCCTCAACGTCATCAGCCTCGCGGCGAACCGCACGACGGAGCCGCAGCAGCCGAAGTAGCCGTCCGTCGAACCCCGCCGCCGGAAGGGAGCGCTTCCGGCGGGGGCTTGCAGCGGGGACGGCGGGACCGCTAGGCGGCCAGCTTCTCCCCGCGGCCCTCCACGGGCCCGCCGGTGAGTGCGGCGACCTCGTGCTCGCTCAGCACCAGCTTCTCCTCGGAGCCGCGCCAGACGAACGGGATGCCCGGCTGGCGGTACAGGTTCGCGGGGATGTCGCGCGCCAACTGCGCGTGCAGCTCCGGCAGCTTGGACCAGTGCAGGCCGTGCCGCGTGTGATGCGCGGTGTGGTAGCCCAGGTTGCCCGTCATCAGGTTGTAGCCCTTGTGGAGGATGTTGTACGAGGCCTCCGAGTGGTTCGCCGTGTCCAGGCCCACGTGGTGGAAGTACGTGGCCCAGGTCGTCACGTAGAGCGACGCCATCATGGGCAGCAGGAACACGAAGAGCGCGTTGTAGGGGTTCACCCAGAACAGGCCCGCCAGCAGCACCACCTGGAGCGCGGCCATCACCACGAACGTGCGCAGCGCCTTGGGGTGGTGCTTCCGGCCCACCTGGAACGCGCGCGGGTAGGCGGTCAGCGCCGTGCCCAGCGAGTACTCCACCTCGCCCATCGTCGAGCCGTCCTCCCGCTTCCAGCGCGACTCGTCCTGCGACTGGTCCAGGTAGTTCTTGTGGTGGCCCAGCACGTGGTGGAGGAACCACGCCTGCGACGTCACGCCCGTCTGGAAGCCGAAGACGATCTCCAGGAGCCGGTTGGGCAGCGCGTGCTTGAAGAAGGACAGGTGCTGGTGGTGGTGGTTCCACGAGCAGATCCACCCCTTGGGGATGATGCCCAGCCCGAACCACAGCACCGGTACCCACCAGCTTCGCGCCGTGAGGAACACCGTCATGTCGAGCGCGAAGACGCCAAGGAACATCAGGACCGGGATGCGATCTTCAGGGTGCCGGAACAGGGTCATGCGTCTTCCGTACAAGGGGGCCAGGGAGAAAATGCCGATTTTCCAACTGTAGGCTGTCAGCCCCCACGCCGAACAGCCCACCCTCGCCTGCCTGCACGTTCCACACTGACGGCAAACCACGTAGTCGTGTTGAACTTGTCTTTCTACATTTCCAAGAATCTCAGTCCTGCTTTGTGATAAACGCCGACCCAGCCCTTTTGGACCCACCTGGAGGCGGCAATGCGGAACCAGACCATCGAGGCGGCACTGGCGAAGAACTCCCACCGAGAGCAGTTGATCAAGCACCGGTTCTTCGAGGTGGTGGATGAGAAGGCCTTCAGCCGCGAACAGGCGGAGATGGTGCTGGGTCAGTGGTGGCACCCCCTGCACTACTTCCCCACCTTCCTGGGCAAGCTCATCGCCGTCTGTCCGCAGATGGAGATGAAGACGGCGGTGACGCACATCCTCAACCAGGAGGTGGGCGAGGGAGACCCGGCGAGGGCGCACGAGCGCTTCTTCATCCAGACGATGACGGACGCGGGCTTCACGAAGGCGGGCGTGTCCGAGGCGGACATGACGCCCGCGACGCGCCGGCTCATCGACGGTTACCAGCGCTCCACGGACAGCCACCTCACGGGCCTGGGCTTCCTCTACGGCACGGAGGTGGCGGACCTCACCATGGTGGCCAAGCTGGGCAAGCTGGTGCGCCGCACCACGGGCCTCAAGGCCCTGCCCTGGGTGGACATCCACGTGAAGCAGGAGCCGGACCACGTGGAGACGGCCGGCCACACGGTGGGCCTCCAGTACACGGACGCGGAGCTGGCCACCATCACGCGCGGCGCCGAGGAGATGTGGCAGTTGTGGGTGGGATTCTTCGAGGAGCTGCGCAACCGCGTCGTCTGAGCGGCGCCTCGCGTCAAGCACAACCCCTCGGAATCCGTACGTTTTCGCACGGAACACTGGCGAATCTCTCCAGGTAGGGTACTCACTCCCGCGTCACGGGAGTGTCACCCCTCCAGAGGCGCCACCCACCTCCCGCGGCGGACAGCTCCTGTCCCTCCAGGCGCCGAGGGAGATCCCCATGCTCGAAAAGCTGATGCCGAAGTCGGACGAGTTCTTCGACGACTTCGACGCGCAATGCGCCAGAACTGTCGAGGGAGCGAAGCTCCTGCACGAACTCTTGAGCGACTTCCGGGACGTGCCCGCGCGAGTCCAGGCCCTCAAGGACGTGGAGCACCGGGGCGACGAGGTCACCCACACGGCCTTCAACCGGCTCCACCAGCAGTTCATCACCCCGTTCGACCGGGGTCAGATCCACACGCTCCTGTCGCGCATCGACGACGTGCTGGACCTGACCAACGCGGCGGCGGCGCGGCTGCTCTACTACGAGATTGAGTCCAGCCGCGAGGACGCCACGGAGCTGGCGCGGCTGCTGGTGCTCTCCACGCGCAAGGTGCAGGAGGTCGTCGCGGCGCTGCGGCTCATCAAGAAGCCGGAGCAGATCCTCGCGGGGTGCAAGGAGATCAAGCACCTGGAGACCCAGGCGGACGAGGTCCTGCGCGCGGGCATGGGCCGGCTGTTCAAGAGCGGCGTGGACACCCTGACCATCATCAAGTGGAAGGAGATCTACGACCTCATCGAGACGGCCACGGACAAGTGCCAGGGCGTGGCCAACGTCATCGAAGGCGTCGTGCTGGAGCATAGCTGAGATGCTGCTCGCAGCGGTCGTCACCATCGTCGTCGTCGCGCTCATCTTCGATTTCATCAACGGCTTCCACGACGCGGCGAACTCCATCGCCACCGTGGTGTCCACGCGCGTGCTGTCGCCGAACCTGGCCGTGGCGTGGGCCGCGTTCTTCAACTTCGTGGCGGCCTTCGCGGGCGGCGTGCACGTGGCCAACACCATGGGCAAGGGCATCATCAACTTCGAGATGCTCCGCGCCGCCGGCCCCACCGCGGTGCTGATGGTCATCTTCTCGTCGCTGATGGGCGCCATCGTCTGGAACCTGCTCACCTGGTGGTGGGGGCTGCCCTCGTCGTCGTCGCACGCGCTGGCGGGCGGGATGATTGGCGCCACGCTCCCCGTGCTGGGCTTCGAGGGCCTGGTGGGCAGCGGCATCGCGCGCATCGCGGCCTTCATCGTGCTGTCGCCGCTCATCGGCATGACGCTGGGCATCGGGATGATGCTGGCCAGCACCTGGGCGGTGCACCGTCAGACGCCGCTGCGCGTGGACACCTGGTTCCGCCGGCTGCAGTTGGTGTCGTCCGCCATCTTCTCCTTCAGCCACGGCACCAACGACGCGCAGAAGGTCATGGGCATCATCGCGGTGGTGCTCTTCGGCACCATCTGGCGCGACCGGCCGTTCCACATCGACTGGTGGATGATCATCTCCTGCCACGCCGCCATCGCGCTGGGCACCTTCTTCGGCGGCTGGCGCATCATCCGCACCATGGGCCACAGCCTCACGAAGCTGGCGCCCATTGGCGGCTTCAGCGCGGAGACGGGCGGCGGCGTCACCATCATCGCGCTGGCGGAGCTGGGCATCCCCGTCTCCACCACGCACACCATCACCGGCGCCATCGTCGGCGTGGGGTCCACGCGCGGCTGGCGGGCCGTGAAGTGGGGCACCGCCGGCCGCATCATCTGGGCGTGGGTGTTCACCATCCCCGCCGCCGCGCTGGTGTCCGTCATCGTCTACGGACTCACGCTGGCGGTGGTGCGGATGGTGGGCTGAAGCAGGCCCGGGCGCGGGGGAGGCTTCCCCCGCGCCACCTGGCTGCCTACTGCACGGCCCGGACGTTGAGGGCGGACGGCGGCCCGCCCACGGCCGGCGGCACCCAGGGCACCACCTTCTTGTTCTGCCACTGGACCAGCTTCAGCGACGGGTCCTCCAGCGGCACGTCGAAGGTGTAGGAGATGCGCGTGGGGCCCTGCGCGTCCGCCTCCTCGATCCGCACCTTCATGCCCTTCATGTCGAACTCGTCGCCCTGGCGCACCGGGTGGCGCGCGGCGCGGTGGATGCGCTCCTCCACGGAGTCCAGGAAGTGGCCGCCCCGGGTGAGCGCCAGCTCCAGCGAGTTGGGGCCGGTGCGCGTCACCTTCTGCTCGTGGAGCGAATAGGACAGCACCCACCAGGCCTTCGGCAGGGGGTTGCCCGAGGACCACCAGCGCACGGAGCCGTAGATGCCGATGATGCCGTTGGGGGCGTTGAGCACCACCACGCGCTGGTTGGGGAGCTTCGTCTGATCGAACGCCTCCTCGTAGCGCGCCTGCACGCGCCCCATGAGCGCGTCCGCCTGCGAGTACTGCTCCATGGTCTGCCACCAGAGGTACGGCGAGCCCACGACGTGGATGAGGGCCATCACCGCCGCGCCGGCCACCACCGCGCCCGCGCGGAGCTTGAGCGCCCGCCCCTTCCACGCGTGGCGCAGCACCACGGCCAAACCCACCGCCATGCCCAGGCTGGGCACGATGAGCGTGCGCGAGCCGGCGAAGGCGGAGTTGGACAGCCACGTGGACACGAACGCGCCCGTCAGCATCCAGCCCACCGTGCGCTTCTCCGCGGCCTCCAGCCGGGGCCACACGCCCCACACGAGCAGCGCGAACAACGTGAAGCCCACCGCGCCCAGGACGGTGAAGAGGGGCACCAGGGATTGATCGAAGATGAAGTCCGGCGGTGCGTTCAGCGTCAGCCCCGCGATGGCGGCCGGCACGCGCCCGAGCATCGCCTGGAACCACGCCACCGGCGTCCCCAGCGCGTCCAGGTACATGTCCGAGCCGCCCGCGCCGTAGCCCATGGCCCGGTACGCCGCGAAGTAGAGGGCCATCAGCACGCCGAACGGGATGAGCCCCTTGAGCTTGTCCTTCGCCTGCCCCGGGCCGGAGAAGGCCTCGTAGGCCAGCACGTACGGGCTGAGGATGACCATCGTCTCACCGCAGAGGAGCGCGAGCGCGAAGGACACCAGCGCGCCCACCAGCGCGCCCGTGCGCTTCTCCTCGCGCCACTTCACGTGCAGGAAGATGCCGAGGATGCCGAAGAGCAGCGACATCACCACGCTGCGGTAGGACAGCCAGCCCAGCACCGCCGCGTGGGAGCCCCAGAGGGCGAAGAGGACCATCGCCACGCCCGCCACCGCCGTGGGCAGCACGCGCTTGAGCAGCAGGCCCGCCACCGCCACCAGGCCCACGTACCAGAGCAGCGAGTGGAACTGGTAGGCCACGGCGACGCGGTTGTAGAGCACATGGTCCAGTCCGTAGAGCAGGCTGCCCAGGGGCCGGAAGAACGCGACGCGCACGGTGGGCTCCACCCACCACGGGAAGACGCCCACCTCCGCCAGACGCAGCGTGTGCTCCGGGATGCCGGTGGCCGTGCGGTACACGTCCAGGTGCGTGTTGCCCAGCGGCGCGGGCGGCGGAATGTTGTCCCAGACGCCCAGCCAGATGAAGTCATCCGGCATGAACCCCGAGCGCAACGCCGTCGCGCCCAGCGCCACCGCGAGCACGATGGAAATCCAGAAGTAACGCTTAAACGGCCAACCCGGGGCGGCTGGCGAAGGAGAAGTATCCATGTTTCAAAGATCTATCAGTACGCCCCCCACGCGAGATAGGTCCTCCTGGGTCGTCCGCTGCCACCGGAAACACGCGGAGCGTGCGGTGTTCGCGACGGAGATCCTTTGCCACCGCCCGGACTCCGGGTGATCCTCCACCGACGAAGGGGGACGCGGTCCGGCAGGTGAAAACACGAACGCGCGCGCCCGTTTCCGCCGCGTGCGCCGCCGGGCCCGCTCGCATGCGCATCGCCATCATCGCCACGTACACCCATCCGACCCGGCTGCGAATCAAGGAACCCTCCATCATGCAGTCCTCCGTGCCGGAGCTCATCGCGGGCCTGTGCCCGGAGCACGCCGAGGTGGAGATCTTCAACGAGAAGGAGGCGGACCTGCCGCTGGACCGGCACTGGGACCTGGTCTTCTTCTCGTACCTGCACTCGTACTACGAGCACACCAAGGTGCTCTCCACCCTCTTCCGTCAGCGCGGAATGACGACGGTGGCGGGAGGCCGGCACGCGAGCCACTTCCCGGACGACGCGGCGAAGTACTTCGACGCGGTCATCACCGGGGAGCCGGAGTCCAACGTGCCGGCGCTCATCGCGGACTTCGAGAAGGGTGAGCTCAAGCCCCGCTACAGCCTGCCGTCGCAGGGCGCCGCGGCCATCCGGCCGTACCGCTACGAGCTCATCGACTTCACGCACAACAAGGTGCGCCTGCCGGGCATCGAGGCGTCGCGCGGCTGCCCCTTCACGTGCAACTTCTGCGTGCTCACCGGCCACGAGCGCTACCGCTTCCGGCCCATCCCGGAGGTCATCGACGAAATCCAGACGCGCATGCGCTGGAACCCGAACTTCCTGGGGCTGATGGGGGACGCGTTCGTCTTCCTGGACAACAACCTGGGCGGCTCGCCCAAGTACCTGCGCGCGCTGTGCGAGGCGCTCATCCCCCTGAAGAAGACGTGGGGCTGCGCGCTCACCTTCAACGTGCTCAAGGACGAGTCGCTGGTGAAGCTGATGGCGAAGGCGGGCTGCCGCTACGTCTACACCGGCCTGGAGTCGCTCAACCCGGACTCGCTCAAGGCGATGAACAAGGGCCAGAACAAGCTGTCGGAGGTGGACGCCGTCATCCGCCGCGTCTTCTCCGCCGGCATCCTGCTGTCCTTCGGGCTCATCGTTGGCTCGGACGGCGACACCAACGAGTACCTGCACCGGCTGCCGGACTACCTGGCGGACCTGAAGTACTTCTCCGTCACGTTCCTGGGCATCGTGTGCCCGTATCCGGAGACGCCCTTCTTCCGCGAACTGAAGGCCGAGGACCGGCTCCTGCCCGGCACCACCAGCCGCGACTACGACGGCTACACGCTGTGCCACCGGCCCAAGCAGATGCACGCGTCGGAGGTGGTGGAGCACTTCCAGCGGCTGTGCCGCACGCTGGGCAGCCTGCCCAACATCGCGCGGCACTACGCGTCCAAGCTGATGATGAGCGACCTGCCCCGCTACAAGCAGACCATCCTCTTCTCCGGGCCCGAGATCGTCAGCATCCGCAACCCGGTGAAGAACCCGGAGCGCCGCTACATCGCGGGGCTGGACGCCATCGAGGCGTGGGACGCGGAGCGGATGCCCGCGCTGGGCCTCACGCCGCAGGTCCTGACCTGAGCCGGGACGGCAGGCGCACGTCCCACGCCAGCCCCAGCGCCTGGAGCGCCCGGATGAAGAGCCAGCCCGGGTCCCACTGCCACCACACCCAGCCGTGCCGCGCGGACGCGGGGAAGGCGTGGTGGTTGTTGTGCCAGCCCTCGCCCAGCGCGAGCACGCTCACCCACCACACGTTGCGGCTGTGGTCGCGCGTGTCGTGGTCGCGGTGCCCGAACGCGGCGTGGCACACGGAGTTCACCGCGTAGGTGCTCTGCATCCAGCACACCACGGGCAGGAAGAAGTACGCGGGCACCGTACGCCAGCCGAAGGTCAGCCCCACGAAGAGCACCGCCAGCACCTGCGGCGCGATGCGGTAGCGCAAGAGCCAGTGGTAGTAGCCGTCGTCCGCCATGTCGCGGCACCAGGTGCGCCAGCCGTCCTCCTCCGTGGAGGCCTCGTTGAGGATCCACCCCATGTGCGCGTACCAGAAGCCGCGCACCGGCGAGTGCACGTCCCCGTCCGCGTCCGCCTTCGCGTGGTGCAGCCGGTGGTTGGCGGCCCAGAGCAGCGGGCTGCCCTGCGCCGTGAGCATGGCCACCGTCACCAGCGCGTACTCCACCCAGCGGGGGCACGCGAAGGCGCGGTGGCACAAGAGCCGGTGCAGCCCCACCGTCGTGCCCAGGCCAATGGACACGTACACGGCCAGCGCCACCGGCAGCGCGTACGGCGGCCAGGGCAGGATGAACGCCAGCGCGGCCAGGCCGTGGACCACGAGCATGTAGACGACGATGACGGGACTGAGCTGGAAGCGGAGCGGCGCGGTGTTCATGAGCCCGGTGCGGAGGTCGAGGAAGAAGCACGCAGTCTAGGGGCCCCGCCTGACGGGACAAGGAATGCGCGTCCGGCGCGTCACATCACGCGAGCGTCACGGACCTGGGAGGCCTGGGGCACGGCGACGAGCGCCGGGGTCGGCGGGGCTTGGAGCGTGGCCTGGAAGCGGTCCACGCGGCGCAGCTCCGCGCGGGCCTCCACCTCCGTGAAGATGGCGCGCGCCCGGGCGAGGAAGTCCTCGCGCCGGTGCGGCAGGGCCACCGCCGCGTCGAAGTAGGCCACGCCCGTCTCCCAGCGGTTGGGGCTCTGCTCCAGGACGGCGATGGCCTCCAGGAACACCGGCTCCGCGGCCTTCGGCCCCTTGCGCAGGGCCAGCGAGCGCGCCGTCACGCGCAGCGCCGGGCCCTTCAGGTACGGATAGAGCCGGGCGATGACGCGCGCCTTGATGCACGCCAGCTTGACGATCTTCAGCAGCTTCTTGCGCGGCACCACCGTGGCGCCCTCCTCCAGCGCGAAGAGGGCCGCCTCCGCCGCGTCCACCAGCCCCACCTGGAGGAAGGGCACCATCACCTGGTAGCTCCAGATGCTCTTGAAGCAGCGCACCGCGACGAGCGCCGCCTCCTCCACCTGGTGCTCGCGCACCGTGACGTTGGCCAGGTGGTTCAGGCTGGCGCACTGGTTGGCCAGGTCCGCCACCTCCACGCTGATGCGCAGGCCCTGCTCCAGCTCCGCGCACAATTCGCCCACGTCGCCTTCGCCCATGAGGTAGCGGCACATGGGCGCCCACGAGTGCGCCCAGCCCTGGTGCATCAGCGCGTTGAGCTCCACGCCGATGGCCCCCATCTGCTCGTAGAGCGCCACCGCGGCGCGGAAGCGCGAGTGGAGGAACTCGCCCGTGGCCTGCATCATCAGCGACGTCTGGCGCTCCCAGCGCTCGCCCACCTGGCGCAGCGTGGAGACGGCCTCCTCCTGGAACTCTCTCGCGCGCTCCAGCTCGTTGGCGAAGAAGGCCTGGATGCCCAGGCGGCTGAGCGCGAGCCCCTCCGCCACGGGGTCCTTGGAGCGCCGGGCGTACTCCAGCGCCTTCTCGCAGTGGTAGCGCGCGCGGCCGAGCAGCCCCGCGCCGAACAGGAGCGTGCCGTAGTAGCCGCGCGCCAGGCTCCTGGCGTAGTCGCTGCGCGAGCGCTCCGCCATGTTGGTGGACACCAGCGTCGCCCAGGTGAGCTTGGTGATGTCCGCGAAGTAGTAGATGCGGATGAGCGAGTTGAGCGTGGACAACTGCTGCAGGTAGTTGCCCAGCCGCGCCGCCGGCAGCGGGCGCAGGATGAAGGGCAAAAGCGACGCGAGCCCCCGCAGCAGGAGGTTCGCCAGCGTGCGCAGGCCCAGCGTGGCCAGGTTCCCCGGGAGGCTGCGGCCCCGCAGCACCAGCGACTTCTCCAGGTGCTGCGTGGCGAGCGCGGACTCGCCCTTCTCCTGGTGCGCGCGGCCCAGGCCCAGGTGCAGCTCCGCCTGGCGGGGAGGCTCCTCCTCGTCCACCAGGCACTGCTCGAACATCAGGATGGCGTTGGCGTAGTCGCCCGCCTGGAGCAGCGTCTCCGCCAGCTCCTGCATCACCCGGCGCGTCTGGAGCAGCGTCGCCTCCGGGTCCACCGGCACGACGGTGCCCAGCAGCTCCAGGCCCCGGTTGTAGTGGTAGAGCGCGTCGTCGTTCGCGTACTGCGCCCGCGCGCTGCGGGCCGCCATCAGCGTGTACTCCAGGCCCTTGTCCTCCACGTTGCCCGCGAGGAAGTGGAACGCGAGCAGACCCGCGGAGCCCGCGAGGTTGTCGTTGGCGCGGGCCTCCAGGTAGCGCGCGAGCCGGCGGTGCAGGTCCTCGCGCGCGGACACCAGCAGCGTGTTGTAGGCCACGTCGCGGATGACGATGTGCTTGAAGAGGCAGGTGTACGGCTCCTCCGTCTCCAGCAGGATGAGGCCCAGGCGCTGGAGCGTGTCCATGGCCTCGCGCAGCATGGCGTGGCCCAGCGTGGGCACCAGCGCCGCCACCGCGTCCAGCGTGAAGATGCGCCCGATGACGGACGCCACCTTCACCACCAGCTTCTCCGTCTCGCTGAGCAGGTCGATGCGCGACAGCACCACGTCCTGGATGGAGTCCGGCAGGAGCAGGTCCTGCAGGCCGCGCTTCAACTCCATGCGCGGCGAGCCGGGCTCCACCGGTCCCAGGTAGCCCTGCTCCGCCAGGCCCTCCACGATGGACTCGATGAAGAACGGGTTGCCCTGCACCTTCGCGAGCAGCCGGTCCTCCAGCGCGACGTCCGGCGGCGACAGGCGCAGGTGCACGCGCAACAGCGCCCGCGTGTCCTCGTCGTCCAGGCTCACCAGGTCCAGCGGGATGAACTCCGGCAGGTCGCGCAGCCCGCGGAGCTGGTCGCCCGGGCGCATGGTCGCCAGCACCATGATGCGGTGCGAGCCCACGCGCACCGCCAGGTACTGGAGCAGGTCCAACGAGATGTAGTCCGCCCAGTGCAGGTCCTCGAAGAAGAGCAGGAGCGGCTGCGCGCGGCTGAGCTTCTCCAGGAGCTGGAAGACGATTTGGAACACCTTCTGCTGCTTGCGCCGCGCGTCCATCCCGGCGGTGGCGGACGTCTCCTCCAGCGACATGCCGAGGATGCCCGCGACCACGGGGATCCACTCCGGCCCCACGTCCTCCAGTCCCTCCAGCCCCTGCCGCAGGCGCGCGAGCTGCGCGTCGGTGTCGTCCGAGTCGTGCAGGCCGAACGCCTGGAGCAGGACCTCCTTCCAGGGGAAGAAGGGGGTGAAGGCCTCGTAGGAGTAGCAGACGCCGTACAGCGCCCGGGCGCCGCCCTCCTCCGCGTCCTCCAGCACGCGCGCGCCCAGCCGCGACTTGCCAATGCCCGCCTCTCCGGACACCACGCACACGCGGCCCTGGCCGGCGAAGGCCGCGTTGAGCGACGCGTGCAGCACGTTGAGCTCACGGCTGCGGCCGATGATGTCGCCCCGGCCCTTGATGAAGAGGCCGCGGCGCGTCTCTCCCAGCAGGCGGTACACCGGCACCGAGCGCGAGACGCCCTTGAGCTTCGCGTCCTCCACGAACTCGGTGGCGAAGCCGCCCTGCTGCGAGCGCGCCTGGGTGTTGGCGCACAGGTGCACGCCGTCCTGGCGTCCGCCGTGCGTCATCAGGCGCGCGGCCATGTTCACGACCTCGCCCAGCGCCGAGTAGCCCTTGCGCGTGGGCGAGCCCATGTCCCCGCAGTAGGCGTGGCCGGTGGCGATGCCGATCTGCAGCTCGTCCAGGAAGGGGAACTGCTCGCGGGCCTTGAGCAGCTTGCAGGCCAGCCGGCACGCCAGCACCTCCTTGTTCTGCTGGGCGGTGGGCGCGCCGAACAGGACGTAGAGCACGTTGCCCTTGTCCGTGAAGTCCGTCATCAGCAGCACGCCGCCGTGGTGGGCGGACTCGCGCTGGACATATTCGTAGTAGGCGTTGAGGTCGCGGGTGAAGGTGTCCGGATCCGCGTCCGGTTGCGCGTGGGTGAAGCGCACGAAGAAGCAGGTGACGTCGCGGAAGTCGCCCGCGAACTCCTGGTGCGCGGTGGTGATCTTCGTGAAGAGCACCGGGTGCAGCAGCAGCGCGCACCGGCCCACCAGCTCCGCGCCGCCCGTGGGCGCGGGCAGCGGGCGCTTCACCGACTCCACCGGCGCGTCCAGCGCCAGCCGGTGGTTGCCGCCCTCGCGCGGCTCGCCCTTGCGCGCGGACTCCGGCAGGGCCGCCCAGGCGCGCGGGCTCAGGACGACCTCCGACACCGTGGCCTGCTTCTCCGCGCCCACCGCCTGCGCCAGCGGCTCTCCCACGAGCGCCGGGTGCATCCACAGGCCGGTGGCGCCCATCACGATGCGGGTGGCCTCCCCGAACCCGATGCCGATGCGCGACGACACGCCGAAGCGCTGGCCCAGCAGCTCCAGCCGGGCGAAGCGCGCCAGCCGCCGCTGCACGCCCAGCGCGCACACCGCCGCGCGCTGCACGACGTCCGCGTCCGCTTCCCCGGGCGCGGCCTCGAAGCACGCGAGGATGGAGTCACCGGCGAACTGGTAGATGTCCCCGCCGTGGTCGCGGACCACGTCGATCATCTCCGTGTAGTAGTTCGTCAGCAGGCGCTGGAGCGCGTCGATGCCGCGCGGGCCCGCGCCGCTCAGCCCCACCACGATGGGCGTGAAGCCCGCGATGTCCAGCAGCAGGATGGCGCCGCGCACCCCTTCCGCCCGGGGCAGCGCGTCCGCCTCCTGGCTCCCGAGCCGCGCGAGGATGGCCGCCGGCATGTATGGCGCCAGCATCGCGACAGCGGGATCAATGGGCTGCGTGGAGGGCATCCTTGAAGGGCTTTCCGCTCAGGACAGGTGCGCGTAGCGCAGGTACAGGGCGCCCAGGCACATGGCGCCGTAGAGGGGGATCTCCGCCGTCTCCAGCCAGGGCTGCTGCTTCTTCAGCGCGCCCCAGATGTGCACCGCCGTCATCAGGCCGCCGATGAGGCCGATGAGCTCGAAGATGACCAGGTGGCTCCTGGGGTCCGGGATGAACTGCACCACCGCGATGATGACGGACAGCGCCAGGCCGCCCAGGCAGCGCGCGAAGTAGACCGTCAAGTCGTTGTTGCCCGTGGGCAGCTCCCACCCGAACCAGCGCGCCCAGCGCAGCGGGATGAACAGCAGCGGCAGCGCGTAGACGACCAGGAAGACCGAGGTGGAGACCGCGAGGAACCAACTGGCCAGCGGATAGTCGGGGTTGATGAGCATGATGGCGGACGTGACGGGTGCCGGGCGTGCGCGCGCGGTGCACGCCCTTCCCCGTGCCGTCCATCCTAGAATCTTTTGCCACCCCGTGGGGTGGCTTCCCCCCGGCCAGGCCCTGCTTCAGCCCGCCTGCCGCCTACCGGGTGGCGGCCAGGAGGAACTCGGCCACCCGCTCCAGGGAGGTGGTGCGCTCGGCCTCCGCCGGGAAGCGCCGGAACACCTCCGTTGGGCCGTGCAGGATGAGCGGCTTGCCATAGCGCAAGGCCAGGGAGGCCTCCGCCGCAGTGCCGGCGCCCCCGGGCAGCGCCACCAGCGCGTGCGGCGTCAGCACGTTGATGTGGTTGCGGCTCATGGGGTCCGTGCCCTGCTCTCCGCTGAGCGGCAGGTGCGTGTAGATGGGGATCTCGATGTCCGTGTTCGGGTAGCCGGGCCGGGGCTGGTAGCGGCCGTCCGGGCCCACCGTGCCGGGGATGATGCCGATGGCCGCCCCCCGCCGCCCCTCCACCTGGACGAAGGCGCCCGCCGCCGCGCTCATGACGCCGCCGCCCGCGCCGGTGAGCAGGTCGAACCCGGCCTCCGCGATCCACCGCGCCAGGGGGACGACCCACTCCTCGTGGGAGTGCGCCCCGGAGCCGAACACTCCGATGATGCGGCGGTGTCTGCGCATGACTGCGTCCTCCCCGAAAAACTGGAACTACGTGAGCCCCTGTTCCATGCGAATCCCCGGCCAACGCCGCAAGGGCTCACGGACCGGCGTGCGTCCTCCCTCCCGTCCACCCGTGGAAGGTGCGTGGCGCGAGCGTCGGCCAGCCATCGCTTCCCTCCTCCCGGAGCGCCAGACGTCCCCGCACGACCCGTGATGTCGGACCCCTGCTCTACCGTCCTTCACAAGCAAGCGAGGAGGCCGTCCATGTTCGACGCCTGTGGAGGTTGTGAGCGCCGTGGCACCGCCGGAGAGGTGTTCGACTGGTGCGCGCACTGCGAATTGTCCCTGTGCCCCGGCTGTCTCCAGCGCGGCTGCTGCGGCAGCGCGCCCGCGGACTCCGGGAGGGGCGCCCCCAGGGAGCTGCCGGCCCCGCCGGCGATGGAGCGCGAGTTGCTGCCGGAGGACTTCGGGGGGCGCTGCTGCACGCACGCGCGCGCGGTGGCGTGCTCCTGCGCCTTCCACTGGGTCTGCGTGCGCCACGGCGACCTGCACGTGGGCACCCACGACTGACCGGAGGGGCCGCTGTGTCAGCGGCGTTCCCCCCGGCCCGGGTCATCCTGTCCGGCTCAGGGCACGTCCAGCGCGACGCCCTGTCCCGGGACGGCCATCACCCAGCGGACGAGGTCCGGCTTGCCGCCGCAGGTGACGCGCACCTCGAACTCGCGGCCCGCGGGCATCTGGCTGGACAGGGGCGTCTGGCCCTCCAGCACCTGCGAGCCCAGCGCCACGCGGCAGCCCTGCGCACCGGTGACGCTGAGCGTGCCCCGGGCCTCCGCCTGGGGCGGGGCGTCCGCGAGCGTGCGCAGGTCGATGTGCTCCGACCTCGGCACCTTGCCGAAGCGGTGCAGCTTGCCGTCCACGGCCGTGGAGATGAGCCAGCCGGCGTTGCCCTCGGGCAGGCCCTGGTTCGCGTCCAGCAGGACGCCGGACACGTAGACGCGCTCACCCTCCTGGGCGTTGCGCACCTCCACGCCGCCCTTGGGCAGCAGGAACACCAGCGCGAGCCCCGCGAGCACCAGGGCCACGCCGCCCACGATGAGCCCCTTGCGCTGGCCGGGCGTCAGCCCCTTCGCCGTCGCTTCGGCGGCGGGCGCTTGAGCCGTGGGGGAGACCGCGTGGACGGGAGCCGGCGGCGGGGCCACGTGGGCCGCTGGCGCCCGCGTGGGCGGGGCCATGGGCGCCGAGACAGGCGGCGGCGGCGCGGCCACGGACGAGGGATGGCTCCCCCCATAGGCGGCGTGGGTGCCCGTCGTCGGCGGCGCGTGGGTGCCTGACGTCCGCGGAGAGCCCCCTTGCGGCGCGTGGGCACCTGCCTGCGGCTGCGAAGCGCCTCCCTGCGGCGCGTAGGCACCTGCCTGCGGCTGCGAAGCGCCTCCCTGCGCGTAGGCACCCGCCTGCGGCTGCGAGGCGCCTCCCTGGGGTGCGTAGGCACCTGCCTGAGGCTGCGGGGCGCCTCCCTGCTGCACGTGGGCGACCCCGTATTGCGCGTGGGTGCCCCCATGCGGCGGCGGGGGCGGCATGGCGGACACAGGGGGCGGCGGCGGGGCCGCGGTCATGGGGGCGACGGAGGGCACCGACACCGATGGGCGCGCGGGCGCCTGCGGCGGGGGGCCCACGCGCGTGGGCACGTTGGCGGACGCGGCGGGGCGCACCGCGGAGGGCGGCGGCAGCGGCGACGTGGGCGGAGCCGCGGCCGGGCGCGACGGACGGGGCGCGGCGGCCACGGGCGGGGCCACCGGAGGCGAGGCCACGGGCGGCGAGGAGACGGAGACGACCTCGGTCCCGCGCTCGGCGGGCTCCGGCGGGGAGGCCACCGGGGGCGGCTCCATGCGGGGCATGCTGCCGGAGCCGCCGCGCACGGGCGGCCGGGACAGGTCCGACGGGGCCCGCATGTCGCTGCCGGAGCCCGTGCCCAGGTTGCGCGAGTGCGAGCCCGTGCCCGGCATCAGCGCCCGGGGGTTGGAGCCCGTCCCCGAGCCGGCGATGGACGACGGCGCGTACTCGGAGAGCCGGTCACCCAGCGCCTCCTTGAAGAACTGCGCCACCGACGCGGGCGACGAGGACAGCCGGTGGTGCGCGATGACGGCTTCGATCTCCTCGCGCATCGCCGCCGCGGAGGGCGTGCGCCGCGCCGGGTCCTTCACCAGCGCGCGGAGGATCAGGTCCGACACGTCCTGCGGGATGTGGGGCCGAAGCTGCGAGGGCACCGGCGCGGGCTCGCGCACGATGGCCGCGAGCGTGGCCGCGTCGTGGTCCCGGCGGAATGGCAACTGGCCGGTGAGCAGCTCGAAGAGCACCACGCCCAGCGCGAACACGTCGTTGCGCCAGTCCAGCGGGCGGCCGCTGGCGGCCTCCGGGGAGAGGTAGGAGATCTTCCCCTTGATGACGCCCGCCTGCGTGTGCTCCTCGCCCTGCACCTTGGCGATGCCGAAGTCCGACAGCTTGATGGCGCCGTCCAGCGACACCAACACGTTGTGGGGGCTGACGTCGCGGTGCACCACCGGGTGCGCCGTGCCGGACGGGTCCACGTAGCTGTGCGCGTAGTGCAGACCCGCGGCCACCTCCGCCACGATGCGCAGCGCGTGCTCCAGCGGCAGCGCCATGCCCTTGCGGCGCAGCTCCGTGAGCAGGCGCTTCAGGTCCGGGCCGCGCACGTACTCCATCAGGATGTACGCCACGCCGTCCGTCACGCCCACGTCGAAGGTCTGCACGACGTTGGGGTGCGTGAGGCGCGCGTTGGCGCGGGCCTCCGCGAAGAGCATGTCGACGAACTCAGGATTCTCCGCGAACTGCGCGAGAATCTTCTTCATCACGACGAACTTCTCGAAGCCCTTCACGCCCTGCTGCTTGGCGAGGAAGACCTCCGCCATGCCGCCCTGCCCCAGCCGGCGGATGATCTGCAGCCGCGCGCCGCTGTTGTGCGTGTCCGTGGCGGACGTGCCCTTGGCGCCGGGGTCCTGGTTGGTGGAGCCGAAGAGGTACTGGCTGAGGGCGCGCTGCTCCAGCGCCTCGATGTCGTCCAGCGGCTTGTCGGTGAGCGGCGTGCGCGCGAGCAGCCCCTGGAACTGCGAGAGCGCCGGAGCCCGGGCGCTGCCGCCGCAGACGGGGCACACGCGCTCCATGGTGCCCTTGGAGCGCAGCACCTCCAGGTACTCGGAGGTCTGGATGCGCTGGTGGGTGACCTGGCCGCAGTTGCGGCAGTCGCACGGCAGCCACAGCGTGGCCAGCTTCGCGGGCAGCGTCTTGGTGGACTTCGCCAGCACGGCCAACAGCGGCGGCGGCACGCGGCAGAGCACCACCTGGGCGCCCTGCGACGCCACCTCCAGCACCTGCTCGATGCGCGGCAGCGCCTCCGGCTCCACCACGCTCACGTGGCAGCAGTCGAACGCGACGCGCCCCTCCAGGCCGGACGCCAGCCGGCGCACGTTCAGGTCGCCCTTGAGCGTGCTGGCCAGGGTGATGAAGGTGATGTCGTCCTGGATGATCTTCAGGTGCGACGAGAGCTCGGACGGCTCCGAGGGGATGCCGGAGCGCAGGTAGCGCAGCACCGCCGGGTCCACCGCGGAGAACTGCTGGCGGCGCGCGAAGTCGAAGAACTCCGTGGGCTCGTCCGCGAACTCCAGCGGCTGGGCGCACACGGGGCACTGGTGCGGCGGGGCCCCGCCCTGCTCCAGCACCTTCGCCTCCTCCACCAGGCGCACCAGCCGCAGCCGGTCCTCCTTGCAGAAGCGGCACGAGTACGGCGCCAGCAGCGAGAGCACGCGCGCGACGCCCGCGAAGCCCTCCACCATGTTGAGCTGATCCACCACCACCGGCGGCGCGTTGACGACGTACAGCCCCGACACGCCCTGCGGCGGGTGGCCGGCGAACTCAATCCACCGGCGCACGCCGAAGGAGCTGATGCGCTCGACCAGGCCCAGGTCCACCACCACCAGGCCCTGGAGGCCCTTGGAGGCTGGGGAGAGGGGGAAGGTTTCGTCGATCACCCCGGCCACGCGCACGTGGGTCAGACTGCCCACGCGCAGGGAGGTGATGCTGGCATTGGAAGTTTGGCTCTCCACCCGCCTACCCTCGTTCCAGACAGAACAGCAGCGACTTGGGCTGCGCGGCCCGGCGGCGAGCGTCTCCCAGATCCACCCCGCAGGCGAACTGCGTGCGCTTTCCCGGACTCACCCGCACCGCCACTGCGTCGCTGTGCTCCAGGATGCGCCGCAGGCCCAGGCCCGCGCCACCACCCGAAGCATCCACCTGCGCCTTCTCACCCCACGCCTTCACCACCCGCACCAGCGGTGACACCGACAGGCGGCCGAAGCGATCCGTCGCCTCCAGCCAGGCCCGGCCGTCCGCCACCGCCCAGGACACCAGGCAGCGATCCTCTTCCGCCACCGACTGCACCTGGCCACGCCGGTGGGCGTACTTCGGCTCGCCGCTTCCGTCCACTGGCGCGTCGAGCAGGGCGTTCACACCAATCTCATGGACGACATCCGCCACCCGGCTGGCCGCGCCCTTGGAGCCGCCGGCCTGGAGGACGGCCTCGGCCGCGCGCTCGCCCACGGCCGTCACCTCCGCCACGCTGCCCAGCCACGCCACGGACGTGGCGGCCTCCTGGGGGATCATGGGCTCGCCGCGCAGGAGCGCGCTGAGCAACCGCGCCTCCCAGGCGGACGGCTGGCCGCCCTCGCGGGTGGCCAGCAGCAGCGCCGGGGGACGGCGCTCCAGGAGCTCGGCGTGGGCGGGGGTGAACCGCCCGTCGAACAGCACCAGCCGCGGCGCCGCGTCGTCACCGCGCCCCAACAACAGGCCGTCCCGGGCCAGCACCCCGGAGGCCTTCTCCAGCGCCTCCGGCGTGAGCGTCGTGTCCGGCGTCAACTTCAGGGGAGCATCCTTCACGGCGGCGACGGTATCCAAACAGGGCCCTAATAATGGAGCCGGACTTCGGTGAAGACGCCCAGCGGCGGGGCGGGGAAGCCGTGGGACTCCTCGTACTTCGCGTTGAAGAGGTTGGTCCCCAGCAGGGACACCGCCACGCGCTCGTGGACGTTGAAGCCCACGCGCGCGGTCGCGGTGATGTAGCTGGGCAGCTTCACGCGGGTGGTGGTGCCGGCGTTCTCGTCCACCACGAAGCCCGGATCATACCGGGCGCCCACGAACAGGCCGTAGAGCTCCACGAAGGCGAACTTGCCGATGTTGGTGCGGCCGCGCAGGTAGACGCGGTGGGTGGGCGCGTAGTCCAGCGGGTAGCCGGCCCCGCCGCCCACCGGCAGCGCCTGGGCGTCCAGGAACTGGTAGGCCACGTCGAAGGACGAGTTGATGGACGGCACCTGCGCCGCGGCCTCGGCCTCGAAGCCCGCCACGCGCGCGTCGCCCAGGTTCTTGAACTGGGACGTGGAGCCGAAGAGCAGCTCCTGGTTGATGAAGTTGCGGGCGCGGTTGTAGAAGCCCGTGCCCGTCAGGCGCACCCTGCGGTCCAGCGGCCAGAAGTCCACCGCCGCCTCCACCGTGTCCAGCGTCTCAGCGCGCAGGGCCGGGTTGCCCAAGAGCGTCGCGGCGTACATCTGCTGGTTGATGGCCAGCTCCGCCAGGGTGGGCGCGCGGAAGGCGCGGCCGTAGTTGGTGCGCAGCGTGAGCAGCTCCGGGATGGCGTGGAACACCACGCTGGCGCGCGGGGAGATCTGATCCGTCTTCGCCTCCCAGACCCTGGAGGGGATCTGGTAGTTGTCGTAGCGGGCGCCCGCGCCCACCACCAGCCGGTCCGTGACGCGGTACTCGGCGTCCACGAAGCCGCCCAGGATGGTCTGCTTCGTGTCGTCCAGGGTCAGGCCGGGCAGGATGTTCTGGTTGTTCACCTGGTCGGCCTTCACGTCGCCGCCGACGGTGACGGAGAGCTTGTCCAGGGAGAACAGCGCGCGCGCCTCACCGCCCAGGCGGCTGCGCTTGCCCAGCGTGTCCTCCAGCGCGCCGGTGATCTCATTCTCCAGCGTCACGTTGCGGCGCTTGAAGAAGGCGTAGCCCTGGGCGAACACGCGCACGTTGTCCGTCACCTGCTGATCCAACTGCAGGGCGGCGTTCAGGTTCTGGACGTGCTCGTTGTCCTGCGCGGTGTAGTGGCAGCGGCCGCAGTTGCCCACGGTGGAGATGTTCTGCCCGCCGGGCCGGCCGATGTTGCCGTCCGTGAAGTCCGCGTCCAGCGCGAGCGGCCCCACGCGGACCTTGCCGTTCACCTGGTGGACCAGCGAGTCCTCATTGGTGTCCGTCTGGCCGAGCTGCTGGTTGTTGAAGAGCTGCGGGCCGTCCGAGCCGAAGCCGTAGTAGCCGAGCAGCGCCTCCACCGGGCCGCCGCGGCCGGCGACGTTGGTCTGCAGGCGCCAGGTCTTGTCCTGGCCCGCGAGGATGCGCGCGTCGGCGCCCACGTTCTGGCCCTTGGCGATGAGGTCCGCGGGCTGGCGCTCGATGATGTTGATGACGCCGCTGAAGGCGTTGGAGCCGTAGAGCGAGGAGCCCGGGCCGCGAATCACCTCCACCTGCTTCAGGTTGGTGAGCGGCGTCGTCTCATCCGCGTAGAACTGGCCCGTCCAGGGGTCCGTCAGCGGACGGCCGTCCTTGAGGAGCAGCAGGCGGTTGGACAGGTAGTTGGAGCCCAGGCCGCGCGCGCTCACCGCCGCCTTGCGCATGGAGCCCCGGCGGCACTCCATGCCGGGGAAGTACTGGATGGCCTCGCAGAGCGAGAACTGGCCGGTGCCCTCCAGCTCCTCCGCCGGGATCCACGACACCGTGAGGGGCACGTCGGAGATGCGCTGGCTGCGCTTGGACGCCGTGGTGACGACGGCCTCGCTCAGCGCCATGTTGATGTTCTTCTCCAGGTCGTCGCCCCCGCCCAGGTCCGGGCCGTCCAGGCCGGAGAGGCTGGAGGGCGGCGGCAGCGCGCGGTCGGAGGCGGGCTCCGTGAAGGGCGCGCGGTCCGGGACGTTGTCCGCCATGCGCGGCTGCGACGCCGGCAGCACCGCGCCGGCACCCAGCGCGGGCGCGGGCGGCGGGTTGGACGGGATGTCCGTGGTCAGCGGCCCGTCATACGGGGACGGCGACGCGGAGGCCGGCGAGGCCACGGGCAGCGGATCGGCCACGGACGGACCGGGGCCGGCCACGGGGGCGGGAGGCGTCGCGGGCGGCGGCTCGGTGGCGAGCGCCGGCTCCTGTGGGGTGGGCTCATCCGCCGGGATGACCTCCGGCTCCACCGGCGGGGGCGGCGTCTTCGCGCCCCGGCGCGTCTTCGCCGTGCGCGGAGGCTTCGCGCCCGGCGTGGCGGCCTTCGCGCCCGGCGTCGTGGCCTTCGCGCCCGCGGCGGCCGCCGCGCGCTTGCGGGCGGCCTTGGTCCGCGTCTTCGGGGCAGGCTCCTGGGCCTCCTGGGCCTGGGCCGTCTCCACCGCGAAGAGGGACAGTGCGCAGACCACCAGGGTGAGGCAGGCGCGCGCGCCCAGCCTACCGGCAAACCCCTTCACCGCGTTGGTGCGCGGCCCACCGTACTCAGTCGAGTCCATCGTTCTCAATTCCACGAGGGGGAAGCAGGGATGTCCGCGGTCGTTGCGCCAGGATCCAGAGCCGGTGCGACTGGCAATCGTTCTCAGGGACGAGTTTCCACCCCTGAACGGTGGCGTTCCGCTCGACTTCTCAAATTACCGCAATAACTCGCCTTAGGCCAAGTCATGGCTGTCGATCGCGCTGAAACATGCGCGGGGCGGCGGGGGCGCCCCACGCGGATCAGCTCACGGCGCAATCAGTCATCGGGCTGTTCGGCGGAGACGGCCAGGTCGTCCGTGAAGGGCGGGAGCGCGGGACCCAGCGACTCGGACTGGACGAGCACGGGGGTCTCCACCCTCAGGTCGGGGGTGTCCGCGAAGACGGGCTGGCGGCGCGGGGGGCCCTGGGTGACGAGCTTGCGGAAGTCCTCGAACTCGCGGCCCTGGATGCGGGTGAAGGCGTCGAACGGGGCCACCGCACCCACGGAGGACAGGGACTGGGACAACGCGTCTCCCCCGCCCTTCAGGTCCACCAGGACGGCGCCCGGCACCCGGGTGCTCTTGAAGAGGACCCGCATGTCCCTGGGCACGTGCGCCACCGGCACGAGCGCGGCCTCCGCGCCCTTGGCCTCCAGCATCTTCACCGCCGACTCCACGTTGGGCACCGGCACCAGCTTGAAGTGCTTCTGGGCGTCCAGGTCGCCGCCCAGCACCACGTGGGAGACGAACTTGGGGTCCGAGGAGCCCGCGCCCTTGACCAGCGCCATGCGCTTGCCGGCGAGGTCCTTCACGGTGCCCTTCTGGAGGGAGATGATGGCCCAGCGCTGCTGCGTCTCACCGGCGCGCGGGGCGTACGCCACCGCCTCCGCCCTGGCGCCCAGTTGCACCGCGGCCCAGCCGTCCACCACGGCGAAGTCGATCTGCCCCTCCCCCACCGCCTTGGAGAAGTCCTCGTAGCGGCCGAAGCTCTTGGCGCCCACGGGGCGGCCCAGGCTGGCCTCCAGCTTCTGGGCGAGCGCCTCCGCGTACTGGAAGCGCTCCTGGCCGTCCGACAGCGTGGTGGCGAGGAACACGCCCAGCGTGGCCTTCTTCGGCGCGGCGGAGGCGGGGCTGGCGACGGAAACAGCGAACAGCGCGGCGGCGAGCAGGAGGCTCCCCCGCGCGACAAGGGATGGCGTCTTCACGGCGTCTCCTCCGCGACCCCGGCGGCCGGCGTGACGCCCTGCGCGTCACCCAGTCCATAGAGGCCCTGCAGGCGGTCCTTCCATTCCCGCACCTGGGCGGCGCGGAGGCCCGCGCCGGAGGCCAGGTAGCGGCGCCAGGCGTCCACGGCCTCGGCGGGTTCATGCCGGCGCTCCTGCGCGTCGATGCCCAGGTTGAGCGAGGCGACGGGCACGGACGTCTCCAGGCGCTTCCACGTCGCGAGCGCCGAGCCGCTGTCGCCCTGGCGCCAGTCCACGCACGCCAGGTTGTGCTGCACCAGCACGTCGTCCGGCGTCGCGGCGAGCGCGGCCTTCAGCGCCTTCTGGGACGCCTTCATGTTGCCGGAGGCGTACGCGAGCGCGGCCTCACGCCGCAGCAGCGCGCCGGTGAGGTTGCCCATCCACTTCGGCTGCCCGGGCATGGGCTTCCTCTGGGCGGCGGTGAGCAGCTTGCGCGAGGGCGCCACCTTGCCCTGGCGGTAGAGCACCCACGCGTCCGCGAGCGCGCGCGTGTTGGGCCACGCCCACTCCGGCGCGGGCGTGAGGGAGCGCTTGATGCCGGCGGTGGCCTCCGCGAACCTCCCCTCCTCCGCGCGCGTGAGCGCCCGGGCGAAGGCGGCCAGCTTCGCCAGGTCCGCGCGCTTGCCGGTGCCCAGGCGGTCCACGGCGTCCAGGTCCCGGTTCGCCGCGGCGGCGTCGCCCGCCTCCAGCTTCGCCAGGGCCCGGCGCACCAGCACGCGGGGCAGGTTCGCCTCCGCCACCTTCGCGGCCGTCTTGGAGGGGCCCGCGTCCGTCAGCCGCTGCACGGCGGCGTCCACCTGGCCCAGCTCCACCTCCGCGAGCGCGGCGCCCGCGGACGCCTCCGCGCGCTGATCCGGCTCCTGCGTGGCCTCGCCGGACTGGGTGAAGGCGGCGAGCGCTGCTTGAGGGTCGCCACCGCCCAGCCGGGCGTAGCCCAGCAGCAGGTGCTCGCGCCAGCTCACGCCCGGCAGCGTCACCGCGCCCTCAAGCACCTTGCGGGCCTCCGCGAACTGGTGGCTGTCCAGGAGCGCCGCGCCCAGCCGGCGGGCCATGGGCACGGAGCGGTCCAGGTCATAGGCGCGGCGCAGGTCGCGCACGGCGTCCTCCAGGCGCTGGGTGCCGGCGCGGTCGCGCGCGCGGTGGGCCAGGGCCCGGGCCAGCCACTGCTTCGCGCCGGGGTGGCCGGGTTCGGCCTGGAGCGCGCTGCCGTAGTCCTCGATGGCCTGGTCCCACTGGCCGGTGGCGAAGTGATCCGCGCCCAGCAGCATGTGCCCCAGCGCCTGACGCGGGGCCATCTCCACCACGCGCCGGTGCACCTCCACCGCGCGCTGGTAGCGGCCGGCGCGGCGGTTGACGGAGCCCAGCGTCGCCCACAGCTCCAGGCTGCCGCCGCCCGACTTCACGGCGGACTCCAGGAACTGGATGGCCTCCTCGTGGCGCGCCTGCGCCTGGAGCGCCTTGCCCACGGCGATCTGCCCCATCAGCAGGCCCGGCTGCAGCTCCAGCACCTTGCGGAACTCCGCCTCCGCCTGCGCGGGCTGCTTCTGCGCGAGCCGCACGTCACCCAGCAACAGGTGCGCGGCGGGCGTGGAGCCCAGCTTCATCAAGGCGGTGGCCTGGAGGTCCGCGCGCGGCACGTCGCCCGCGGCGAGGTACAGGCGCGCGAGGCGCTCCTTCGGCTCCGCCACCTGCGGGAACTTCGTCACCAGCCGCTCCAGGAGCGCGCGGGACTCCGCCACCTTGCCTTCCATCTCCAGCACGGCCGCGAGGCCGATCTGCGCGGTCGCGGACTCGGCCCGGCCGGCCTGCGCCTTCTCGAACGAGGCGCGCGCGGCGGCCGCGTCCCGGCGGATGAGGTGCGCCTTGCCCAGCAGTTCGTGGATCTGGAAGTCGTTGCCCGCGAGCTTCTCCGGGCGCAGCACCAGGTAGCGCTGCAGCCGCGTCACGGCCCGGTTCCCGTCCTGGACGTACAGGTAGTAGCTGGCCAGGTAGTAGTGGACGATGAGGTGGTCCGGCTGATCCGCGGCGGCCACCTGCTCCAGCACCGGCACCGCCTCCTGGAAGCGGCGCAGCTTGAAGTACGCGGTGCCCAGCGGGTACGCGAGCGACAGGTCCCGCGGGTTCTGCGCGAACACCGGCGCCAGGCGCGTCGCCGTGCGCTGGAAGTCCTGGAGCGCGTTGGCGGCGCTGCCCAGGCCCGCGGCGGCGAACACGGACTGCGGCTCCTGCGCGAGCGATTGTTCAAAGAGCTGGAGCGCCTTCTTGAACTTCTCCTCGGCCTCCTTCTTGTCGCCCTTCGCGAGCGCGGCGTTGGCGGACACGAGGACCTGCTCGCCCTGCTCCGTCATGCGCTGCGCCTCGGTGGCGGGCGGCGGGCGGAACTGGGCGAGCGCCGCCGGAGGGCCGGCCAGGGTGGCCAGCAGGGCGAGCGCGGTGGAGACGCGGCGCGGGGAGCGGATGAATGGGCGCATGCGGTTCGTCACGGCGAGGGGGCGGGGCTGAATTCGGCGACGATGACGGTGATGTCGTCGCGCTGGGGCTGACCGGCGCTGAACGCGCGCACGTCCGCGAGGAGCGCGTCGCGGAGGGCGTCGGCGGGGAGGTGGGCGTGGGTCTGGAGCGCTGCGGCCAGCCGCTGCGTGCCGTAGAGCCGGTTGGCGCCGTCGCGCGCCTCCGTGAGGCCGTCCGTGTACCAGACGATGATGTCGCCGGGGCTCAACTGCGCCTGGCGCGACGTGAACTGCGACGCCACGTTCGCGCCCAGCAGCGGACCGCGCGTCGGCAGCGACGCCATCTGCCGCGTGTTCCGGTTGTAGATGGCCGCCGCCGGGTGGGCGCCCGCCGCGTAGTCGATGCTGCCGCTGTACACGTCGATGACCGCGAGCGCGCTGGACATCTGGTGCTCGCCGCGGCCCACGTTGGCCAGCGTCACGTTGAGCGCGGTGATGAGCATCTGCGCGTGCACCTGCGACGGCTCGCGCAGCGTCATGGCGGAGGCGAAGCCGCTGGTGGCGCTGGTGGCGACCAGCGACGTGGACAGGCCGTGGCCCGTCACGTCACCGATACCAATGACGACGCGCCGGTCGTCCAGCGCGGCGCGGAACCACCAGTCGCCGCCGCACGCGTCCGCGGGCACCACCAGCCCGGCCAGCCGCAGCGGCCCCACCGTCACGGCCTCGCGGCCCGGCAGGAGCGTCTCCTGCACCGTGCGCGCGAGCGACACCTCGCGCTCCAACTGCGCCTTGGCGCGCACGTCCTCCAGCAGGACCTTGATGCGCTCCGCCATGTGGTTGAACACCACGCCCAGCGTCGTCACCTCGCGGCCCGCGCCCGGCGCCGTGCCCGCGCGGGCGCCCAGGTCACCGGCGGCGAGCTGCATCACGCGGTGGGTGAGCACGCCCAGCGGCTTGGTGATGCGGCGGCTCTGGAAGGCGGCCAGCACGCCGGCCAGCACGACGAAGCCCACGCCCAGCCCCACGATGCGCAGCGTGTTGGCGCGCACCGCGGCGCGGTTGGTCTCCTCCAGCTCGTGGAGCTGCTTCTGCAGGTCCTCCAGCGAGTAGCTGATGACCACCACGCCCTTGCCGCCCTGCGAGCCGTAGTCGAGCGGCTCCTGGAACTCGAAGACGGGCTGGCCCTGGAAGAAGGCGCTGGCCCAGCGGCGCTCCGCGGTGCGGCCTCCGGAGGACTCGCCCAGCTTCGCGGCCGGGTCGCTGTCCGCGACGAGCTGCCCGTCCGCGTCGAACATCTGCACGCGCAGGATGTTGTGGTTGTCCGCGATGATGGAGCGCGCCACCTCCGTGAGGAACGCGTAGTTGTTGTCACGCAGGCTGGTGGCGGAGGTGAGCGCCAGCGTGTGGCTCACCGTCTGGCCCAGCTCGCGCGCCTGGGACTGGAGCCGCTGCGTGAAGCGGTCCGACGTCGCGGTGAGCTGCGCCTCCGTCGTCTTCGCGGACAGCGCGGCGAGCAGCCCCACGATGACGATGACCAGCGCGCCCGTGGTGAGCAGCAGCAGTTGATCCAACCGCAGCCCGCGGATGGCCGCCACGTTGGGCAGCTCGCCGGCCTCCATGGGCGCGATGACCGTGCTCGTGGGCTCCACGGCCGGCAGCCCCAGCGCCCCCGTCAGCCGGGTGGCCGTGTGCTCCCCGCGCAGCGCGGTGAGCTCCCGGGAATGCGTGCCGGTGTACTCCGGAGGAGGAGGCGGGGTGCCGGGCGCCGCATCGGACGCATCAGGTGATTCGGGCACGGGGTCGAGGCGCGTGTTCGTACGGGACAAAGGCACACCTGGGGGAGCCCGCGTCGTGACGAACGCGGTCGGGGCGGGGCGGACTGTATCGCACTTCCTGATTGACGCGAGGAGTCCACCTGTCGGGCAATTCCTCGCGGGTGCTCCCTCCGCCGGTCCCCCAGCGGCCGTGCGATCAACCCGGACCGGGAGCGCTCCTGGAACAGCACGTCACGGGGCATGGATGAGTTCCGCTCATTGCCGCGTCGCGCCACCCCGGGGGCGGAAAGGTGCTGGCGAACACGGCGGCCAACAGGTCCTTGAGCCGGGAGGCCGCGTTCGGAGTATAGGGGCGTCCCTTTCTTTCCCTTCGAGGTCCTCCGCCCGTGTCACGGCCCCGGTTGATCAAAGAAAACTCCGCGCCGCTCTCCCTGCCCCGAGAGCAGCTCATCCGCATCCATGACCTGATGGTGAAGGCGCGCGTCCTGGAGGAGCGCCTGATCCAGATGTACAAGCAGGGCCACGGCTACTTCTGGATCGGCGGCCCCGGTGAGGAGGCGTTCAACGTCCCCCTGGGCATGCTGATGAAGGTCGGCGAGGGCCCGGCCTACGACTACCTGCACGCGCACTACCGCCAGTCCGCGACGCTGCTCGCCATGGGCGAGGAGCCCATCGGGGCGCTGCGGCAGATGAAGAACACGGCCACGGACCCCTACTCCGGCGGCCGCAACTTCGCGGGCCACTTCAGCCGGCGCTCGAAGAACATCGCGCCCGTCACCTCCCCCATTGAGGTGCAGTACGCCATCGCGCCGGGCACGGCCATGGCCCAGAAGCGCCACGGCGGCGACGGCATCAGCATCGTCACCGGCGGCGACGCGGGGACGGCCGAGGGCGATTTCGCCAGTTGCCTCATCTGGAGCAGCCGCCCGGCGAACCCGCTGCCCATCCTGATCATCGTCACGAACAACAAGTGGGGCATCAGCACCACCTCGGACGGCCAGCACGGCGAGACGAACATCGCGGACCGCGCGCGCGCCTTCAACATCCCGGCGAAGGTCATCAACGGCAATGATCCGGTGGAGTCCTACCAGGAGCTCCAGGCCGCGATGGACTACGTGCGCAAGGAGCGCAAGCCGTACTTCATCGAGGCGCGCGTGTCGCGCCTGTACGGGCACTCGTCCGCGTCCGGCGCCAACTTCGTGAACGAGGAGCAGGACTGCCTGCGCCTGTTCGAGGCGCGGCTGGAGCAGGAGGGCGTCCTCGACCGCAAGCAGATGGACGAGGCGCGCAACCGCTACACGGAGGAGCTGGCCGCCGCGGCGCGCACCGTGCGCGACGAGCCGCAGCCCTCTGGCGACTCCATCTGGGACCACATCTACGCGGAGAAGAAGTAACCATGGCGAACATGGCACAGGCCATCCGGATGGCCCTGCACTACGCGGAAGAGAACCTGGGCGTCACCGACATCTTCGGCGAGGACGTGGGCGCCCCGCTGGGCGGCGTCTTCACCTGCACGCAGGGCCTGAAGACGGCGTGGAACAGCCCCCTGGACGAGCGCGGCATCATCGGCGCGGCCATGGGCCTGGCGATGGCGGGCCACCGCCCCGTCGCGGAGATCCAGTTCTGCGACTACATCTACAACACCATCGACCTGCTCAAGCTGGCGGGCAACACGCACTGGGCCACCAACGGGGACTGGGCGGTGCCCATGGTGGTGCGCACGCCCGTGGGCAGCGGCATCCGCGGGTCGCTGTACCACTCGCATTCCTTCGACGCGACGATGACGCACATCCCCGGCTGGAAGGTCGTCATGCCCTCCACGCCGCTGGACGCGTACGGCCTGCTCATCTCCGCGTGCCAGGACCCCAACCCCGTCATGTTCCTGGAGCCCAAGGCGCTGTTGCGCGTGAAGGGCGAGGAGCGCATCCCGGGCGAGCCCGACGACGACCGCGCGCTGTCGAAGATGATCGACGCGCCCCTGGGTGACCGCTCGCAGTGGAAGCCCCAGTGGCCGCTGGTGGAGGCGTTCGCCATCCCCATTGGCAAGGGCAAGCTCGTGCGCGAGGGCACCCAGGCCACGGTCATCAGCTACGGCCGCACCATGCCCCTGTGCATCAAGGCCGCCGCGCAGTTGGCGGAGGAAGGCCTGAGCGTGGAGGTCATCGACCTGCGCTCGCTCTGGCCGTACGACTGGGAGATGATCAAGGCCTCCGTCCAGAAGACGGGCCGCGTGCTCTTCGTCAACGAGGACACCGAGGTCACCAACTTCGGCGAGCACCTGGTCCGGCGCACCGTGGAGGAGCTGTTCTACTCGCTGCTCGCGCCGCCCCGGCTGGTCGCCGGCAAGTTCGTCCCGGGCATCGGCCTGGCGGACGCGCTGGAGATGGCGTCCGTGCCGCAGCAGAACGACATCACCACCGCCCTGCGCTCGCTCTGCCGCGAGCAGCCGTAGGGCCGGCGCCGGTTCCGCCCCCACCGCAGAAAGACATCCGGGCCGCCGTTCCTCTTTGGAGGCCGGCGGCCCAGTCGTTAGAATCCCAACTTCCGTGTCCCAGCCCATCGTCCGCACCATGACCCCCGCCCCAGACGCCAACGCCTTCCGGATCCGCCGCGCGCGTCGCGGCGACGCCGAGGTCATGGCCCAGCTGCTGCGTGAGCTGGGCTACCCCCAGGGCACCGATCAGCAGACGGTGCACTGGGTCATCAGCCATCCGGAGATTGAGATCTTCGTCGCGGGAGACCCGCAGGACCGCGCGGTGGGCATGGTGTCCTTCTCCCACCGGCCGCAGCTTCGGCTGCGCGGGCGCGTGGCCACCGTGGACGAGCTGGTGGTGTCCGAGGGCTGGCGCCGCCGGGGCGTGGGCCGCGCGCTGCTCGCGCAGGTGGCGCAGCGGGGCAAGGTGCTGAGCGTGAAGCAGTTGCAGCTCATCGCCCCCATCAACGTCACCGAGGAGACGCGCGCCTTCTACCGGGCGTGCGGCTACGTGGAGGGTGACTCCGGGGTGTTCCGCCACTCGGAGTACGAGCCCCAGAAGTAGCGGCAGGGTGCCGCGAGGGCCCGGCGTGCTGGCCGGGCACCTCCCGCGGCGGATGCGGCTTCAGCGCTTGAAGCTCGCGACCACGCGGCGCAGGCGCTCGTGGTCCTCCTCGCTCACGTCGATGAAGCGCACGCCGATGGCCTCCGCCTCGTCGCGCACCCAGGCCACGACGCCGGTGAGGTGGAACTCCTCCCCGTCGATGACCATGGCCAGCCGCACCTGCGCGCCCACGTCGTAGGACTTGCGCGTGCGCAGGCACAGCCCGCCCGCGGACAGGTTCAGCGAGTAGGCCCGCAGCGCGCGCGCCGCGTCCTCCATCTGCTCGAAACGCACTTCGAACCGCGCCGCCACGCGCTCCTCGGCGCGGCGGTTCATGTACGGGTCTGGCTCCACCGGCCCATCCAACTTCGTGTTCATGCGCACCCTGACCCCCTCGGTTCTCAAACCGGAAGTGTCGGCTGGTTTCCAGGCCCGGTTCAAGGGCCCCCGGACAACGGAATGGCTCGTGTAAGTCCCAGGCTACTTCGACGCCAGGAGTTTCCGGATGAGTGCACGTCTCGTGTTGTTGGGTGGCGCCCTGATGCTGGGGCTGTGGGTGGCGGGCTGCGATGACGGCGGGACTGTCCGCCCGCCAACGGATGGCGGGACCACCCTGGATTCCGGGGCCGACGCCGGAGATTCCGGGACTGTCGACGCGGGTGATGGCGGCGGCGGTGGAAGCTCCGACTTCGCGTGCAACGTGACGAAGCAGGAGGGCTGCGCCGCGGGCCAGAGCTGTCTGTACACGGACCTGGCGGACGGCGGCACGGGCAGCCAGTGCTTCGCGGCCGCGTGCGACGTGGTCCGCCAGGACTGTCCGTCCGGACAGCGGTGCACGTACGTGGGCTCCGACGCCGGCACCACCGAGCGCCAGTGCGTCGCGGCGGGCACCGCCACGGAGGGCGCGCCGTGCACGCTGGCCGAGTCGCCTCCGGGCCAGACGTACGACACGTGCGCTGCGGGCCTGTACTGCAAGGACGAGTCGCAGGGCGACGGCGGCGTCGGCTTCTTCTGCCGCGAGCTGTGCCACGCGACCTCCGACTGCGGCACGGGCGAGTGCAACACCGTGCTGCGGCTGTCCGGCACGCGCGAGCTGCCGCTGGTGTGCGGCCCCGCGTCCGCGCGGTGCGATGCCTTCGCGCAGGACTGCGAGAGCCCGCTGGCCTGCTACCCGGCCGCCACCGGCTCGGTGTGCGCGGGCCAGGGGTCGCGGACGGAAGGCGCGGCGTGCGAGTTCAGCAACCAGTGTTCACGGGGCAGCACCTGCGTGATGACCGGCGGCGGCGGCGGCGCGTGCCGGACGCTGTGCCGCCTGCCCTCGGGCTCACCGGGGTGCGCGAACGGCGCGACCTGCCGGCCCATCAACAACAACGACGGCGACGTGGGGGCCTGCGTCCCGTAGGCAACGGATTGCCCACGGAAGGCCGCGCCCCTGCCCGGGGTGGCGAGCGCGCGGGTCCTCCAGGGGCCCGGCCCGCCACCGCGTGGGGGAAGTCCTGCGCCGTCCGCTCCCTGGCGGGGGATGTTCATGGCCCGCTGGGATTGGCGCGCGCCATGAATCCCCGGGTCGCCACGCGGGCAGATCGTGCACATTGTCTTGCGCCGGGAGGTCGTGGGCATGGGTCTGAGGAAGGCGCTGCGCTGGGGGTGCTTCGGAGCCCTGGGCGTGCTGGTGGGGTGTGGAGGCATGGATGACGGCCGCTCGCCCGAGGAGCCCTCCGGGCAGGGCCGCACGGACGCGGAGGTGACCGCGCCCGCCGCCGAGGGGTCCGTGGAGGCCGCCCCCACGCTGACGCTGCATGACGGGCACCAGGTGCAGGCCACGCCGCCCGTGGCGCCCCTGCCCACGAAGTTCCAGCCCGCCTTCCACCAGTCGCTGCGCGAATCCGTCTCCGTGGGGACCTTCACCACGTACCGGCTCAAGGTCCCCCTGGGGCGCGCGGGCAGCCGCGTGCGCGTCACCTTCCGCTCCGGCGACGGCAGCCTGACGCTGCAGCGGGCCACGGTGGCGAAGGCGGGCAACAACGGCGCGCTGGACTCCGCTCCGGTGGCGCTCACCTTCGGCGGCCAGCCGGGCTTCACCACGGGCACGCGCACGCTGGTGACGTCGGATCCGGTTTCCTTCCCGGTGGGCTTCCGCGACGAGCTGGCCATCTCCTTCGAGGTGAAGGGCGCGCTGGGCAAGAGCCGCATCCAGGCGTTCCCGGACAGTTGGATGAAGGCCGGCGCCTACGCGACGACGCAGGGCGCGCTGGGCGGCCAGGCCTGGGAGTACGCCACGGGCGTGGCGACGGTGGACGTGGAGGGCGCGCCGGGCCGGGCCTTCGTCGCCATTGGAGACAGCATCACGGAGGGCTACACGGGCACGTTCAACGACACGCGCAACGCGTGGCCGTCCCGGGTGGAGAAGCAGCTCGGGGTGCCGGTGGTGAACTCGGGCGCGTCCGGGCAGGGCTTCTGGGACGCGAACCTCCAACTGCCGCAGGAGGTGCTCTCCCTGCAGGGCGTCACCGACTGCATCGTCCTCTTGGGCGTCAACGACCTGGCCGCGGAGGGCATGACGGTGCCGAAGCTGCAGCAGCGCATGACGCAGTTGCTGGATCAGCTCCAGCCCCTGTGCCGGCTGTGGGTGAGCACGCTGCTGCCCAAGGAGAAGATGGGCGCGGACGGCGGGGACTTCGAGCTGATGAAGGCCCAGCGCCACGAGTTCAACGCGTGGCTGCGCTCCCAGACGCGCGCGCAGCTCATCGACCTGGAGGCCGTGACGCGCCAGCCGGGCAACGTGGACCTCTTCATCGACGGGCTGGAGGTGGACGGCATCCACCCGTCCGTGGAAGGCCACCGCGTGATGGCGGACGAGGTGGCGCGCACCCTCAAGGCGAAGGGCGGCCTGTAGCGGCTGCCCGGCGGGAAAGCGCACGGAGGGTTGAATAGTTTCGGGTCCGCCGCGTCCTGGCCGTGTTCCCTGCCCCTTCCCACTCCCCGGAGCGTCCCCCATGCGCACCCTCCCCGCCGCCCTCGTCGTCGCCTGCCTCGCCCTGCCCTCGCTCGTCCACGCGTCCGCGCTGCGCTGTGAGAACAAGCTCGTGTCGGAGGGGGCCTCGCAGACGGACGCGCTGGCCAAGTGCGGCGAGCCGGTGACGAAGCAGAGCAGGACGGAGTACGTGACCCAGAAGGTCAAGGAAGGGACGCGGGACCGGACGCGCTACGGCGAGGCCTCCACGGAGGTCACGACCTCCACGACCGTGGAGGAGTGGACCTACAACTTCGGGCCCCACCGGCTGATGCAGGTGGCCATCTTCCGCGACGGCCGGCTGGTGGACGTGCGCAGCGGCTCCTACGGCTACTGAGGCCCCAGGTACTGCTCCAGCAGCCGGCGCATGAACGCCGGCCGCTGACGCAGCGTCTCCCGCAGGTCCAGGAGGTTCGCGCGCCACCCCGCCATGGAGGCCGGCTGGCTCCAGCGCGCCACCTGGCCGGGCATCTCCAGTTCGAGCGCCTCCACCGCCGCGTCCAGCGCCGCCGTCACCCGCTCCGGAGCGAACGTGTGCTCGGCGTGCCAGAGGAAGCGCTCGACGAAGCGGGCCTTGAACTCCGGCGACTGGAGCAGCCCCCTCAAGAGCAGCGTGGACCAGGGCGCCACGTCCGACGTGCCGTCCAGCACGCGCCCCAGGCTGTCCTGGGCCGGGCCGTGGACCAGGGCGACGTCCAGGTCGTACACGAGCCAGCGCCAGCGGCCGTCGTGTCCATGGGGCGCGTCCGGCTCGGGCTCCTTCGTGCGCAGCCGCCAGAACTTCACGTTGTTGTGCGGCCAGTCCGTGTTGCCCAGGTAGAGCTGCGCGACCTGGTAGTCGATGAAGTCCTCCACGTCCATGCGCGCGCGCACCCAGGCGGAGTGCTCCGGCACCGCCAGGTCGTGCGTCGCCACGTAGTCGATGAGCTCCTGGTAGGGCTGCTCGTCCCCCTCCTCCCCCACGTCCAGGACCCCGGAGCCCTCCAGGATGACGGCCTTCTTGCGGTCCACGCCGTAGTGCGACGCCAGGTAGTACTCGTCCAGGCGCTCGCGTAGTTCGTGCAAGCCCCAGTACTCGCCGTTGAGGAACACGAGCGTGGGACGGCAGGCCTGGAGCGCGAGCCGCGTCTCCGCCAGCAGGCCCTGCAGCACGCAGTCGCGCAGCTTGGTGATGCCCTGGTCCTGTCCGGACGTGCGCACCAGCAGCCGGGTGAACTCCGTCACCGGGGAGACGGGGAACACCGGGCCCGCGAACGTCTTCGGGCCGTAGTCCTCCTTCGCGTACAGCCGCAGGCTCTTCTGCGGCATCACCGCGCTGCCCGTGCCGTGGATGCGCACGCCCGCGTCCTGGTCGAACACGCGCTCGCCGGACGTCTCGAACCACTCCACGTGGACGGGCCGCTCCCACTCCTTGCCGTTCCGCAGGTAGTTGGCCGCGAATGGGTCGTCAGGCCGGGCCTCGGCGAGGAGGCCGGGGACGTAGATGCCCTTCGCCGGGTCGAAGAAGTTCGCCGCGTCGGTGACGAGCGACAGCACCGGCAGCGAGTACGGCGCCCGGCCGATGACGAACGTGCGCGTGCGGACCGGGCCCGCCGGCTCCGCGCCCGCGAACTGCCGGTAGCGCACCACCGCGACCTGGGGCGGCTCCTCCAGCGGCGCGACCCACCGCAAGGCCTCCACCGCGTCCAGCGGCGTCGTGGGGACGAAGGACCACCGCGCCGGAGGCGTGGAGCGCGCGAGCAGCGCGATGGGCGCGGTGTAGCGCGACGACGCGGGCGTGGGCGTGGAGCCGTCCCGCGTGAAGTACGTCCGCAGCCCCCGGGCCGTGGGCAACGCCAGCAGCGTCTCCGGCTGGTAGAGCCCGGGCCGCGCGTCGAACGTCAGGTGCTGGAAGTCGACGCGGGCCCGCGCCTCGGAGCCCCGCCTGTCGCGAGCCACCACCTCCAGCCCCAGCGCGCGCGGGCCCGGCCACCAGGGCAGGCTCCAGCGGACACCGTCGATGTCGGCGTGGCCCAGGAAGCGCCCGTCCTCGAACACCTGCACCCGTGAGGCGCCGGCGTCGCTCGACACCGTGCCGAACAGCCGGTGCGTGTCCGGGTCGTGCCCGTCGAGGGTGACACGTGGACCGGAGGGCGGGGGGAGCTCGGCTTCGTTCAGCCGCCGCTCGGGGGCGGGCTCACAGCCGGCCCCGGCGAGGACGAGGAGACCCAGGAGGAGGGGCGCGAGGTGACGGAGACGCATGCGGGTCTCCGTCCTGTACCAGACAATGCTTTGACCTCACACCGCCTTGTGACACAGCGCGGCGGAGGCCCCTTCCCTCAGGCGGAGGGCGCGGCGGCTTCGAGCAGGCCGTGCTTCTGGAGGAGCGCGGCCAGCGCGGGCGGCGCGAGCATCCAGTCCTCGCGCGTGGGCACCCATCGCACGGGGGCTCCGGCGGCGGCGAGCCTCGCGTTCACCTCCGCGATCATCGGGGCGAAGGTGGGCTGGGGCACGTCCCAGCTCCCCACGCCCGCCTGGACCTCCACGGCGCCGGGCTCCACGCGCACCGCGGGCTGGCCCTGCACCGGCTGGAGGGCGAACCCCGGCAGGTACGGCTGCATGGCGGCGGACAGGCGCTCCAGCAGCGTGGGGTCCTCGAAGGGGTGGGCGCCCTCCAGGTCGAAGAAGGTGGGCAACTGCGCCTGGAGCTCGTCGCGCAGCGGGTTGTCCTTGCTGTCGCGCCAGGCGTGCTCGGCCAGGACGCGGGCCTCGTGGGGGACGCGGATCTCCCAGCGCTCCAGGAGCGCGAGCAGCTCCGCCACGCGCTCCACCTCTTCCCAGGGCGGCTCCACGCGCTCGAGCCAGGCCACCTCCGACACAGTCTGGCCCCGGCGAAGGCCCGTCACCCGGTCCCCCTTGCGGAGCTGGAAGGGCGGCGCCTGGGTGAACTCCGGATCCGGATAGAGGGCGGTGTGCAACAACCCCGTGCCCTCTTCCGGGCGCACGCGCGCGAAGCCGTGCTTGGGGTTGATCTCCTCCACGACGAACGTCTCCTGGGCCATGGTCTCTTCTCTAACCGGTGTTCCGCATGCCCGCAGCGATGCCGTTGAGCGCCAGGAGGAGCGGCCGGTCGCACTCCGCGTCCCCGTCCCGCTTGCGCTTGAGCAGCTCCACCTGGAGGAAGGACATGGGGTCCACGTAGGGGTTGCGCAGCGCGATGCTCCGCTGGAGCTGCGGGTTGTTGTCCAGAAGCTTCGCCTCGCCCGTGAGCGACTTCACCGCGCGGCGCGTGCGCGAGTGCTCCTGCTGGATGCGCAGCCACAGGGGCCGCGTGGCCGCGGGGGCCAGCTTCGCGTACCGCGCCGCGATGGCCATGTCCGTCTTGGCCAGCACCATGGTCACGTTGTCGATGACCGCGCGGAAGAAGGGCCACTCCTTGTACATGCGCTGCAGGAGCGCCGCGCCCTCCGGCGTGGCCGCGGACTCCTCCAGCGCGCTGCCCACGCCGTACCAGGCCGGGAGGATGGCGCGCGTCTGCGTCCACGCGAAGCTCCAGGGGATGGCGCGCAGCGTGTCCAGCCCGCCCGCCTTGCGCTTGCTGGGGCGCGAGCCGATGGGCAGCGCGGAGATTTCATCCACCGGCGTGCCCTTCATGAAGAACTCCACGAAGCGCGGGTCCTCCCAGACGAGCGCGCGGTACGCCTTGCGGCCGGACTCCGCCAGCGCGTCGAAGGCGGCGCGGAAGGCGGACTCGTCCTCCGGCGACGGGCGCGGCTGCGCGTCCAGCGTGTGCAGCAGCACGCCGCCCACCACCAGCTCCAGCGTGCGCTGGGTGAGCTCCGGGCGCGCGTACTTGTGGTCCATCGCCTCGCCCTGTTCGGTGGCCTTGTAGGCGCCGGCCACCGTGCCCGGCGGCAGCGCGAGGATGGCCGTCTGGGCGGGGCCGCCGCCGCGCGCCACCGTCTCCCCTCGGCCGTGGAACAGGCGCAGGGGCACGTCGTGCTCATCCGCCACCTGGGTGAGCGCCACCTGGGCGCGGTACAGCGCGGCGCTCGCGGCGAGCAGTCCCACCTCCTTGCCGGAGTCGCTGTAGCCCACCATCACCTCCTGCACCCCGCGGCCCTTCAGGTGCTGGCGGTACTCCGGGTGCGCGAAGAGCTGGCGCAGCACGTCCGGCCCGCCGTCCAGCGCGCCCAACTGCTCGAAGAGGGGCGCCACGTCCACGGTGGCGCACTGCCGCGCCTTGTCCCAGAGCCCCGCGTGCTTCAGGCACTGGAAGGCCGCCAGCACGTCGTCCGCGGTGGAGGCCATGGAGAGGATGAGCGTGCGGCAGACGGACTCGCCGCCCTCGTCCTGGCCCTCGCGCAGCTTCGCCAGCACCTCCAGAAGCCGCTTGCCGCCTTCGGTGGGGGCCGGTCCGCCGTGGAAGGACGCCGCCGCGCTCACCGCGTCCTCCGCGGGGGCCCGCACCTCCAGCTCGCCCAGGCCCAGGCCCAGCGCGCGGACGCGCTCGGACATGCGGCGCACCTCGCGCAGGCCCGCGTGCTCCGCTCTCGCCGCGAAGAGCGACCGCTCCAGCACCGCCAGGTCATCCCCCAGCGCCTCCGGTGAACGGTACGCCCCGGCCGGCAGCGTGGACTCCCTCCCCTCGCGCCGCGCCAGCACGTGCTCCAGCGCCAGCGTCAGCCGCTCCTCCATGAAGCGCAGCTTGCGGCGCCACGGCTCACCCAGCGTGCGCGGCCCCTGCTGCCTGGCCACCTCCGGCAGCGCCTTCGCGTCCTCGTCCAGCGAGCGCTCCAGCTCCTGCGTGGGGCGCGCGTGCCGCTCCGACTGCGACAGCATCCCGCCCAGCCGCTCCACGTCGCGCAACAGCAGCCGCAGCCCCCGGGCGCGGTGCGCGCGCAGCGTGTCCGCGAACACCTCCGGGGTCACCAGCGGGTTGCCGTCCATGTCGCCGCCCACCCACGAATGCACGCGCACGGGCGTGTCCAGCGCGCCCAGGGGCTCGCCGTAGGCGCGCTCGAAGGCCCAGTCCAGCGCCTCCGGCAGCCGGGCCACCGGCTCCGACAGCATCTCCTCCACGTACCAGTGGACGTTCTTCACCTCGTCGCCCACCGTGGGGCGCTCGCGGCGCAGCTCGTCCGTCTGCCACAGCGCGGTGATCTCCTCGCGCATGGCCGTGAGGTTCGCGGCGGACTCGCGCGGGGTGAGCGCGCAGCGGTCGCGCTCTTCCAACAACTGCGCCAGCCGGTAGAGCTTCTCCAGCAGCGTGCGGCGCACCGCCTGGGTCGGGTGCGCGGTGAACGTCAGCGTCACCTTCAGCGTCCCCAGCGTCTCACGCACCTTGTCGGCGCTGACGCCCGCGGCCTTCAGCGTCAGCAGCGTCGCCTCCAGCGACCCCTTCTGGGGCCGGGCGGAGGTGGGGCTCGCGTGGGCCCGCGCGCGGCGGATGCGGTGGTGCTGCTCGGCCAGGTTCACCAACTGGAAGTAGACGGAGAAGGCGCGCAGCACCGGCTCCACCTGCTCCGACGGCAGCCGCCGCAACACCGCCGCCAGCTCCGCCGCCGCGGCGCGTCGTCCGGCCACCGGCCCCCGCCGGCGCTGGATGGCCAGGTGGCGGACCTCCTCCTCCTTGTCGAACAGGGCCTGCCCCTCCTGTTCCACCAACACCTCACCCAACAGCCGGCCCAAGAGCCGGACATCCCGCCGCAGCGGGGGATCCACGGGACGTGTACGCGCCATCACGGACCGGAACCGTAGTCCTTTGGCCCCCCACCGCCCCTACCCATTCTCGGATTTCCGACCGCCAGCGGACGGATGACTCACTCCGTCCTTGCAGTAAAAATTCAACTACCCGGTCTTCCCAAGGGGACGAGCCTTCCACTAAAAAGTGGGCAATCCCGGACCCCGCCGGGATGTCTGACCTGACCCTAAGGAGTGGCAATGCGGAAAAACCCGTCTTGGCTGGCCGTGGGCCTGCTCGCGCTCGCGGCGCCGTCCGCGTACGCGGAGCGCGCGTGGTACGAGAAGCCGCAACCGGACATCGCCCCGCCGTCGGCGTCGCTGCGCAAGTCCGTGGTCCAGGACATCACGGATGACCTGCCCCACCGTCTGGGGGAGCAGCAGAAGGAGCTGAAGGCGCAGGCGCTGCAGCAGCGCCTGGAGGGTCGCGGTCAGCCCGGCCGCGTGCAGAAGCTGGCCAACGGCAAGTTCGTGGAGCTGGAGCTGCAGCGCACGGACCGCATCTTCGTCATCCTGGTGGAGTACGGCACGCAGATCCACCCGGTGTTCGGCAACCCGACCACCAACCCGGGCGGCGACATCCCCGGCCCGCTGCACAACGAGATTCCGGCCCCGGACCGCTCGGTGGACAACACCACCATCTGGCAGCCGGACTACAACCGCGAGCACTTCGAGAAGCTCTACTTCGACACCACTCCGGGCGCGGACTCGGTGGCGAACTTCTACAAGGCCGCGTCCTCCGGCCGCTACGCCGTGTCCGGCGCGGTGTCCGAGTGGGTGAAGGTGCCCTACAACGCCGCGCGCTACGGCAACAACCTGTGCGGCAGCTCCAGTTGCTCCAACTCCGTGTGGCCGCTCATCAGCGACGCCATCAAGGCGTGGACCCACGCGCAGCAGGCCGCCGGCAAGACGCCCGCGGAGATCAAGGCGTACCTGGACACGTTCGACACGTGGGACCGGTACGACTACGACGGCGACGGCAACTTCGACGAGCCGGACGGCTACATCGACCACTTCCAGATCGTCCACGCCGGCATGGGTGAGGAGGTCGGCGGCGGCGCGCAGGGTCCGAACGCGGTGTGGAGCCACCGCTGGTACGCGTACAGCACGGGCCTGGGCCCGGATGGCGCGGGTCCCGCGTACAACCAGAACGGCGGCGCGCGCTTCGGGACAGGCGTGGACAAGTGGGTGGGCGACTACACCATCCAGCCGGAGAACGGCGGACTGGGCGTGTTCGCGCACGAGTACGGCCACGACCTGGGCCTGCCGGACCACTACGACACGACGAACGCGGCGGACAACGGGACGGGCTTCTGGACCATCATGTCCTCCGGCTCGTACCTGAACGACGGCACCACGGACATCGGCAGCCGTCCGGGTGACTTCTTCGCCTGGGACAAGCTGCAGTTGGGCTGGCTGGACTACGCCACCACGGACGCGGGCCTGTACTCGTACCACCGGCTGGGCCCCGCGGAGGTCACCTCGCAGAACGCGAAGCAGGCGCTCGTGGTGAAGCTGCCCGGCAAGCCCGTGCTGCAGCCCACCACCGCCCCCTTCGAGGGCCAGGGCATGTGGCAGGGCGGCCAGGGCAACAACCTGGACCGCGTGCTGGAGAAGACGGTGAAGCTGCCGAGCAAGACGCCCATCACCTTCTCCTTCCAGACGTGGTTCGACATCGAGGAGGACTGGGACTACGCCTACGTCTCCATCGCCGAGGAGGGGGGCTCGTTCGTCAACCTGCCCAGCCCGGTGAGCCGCACCAGCAACCCGTACGGCAACAACCTGGGCAACGGCATCACCGGCACGTCCACGGGCTGGGTGCCGCTGTCGTTCGACCTGTCCTCGTACGCGGGCAAGAAGGTCACGCTGCGCATCCGCTACAAGACGGACGCGGCCTACTTCCAGGCCGGCTTCCTGGTGGACGCCGTGCAGTTGTGGGCGAAGAACACCTACGTCTTTGGCGACGACGGTGAGTGGGGCCACAAGTGGTGGGACAAGTCGACGTTCTTCGTGACGGACGGCACCCACACCCTCTACGACAACTACTACATCGCCGAGTGGCGCCAGTTCCGCGGCTACGACGAGGGGCTGGCCACGGGCCCGTACAACTTCGGCTTCAGCGCGGACGGTCTGTATGACTGGGCGGAGCGCTACTCGTACAACCCCGGCCTGCTCGTCACCTACTGGGACACCTCCCAGTCGAACAACAACGTGTCGCAGCACCCGGGCGAGGGCCGCATCCTGCCCATCGACTCGCGCCCGCAGCCCCTGCAGCGCAGCGACGGCCGCTACTGGTCCGGCCGCGTGCAGACGCACGACGCGACGTTCGGCCTGGACCCCAGCTTCCCGCTGTCGCTCAAGCCCAACGGCTTCCCGCGCAGCGAGTACCCCTCGCAGCCCGCGGTGCCGGTGTTCAACGACACCAACACCTTCTGGTACGCCACGCAGCCGTACGCCGGCGTGAAGGTCCCGAAGACGGGCACCATCATCGAGGTGCTGTCGGTGAACAAGAGCGACACCGTGATGCAGGTCCAGGTGCGTCCGGTCGACTGAGCACCTGACCGCCGTCACCGCTGAGCCGTGAAGGAAGGCCGGCCTCCGCTTCGCCGCGGGGCCGGCCTTTCGCGTCCGGGTTGCAGGAATCCGGACACCGGCGCGAGGCCGGGGATGACGGGCGCGCGCGGGACGCTACGGTGCGCGCCATGGCCGAGTGCCCCGTGGCTGGTCCCGCCTCCCCTTCCCCTCCTCCCGAGCCGCCGTCCGAGGTCGCGCGAAGCGTGGCGCTCGAGCCCGCGGATCCGATCTCCGTGCTCAACCAGGCGTTCCGCGACGCGTACGCCGCGCGCCGTGACGCCGTGCTGTCCCGCATGGGGCCCGTCATCGCGCAGATCGACGACGTGCTCATCCTTCGCAAGGGCGGCCAGCGCTTCGAGGCGCCCGCGCGCACGCGCCGCTACCACGTGTACAAGGCCGTCACCCACGTGCCGCTCGCGCTCCACGTCCTGCTCGCCGGCAAGGGCGCGCTCGATGACGACACGCGCACGCGGCTCCTCACCCTGCGCGGCCTCATCACCGCCTCCCGCGCGAGCCTGGAGGGCCGGGGGCTTCCGGCCGAGGCGCTGGCGCGGCAGCAGCGCCTGCTCGACGCGTCGCTCGCGCTCGTGGACGGCGTGCTGGCGGCGGACCGGGTGACGCAGGCGGAGCTCTCCGAGTTCATCCACGCCCGGGTGCCGGACCTCCTGAAGAACGCCGAGGACGCGGCGAGGGATCAGATCGACACCATGCACGCCTCGGTCGAGGCGTGGAAACGCGAGATGACCGGGGACGAGCGCGGCCAGTTGCGCGCCGTGGTGGCCGCGTCGCACATGTCGCGGCCCGGCAACGTGGCGGCGCAGTACTTCTCCATCACCCTGGGCGACACGTGGGAGGGGCGCTTCCACGAAGAGGATCAACAGCCCGGCAAGCGCGTGCTGTCGTCGGAGGCGACGTTCGACGAGCCCTCCGCGTTCGCGCTGCTGGCCACGCACGTGCTGGACGCGAACACGTCGCGCGGCATCTTCGGCGAGGAGACGCGCATGGCCCGGGACCTGCTCGCGGACGCGGCCGAGCGCATCCTCGCGGGCATGTTCCAGACGTCGCCCGAGCCGCCCGGCACGAGCGCGCCGTAGCGGCTCAGGACCGCGTGAGCGGCAGCTCCACCGTGAACGCCGCGCCCTCGCCCAGGCGGCTCTCCAGGGACACGCACCCGCCCTCGGCCTCCACGATGGTGCGGGTGAGGTAGAGCCCCAGTCCCAGGCCGCCATAGTGGCGCTCGGACACCGCGCGGCCGTAGCGCTCGAAGAGGCGGGGCCGCTGCTCCGGCGGGACGCCGATGCCCCCGTCCCGCACCGTGAGCCGCGCCACGGGCCCGTCCGCCACCAGCCGCACGGACACCGGCGTCCCGGCGCCGTACTTGAGGGCGTTGTCCAGCAGGTGATCCAACACCTGCGCCAGCCGCGCCCGGTCGAAGCTGCCGCGCACCGACTCCGGGGCCTCCACCTGGAAGTCGCAGTGCTCCAGGGCGAACCGGGGCGCGAAGCTCGCGGCCACCTCGCGCACCACCTCCGCGACGTCCACGTCCTCGCGCTGCAAACGGAAGGTGCCGGCGCTGATGCGGGACACGTCCAGCAGGTCGTTCATCAGCTCCGTGAGCCGGCGGACCTGGCGGTGTCCCGTCTCCACGTGGGCCTGGATGACCGGGGCCAGCGGCGAGTCCGGATGCGACTTCACCGCGCGCGACAGCGCCTGGAGCTTCAGGCTCAGCGGCGTGAGCGGCGTCTTCAGCTCGTGGCTCGCGATGGAGAGGAACTCGTCGCGCAGGCGGATGGCCTCGCGCGCGCCCTGGAGCAGCCGCGCGTTGTCCACCGCGAGCGCGGCCACGTTCGCCAGCTCCTGGGCGAAGCGCAGATCCTCGTCGCCATACCGGCGGCTGGAGGTGGTGACCAGGAAGGACAGCGCGCCCAGGATGTGGCCGCGGGCCAGGAGCGGCACGGTGAGCAGCGAGCGGATGCCCACCCGGCGCATCGTCTCCAGGTGGTCCGCGTCCTGCGCCACGGAGCGCATCACCGCCTCCGTGACCTCCGGCACCAGGGTGGACTGGCCCGTCGCCAGCGCCACCGCGGGAGGATAGACGGGCGGCTCCTGGGGCACCGGCGCCAGCCGCTGCACGGCGGCCGCGAGCTGCGCCTGGGAGGGGTCCGCCGTCACCACCTGGGCGCGCTCGAAGTGGCCGTCCGGGTGCAGCACGTCCACGATGCACCAGTCCGCGAGCGCCGACACCGACAGGTTCGCCAGCGACGCCAGCGTGGCGGAGGCCTCCAGCGACGACGCGAACAGCTCGCTGGCCCGCGCGAGGAACGCGGAGCGCTGCTCGCCCAGGACCTGCGCCTGGATGTCGACGCAGGTGCCCACCCATTCACTCACGGCGCCATCCGGCCCCGGTATGGGCGTGGCCCGGACGAGCATCCACACGTACGCGCCATCCGCGCGCCGCAGCCGGTAGCGCGTGGAGAAGAGCGACGGCCCCGCCCTGGCCCGCTCCCACGCCGCCAGCGCCCCGGCCCGGTCATCCGGGTGCAGGGCGAGGAGCCACCCCTGGTCGCGCATCTGCTCCGGCGTCTGGCCGGTGAAGGCCGTCCACGAGGCGGAGACGGGCGTCAGCGCCTCCCTGGCGGGGTCCGTCGACCAGGTGACCTGCGCCGCGGTCTCCAGCAGCCGGCGCAGCCGCTCGGTCTCCTGACGCAGGAAGGCCACCTCCTCTCGCAAGCCGGCCTCCGCGCCGGCGGGGGGCGTGGAGACGCGGCTCGGGTCCAGGAGGGGGGACGTCATGGTGGCGCCTCAGTACACGTTGTACTTGGCGCGGAGCGCCTCGTGCTCCTGCGCGTTGCGCGACGGGTGCAGGACCTTCTGCGCGTCGTGCAGGTAGTACCAGTAGTCGCTCTTCACCGGCCGCAGCGCGGCGAGCAGCGAGTCCACCGTGGGCGCGCCAATGGGGCCCGGCGGCAGGCCCGCGCGGGTGCGCGAGTTCCACGGATCCGAGTTGTCCCGCAGCCGCTTGAGGAACGCCTTGCGGTCGTTCCACTCCGCCAGCTCGTAGCGGCTGGTGGCGTCCACGCCCAGCGGGAAGCCCTTGTCCACGCGCTTCCAGAGGATGCCCGCGACGAGCGCGCGCTGGGAGGGCACGGGCTCCTCGCGCTCCAGCATGGAAGCCATCACGACGATGTCGTGCAGCGACCGGCCGCTCTTGGCGATCTCCTCCTTGTGCTCGTCGTAGAAGCGCGCGCGGAAGGTGTCGATCTGCCGCTGGATGAAGGACTCCACCTTGAAGTTGGCCGCGATGATTCCGTACGTCTCCGGGTAGAGGTAGCCCTCCAGGCTGCGCGTGGGCAGCGGGAACGGCGCGGCGAAGCGGCCCGGCTGGCTGGCCGCGGCGATGTACTCCCCGGGCTTGATGAGCCCCTGGGCGGCGAGCACCTGGTCGGTGTCGCGCAGGCGCCAGCCTTCGATCATCGCGAAGGGCACGTCCTCCGGCAGCGGCTGGCCTTCCAGGGCGTTGGCGAGCTCCGCCACGGAGGCGGTGGGGCTGAGCATGAAGCGGCCGGCCTTCACGTTGAGGCTGCCCCGGCGCCACAGGTGGAAGCGCCAGACGTTGGGGTCGTCCAGGAAGCCCTGGGCCTGGAGCTGCTGGCCCAGCGAGCGCGCGGACGCGCCCTTCTTCACCACGAACTCCCTGGGCGCCGGATCCGCCGCCGCGTGCGGCGCGGTGGTGGCGTTCTGGAAGTGCATGAACACGCCGCCTGCACCCGCGACCGCCAGGACGATGAGCACGAGGAGCGCGACCAAAATCTTCTTCATGGGGCGGCAACCTATCAAAGGCCCTGACGCTTCCAACGAGAACCACCGCCTGCCCGGCCGGGCAGGCGGACGCAAGCGCCCCCTTCTCAACACCCAGCGATGCGGGCGCCCCCTCTTTCGCGTCTCGTCTAGGATGACGGCCTTGTTCGTCGACCCCCGCAGGCTCGAAACCTTCCGCGTCGTCGCCTCGACCGGGCAGATCTCCGCCGCCTCGCGCCTGCTCCACCTGTCGCAGCCCGCGGTCACCGCGCAGGTCCGGCAACTGGAGGCGGACTGCGGCCAACCGCTCCTCGTGCGCACGGCACGCGGGGTGCGGCTGAACGCGGCGGGGCGCGTGCTCTTCGACTATGCCCAGCGCATCCACGGCCTGCTGGACGAGGCGGCGCTCGCCATCGCGGCGGGGGAGACGCTCACGGGAGAGCTGGCGCTGGCGGCGAGCACCACCGTGGCCAACGCCATCGTGCCGGGCCTGCTGGCGTCCTTCCTGCGGACGCACCGCGAGCTCCAGGTCCGTCTGGAAGTAGGCAATACGCGCGACGTGCTGACGTGGCTGTCGGAGGGCCGGGTACCGCTCGGGCTGGTGGAGGGCCACGCGAGGGCGCCCGGCATCCGGCTGGAGCGCTACCTGGATGACGAGCTGGTGCCGGTCGTCTCGTCCCAGGGGCCGGCCGAGTGGTCGCGGATCCGCACCATGGAGGCGCTGCGGGAGGTGCCGCTCTTGTGGCGGGAGCAGGGCTCCGGCACGCGCGCCGTGTTGGATAGGGCCCTGCGCAAGGCGGGCGTGCGCAAGGGGCCGCGACGCGGCGACCTCCAGTTGGGCAGCACCGAGGCGATCAAGCGGGCCGTGTCCCTGGGCCTGGGCGTGGCGCTGTTGTCCCGCTGGAGCATCGACGGCGAGCTGTCCCAGGGCCGCTTCCAGGTGCTGCCCGTCCCGGGGCTGCGAATCCCGCGAGCCTTCTCCTGGGCCCTGCCCGTGGCCGAGCCATCCGGAGCCGCGGGCCGCTTCCTGCGCCATGCCCGCGCCACGCCCCCCGTGCTGCTGCCCTGAGCCGGAGGCTCACGCCCAGCCCAGGAGCAGCGCGCCCAGGCACAGGCCCGCCACGATCAGCCACAGCACCACCGCCTGCGCGAGCGGACGGAGGCCCACGGCCTTCAACGTCTCGCGCGTCAGCCCCGCTCCCAGCAGGAACAGCGTCACCACGAGCACCTGCCGGGCGACGGCCGCCACGCCCTGCCCCACCGGTGCGAGCGACGGGAACACCGTCACGATCGCCGCCGCGCCGAGGAACCCGGCGATGAACCACGGCCGGCGCACCCGGCCCGTCACCGTGTGGCCCTCGCGCCGCCGCCACGCGGCCAGGCCCACCGTCAGCGGGAGGATCCACAGGGCCCGCGCCAGCTTCACGGGCGTGGCCACCGCCAGCGCCTCCGGGCCGTAGCGCAACGCCGCGCCCACCACGGAGCTGGTGTCGTGGATGGCCATCGCGCACCACAGTCCGAACTGGTGCGGCGTCAGCCCCACCGCGTGCCCCACGACGGGGAAGACGAACAGCGCCACGGCATTGAGCAGGAACACCGTCCCCAGGGCCACCGACGTCTCATGCTCCTGGGGCCGCAGCACCGGCACCACCGCCGCGATGGCGCTCCCACCGCAGATGGCCGTGCCCACGCTGATGAGCAGCCCCGTCACGCGAGGCACGCCCAGCAGCCGGGCGAGCCCCACGCCCAGCGTCAAACACAGCGCGATGCCCACCACCGTGTAGCCCAGCCCCTCACGCCCCGCGGCGAGCACCGTGCGCAGGTCCATGCCCGCGCCCAGCCCCACCACCGCCAGGGACAACAGCCGGGGCGTCAGGGCTCGCGTCTTCCCCGCGAACGGATTCCCCACGGTCAGGGCCACGCACAGCCCCGCGAGCAGCGCCACTCCGGTGGAGACGGAAGGCAGCAGGCAGAGCGCCGCGCCGAGCGGCATCACGACATGCCCTGCCGTCCAGGCCCGGGGACGGACAACAGGGAGCGGTGGAGGCGTTTCCATTCGCCAGGAGATGCGCCTGGCTGCCTGCGGACACCAGATGTCAGAAGCGATGAGCCATCAGCTTTTCGGATGGCTCACGGGGATGTGCAGGGACAGCTCGCTGGGGGTGAGGATCTCGCAGCCGTCGCGGGTGACGAGCACGGTGTGCTCGAACTGCGCGGACAGGCTGCCGTCCGCGGTCACGACGGTCCACCCGTCCGGCATCATCCGGATGTCCGGCCGCCCCAGGTTGATCATCGGCTCGATGGTGATGACCATCCCCGACTTCAGCGTGATGCCCGTGCCCGCCCTGGCCACGTGCGGCACGTGCGGCTCCCCATGCATCTGCCTGCCGATGCCGTGGCCCCCGAACTCCTCCACCACGCTGCACCCCTCCGCCTTCGCCAGCGCCATCACCGCCGCGCCAATGTCCCCCAGCCGCGCGCCGTGCCGCACCACGGACACGCCCACGTCCCGGCAGCGCCGCGCCACGTCCACGACGTGCTTCGCGTCCGCGGAGACCTCGCCAATCATGAACGTGGCGGACGTGTCGCCGTGGAAGCCGTCCAGGTGCGTCGTCACGTCCACGTTGACGATGTCGCCGGGCTTCAGCACCTCATCCGCGCGCGGGACGCCATGGCACACCACGTGGTTGCGGCTGGTGCACACCGTGGCCGGATAGCCCTTGTAGCCCAGTTGGCTCGGGGTGCCTCCGCGCCGGGCCGTGTCCTCGCGAACCCAGGTGTCGATGTCCGCCGTCGTCACGCCCGGCTGGAGCCGGGAGGCCACGTGCTCCAGTGTGCCCGCCGCCGCGCGGCCCGCCAGCCGCAGCCGTTCCACTTCACTGCCCTTGAAGAGAGGGATGCCCATGCCGGGCAAGGTGGCACCCGCCCGTCCGGAACGTCCAATGCTGTTCTGGCATCACGCGGCCCGCGTGCACGGCGCGCACGACTCGCGCTAGCCTCCCGCGCGTGAGCATCACGCACCTCCAGTCCTTCGTCGCGGTGGCGGAAGAGGGCCACGTGGGCCGGGCCGCGCGCCGGCTGCACCTCACCCAGCCGCCGCTCAGCCGTCACATCCTCGCCCTGGAGGATGAGCTGGGCACGCCCCTCTTCGAGCGCGTCCCCAAGGGCATGCGCCTGCTGCCCACCGGCGAGGCCCTGCTCCAGCACGCGCGCCGCATCCTCGCGGAGGTGGAGGTCGCCGCCCGCACCGTGCGCGAGGCGGCCCAAGGCTCCGGAATCACCAAGCCGCCGCCCGCCTGATACGCCCTACGACCAGGCGGCCATGCCGCCAATGCGGCGCAGCATCAGGATGGGGCCGTCGTCCATGCGCCGGCCGCGCAGGTCAATCTCACAGTCGATGACCCAGTCCCCATGGCCCTCGGGGTCCATGATGCGCTGCTGGGCCTCCCACTGGCGCGTACCGGACTCCTTGAGCTGCGTGTTCGCCGGCTTGCGCGCCTGGGGCGTGAGCACCACCAGCTTGTGCTCCTCGAAGTACGGCGCCATGGCCTGCTCGAGCTTCGGCGCGGTCCACTCGCCCAGCGCGTTGTCCAGCATGCCCAGCGCGTCCAGGTAGCGGCGCTGGCCCAGCGCGCGCAGCAGCCGGTGCAGCTCCTCGCGCACGCGCGCGGCGAAGGCCTTGGGGTCCTCCGTGAGCTCCTTGGGCTTGAGGTCCACCACCGGCTTCACTTCGATGGGGGCCTCCGGGTTGCGCATCCGCTCCCACTCGTCCAGGAGGCTGGAGTCCACCTGACGCAGCGTCGCGCGCAGGTGGTCGATGATGTCGTCCAGGTCCTCGTTGCGGAACTTCTCCGGCACCGTCTGCACCAGCGACTTGTAGACGTCCCCCACGTAGCGCAGCAGCACGCCCTCGCTGCGCTGGAGGCCGTACTCGCGCACGTAGTCGTGGAAGGACATGAAGCGCTCGAACATGTCCCGGACGATGGACTTGGGCCGGATGTTCTCCTCGCCCACCCACGGGTGCTTCTTCGCGAAGGCGTTGAAGGTGCCGTAGATGAACTCACGGTTGGGCTTGGGCCACTCCAGCTTCTCCAGCTCCTCCATGCGGTCGTCGTACTCCACGCCCCGCGCCTTCATCTCCTGGATCTTCTCCCCCTTCAACTGGTGCAACTGCGCGTACAGCACCACCTCCGGGTTCTCCAGGATGGACTCCACCAGCGTGACGACGTCCAGCGCGTACGTGTCCAGCGTGGGGTCCAACAGCTCCAGCGTCTCGTGCAGGTACAGGGACAGCGTGTGGTTGAGGCTGAAGTCGCGCTGCAGGTCCTCCGCCACCTCCACCGTCGCCGAGTGCTTCTCCCACTGCACCACCTTGACGATGCCCGCTTCGCGCAGCGTGCGGAAGTACATCGCCGCGTCCTTCAGGATCTTCTTCTTCGTGTAGTCGGAGCTGTGCGAGCGCATCACCAACTGCACCAGCCGCCGGTAGCCGCCGCTGCCCTCCGTCTTGTCGCTCTGGAGCAGGTTGAGCAGCAGGCCGTGGGTCACGTCGAAGCGCGACTCCAGCGGCTCCGGCAGGCCGTTCTGGAGCCGCTCGAAGGTGCTCTTGTCGTACTGCACGAAGCCCTTCTGCGGCGGCTTCGCCTTGGGGGACTTCTTCTTGCCCGCGGCCTCCTTCGCCGCCTGGCGGATGTTCTCAATCATGTACTCCGGGGCCTGCGCCACCACGCTGCCCTCGGTGTCGAAGCCCTTGCGGCCCGCACGGCCGGCGATCTGCTTGAAGTCGCGCACGCTCAAGGTCGCCAGCTTCTCGCCGTTGAACTTGAACAACTGCGTGAAGAGCACCGTGCGGATGGGGATGTTCACGCCCACGCCCAGCGTGTCCGTGCCGCTGATGACCTTGAGCAGGCCCTGCTGCGCCAGCTTCTCCACCAGCAGGCGGTACTTGGGCAGCAGGCCCGCGTGGTGCATGCCGATGCCGTGGCGCAGGAAGCGCTGGAAGTCCTTGCCGTAGGGCGTATCGAAGGGGGCGTCCAGCAGCGCCTGGCGGATCTCCTCCTTCTCTTCCTTGGTGTTGAAGTCCACGGACATCAGGTTCTGCGCCTGCTCGGCCGCGGCCCGCTGCGTGAAGTTCACCAGGTAGACGGGGTACTTCCCGCGCGCGATGAGGTCCTGGATGGTCTCGTGCAGCGGCACCTCGCGGTAGTCGAAGTCCAGCGGCACGGGGCGCTCGGAGCTGCGCACCGTGGCCACCTCTCGGCCGGTGAGCTTCTCCAGGCTCTGCTCGATGACGTGCGTGTCGCCCAGCGTGGCGGACATCAGCAGGAACTGCGTCTTGGGCAGCGCCAGCAGCGGGATCTGCCAGGCCACCCCGCGCTCCTTGTCGGAGTAGTAGTGGAACTCGTCCATCACCACCGCGTCCACGCGCGCGGACGCGTCACGCAGCGCGAGGTTCGACAGGATCTCCGCCGTGCAGCAGAGGATGGGCGCCTCGCGGTTGATGGACGCGTCGCCCGTCAGCATGCCCACGTTCTCCGGGCCGAAGGCCTTGGAGAGCGCGAAGAACTTCTCGTTCACCAGCGCCTTGATGGGGCACGTGTAGAACGACACCTTGCCCTCGGCCATGGCCTTGAAGTGGAGCGCCATGGCCACCAGCGACTTGCCGGAGCCCGTGGGCGTCTTGAGGAACAGGTGCTTGTCGCTCAGGAGCTCCAGGATGGCCTCCTCCTGGGCGGAGTACAGGCTCAAGCCGTTCGTGGCCACGTAGCTCACGAAGCGGTTGAGGATCTCGTCGGCGTCGAGTGGGGGCTCGCCGGGCTTGGGCAGCAGGGCGGCGAGCGGGGCGCGGGTGTCGGCGGAGGCACTCATCGGGCCCGACTCTAGGGGTTGGCGCCGGGGCTCCGTGAAAAATCGCGCGGCTCAGCCGGTAACGTACAGTCCCACCGCGATGTGACCCTCCGTCAGGGGCGCTCCGGCCGCGGGGCGCTGCCAGCACACCCGCCCCGCCTGCTCCGGCGACAGGCAGGGCACGTCCGTCACCTCCAGCGAGGCTCCGGCCAGGCGGGCCTTGCGCACGGCGGCGCTCCGCGTCAGGCCCAGCAGCTCCGGCGCGGAAGGCGGTGCCGCCTCGGGGCCCTGCTGGACGAACACGGCCCGCACCTCGCCGGGGCCTCCGGGGGTGAAGTGCATCCCCGTCCCGTCCGCGGTGACCGCGCCGTGCAGCTCCAGCTCCACCGGCCCCAGCACGATGGGGCCGGCGCCGAGCCGCGCCTGGACCCGCGCGAGCGACTCACGCAGGTCCATCAGCAGGGCCTCCAGGTCGATGGCGTCACTCATCGCGCCAGGGGCCTCCATCGCGGCACGGACCGTCCGTTCACTTCAAGGGCTCGGCGGCCACGGTCTCCAGGACGGGCGAGCGGGTGAGGACTCCGGTGGGCGGGAGCTTCCCTCCGCCGGTCGTCTGCACGGTGAGCACCAGCTCGGTGCCGCGCGGCAGCAGCGTCCCCGGCTCGGCCGAGGCCGAGAGGACCAGGGCGGCGTCCGCCGCGCCGCTGGGGAACCGGTGGGGCACGCCGATGGCGGACAGCAGCGCCCGCGCGTCCCCCACCGTCTTCCCCACCACCGCCGGCACCACCACCAGCGCCTCCGCCTGGGGCGAGGGCGGCACCGGCACCACGCGGAACTTCAGCCGCGACTGCGCCGTCAGGCTGTAGGCGAAGCGGTTGGTGTAGCTGGCGTCCAGGGGCGCGCCGTACATCTTCAGGCGCGTGCGCCCCTGCGTCCGCTCCTCCGAGGTGATGGACAGCGCCACGGCGATCTCCACCTCGGCCTCGGGGATGTGGTACCAGGTCGGCCGGTAGCCGATGCGCTGCAGCTCCACCGCCAGGTCCTCGTCCGAGGCGTAGAGCTCGCGGATCCGCTCGATGGTCGCCGCGTCCAGCTCCCGCTGCGCCTCCGCCACGCCGCGGCCCACCGAGGAGATCAACGCGCCCAGCGGCGCGCTCAGCGCCTCCAACTGCGGGACGTCATTCGAATCCGCCATGGTTCAGCCCTCCATCGCCTGGCCAATGATCAACTGCACGGGGCCCGAAGCGAGCGGCTTGCCCGGCTCCGGCACCTGCCGCAGCACGCGGCCCCACTGCCCGGGCTCCTTGACGAAGAGCGGCATCGGGTCCACCCGCAGCCCCGCCTCCGCCGCGCGCCGCCGGGCCGCCGAGGCCGTCAGCCCCCGGAAGTCCGGCACCTCGCGGGCCGGCGCGTCGCCCGTCTCGGGCGCGGCGGGCGACTGCTCCACGAACTGGGCCTCCGCCTCCGTCACGCCCTCGGGCGTCGTCTCCATCCACCGCACGCGGACGGTGCTCAACCGCACCGTCGTCAGCGACGCGCGCACCGCTTCGATCTGCTGGCCCGCCGACTTCAGCTTGTCGGACAGCACCAGGGACGTGCCCTGCTCCAGGGCGGGCTCCTGGGTGGGCTCCACCGCGGCGGAGGACACGGCGCGCACGTCCTCCCTCGCGGGCTCCAGGACGACCATCGTCCCGTAGTCGATGAGGGTGCTGCTCATCTTCACCGGGAAGGTGGCCACCCCGGCGGAGCCCAGCCGGAGGTGGGAGCCGAAGGTGGCGCTGCTGACCTCCATCTCCAGCACGCCCGCCTCGTTCGTCACCCCGGTGTCGCGCAGCTCGAAGGTGCCCGTCTTCGCGGGGACCCACCACGCCACCTTCATTCCCGCCACGGGGACTCCCGTGGCCTTGTGGAACACGGCCCGGACCTTCATCGAGCCACCTCACAGGACAGCGCCAGCGTCCGCGACGCGGCGTCCACCGTGAGCGCCAGGATGCGGGCCTGCTCGCCGGCCGCCACGCGCAGCGTCGTCCGCGCCTCCCCCGCCGCGTCCGTCCTCACCACCGCGAGCACCACGTCCGTGCCCGCCAGCGGCGCCACGCCGGACAGCGACTGCGTCGTCCTGCGGTCCAGGTTGAACTCCACCTCCACGCCCGGCAGGGCCTCGCCCGCGGCGTTGCGCACGCGCACCACCACGCCCGGCACGCCCCCGTCGCCGATGACGCAGCGGGCGTCGAGCACCACCGGAGGCAGGCCCTCGTTGGCCGGCACCGCGACGAAGCTGCCGCGGATCACGCTGACGATCTCCGTCTTCGTCTGCGAAGAGGCCACGTCCGCCAGCCGCACGGGCCGCATCTTCAATATCTTCCCGTTGGCCACCGGTCCGGTGGTGGTGGTGGACGTCTCCACCCGCAGGTCCATCCGCAGCTCGAACTCCAGCTTCGGCACGTAGTAGGTGAACTGCCGGCCGGGCGCGCCCGCCGCGGAGATGCCTCCCAGCTCCTGCTGGGCCTTCGCCAGGCCGTCGGCCAGCTCGAGCAGGTACTCGTCCAGCGTGCCGAACAACTCCTGCGCCTGCTGTGTCGTGTCACTCATCCCGCGCTCCCTGGCGCCCGCGTTCCCGCCGCGCGTCACGTGCCGTGTCGCGCGCGTCCATGTCGTCCATGCCCATGCCGGCGCGCTCCATCTCCATGTCCATCTGCTGCTCCATGGACTCCATGTCCATGCCGGCCATCGCCAGTCCGCGCATCATCAGGGCCTCGGTGTCCAGCGAGCGGGGATCCATCCCCCGAAGCTCGCGCGCCACCGCCACCCCCTTCTCCACCTTCCCTATCGTGAGCCCGCCGCGCCCCCCCAGGGCCCGTCCCACCTGCCCGAGCGAGGGCAGCGTCTGGCCCTTCTCCAGCGCGAGGGGCCTGCGCGCCACCGAGCGCGCCTCCTCCGCCGCGTCCGCCAGCCGCCGGGTCGCGGACCCCAGCTCCCCCAGCTTCATGCGGCCCCGGCCCGGGGACTCCAGGGCGCGCTCCGCCAGCCGCGTGGCCAGCTTCGCGCGCTCACGCGCCTTGCGCGCCCACTGCTGGCGCAGCGTCTGCTGCTTCTGCGCCTGACGCCGGGCCGCCTTCCCCGCCTGCAGGCGCTCGCGGCGCAGCTCCTCCACCCGCTCGGCCTCCTCCGCCTCCGTCCGGCGCCGGGCGTACAGCTTCTGCTCCAGCAGCCGCCGCGCGGTGTCCCGCTCGTGCTGCTTGCGCTCCGCGATGCGCGACTCCGGCGTGTGCTGGACGACGGGGAACTGCTTCGCCAGCCGCTCGTCCACGGGCGCCTCCTGCACGCCGCTCAGCGCCTTCATCGTGTCTTCGAGCTGCCGGCGCTCCTTCAGCAGCGCCGCCAGCTCCGGGTCGCTGGCGGCCACCTGCTCCAGCGACGGCACGGGCGTGTCCGCTCCCGGAGCAGGAGCGGCCGCGCCAGCGGCGTCGGAGGCCCCGGCGGCGTCCTCCTCCAGCAGGTCTTCCCAACGGACGTGTGACATGCGCGGCGCCCCTCTGCGTCAGGTGACGTTGCCCACGGCGGTGTCGATCTTCCCGCTGACGGCCTCGCCCTCCGCGGTGCCCTTGAGGCCCTTGGCGATCTCCGCGCAGATCTGCTGGAGCGCCGCCGGAGGGGGAATGGGCACCAGCTTGGTGCGGATGAGGCTCGAGCCCTCGGCGGAATAGCTGTACTTCTGCGAGTGCTTGGCCGTGACGGTGGTGACGTGGCTCTTGTGGCCCTTCACCAGCGTGGTGAGGATGCCCTTGTCGCGGTCCACCTTGCGGTCGCGCGTCTGGGTCGAGTCATCGGTGGACTCGTGCATGGAGATCTCCATCTTCACTTCGATGATGGTCTCCACGAACTGGTAGAACGTGGGCGTGAAGCCGAGCAGGAGCAGCGGGTACTCGGTGGTGCCCAGCTTCACGAAGCCGGCCCCGTCCCGCACGGCGTTGCCGCTGTCGTCGATGCGGTAGCCCGCCATGAGCTGGGCGATCTTCAGCGAGGAGCTGTCCAGGGCGTACTGGGCATCCGCGATGGCGTTGCCCAGGTTGCGGACCATCTCCCCGAAGGGGACGTTGAGCAGATCCTGACCAATGGAGTTGGTAGGCATGGTGCGCGCTCTCCCGGGCTACTTCGTGGTGGGCGTGGTGCCGGCCCTGGACGCGATGAGCGCGCGCACCCGCTCCTCGAAGAGGGCCGGCGGAGGCACCGGCACCAGCTTGGTGCGCAGCAGGCTGGAGCCCTCCACGCTGTAGTCGTACTTGCGCGTGTAGCTGGCGTCCACGGTCGTCACCACGGCCTGGGGCGCGCCGCCGCGCTTGAAGAGGCGCAGCCCGCCGGCCGTCCGCGAGGTGCTCTGCGTCGCCACCTTGCTCTCCGTGCTCTCCGTCATCTTGATGGCGATCTTCACCTCGATGATGGTGTCCACGAACTGGTAGAAATTGGGCGCGAAGCCCAGCTCCATCATGGACGAGGGCGTGCCCGCGAAGGACACCTTGGTGTCCACCCGGATGGGCTTGCCGGAGCCGTCGAGCTGGATGTTCCCGTCGGCGTCCCGCAGCAGCGCCTCGCCGCTCATCATCTCCGCGACGAGCATCCCGCTCTTGTCCAGCTCGAGCTGCGCCTCCGCGATGGCGGTCGCCATCTCACGAATCATGTCCCCCATGGGGACGTTCAGCAGTTCCTGACCGACGTTGGGCATGGTGTCTGGGTCCTTGCGCGCTTCAGGCGGAGGTATTGGTGGAGGCCGCGGGGAGCGGCGGCTGGGCGGCGATCTCGTTGAGCAACTGGTGCAGGCGCGCGGGCGGAGGCAGCGACACCAGCCGCGCGGCGATGGAGCTGGCGCCCTGCACCTCGAAGCCGTACTTGCGGCTGTACTCGGCGTTGACCGTCACGGAGAAGATGCCGGCCATGCCGCCCGTCGCGCCGCCGCCCACGGAGAACTCCGTGGACTCGCGGATGGTGAAGGTGAGCTTCGCCTCGAGCGTGGCCTCGGCGAAGGCGTAGAACGTGGGCGTGAAGCCGAGCGCGAGCAGGCTCCACAACTGCCCGTCGCCCAGGTCCACGGTGCGCTCGGACATGCGCTTGGCGATGTCCAGCGAGTTGACGTCCAGCGCGTGCTGCGCGTCCGCCACCGCGCGCCCGAGCCGCTCGATGAGCTCGGGCAGCGGCGCGTCCAGCACCGTCATCATCGCGCGCTGGCCCTGCGTGGTGTTGTTTCCGGGCATGGGGACTCCTTACGGGTACCAGCGTTCGAGGTAGTCGCCGATGGCCTGGAGGAACTGGGGCGGCGCGGGCACCGCCACCAGGCGGGCCTTGATGGTCGAGCTGCCGGACACGCTCATCTCGTACTTCACCGAAGCGTGCGCATCCACGTTGAGGGCGCGCAGCTCGCGCTCGGAGCTCTCCTCGCGGTCCGCGGACGGCTTGCCGGCGATGCGGTTGGCCGACAGCAGGAAGGCGGCGGGGTTGCTGGTGCCCAGCATGGTGCCGGAGGGGCCGGAGACGGTGACGATGTTGCCCGCGGACTGGGCCTGGAGGCCCGCGGCCAGCACGCCGGAGCTGGAGCCCGCCGTGATGGCGGCGGCCAGGTTGCGCGCCGTGTCCGCGGCCGTCACCCCCAGCGTGAACTGCCCCGGCTGCGGGGCGACGCCTGCCTCCACGGCCACCAACTGCACGTTGTCGATGACGACGGTGTCGCGCGGCTGGGGCGAGGCCGGCGGGCGGCCGTCACCGAAGCGGCGGGCCACGCGGATGGAGCCCGCCGCGGACAGGGCCGGCGCGGTGGGCGTGCGCGCGAACAGGGTGAACAGGGCGTGGTCACCGGTGCCGTACAGGTAGACGCGGTCCCCGCGCGCGAAGGCGCCGAAGGCGGTGTTGGCGTTGGCGTCGCGGATGGCGCGGGCCAGGTTGGCGGCGGTGGACTCCGCGGTGGCGCCCACCGCGAAGGTGGTGCCCTGGGACGCGGTGCCCTGGGTGAAGTCCGTGCCGCGGAAGGTGACGACGGCCGTGGTGGGCGCGTTCGCGGCGGCGCGCGTGCGCGGCACGATGCGGGCCTCCCGGTCCGTCCCCGTGGGGTCGAAGGCGGCCGTGGCCGCACCGGTGCGGGCCACCAGCGACGCGGGCACGCCGGAGAACTGGAAGACGACGCGCCGGTTGGCCGCCAGGTCGGAGCTGCTGAAGCTGACCGTCGCGCCCATGCCCCGGGCCTTGAGCCTGCTGGCCGCCACGCCCCGCGACGTCAGCGCCCGCAGGACGAAGTCCGCGCGCCGCTGCGACAGGCGCTGGTTGTAGCCGGGGGCCGGCGGCGTGCGCTGATCCGCCCAACCCTCCAGGTCCAGCGAGGCGGACGGGTGCTCCGCCAGCAGCGCCGCCACCGCGTCGAGGATGGCGGAGGGCTCGCGGTCCGTGCCGTAGGTGGTGGTGGGCACGTCGTGGACGTCGGTGTCGAAGTAGATGGCCCGGTTGCAGTCAGCGCCGGAGACGACGACGAAGGCGGCCGGGTCCACCTGCTGCCCGATGTCCGCCAGCGCCGCGCCCACCGTCGCCGCGGTGCTGGTGTAGCGCGTGCCGTTGGTGGCCGGCAGCAGCAGCGCGGGCGCGGGCGTCACGCTGCCCAGCCGCGCGATGACCAGGTTGTCGCCGGGCGCCGCCTGCGGCGAGGTCCGCACGGTGATGACCGAGCGGTTGATGGCGTAGAGGTCCGGGCGGTTGGTGCTGGCGGTGACGCCCGACTGCATCTCCCAGTCCATGAAGACGCCCTGCAGGTCCCCCGCGGCCTGGTTGGTCCAGACGGAGTTGTTGCGCAGGGCCACGAGCAGCTCCTGCGCCGTCTCCCACAGCGTGTCCTGGCGCGTGACGGGCAGGCCGCTGCTGTTGGGGCCCACGCCGCCGTCCAGCGCGTAGCTGGTGGTGCCCACCGTGAGGTGGCCCGGCGCGTTGGCCACCAACGCCAGACAGGCGTAGGGGGGAATGCCCTCGCCGTCCTGCACCGTGAGGGTGGCGCTGCCGCTGGCGGAGGACGTCTCGAGGCTGTACTCACTCGACTCGTTCTCGTTGTCGTAGTTGAAGTTGGCGCCCACGTCGATGGTGGTCGAGTAGTAGACGTTGAGGTTCACCTCCAGGTCGGCGTACTGGAAGTGGTAGAAGGCCGGCCGCAACCCCAGGGCCAGCAGGTTCTGCGTCATGCCCGGCAGGACGGTCTGCCCCATGCGCAGCGTCTGATCCACGCTGTTGGTGTCCAGCTTGGTCTGGGCCTCGGCGATGGCGAGCCCCATGTCCCGGATGAAGTCGGAGATGTTGAGATCCGCGAGGATCTTCCCTGCTTTCGGCATGGTCTACCCCAAGGGTGCGGCGACGGGAGGAAGTGCGACGGCGATGTCGGGACGAACGGTGTCGGGACGGACGACCCAGTAGGCGTGACGGTCCTGCTCCAGCGTGATGCGGCGCGCGTCCACGTGCAGTCCGGTGCGCGCCCAGCCCAGCACCCGCTCCGACAGCGGGAGCCGCCCGGCGCCGGCCAGCGCCACCGCGGACTCCAGCCGCGTGCGCGCCTCGGCCAGGCGCCCCAGCTTCGCCAGCGCCAGGCCGTGCCGCTCGTGGTGCGCGGCCAGGTCCTGACGGGCCAGGTCGCTCGTGGGAGGCTGCTGCTGGTAGTGGGCCTCCACGCGCAGGCAGAAGGAGATGACGGCCTCGTGGGCCCCCGAGCGCTCCAGCGACTCGAGCACGCACCACGCATAGTGGCGCTGGCAGACGTCGGAGCCGCCCTGGAGCGCGGCCAGCCGCAGCGCCTCCCGGTAGTGGCGCAGCGCCTCGTCATGCCGGCCAGCCAGCGCGAACACCTTGCCCTGCTCCGCCACGCGGAAGTGCAGCGCGAGCTCGCTCACTGGGACACCAGCGACGTCCGCGTGCCCCGCGCGCGCAGCTCCGCGACGAGCCAGCGCGCGCGCGTGTCCCCCACCGTGGCCTGGAAGGTATGCGGCAGCCGGGAGAGCGCGGTGCGCGCCTCGTTGGCTTGCAGCCCCAGCCCCGAAGACAGCAGCTCCGCGGCCACGGCGGGGTCCTTCGAGTCCTCCACCGTCAGGCGGAAGCTGCGGAAGTTGATGAGCTGCACGGCCAGCTTCGCGCCCGCGGCCTCCAGGGGCGCGGTGCGCGCCACCACGTCCGCGCGCGACAGCCCCGTGTGCAGCACCACCGGCAGCCGCTTGAGCACCTTCGGCACCAGCGCCGGGGGCATGCCCGTCTCCCGCACCAGCAGCTCCGGGAAGCCGGCGTCGGCGGGGGCCTCCAGGAGGCTGACGTCGAAGCGCTGGAAGGCGTGATCCAACAACCGCACCCCACCCCGCGCTCCCAGCTCCCGCCACACGCGCTCCGCCTGCTCGTGCGAGAGGTCCCGGGCCACCAGCGGCGGCTCGCCCGGAGTCACGCCCTGCGCCTCCAGCACCGAGCGGACCATCGCGAGGCTGACCGTTTCCGTGGCGAAGACGTCATAGTGGGCGGTGGGCGGATGGCTGGCGTCCACCTCCGCGCCCAGCGCGGCGAAGCGCTCCCGGAGCGCGTCCACCGTGGCCTGGGACACGGAGCCGACCACCGTGGGCGGCGTGGCGCAGAGCGCCGAGGCGGCGTCCGCCAGGGGACAGCCCAGGACGGCCGCCAGCTCCGCGCAGACCTCGCGGAAGCGCCCGCCGTCACGCACGTACAGCGCCACGTCGTAGGTCTGCCCGGCGGGAGGAGGAAGGGGCGCGTCATCCGGCTCCACGACCACGCGCAGGCCCGCGTTGCCCAGCACCTCCGACAGGCCCCGGGCGAGGTCCTCCGGAAGGCCCGACGCCAGCACCGCGGGGGCGCGGAACAGCCTCGCGGCGAGCTCCGCCGGCGGCAGATCGAAGTGGGGCACCAGGGCGCGGACGATGCTCGCGGAACCCCGGTGCAAGGAGAGAACAGTGACGCGCCGTGAACCGTCCATCTGGAAACACGAGACACCATCCGGTGTTTCACTGTCAACGTTGCGCGACGTGCGACGCATTTTCCAATGTCTGAGAACTGCCTGCTCGCCGCTCTGGATCCAACCTCCTCCGTCATGACGCGGGCTGAAACATGCCCGTGAAACATCCTGGTGGGTCTGGCCGGCGGGTCGCGCCTGACGGCCTGCCTGCCCGGTCCGTGCTCACGGGCACAGTGGCAACGGCTGAAGCGCGCATGGCCATGGCTGGAGGGCCTCCCCATCCTGCCCCCGCGACATTCACGGGGGTTTGGACATGCGGACAGCGAAGATCTGGATGGGGACGCTGCTGGCGGGGGCGCTGGCGCTGGGCTACGGGTGTGGGAGCGAAGTGAAGGAGCCGACGCCGCAGGACGCGCCACAGCAGCAGGCCCCGGACTCGGGCACCGACGCGGGCGTGGTGCTGACGCTCAACGACGCGCAGATCGCCCGCATCCTGCAGGTGGCCAACGAGGGCGAGGTGATGCTGGGCCAGTACGCCGCGCCGCTCGCCACCGAGCAGGCCGTGCGCGACTTCAACAACCAGATGGTGACGGAGCACACCGCGGTGAAGCAGCGCCTGGACGCGCTCATCGCGGCCCAGGGCATCACGCCCGAGGACAGCGCGCTGAGCCTCCAGTTGCAGGCGGAGGTCCAGGAGATGATGCGGATCCTCTCCAGTCCGGAGGCTCCGCCCGTCGGCACCGGGCTCGACCTGGCGCTGATCAGCGCGCAGCTCAACGCGCACGCGCGCGTCGCCTTCCTCGCGGACAGCCTGCTGTCGCCGCAGATCAAGAACACCGCCCTGGCGCAGGAGGCGACCGCCGAGCGGCAGGCCGTGCAGATGCACATCAACTCCGCGAGCGACATCCAGTCGAACATCGTGCTGCCGCCCACCACGCCGTAGCCCGCGCACCGTCCGGAGCGCTTTTTCGGTCTCTGGATAAAAATACAGCTCGGGCTCTCAGAACCTGAGAGCCCGAGCCTGCGCAGACGACCCGTGGGGGAGGATTCGACCCAGGTGCTTTCCAATCGTGTCGGCCCGGTTTAGTAGGAATTTGGACCGCCGATGCAAAAGCCAACCGAACCGACCTCCGCGCAGAGCGAGCCGTTGACGACGGGACGGATCCTGCGCTCCACGTATGAGATTGGCACCGTGCTGGGCAAGGGTGGGATGGGCGCGGTGTTCCTCGCGCGCCACCTGCGCCTGCCGGGCAAGCAGGTCGCCATCAAGGTGCTGCACGGCGCGGAGGCGCTGTCGGAAGAGGTGGCGGTGCGCTTCCGGCGTGAGGCGGAGATCGCCTCGCGGCTGGGGCACCCGAACATCGTGGAGGTGCTGGACTTCGACACCCTGGAGGACGGCACGCCCTTCATGGTGATGGAGTACCTGCGCGGCGAGGGCCTGTCGCGCCGGCTGCGCAAGCAGAAGCAGTTGCCGCTGGAGGAGGTCTTCTCCATCACGCGGCAGATGGGCGCGGCGTTGCAGGCGGCGCACCGCGCGGGCGTGGTGCACCGCGACCTGAAGCCGGGCAACGTGTTCCTCGTGCCCACGGAGGCGGGCGGCGTCGTGGGCGAGCGCGTGAAGCTGCTCGACTTCGGCATCTCCAAGCTCGTGGACTCGCGCACGGTGCAGACGCTGGACTCCGTGCTGATGGGCACGCCGCAGTACATGGCCCCGGAGCAGGCCATGGGCCACAACAGCAACGTGGACGCGCGCACGGACCTCTTCGCGTTCGGCTGCATCGTCTACGAGATGCTCGCGGGCCGGCCGCCCTACTCCGGCGAGAACGTCGCGGAGCTCATCTACCAGATCGTCCACCTGGAGCCCCCGCCGCTCCTGACGCTGGCGCCCCAGACGCCGCCGCACGTGGTGGCGGCCATCTCCCGCGCCATGGCGAAGAAGCCGGAGGACCGCTACCCGGACGTCGGCGCGTTCATCCTGGAGCTGACGGGCAGCCCGCTCCAGACGCTCGCGGAGGCAAAGCCGGAGCAGCGCTCGCGCCCCACCCCTCCCACGGCCCCGCCGTCCTCCCCGCGTCTGCCGGACCGCGAGGAGCACATCCCCACGGTGGGCATGCGCCCGCACGCCCCTTCCGGGCCCGAGACAGCGTCCCTGCCCGCGCAGCCGCTGGCCCACGCCCGTCCGAAGTGGCCGGTGGCCGTGGCCGTGGGGCTGGCGGTCATCATCGCGTTCGCCGTCGCCTTCTTCTGGAAGCGCCCGGGTGTGGCGCCGCCCGCCGCCGTCGTGGCGGATCCGCCGGTCCAGCCGCAAGCCCAGCCCGCGGCGCCCGTCACCCCGCCGCCCGCAGTGGTCGTGGCGCAGCCGGTGGATCCGAAGCCGCCCGTGGACCCGGAGCCCCAGCAGCCACAGCCGACGGAGCCGGAGGAGCCCCGGCAGCCCACCGCGGAGCCGTCCACGGTGACGGCCAGGCCGAAGCCGCGCGGCACCCCGGAGTCCATGCCGGACAGCGTGCGCGAGGACCTGGCGGCGGCGCAGAAGGCGCTGGACGCGTCCAACACGTCGGAAGCGCTGCGTCACATCCGGCGCAGCCAGCGCACGAAGATCACCGGCCTGTCGTTCTCGCTGCTCACGCGCGTGTACTGCCAGCAGCACGACCTGGCGAACGCGCGGGCGCAATGGACCCGCGTCCCGGCAACGGAACGTCCAAGGGTCCGACAATACTGTTCGCAGTACGATATCGACCTGTAGGGTCGTCCGGGCGCGCGGAAGCTCCAGAGCGGGGGCGCGCCCGCAATCCAAGGAGTCGTCGTGAGAGTGCTACTGGCAGTGGGGGTCGTGGCGCTGTCCCTGGGGTGTACCCGGGGTGTGCGGCCCGACAGCGAGGTGGCGGGGACGAAGCCCGCCACCGGCAAGGTGTATTCCAACGAGGCCGGCGAGAAGATCACCCTCATCGCGCTGGAGCCCGGTGACGCGAAGAAGGCGCTGGTCGCCTTCGACGGCACGAAGAGCGAGCTGGACGGCCAGGTGCTGGTCGCCTCCGTGGGCCGGGACAGCCGCGCCATGGAGTACTGGACGCTGTGGCGCGGCCGCAAGCAGCGCTTCGTCTCCGTGCATGACCGGGGCGGCTACGAGGACCTCGTGTTCAGCGGCGTGAACCACACGGGCTACACGCACCTGAAGCCGGACACGGGCAAGACGGGCGCGCTGAAGGTGGAGAAGGTCTTCGAGCGCTACCAGGACCTGGAGGGCGACAAGAAGTACCAGGCCCTGCTCGCGTTCGACCGCAAGTTCTGGGCGAGCCAGGCGGAGACGCAGTTGGCGGAGGCCCTGGAGGCGACGAACAAGGCGTGCGGCTCCAAGCTGACGTCCACCGTGGCCTGGGACTCCATCACGGACGAGCAGATCAACGAGATGTCCTTCGGCAGCTACTGCGCGGGCCCGCTGGAGTCGCTCCAGAAGCTGTGCGAGCGCTCCGACGAGGCGAAGCGCACCATCCAGCAGAAGCTCCAGACGGTGGAGTGCCGCATGGACGCGAAGGCCGCGCTGAAGCTGGAGGCCCAGAAGGTCATCTGGACCGTGACCTCCGGTGAGACGGTCCAGCCGGACGCGACCACCTCCTTCTTCACCGACACCCTCTAGAACGAAAGCCCACTGACATGACTTTTCGACGCATGGTCATCGCCCTGGGGCTCGTCCTGGCCCCGCAAGCCGCGCTCGCGATGGATCCCCCCTGGGGCAAGGAGCAGAAGCTGCGCGAGCGCATGGTGCTGGAGTCCGCGAAGGTCTGCGCGGACGGCAAGGGCCACTACACGGTCCTCCTGCCCCAGACGCCCGAGCACGACGGCGAGCTGTACTACGGGGACGGCAAGACGTTCACGCAGGTGGCGCCCGTGGGCTACCCCAACGCCACGGAGGGCGGCTTCTTCGAGCCCCGCTTCTTCAACCCCAAGGCCAACGACAACTTCCGCGGCATGGACTACCGGGTCGTGTCGTACCTGAAGCTCAGCGAGGACCAGAAGACGTGCACGCTGAGCTGCGGGGAGAAGACCCTGCCGCAGCAGCCGGTGCCCGCGGACCAGGCCCGGGAGCTGCTGCGCAAGGCGGCCTACCAGCCCAACCCGGTGAAGTTCCAGCCGTACGCCCTGCTGCGCGACGACAAGGGCGTCTACTACCTGGTGGAGCGCGGCATCGGCGCGGACAACAAGAGCTTCCGCATCTTCACGGGCCAGCGCGGCCAGGTGAAGCAGCAGAAGATGCTCAACGTCGTCACCGACTCGCAGGGGGAGATCTTCTCCACGCAGGGCGGCGACCTGCGCCTCGTGGTGGACCGCGAGGAGCCATCGTTCTGGGTGGTGAAGAGCAAGCGCCAGAAGCTGCGCGCGGTGCCGGTGGGTGAGAACCTGCCCTTCATCTACAACGAGCTGGGCGTCTACACGGGCGCGCGGCTGGGCACGCCCTGCGACGACGTGTAGTGCCCAGGTGACGGGGAGCCCCGGGCACGGTCAGCCGTTGAGCACCTTCACGGCCTTGACCATGTCCGGGGCCAGCTCCTCGTGCTCCAGGAGCGTGAACCCCAGCTTCTTGCTGACGGCCTGCATGCCGCGGTTGCGCGTGAGGATGTCCGCGACGATGCGGCGCAGGCCCCAGTCCTTCCCGATGTCCACCAGCCGCCGCAAGAGCTCCGTGCCCAGGCCCAGCCGCTGGGCCGTGTCGCTGACGGTGATGGCGAACTCCGCGTCCTTCGTGCCGCGCAGGCGCGTGAGCCGGCCCACCGCCAGAATCTCTCCCCCGCCCTTCCCGTCCGGGGACGGCCTCTCCGCGACGAGCGCCATCTCCCGCGCGTAGTCGTTGAAGCAGATGCGCGCCAGGCGCTCATGGGCCACGCGCTGGCTGAGCTTCATCAGGCCCGCGTAGCGCATGAACACCGTCTGCTCGGAGAGGGCCTGGTGGAAGCGGCCCATGGCGGGCTCGTCCTCCGGGCGGATGGGGCGCACCAGGAGCTGCTCGCCGTTCTTCAGCGTGAGCACCTTCGCGTACTGGTGCGGGTACGGTTCGATGGCGAGCTTCGGCAGCGACGCGGCCTGCACGTCCGGCGGGTGCAGCACCACGCGCGCGTCCAGCGCGATGATGCGCTCACCGGAGACGAGCAGCGGGTTGATGTCCAGCTCGCGGATGAGGGGCTGCTCCACCACCAGTTGGCTGAAGCGCACCATCAGCCGCTCCAGCGCGCCCAGGTCCACGGGGGCCCGGCCGCGCACGCCCTTGAGCGCGTGGTGGATGCGCGTGCGCTCCATCATCCGCCGCGCCAGCGTGGTGGTGAGCGGCGGCAGGCCCAGGGCCCGGTCCTGCATCACCTCCACCAGCGTGCCGCCCGCGCCGAAGAGCAGCACCGGCCCGAACTGCGCGTCCAGGCTGCTGCCCAGGATGAGCTCGTAGCCGTCCAGCTTCGCCATGGGCTGCACGGTGACGCCCTGGAGCGCGTCCTGGAGGCCCCGCTCCGCGAGCGCGTCGCGGATGGCGCGGTACGCGTCCCGCACCTGGGCCTCGTCGCGCAGGTCCAGCCGCACGCCGCCCACGTCCGTCTTGTGCGTCACCGTGAGCGAGTGCAGCTTGAGCACCACGGGGAAGCCCAGCGCGCGGGCCTTCTCCACCGCCTCGTCCTCCGTCGTGGCGAGCCACGTCTCCACGGTGGGGATGCCGTAGGCGGCCAGCAGGCGCTTGGACTCGTACTCGGACAGCAGGGTGCGGCCGGAGGCGCGGGCCTCGTCCACCAGGGCGCGGGCGACGTCGCGGCCTCCGCCGGTGGGCTCCTCCGCCAGCGTGGGCGTCTCATAGAGCCCGGCGATGTTGTCCGAGTAGCGCCACATGTAGTTGAAGACGCGGGCCGCGGTGTCCGGGTAGCCGAAGGTCGGGATGCCCGCGTCGTTGAGGATGCGCTCGCCCGCGGCGACCTCGGAGCCCCCCATCCAACTGGCGAGCACGGGCTTGCCGGGCAGCTTCGCGTAGCCCTTGAGGCGGTCCGCCGTCTGGGTGGGCTCCGTCATGTCCTGCGGGGTGAGGATGACGAGCAGGCCGTCGCTGTTGGGGTCCGCGCCGGTAGTCTCCAGCGCCTTCGCGTAGCGCTCCGCGTCCGCGTCTCCCAGGATGTCCACCGGGTTGGCGTGGCTCCACGGCGGCGGCAGGAAGCCGTCCAGTTGCTTCCGGGTGTCGTCGGACAGCACGGCCAGCTCGCCGCCGCCGGACACGAGCGCGTCCGTGGCGAGCACCGCGGGGCCGCCCGCGTTGGTGAGCAGCGTGAGCCTGCGGCCGGAGGGCCGGGGCTGGCGGGCCAGCACCTCCGCCATGTGGAACAGGTCCTCGATGGAGTCCACGCGCAGCACGCCCGCGCGGCGGAAGGCGGCGGAGAGCACCTCGTCGCTGCCGGCGAGCGTGCCGGTGTGGGACGCGGCGGCCTGCGCGGCCTGCGCGGTGCGGCCGGCCTTGATGACGATGATGGGCTTGGTGAGGGCCACCTCGCGCGCGGCGGACAGGAAGGCGCGCGCGTCGCCGATGGACTCCATGTACAGCAGGATGGAGCGCGTCATCGGATCATCCGCGAGGAAGTCGATGAGGTCCCCCCAGCCCACGTCCAGCATGGAGCCCACGGAGACGAAGGCGCTGAAGCCCACGGCCTCGCGCAGGCTCCAGTCGAGGATGGAGGTGAGCAGCGCGCCGGACTGGCTGATGAAGGCCACGTTGCCGGGGCGGGCCATGCCCTTGGCGAAGGTGGCGTTGAAGCCGCTGGTGGGGCGCATCACGCCCAGGCAGTTGGGCCCGATGATGCGCAGGTTCGCGGCCTGCGCGATGTGCAGCACCTCCTGCTCCAGCTTCGCGCCCTCCGGCCCCGTCTCCTTGAAGCCCGCGGAGATGATGATGACGCCCTTGACGCCGACCTCCGCGCACTCGCGGATGATGGCCGGCACGGACTTCGCGGGGGTGACGATGACGGCCAGGTCCACCGGCTCCGGCAGCGCGCGCAGGGAGGGCCACGCCTTGATGCCGAGCACGTTGGGCCGCTGCGGGTTCACCGGGTAGACGGTGCCGCCGAACGGGCTGCTGATGAGGTTCCAGAGGACGGTGCGGCCCACGCTGCCGGGCCGCTCGCTCGCCCCCACCACCGCGACGCTGCGGGGGGAGAAGATGACCTCCAGCGGCTGACGGGTCCGCTGGTGGAGCAGGTCGATGGAGGGGTCCGTCCGGGCCGGGGGCTTGGCGGGGCGTTGCTCGTCCATGGTGCGCTCGTCTTCGGTGGGGTGACCGTACCGGAGCAATCTCCGGCAGGCCCCCATCGTGCACCAGTTGTCAGGGAGGGGGCGGGGCAGCGCACGTCTCCCCCTCCTGTTGCTGATACGAGCGAACAGGCGGGCGCTGTCAGGACGCGCGCGCCCGCTCCACCGCCGGCTTGAGCACGGTGCTGGCGAACTCCGCCAGCGTGGTGGGCGTGGTGGTCTCCTTCGAGCGCGGCTCCGCCGAAGCCATGCGCCCGTCCTGGATGGCGCCGTACATCTCCACGAAGGTGTCCGCCGCGAAGGCGGGCATGCCCGCGCCCAGCATCCCCTTGCGCAGGTCGTCCAGCCCCACCCGCACGTACTTCACGGGCTGGCCCAGCACCTGGGTGAGGATGCTGGCGACCTCCGGATAGGTGAGGTCCTTGGGCCCGTGCACGCCCACGTAGCGGTGGCCCGTCCATGAAGGGTCCAACAGGAACTCGGCGGCCTTGGCCGCGATGTCCGCGGTGGCGACCATGGGGAAGGGCTGGGTCTCCGGGTTCGAGCTGTAGAGCGCGCCCGCCTTCGCCAGGCCCGGCACGTCGCGCAGCAGGTTCTCCATGAAGAAGCCCGCGCGCAGGCTGACGACGTCCGGCGCCGCCGCCTGGAAGGCCTCTTCGATGGACTTCATCGCGGACACCGGCCCGGTGCCCGCCCCGCTCTGCGCGCCGACGCTGGAGAGCATCACCACGCGCTTCACGCCGTGCGCCTTCACGCGCTCCGCGGCCCGCTGGCCGTTGGCCTTCGCCCAGTCGTGGAAGTCCGGGCGGATGGCGGGCGGAGACAGCCAGAACAGCGCCTCCGCGCCAGCGAGCGCCGCGTCCAGCGTGGCCTGCTCGTCGATGGAGCCCTGCACCAGCCTCGCGCCCTGCTTCACCAGGTCCGCCACCTTCTCCGGCGTGCGCGAGATGAGGGTGACCTTCCTGCCCGCCTTGAGCAGCTTCTCCACGAGGGGACGACCGATGTTGCCGTTCGGGGTGTTGATGACGATGGACATGGGGTGCCTCCAGCGACCGCGAGATGGCCGAACAGTGCCCCCGCGCCCTGCATGAGGCCACTGCATGCTATGCATGCCTCCATGCGCCGCGCTCATGAAACCCCAGCGCCCTCCCCCGCCGAGGTGGACCTCTCCGGCATCAACCTCAACCTGATGGTGGCGCTGGACGCGCTGCTGCACGAGGTGCACGTCACCCGCGCCGCCGCGCGCGTGGGCCTCACCCAGTCCGCGATGAGCCACGCGCTCGCCCAGTTGCGGGAGCTGTTGGGCGACGCGCTCCTCATCCGCGGCCGGGGCGGCATGGTGCTGACGCCGCGCGCGCAGGCCCTGGCCGCGCCGCTCAAGCGGGGGCTGGCGGAGCTGCGGCGGGCCCTGTGCGACGAGCCCGCGTTCGCGCCCGCCACCGCGAAGCGCCGCTTCACGGTGGCGACGCGCGACTTCTTCGGGTCGGTGCTCCTGCCGGGCGCGCTGGAGCTCCTGGGCCGCGAGGCCCCCGGCGTGGACCTGTCCGTGCTGCACGTGGACAGCCACACCTTCCCCAGCCACCTGGAGACGGGCGAGGTGGACCTGGCCATCATCGTCGCGCCGGCGCCGTCCGGGCCGGGCCTGCGCCAGCAGCGGCTGCTCACCGAGGACTTCGTCTGCGTGGTGCGCAAGGACCACCCCACCGTGCGCCGCACGCTGGACGTGGACACCTACCTGGAGCTGTCCCACATCCTCATCAGCCCGAAGGGCGACGGCGTGGGCGCGGTGGACCTGGCCCTGGCCCAGCTCGGCCTGCCCCCGCGCCGCATCGCCGTGCGCGTGCCCTACTTCCTCATCGCGCCGCTGGCGGTGTCGCGCTCGGACCACGTCCTCACCGCGCCCCGCCGCCTCATCGCCGCGTTCAAGGACGCGTACGCGCTCCAGGTGTTCCCCCCGCCCATCCCCCTGCGCTCCTTCGACATCCTCCAGGTCTGGCACGAGCGCTTCGACGGCGACCCCGCGCACCAGTGGCTGCGCGGACTCGTGGCGCGGTCCGTCAGCACGGGGTCTGAAAACACCCGGAGTTCACGAAGGGTGCGGCGCGCGCCAGCTTCCTGACACTCGGGGGGCACGGCACTGAACGTCAGTACACAGGTGGGGGAGCATCGCATGGGGGGCTTCGTGTAGGGTGCTCCGCATGAATCCTGAGAAGCTTGTCTTCGCCCAGACCGTCGAGGCGCTCTTCGTCCGCGCGTTGGAGAATCGCCTGACGCCCGCGTGCCGAGAGCACCTCAAGCGGGCTGGGCTGGACCTCGACAAGAAGCTGGAGCGCACCTACTCGCTGGAGCAGTGGCGGGAGTTCCTGCGCATCGCGGCGGGCCACGTCTACGGCGGCGTGCCGGCGGAGGCCGCGTACTACTCCCTGGGCGAGCGCTTCATGGACGCCTACTTCGGGACGTTCTTTGGCCGCGCGCTGCTGGGCGTGGGCCGGCTGGCCGGTCCCCGGAGGATGCTGCTGCGGGCGGACCTGGGCTTTCGCGCCGGCAACAACTTCAGTGAAGTCAAAATCGTGGAGCGCAGCGCGACGTCGCTGGAGCTCTGGATGAACGACGTGCTGGCGGACCAGCCGACGTTCGCGGCGGGCCTGCTGGCGCGCGCGGTGGCGCTGTGCGGGGGGTGGCGGGTGGTGGCGCTGCCGGAGGAGTTCGACGGCACGGCGGCCACGTTCCACCTGCGCTGGAGCGAGGCCCCCGTGGAAGGGGCGCTCAGCGCCACTGAGGATGGGTCCGGAGGCGACGCTCGACCTCAGGCGTGAGGGTGCCGCCGTGCGGGGCCCGGGAGGACGAGCGCTCCCAGCGCTCCAGCCACCGGGTCCCCAGCGGGGCGGTCAGTGTCTCGTAGCGGGTCGAGGCCACGGTGGTCTCCCCCTTGGTGCCGGTGGAAGCGCCGGCGCCCACGTAGAACCCCGCGAGCAGCAGCGTGACGCGGGTGGGCGTGGCCGCGCTGTAGGTCATCAGCAGGGCGCCCTCCCCGTCTTCCCGGCAATGCCGGCGCACCCGGGCGAGCACGGCCTCGGTCCACATGTCCGGGTTGGACGCGGGTGAGAACGGGTCGAAGAAGACGAGGTCCGCGGGGGGGAGCTGCGCGTCCGGCTCCAGGAAGGGCACGGCGTCCCCCAGCTTGAGGGTCCACTGGAGGCCGGGCTCGGACCAGGCGCCGTGCTTCATGAGGCGCTCGGCGGCCTCGCGGAACGGCTGGAGGAAGGGGAAGCCCTCCGCGTCCGCGAGCGCGAGCCGCAGGGGGGCCAGGTCCACCTCGAAGCTGACGATGTGCAGGTCGCGGGCGCGCTCGGGGCCCAGCTCCCGGGCGCGGGTGAGCGCGGCGACGGCGTTGGTGGCGGCGCCCAGGCCCACGTCGTGGATGACGAGCGGCGGGCCGGGCTGGCGCAGGCGGTCCGCGAGGCCGGGCTGGTCGACGTAGAGGCGCAGGGCCTCCTGCCACGGGCCCACCGCGGGGTGCATGACCTCGCCATGGCCCAGGTGGCGCACGGCGCGGTGGCCGTTGCGCAGGGTGACGAGCTCGAAGTCGCCGTCGCGCGGATGGGAGGGCTCGGACATGGGGCTCCTGGCCTGGAGGGGACGTGTGGGAAAGGATGGGTGCCTAGCATGACGACTCCAGGGCAGGAACATCGGGGCGTGCTTCACGGGGAGGACGTCCGGCACGGGGAGGCTGCGTTCGGGGGCGGCCGGGTGCGGCTGTCGCTGCGGGTGGAGGCAGAGACGCGCACGGTGCGGGCGGCGGCGTGGGAGGCCCCCGTGCATGCGGGGCATCCGCTGGCGGAGTGCCTGGAGTCGCTGTGTCGGAGCGCGGTGGGCATGGGGGTGGACGTGTTCCTGCGCTTCGACGACTTCCACCTGCGCGCGGGGTGTCCGGAGGGGTTGGAGGCGACGGAGGAGGCGGGGCTGGCGGTGCGGGTGTTCCGGCTGGCCTTCAGCCAGTTCCATCCCCGGGCCACGGGGCCCGCGTACCTGTCGAGCGGGCTGGTGCTGGCGAAGCTGCCGCGGGGCGCGCGTCCGGAGTGGGACGAGCCGGGCTTCTACTTCGCGCACTACTACCGCGAGGAGCTGTGGCCCGCGGCGGTGGAGGAGGCGCGCCGGGGCGGCGTGCTGGGGCCGCGGGCGGCGTGTGCGTACATCGACGCGCTGCTGGCGAAGGCGGACGACACGGTGGAGCTGGACTGGCCCGTGGAGGAGGGCGCGGCGACCTGGGACTGGCTGACGCGCGTGTGCCTGCCGGCGGTGACGGGAGGGGTGGAGCGGACAAGGCGGCTGCTGGAGGGCGGGTACGGAGGGGCGAGCGGCACGGGGAGCTTCCCCTTCGGGCACCTGGACGGAGGCGCGTGGCATCCGCCGGTGGGGCTGCCGGAGCCGGAGAGCGTGGGGCACGCGGAGTTCATCCTTGGCGACCTGGAGCACCTGCTCCCGGAGCTGCCGAGGGACGGCGTGCTGCTGGCGGCGCCCCGGTGGATGGCGGTGGGACAGACGCGGGACTCCCCTGCTCTGCGCCGGGCGGACATCTCCAGCGAGGAGGCCGGGGGCTTCGGCCTCTTCAACGCGGCGGCGCACGACGCGGGTGAAGATGATGATTGAGGGGCGCCTGCTGTGTGGGCTGGTGGCCCTGCTGTGCCTGTCGTGCGCTTCGGGGCCAAGGCAGTACGCGCAGTCCACAGACTCCGCGACCAGTGGCTGCCTGCGCAATCCCGCCTGCTACACGCAGCCGGGGGACGAGGCGTTCCTGCCGTGGGTGGACAAGGCCGCGAGGGCCGCGGCCTCGGCGGGAGCCACGATGAAGCTCCTGGAGGCCGCGGACGTGGCCCGCATCGAGCACCTGCTGGTGGAGTGCGCGAAGGAGGCGAACCACCTCGTCAATGAGCGTGAGTACGGTGAGGGGAAGTCCCCGGATGACACGGAGTGCATGCGTGTGGTGGGTTACGACAAGAACGGCGATCCCATCCGACGACAGGCCGAGCTTGGGACGATGAAGCATGACGTTGCCTTCGCATGCGTGCGGCGCGAAATCCTCCGGCTCTTCCCCAACAACGTTTCGATCGAGCCGAGCTATGTGATTCGCACGGGCAAGGCGGGGAACCAGGACATCCTGAAGCCTGACATCGTCCTTCACGCCTCAGGCCGACCGGATCAGGCCCAGTGCATCTACGACTTCAAGTTTCCGTGCCTCAAGGCACGAAAGAGCAATCCGCGCTCGGTTCCAGAAACACAGGCGCAGATGACCCGGTACGCAAACCTTGATGGGCAGTGCAACCCCGCCATCATCACACCTCAGTTCGGGATCATTCGTGACTAGCTACACTCCCTCCGAGCACTTCGCCACGACACTTCCCAGGGTCCAGCTTGTCCTGCGCATCGTGTTCTATCTGCCGCATGACCACGGCTCACTTGCTCCATATGCGAGACAGTCACTGGACCTGTTTCTCAACGCCATTGGACATGCGCCTGAAAAATTGACCACGGGCTATGACCCCGACATCAGTGAGGCGGCGTTCCCGCTCACACCTGAGTTCTGGGAGGAGCTGCGGCGCCATGTCGAGAGGTCTCGCTTCGAGCCCTTGGATGACATGGACCAGGACTCCATCTGGTTCCGCACGCTGACCAAGCGGGGCTTTGACACGTGGGTCCATCTCGTCGGTGGAGAGTCGGACCCCAGTGGCTATGAATTCAGCTTCCGCTCTCGTCTTCCCTGGCGAGAACCTTCTTCTGAGTACAGCGTTCTGAGTGTGAAGGTCCCCATGCGATATCTGGAGGACCAGGGGCCCGTGAAGGCACGTGAGCTGGCGCTTTCGCTGGCGGAGCTCCTTCCCTTCAGCACGGGCCATGCGGGACTGTCGCTTTCGTTCACCCGTGGGAGATCGAGGCTCCTTCCCCTCCTGAAGGATCAACTGGTCCAGCATCCCGGCTGGGATGTCCCACGAGAGAGCACGTGGGGCATGGGAGAAGGAGTGGATGGCATCCACTGGATGAACTTCCTGGGCCCTCCCCTCCTCGAAACCATTGGCGGCGCCCATGCGCTCCGCTCGCACCTGAGCCACCCGGAGACCTCCGTCCAGGAACTCAGTGGAGGTCGTGCCCTGATCGGCCTGGGCCCCGCGCCGCTCGCGGGGAACACGAAGTGGGGTGAGACGCTGCCGGCCTATCGGGAGCTGGCGCGGTTCCTGGAACCGTGGCTCCTGCCTTCCACTCCCTTCAACAATTTCGAGGGGTACACCCAGGACGAGGCCCGTCTCTGGTGGCGCCGCTTCCTGGAGGCCCCTCCCGAGAAGGTCTACGACCCACGTGATGGGTAACCACACCGGATTCTTTAACGCATTGCCCCAGCACCCGGCGCACTGATAATCCGCAACCCGGAGTGTTCACGTCGAGCGGCGGGCCGACGGTCGTGGTCGCGCCAGCCCTCGCGGATCGGGGTTTCATCGATGCGGTCACAACGCGCTGTCTGGAGCAGGCTCCTGTTGTTCGCCGCGAGCCTGGGCCTTCTGTCCTGCGGCGGGAACGAGCGCCCGGCGGCATCCGAGGGCATCCGCGCCGCTCACGCCCGTCTCGCGGCGCCGCCGGCCTGGTACGCCACCGCTCCCATGGGGACGCCACGCGGGCAACACGCGGCCGTCCTGCTACCCAACGGGAAGCTGCTCGTCGTCAACGGCGTCAACACGACCGGCTTCGTGAGCGCGGCGGACACCTACGATCCCGCCACCAACACCTGGGCCTCCGCGGGGACCTCCAGCCTCACGGGCAACATCACCCTGGCCGTGCTCCTTCCCTCGGGCAAGGTGCTGGTGCTGACCGACGGCTCGCAGGGGGGACGCATCTATGATCCCGTGGCCAACACCTGGTCCGGCACGGGCAACATGGCCTCCACCCGCAGCCTCCCCACGGCCACGCTGCTGGCCACGGGCCAGGTCCTGATCGCGGGCGGCACCGGTGGTGGCGGCGTCCGGCTCGCGACCGCGGAGCTCTACGACCCCGCGACCAACGCCTTCACCGCCACGGGCTCCATGTCCGTGGGCCGGAACGCGCACAGCGCCACGCGGCTGCGCGATGGGCGCGTGCTCGTGGTGAGCGGCTTCAGCGGCAGCGGAGAGGTGTCCGGCGCCGACCTCTACAATCCGGCCACCGGCACCTGGTCCGCCGCGGCGCCCCCGCTGGTGGCCCGGCACTACTTCACCAGCACCCTGCTCCCCGACGGCCGCGTGCTCGTCGCGGGTGGCTTCGCCGCGGGCGGCGCCACGAGCCAGTCGGAGCTCTACGATCCGGCGGCCAACACCTGGACCGCGACCGGCAGCCTCGCGTCCGCGCGCGCCGGCCACATGGCCACGCTGCTGCCTGACGGCCGGGTGCTCGTCACCGGCGGCTCTGTCTTCGGGTCGCCGGCGCTGACCTCGGCCGAGATCTACGACCCTGCCACCGGCACGTGGACCTCCGGCGGCACCATGGGCGTCGGCCGCGAGAACCACACCGCGACGCTGCTGCCCTCGGGCAAGGTGTTCATCGCGGGCGGATTCTCCACGACCCCCGGGACGACGTTCTTCGCGCAGACGGAGGTCTACGACCCCGCCCTGAGCCGCTGGTCTCCCGCTGGCACCATGGGCACGCCCCGGACCGACTCCGCGGCGGCGCTGCTGCCCTCCGGCCAGGTGCTCGTCGTGGGAGGCCGCGGCCTCTTCACGTCGTCACCCGCGGCGGAGCTGTATGACCGCGCGAGCAACGCGTGGACCGCCCTGCCCGACCTCGACGTGCCGCGCGAGCGGGGCACCGCCACCCTCCTGCGCTCGGGACAGGTCCTGGTCGCGGGTGGCCGCAACGTGAACACCTCGACGCCCAACGCGCAGCGCTTCGACCCCACCACCAACACGTGGCTGGCCACCGAGAACATGCTGAGCCCGCGCCACCTGCACACCGCCACGCTCCTGCCGGATGGCCGCGTGCTCGTGGTCGGCGGTCAGCAGAACACCACGGTGCTGGGCAGCGCGGAGCTCTACGCGCCCGACACGAATACGTGGACCGCGGCGGGCTCGCTCGTCGCGGCGCGCGCCGGACACCGCGCCGTGCTGCTGCATGACGGCCGGGTGCTCGTCGCTGGCGGCCACAACGCCGGTGGCACGGCGCTGGCCTCGGCGGAGATCTACAACCCCGCCAACGACACCTGGACCCCGGCGGCGGGCCTCGCGGGCGCCCGGGACGAGCTGACGCTGACGCTGCTGCCGTCGGGCCAGGTGCTCGCGGCGGGCGGCATCTCGGGCGGCACGGAGCTCACGTCCTCGGAGCTCTACGCGCCCGGCACCAACACCTGGACGTCCGTGGGCGCGCTCTCGCAGCCGCGCTGGCTGCACACCGCCACGCTGATGGCCTCCGGCAAGGTGCTGGCCGCGGGCGGCATCACCACGAATGGCGACTACGCCAACACGGCGGAGGTCTATGACCCCCTCCTCCGCGCGTGGATCAACGTCGCGGACCCCACTGCCGCGGGAGGCCTGTTCAGCGTCGCCCTGTCCTCGGGCGAGGTCCTGCTGGCGGGCGGTCAGGAGGCCACCAACGCGCAGGTGTATGACGACACCCGGGCCCAGACCGCCTGGAAGCCCACGGTGACGAACCCGGCGACCCTCGTCGCCGCCTGCCCCACCGTCGTGGAGGGCCAGCGGTTCCGGGGCATCTCCGGCGGAAGCGGCGGCAACAGCGCGGACTCGCCCACCGACTTCCCGCTGGTGCGCCTGCAGGCCGCGGAGGGCGGGCGTCTCTGGACGCTCCCCAGCAGCAACACCTCCGACACCCGCGCGACGGTGACCGTGCCCGCCGACGTGCCGCTGGGCACCTACGCGCTCTCCGTCTTCGCTAACGCCATCCCCGGCGGCCGCATGGTGACGGTCGTCGCCAACCAGCCCCCGACGGCGGCGGACCAGACGGTCACCATCCAGAAGGACACGCCGACGGCGCTCGCCCTGGCCGGCACGGATCCGGACGTCGGACAGGTGTTGACCTGGACGATCGTCACCCCGCCGCAGCACGGCACGCTGGGCACCAGCGCGCAGGGGAACCTCGAGTACACGCCCGCCGCGGGCTACGTGGGCCCGGACAGCTTCACGTACCGCGTCCGCGACTGCGCCACGGACAGCAACGTCGCCACCGTCACCCTCAACGTGACGGAGGACGTCGTGGCCCCCACCCTCACCTGCCCCGCGAACCTCGTCGTGGAGGCGACGGATCCGGACGGCGCGATCGTGACCTACGACCCCGCGGTGCTGGAGCCGGCGGGCCTCCCGGTGAGCTACTCGCAGCCGTCGGGCGCGCTCTTCCCCATTGGCACCACGACGGTCACCGCGACCTCCACCGGCCTCACCTGTACGTTCACGGTGACGGTGCAGGACACCACCGCGCCCACCGTCACCTGCCCCGCGGACATCACGGTGGCGCCGGACACGCAGGTGACGTTCACGCCCACGGCCACGGACGCGGTGACGGCGAATCCCACCGTGACGTCCTCGCCCGACTCAGGCAGCGCGTTCGCGCCGGGGGCCACGCAGGTCACCGTCACCGCCACGGATGAGGCGGGCAACACCGCGCAGTGCACGTTCCAGGTCCGGGTCCAGGCGCAGGTCGTGGAGATCGCTGGCGGTGGCTGCGACAGCACCGGCGGCGGCTCGTCCGCGCTGGCGCTCCTCGCCGCGCTGGCGGCCTGGGGCACGTCGCGTCGCCGTCAGAACCCGGCCCGGGGGAACTGAGACATGCGCTCCCTCTTTTCTCGAATGGACCTCCCCTTGCGTATGAAGGCAAAGAGCTGGGCGCTGGCCGCGCTGCTGGCCACCGCCGTCACCCCCGCCGCGTTCGCGCAGACCCCTACGAGCCCGCTCGTCCCGCTGGACCTGGAGCGCCTGCGCTTCACGCCGGCGGCGACGGACTCGATGCTGGTGGACACCGGCCGCGTGCTCCCCGAGGGCGGCTACCGCCTGCTCCTCATGGTCAACTACGAGCGCGGCATCCTGCTGCTCCAGGGCAGTGACGGGCTGGAGCGCTCCATCCTCCACTACCGCACCGCGGGCTGGCTGGCCGGCGCGTGGTCGCCGGTGGACCGGTTGGAGTTCTCCGCGAAGCTGCCCGTCATCATCGCGCAGGGCGGTCACGGCGCGGAGCAGTTGGTGGGCGTGAGCGAGCCGGACTCGTTCGGCCTGGGCACGCCGGAGCTGGGCGTGCGCTACGAGCTGCTGCGGCGCGAGGAAGGCGCGCCGGTGTTCCTGGGCCTGGGCCTGGACATCGGGATTCCGGGAGGCACGGCGGACGCGTTCGGCCGTCAGGCGGGCTGGGCCGGGTTCCAGTTCGCGCCCCGCGTGTCCATCAGCCGCGAGGTGGGCCCCGTGGTGCTGGGCGCCAACGCGGGCATCCGGATCCGCTCCAAGGAGGTCGAGCCGGGCCGCGACGTCGGCACGGAGCTGGAGCAGGGCGTGGTGGTGGCCACGCGCGGCAAGGGGCTGCGCGCCGAAGTCGCGCTGCAGGCCGCCGAGTCGCTCGTGGAGTCGGACGTGGCGCTGGAGCTGCTGGGCGGCGTGCGGCTGCCGGTGGGCGCGGGCTTCGAGGCCTTCGCGCTCGGCGGGCACGGCTTCACGGACATCCCGGGCACGCCGTCGTTCCGGCTGGCCGCGGGCATCGCGTACGCGAACGAGCCCGAGCCCGTGGACCGCTGCCGCACGGGCCGCAGCCACACGCCGGAGCAGTGCCCCAACGAGGACGACGACGGCGACGGCGTGGCCAACAAGGACGACCGCTGCCCGCTGGAGGGCGGCTCCGTGGAGAACAACGGCTGCCCGGACAAGGACACGGACGGCGACGGCGTGGTGGACCGCGAGGACCAGTGCCCGAACGAAGCCGGTCCGTCTTCCGAGCGCGGCTGCCCCGTGAAGGACACGGATGGTGACGGCGTGCCGGACAAGGACGACGCCTGCCCGAACGAGGCCGGTCCGTCTTCCGAGCGCGGCTGCCCGGTGAAGGACACGGATGGCGACGGCGTGCCGGACAAGGACGACGCCTGCCCGAACGAGGCGGGCCCCGCGTCCGAGCGTGGCTGCCCCGCGAAGCCGCAGCCCAAGCCCGAGGAGCCCAAGCCCCAGCCGCCTCCCGAGGAGCAGCCCGCGGAGGAGACGAAGTCGCCGCTGGAGCACATCGTCCAGTTCCAGGTGAACCAGTCGGAGTTCCAGGAGAACGAGCAGCAGCAACTGGATGACATCGTGGCCTACCTGAAGGCGAACCCGAAGCTGAAGGTCCGGATCGAAGGCCACACGGACAACAGCGGCCCGGAGGAGGCCAACCGCACGCTGAGCCACCAGCGCGCGAACCGCGTGCGCGCGTACCTCATCCAGAAGGGCATCGCGGGCTCGCGGCTGGAGGCGAAGGGCTACGGCCCCGACCGTCCGCGCGTGTCCAACGAGACGCCAGAGGGCCGCAGCGCGAACCGCCGCGTGGAGTTCATCCCCGTGACGGGGGGCTGACCCTCGCGGGGCCCGACATGACGCCGCTTCGTGGTCCCCCACGAAGCGGCGCGTGAGGTTTCAGTGAGACGGGCGTGGAGGCTTCCTCCACGCCCGTTTCGCGTCAGGCCTCTTCGGGGTGCAGTTGCACCAGCGCGGGCAGCTCCGCCGCACGGTCGCGCAGCCGCGCCTTGGGCCGGATGGCCACCGGGACGCGGGAGGCCGCGAGCAGCTCCAGGTCGAACACGTTGTCTCCGAACGCCGCGTAGAGCGGCCGGTCCGTCCGCAGCCTCAGGCTGTTCACCTTGCCGGGGCCGTAGGGCACGGGCTCGAAGACGGACGTCAGCAGCCGTCCGCCCTGCTCCTTCGGCGTGCACGCCACCACGAAGTCCGGCGGGATGCCCACCTCGCGCACGGCGGCCTCCACCACCGCGCGCGGTGACGCGCTGACCACGTAGCAGTCCACGCCCTGCCCCCGGGCCCACTCCACCACGCGGCGGGCCTCCGGGTGGACGCGGCCGGCCACGCCCCGCCGGGCCACCACGTCGTGGGCGAAGCCGCGCAGCTCCTCCGCGTGCCAGCCGGCGAAGATCCACGCCATCATCTCGTAGGTGTCCTTCTCCGGCAGCCGCCCGGCCTCGAACGCCTTGAACAGCGCGTGCGCCAGCGTCACCGCGTCCGGATGCCCCTCCACGCCATGGCGGGCCCCCAGCGACTCCAGGGCCTCGCGCGCTTCGGGGAGCACGCCGCCGTGCTCCAGCAGGGCCATGAACAGGTCGTCCCCCACGTCCCCGCTCCACAGCGTGCCGTCGCCATCGAAGGCCAGCACGCCGTCCGGCGTCCGCTCCACCTCGCGACGGATGCGCTCCAGCGTCTCCTCGACCCGCTCAGTCCTCATGGCCGGCATCCTCGCTGGCCGCGCCGTCCGGTGTCACCCGTGTCCGCGCAGCCGGGAGGCGGGCTGTTCACCATCCAGGAGAACGGATGACTAACCTTCAGGGCATGGCACGAACCGAGAAAGAGAAGATGCTCGCGGGCGAGCTGTACAGCGCCACCGACCCGCAACTGGTGGCCGAGCGGATCCGCGCCCGGAAGCTCCTGCGCGCCTACAACCAGTCCACCGAGGACGCACTGCCGCTGCGGGAGAGCCTGCTCGCCGAGCTTCTGGGCAAGGTGGGCGCCGGGACGTGGATCGAACCGCCGTTCCTCTGCGACTACGGCGAGCACATCCGGCTGGGTGAGCGCGTCTTCATGAACTTCAACTGCGTCATCCTGGACTGCAACACGGTGACGATTGGCGACGACGTGTCCTTCGGCCCGGGCGTGCAGGTGTACGCGGCCACGCATCCCCTGGATCCGGATGAGCGCATCAAGGGTCCGGAGCTGGGCCGCGCCATCACCATCGGCGCCAAGGTGTGGATTGGCGGCGGGTCCATCATCTGCCCGGGCGTCACCATCGGCGAGGGGACCACCATCGGCGCGGGGAGCGTGGTGACGCGGGACATCCCCCCGTATGTCTTCGCCGCCGGCAATCCCTGTCGCGTCATCCGGAACCTCAGCCCACGGCCTGGTGGGTCTCCGTGACGCCCTGGTACTTGTAGGCGCCGCCGTCATACGGGGTGATGGCGTCGTCGGCCTTCTTGGTGCAGGCCGCGGCGGTGGGGTCGAAGGCCTGGAACTGGCCCTTGTCGTCCTTGAACTCCACCCACGCATGAAGGCCCTGGTCCGTATTGCCGAAGACGACCTGCGCGTCCACGCCGGCCTGCTCGAAGCGCTGCTCGGCCTCGATGGCCATGTCCACGCAGACGCCGGACTTGGACGCGTCGAAGTTGCCGGCGTTCTTCATGGCGGCATCCCACGACTTGCCGCCCGAATAGTCATACTTCCAGGACGTGGCCTCCTTCGCGATGTCCTGGGCCACCGCATCCGCGCTCTTGCCAGAGGACGGGCCCTTCGCGCCCTGCGCCTTGGACGGCTCGAAGCTGTCGCGGTTCCAGTTGTTCTGGAAGCTCTGCGAGCCGGTGGGCTTCGGACAGTGGCTCTTCGCGCCCTCGCCCTTCAGCAGGGCCTCCTTCGTCAGGCCCATGTCCTTCAGCAGCTTCGCGAACTCCTGGGGCTGCTTCGCGGAGTCCACCGTCTTCACGTGCGAGCCATCCGGGTTGACGACCTTCACCACGACGTTCCGCGGGGCCTGCGCGGCTTCGGGAGAGGGCTTCGCGCACGGGCTGGAGGACGGACGCAGGGAGGAGATCGCCATGGGACAGGGCCTCGAAGGAACAGCGGGGATGCCTGTCACTTCAGCACGGCGCGTGCCAGCGCCCGGGGCGAACGCCAAACCCCTGTCTTTCCAGCCTGACCTCCTCAGCGCAGGTCCGCGCCCCTGATGACAGCCGTGCGCGGGGTGATGTCCGGCGTCATCACCCCGCCGGCTCAGCGGCACCCTCGGGCTCTGGTTCCTCCGGCCCCTCCACGGTGCGCTCCAACGTGCGAGCGAGCGCAGCCCGTGCCTCCGCCGCCTCTTCGAAGGGCTCATCGCTCCCGGCCCGCGCCGGAGGAGGCACCGTCGCATCCAGTTCGTCCGGATGCAGGCGAAACCACTTCGCGACCAGCATCACCTCCTGGGCCTCCTGCGCGCGGAGGCCAATCGCCTCCGGCTCCGGCACGTCGAAGATGGCCCGCACGCGCGCGTCCAGCGCCGCCTGCTCCTCCAGCGTCCGGGGCGTGGGGACCTCCGCGCGGATCCGCCCCCGCCTGAGGACATACGTGCGGTCCTCACCGTCATATCCGCGCGCCGTGTAGATCAGCGACAGCCGCCGCAGCGTGCGCCCCAGCTCGACGATCCACGCCTGCACGTTCTCCAGCCGCTCCGCGCGGTCGCGCAGCTCCGCCGCGTATTCGAACTGGAGCCGCCGCGCCGCCATCGCCATGCGCTCACGCAGGATGACGAGCGGCCGGTCCGACTCGCCGTTGAGAAACGCCCGAGCCAGCGCGACCTGCGCCAGGTACTCCGCCGTCGTGCACCCGCCCGCGCACGGCGAGAGGCACCGCGCCGTCTGTCCGCGCATGCACCGCGGATCATCCTTCAGCGGGAAGAGCTGGATCTGATCCGCCAGCCGCATGGGCGTCTCCGACGGGCAGTCGCGCAGCTCCAGCAGGTCGTTCACCGCGCGCACCACGTCCGCCATGGTGTGCCGGCCGTGGAAGGGCCCGAAGTACTCCGCGCTCCCGCCGCCGCCGGGCTGGCCCACCACGCGCAGCCGGGGCACGGCCTCTCGCGTGAGCTGGAGGAAGCAGTGCGCGCGGTCGCGCTTGTGCTCCACGTTGTAGAGGGGCCGGTGGCTCTTGATGAGGCGGAACTCATGCAGGAGCGCCGCGAACTCGCTGGCCGTGTACTCCCACTCCACCTGGTGCGCCTGGGCGACGATCTCCCAGGCCTTCTCGCCCTCGTCCGCGCGGAAGTACGACAACAGCCGCGTGCGCACCCGCACGGACTTGCCCACGTAGAGCAGCTCCCCGGCGGGACCGAAGAACCGGTACACGCCGGGCCGGTTCTCCGCGTTCGCGCGGACGTGACTCAGGAGGGTGGCGACGCGCGGGTCCATGCGGCGGAGAGGGCGCCGGGCAACACGGCCCGGGCACCGCAGGCTAACCCGCCACGTCCCCGCGCACCGCTGTTCGCGTGGCGCCCGTCACAACCCGGCCGGAGGGCGGCCGGCGGGCCACGCGCCCGGACTTCAGCCCACGTCCTTCAGCGTCGCGGCGCTGGCCGCGGCCTCGTCTTTCAGGTCCTTGGGCGTGGCGATGGCGGCCTTCAACTCGCGGTACGTCTGCGCATAGCCGTTGCGCAGGATGCCCTCGCGCACGCGCTCCATGAGCCGCTGGTAGTGCCGCACGTTGTGCACGGACAGGAAGCGCGAGCCCAGGTGGTGCTTGCCGCGCATCAGGTGCTGCAGGTAGCCGCGCGTGTACTTCTTGCACACGTAGCAGTCGCACTCGGGGTCGAGCGGCCCGTCCTCCAGGCGGTACGCGGTGCGGGTGATGCGCACCAGTCCCTGGAACGTGTACGCGTACCCCTGCTGCGCCATCTTGGTAGGGATGATGCAGTCGAACATGTCCACGCCGCGCAGCACCGCCTCCAGCAGGTCCGTGGGGGTGCCCACGCCCATCAGGTAGCGCGGCTTGTCCTGCGGCAGGGACGCGGTGGCGCGCTCGGTCATCGTGTCGCGCTCCACCTTCGTCTCGCCCACGGCCAGCCCGCCGATGGCGAACCCGTCGAAGGGCAGCTTCGTGAGGAACGCGGCGCTCTCGTCGCGCAAGGCCGGGTGGACGCCGCCCTGGACGATGCCGAACAGCGCCTGGCCCGTGGGCTTCGCCTCCTTCGCGGCGAGGCTGCGCACGGCCCAGCGGTGGGTGCGCTCCATGGCCTCGCGGGTGCCGGCCTCGTCCGTGCGCGAGTCGATGCACACGTCCAGCACCATCATGATCTCCGAGTTGATCGCCTGCTGCATGGCGATGCTGGACTCGGGGCTGAGGAGGCGGCGGCTGTTGTCGTAGAAGCTGCGGAAGTGCGCGCCCTTCTCCGTGATGAGCCGGTCCTCCGGCAGGGAGAAGATTTGAAACCCGCCCGAGTCCGTGAGCACGGCGCCGTCCCAGCCCATGAAGGGGTGGATGCCGCCGAAGCGCTCGAACACCTCCGGGCCGGGCCGGAGCATGAGGTGGTAGGTGTTGGCGAGGAGGACCTTGGCCCCCGTCTCCTTCACCTCCTCCATGGCGAGGTGGCGGAAGCCGGCGTGGGTGGCCACCGGCATGAACATCGGCGTGGGGAAGGACCCCTTGCGGGTGTGGAGGATGCCCGTGCGGGCGCCGGTGGGGTCGGTGTTCAGGAGTTCGAAGCGGACGGCCATTGGACGGGCCTTATACCCAGCCCGCCCGTCCGGGGGCACCCGCTTCCTGGGGACGCCCGCCTGGTCACCTGGGGACCGCACCTCCCTCGGGGACGCCGGTTTCCCTACCTGCACCCGGGGGCGGGGGGTGGGAAGGCGGCATTTCCGGGGCGGGCGGGCGGTTACATTGGGTCCTTCCGTTACCGATTCACCGCGCGTCTTGGGTCGCCGCGCCATTTCCGTTACAAGCCGCCGCCATGTTCAACGTCATCAACGTCTCCAAGGCCTATGGGCCCAAGAAGCTTTTCGAGGAGGTCAACGTCGCCTTCTCGCCGGGCCGCCGCTACGGCCTGACCGGTCCGAACGGGGCCGGCAAGTCCACGTTCATGAAGATCCTCGCGGGAGACGAGGAGCAGGACACGGGCGAGATCATCCGCCCGCGCAAGCTGGGCATCCTGCGCCAGGACCACTTCCGCTACGAGAATGACCGCGTCATCGACGTGGTGTTGATGGGCAACCGCCACCTGTGGGCGGCGATGGACGAGAAGAACAAGCTGCTCGCCAAGTCGGACATCACCGAGGAGGACGGCAACCGGCTGGGTGAGCTGGAAGGCGTCATCGCGGAAGAGGACGGCTATTCGGCGGAGAGCGACGCGGCCACGCTGCTGGCCGGCCTGGGCATCGAGGAGTCCTTCCACGAAGAGCCCATGCGCCAGTTGACGGGCGGCCTGAAGCTGCGCGTGCTGCTCGCGCAGGCGCTGTTCGGCAAGCCGGACGGGCTGCTGCTCGACGAGCCCACGAACAACCTGGACATCGACTCCATCCGCTGGCTGGAGAACTTCCTCCATGTGTACGAGGGCGTGCTGATCACCATCAGCCACGACCGGCACTTCCTGAACAGCATCTGCACGCACATCGCGGACATCGATTACGAGACCATCATCCAGTACACGGGTGGTTACGACGACATGGTCCGGCAGAAGTCGCAGTTGCGCACCCGGGTCGAGTCCGAGACGGCGGAGAAGAAGAAGAAGATCGCCCAGTTGCAGGATTTCGTGGCGCGCTTCCACGCCGGTACGCGCGCGTCGCAGGTGCAGAGCCGCATCAAGCAGATCGACAAGCTGAAGACGGAGGACCTGAAGCGCTCGAACATCGCGCGGCCGTTCATCCGGTTCGACCAGAAGGTGGTGAGCGGGCGGCAGACGCTGATGTTCGAGGGACTGAAGAAGTCCTTCGACGGGCAGCAGGTCATCAAGCCGTTCACGGGCCTGGTCTGCAAGGGCGAGCGCATCTGCGTGATTGGCCGCAACGCCGTGGGCAAGTCCACGCTGGTGAAGATGCTGGCCAACCAGTTGGAGCCGGACGCGGGGACCATCACCTGGGGCCACCAGGCGACGGTGGGCTACCTGCCGCAGGACCACCACGGCGTCATCCACAAGGGGACGACGTGCTTCGGCTACCTCCGGGAGATCAGCGAGAAGCTGACGAACGAGGAGATCTCCGGCGTGTTGGGCCGGATGCTCTTCTCGGGTGAAGAGCGGATGAAGGCGACGGACACGCTCTCCGGTGGTGAGACGGTGCGCGTGCTGTTGTCCAAGCTGATGATCATGCAGGACAACGTGCTCATCCTGGACGAGCCGACGAACCACCTGGACCTGGAGTCCATCGCGGCGCTGGCGGAAGGCCTGGCGAAGTTCGAAGGCACGGTCATCTGCGTGACCCACGACCAGGAGCTCATCTCCGAGGTCGCGACCCGCATCTGGAGCCTGGAGGCGGGCAAGGACGTGCTCGACTTCAACGGCCCCTACTCCGAGTTCATGGAGAAGCACGCGGACGCGGCGCTGAAGCGCCGGTAGTCGGCACAGTCATTCGAGGCAGTGCAAACGCCGCCCGTTTCCGGTCCTCCGGAAGCGAGGCGGCGTTTTCGTGCTGTGGCAAGTCGCTGGCGTACGAATCAAACAGTCAACATCCACCAATCTACGAACCCAGCGCACTCCTGAGCACATACAAGTCCACAGCATCCAGTCCGGAAATACCAGACAAGTCCAACCCCTTCAACCTACTCAGAGCCTCGCTCTTACCATCAACCTGTCCGATAAACATTCGCAGCCGTTCTGCTAGCGGAATCGGTATGCCGGCCTCATCAAGCTCTTTCATCCAAGATGGCCGAAACCAGTTTTCCATACCAGCAATAAACAAACCATAAGACACCTGCGCATGCGGGACAACTTGCATAACCAGGGCCTCAATAGCGGCAATCGCCCGAGGGAAGGCAAACTCGCATGCCTGCAAGAACTGGAATGCCGCATCCAGCCCTTTTTCCGTCTCCGCCGAATGAAACGTCGTCACAAACCAACTCAAGAACGCCGAGAATGAATTCAGCTTCTGCAGCTGAGACCACGCCCACGACACCCTCGGCCCAGAATGAAGACCCGAAGGCTGCTTTCGCCCATGAGTGACACGCAAAGCAAGCTCAGCAATCACTCTACGCTGATCAAAACTAGGAAGCCTCACCCAAATGAGCTTCCCGGGATCTGTGCGCAAAACTTCCTTTACTCGCTCAAACACATCAACAAGCAATTCAACCCCCATCCCCCCATGTTCGCGCAAGACGGATTCCGATAAGCCTGTCGAGATCGGCAAACTTCTCTGCCGTTCCCTCCCTATGGGCGACAACTCCTCGGACTCAACATTCATTACAAGAAAATCAGTCGACAACCCTGGATCTGAGAGCACAGGAACATCAACACGGGTTTCAACCTCGCTAGGCGGCTCATGATACAGATAAGCATTACCCACAAAGTGACGCATCATCCGACCAACACGGCCACGAATATTCGCAAATGAAAAGAAATCAAAATCAGTACGACTTATCTTTTTGTCATAAACGAACACATTTGCCGCCGAAGTATTCACCCCCTCAATCAAAGTGGAAGTGCAAATCAGAATTTTTATATCACCACGGTCAAACAATTGAACAAATAACTGTCCCAGCGCTCTCGGCACTCGACCATGATGAACAACAACACCATGTCGACACCCCTCGGCCACTATCCAACCCATATGATAATTGCGTTCAACCCAATCGCCGAGCAGACTGGAAAAGCTCGACAAATAACTAACTCCATGCTGCAACATATCGCCCATGAGCGTTTCGGCCGAAGCAGGCGACGCAGTAAACACCAGTGAACTCTGGCCTTCCACAGCAGAAATATCCGACAGAAAGACCGCCAACCTCTCGCCCCCAGCCCTTCTGTCAATGATATTTACAGTCACAGTCCTGTAGTCAGTTTTCACAAACCTGAAATTGCCCGCCCACTTTTCCCCAAGCTCGATAGTCTGAATGTGAGGCCCAGCCATAAAGCACTGGCGAGCTCGCGGCAGCGCCTTATAGAGAGCGAGATTTAGCGTCTCATAGCGACCATCCTGCCGATCAGGATCAAGCTTATAAAACTCATCAATGAAAAGCAAATCAATATCGCCAACATCATCGCGCTGAAGAAACCGCTCCTGAGTGAGCACAAAGATTGTTGGGCGCTCGCCATCATACACATCAGACACAGAGGTGATGACAAAATACGACTCACCAAACGTTGCGGCCAACCTCCGCCTAGCCTCATCAATCAACGCAATTGTCGGAAGAATCATCACAACGGTATGCGGGCGCGAGCGTGCCAGCAAAGCATCAACCAACAAACTCTTCCCAAAACTCGTCGGGGCGCTGAGTATAACATTGTCGCCAGACAGCAGCCACAACAGAACCTGCATCTGCTTTGAATGCAAATAGACCTTCCCGCGGAGATCTATTGCATGTGCTTCAATTACCGATCTGGTCAAGTGCCCGAAATGCTTTGGGTCAACATAGGGATAAAGCCCACACTCTTCCGCCAAGTACTCAACCGCTTCCTCACAGCCTTCTGGCAACTGCCCCTTTCGACGGGCTTCAAGTAGCCTTATTGCAATTTCGAGCGCGCTGTCTGCCTCTCGATCAGCGCCACTCAAAATGGAGCCAGCCGCAAAAATTGCATCAAACACGTCGTTTGACGTAAGCGAATCGGCCGACTCAAGCTTGCGAAGGCGCTCAACAATGCTCATAGGAAGGGCACCAGCTTTCTATCAAAACTATCAACAACATCCTTCTTCTTTCCCAGGGGAACAAAAACAAGCTGAAACCGCAGCGTCAACCCCTGCGTCTTCTCAGCAAAATATGCCCTCAAGCCAGCAACCTCCTCAGCAAGCCTATTGACATATTCCGCCGAAACTTCAGCAAAGCTCGCAACAGACACGCTCTCGTAAGCGACCAACACTGGGAAAACGGCCAATTTCAGAAGCTTATCCCCCGATGTTTGTGACTTAAATAGTTGCAAAACAGCTTCTCGGTGAGGAATGCCTTGCCCCACATGACCAAAGACCATTGCTTTTTCAGCCGTGAGGAAACTCGGCAAGATATGGCTCTTGACTGACTCCACTGCATCACGAATAGCCATCTTTGCGTCGGTGTAGAATTTTGACTCTCCGAGCCACAATTCAAAACCGTCCGTTTTGGCAACAACGTGAACGCCATCAAACCCCTTCACGGTGTCGTTCGACGAACTCTTCAGAATCAACTTACACAGCACCGGCACAGCTCCGAAATGCAAAACACAGGCAAGGTGGAGAAGCAGTTCGCCTAACTCTCCTCTGCTCTCAGTCTTCTGTGAGTTGTAGATGTGAGCAGCCGCAAGTCTTAGCATTTCGACAAAATTGTGCGGCCCAAATGAAAGCTGATGTTCCTGGTTGAGCGCGGCATATGGAAGCCACTGGAACAAGTGGTCTGCTAGACGAGCACTTCGCCATTGCCCTCCTTCGTATCCGGCACATAGGCCGGTTAACGGAAGAGGAAGCTCAAGATGCTCAACTCTCACCTCTAAGAATGGATCAGGGTACTTTACAGTCATAGCGTAGGCACTCTAGACGATCGGCGTCAGCTTCACACGCTTGCCTCTGCAATGAGGAGATGAGGCCTACTACCGCCCCCGTCTAACCCAAGGCAGCATCAAGCGATGCGTCAGCGGGTATGATGCAGAACCATGTACCCGAGACGCCGTCTTATGGCCCGTGGGCAGTGGCTGTTCGATCTCAGGCCGCATCGGCTCATCGTGTTCCACGGAGCCGAAGGTGTGCTCCGGGAAGTCAGTGGAGACGTTCCGAATCCTCTGTCCGCGCCCGTGGTGCTCGCCGCGCTCAATGAGTCAGCGGACGTCTGGGTGGGCAGTGGGGATCGGCGTGTCTTCTCCGTGGGCACCGATGCGAGCGCTTCCGTCCAGGCTCTTCCCAGGGAGTGCTTCGATCTCATCACCGATGGGGGCCGGCTCATTGGAACGGTGGTGGACGGTGCCCTCAAGTTGGCCACCCTCTTCATGACCGATGCGTCCGGGCCGCAGTGGGAGCCGGTGGCCTTGCCCAAGCCCGTAAGAGCTACGCATGGGTACGGGTATTCCGAGGGAAGTCCCCCTCGTCAGTCTCCCGATGGGGCGTTCCTCGACACGAGCCCCTTTGGCATCACCGTCGTGGAGAAGGGACGAGGCCGCGTCTACGTGCTCCGCCCGGGGGCGGCTCAACCGGAGGGAGCGCTCCAGGTGGAGCCGGGCAGTGAGCAGGACATCTGGCGGGCCCAGGCCACTCCCCACGGCGTGCTTCTCCTGCTCGTCATCAACTACCGGCAGACGGCGCTCCTCCACTTCGCGCTCGACGGCCCCCTGCTCGGCTCCCTCCCGTCCAACGATGAGGATGAGGACGAAGATGACGTTGAACTGACCTGGGGCGGTAAAGGGGTGTGCGTTCTCGACTCGGAGCGGGCGCTCCACTTTGTGCAGGACAAGGTCCTCCTGGTGTCCCTGCCCGGGCTCCAGGTGCTGGAAACGCTCGCGGGGGAATGGCCCACCTTCGTGTCCGTGACGCCCGCAGGGCCTGACCAGTGGTGGGTGGGCGCCGAGGACAGTGACGCGCTTTTCCTGCTCACCGCTGAGCCCGGACAGCCCTTGCGCATCCACGCCTCGAACCGTCAGGTGAGCCCGGGCGCGCCGCTCATGCACGTGGGCTACAAGATGCCCGCAATCCACTGGACCGAGCACTCCTCGGCGCCGCTGACCGTGTCCTCGCCCGTGACCGAGACGTGGCGGGCGACGGTGCGCAATGATGGGACCGCTTGCGAGGCGGTGCGGATCCGCGTGTCTGGAGTGCTCCTTGGCGCTCGCGTGGTGGACGTGAGCGTGCGGTATCGCTGCCAGCCGCTCCCGATGGTGGAGGAGCACCGCGTGAACCTCGTGGGGGTTACCGCCGGACTGGAGAGCGGTGCCACTGCGGAGCTGGAGGTGACCTTCAAGCCCCGGAGCGAGGGCTCAGGACCGCTGACCATCACCGTCGAGCCCTGCTCCTGGCAGTCGCAAGGCAAAGCGTGGCAATGGGACAAAGAGGAGTCTCGCGTCCTCGCGGTGACGGGCCATCCAGCATCCGCCCAGTTCCTGCTCACGGTGGAGTAGCGCGAACCGCGCCCCCCGTCTTCGATCAGCTCATGACGGGCGAGGGATGGAATCGTCGCTCGCGGTGACCTGCTGGACGAACCGGGCCAACTGCCGCGAAGTCACCGGCTCCCCTTCCGAGAGGATGAAGTCCTCCAGGCCCTTCCGGAACGCGTGGCAGTCCGGGTAGCGCTGCTCCCGCTCCTTCGCGAGCGCCCGGGCGAGAATGGCTCGAAGGGAATCGGGCAGGTCTGGCCGGTACTGCTCGGCGGGCACGATGGGTTCGAACAAGGCGGCCTGAAACAAGCCCCCGTCGGGCGTGGAATCAAAGGGCCTGCGCGTGGTGAGCAACTCGTAGAGCGCCACACCGAGCGCGTATACGTCCACCCGCCGATCCACCGGCACGCCCCTGGCCTCCTCGGTCGCCATGTACCTGTACTTGCTCAGGTTAGGGATGAGGTGTCGGGGAGCCCATCGATCGCGGAAATCGTCGATGCCGAAGTCCACCACCTGGGTCGTCCCCTGGCGCGACAGGAGGATATTGTACGCCCTGATGTGTCGGTGGATGAGCCTCAGCGGCTCGTGCGTTTTCGGGTCGGTGAGGTCATGGGCATAGGCGAGCCCCTCGCAGGCTTGCGAGATGATGCGCGCGCATAGAGTCGCCGCCAGGGTCATCCGCTGAGCCACCAGGTGTTGGATCACCCTGCGCAGGCTGGGCCCGTCGATGTGCTCCCTGGCGAGGAAGTACGTGCCGTCCGCCTCACCCACGTCGAAGGCCTTCACGAGGTGCGGGTGCGTGAGCCGGGCGGCGCTTCTCGCCGTGTCTAGGAAGATCTCCGGGAAATCCACCTGCTCGGCCATGTCCGTGCGGAGGCATTGGAGCACCAGCGTCTTCTCGATGCCCTGCGGACCGTCGGCCCTGGCCAGATAGTCCTCGATGATGCCTTCAGCGAGCAGGCGGATGCGCTGGTATTTGCCGACTTGGGATGTCACGGGGCGTATGCATAGCAGACCATGCCACGGTATCGCTTCCTGGGGCATGTACCGCACCGGCGTGTTGAGACACCGGATGGGTCGTAATCAGGCCGCATGCTTCCGCAGCAGTTCCCGTCGGCCCTGACCCGCGCTCAATCGCGGTCTGGCGCTCCCAGCGGGAAGAGATGCCGATACGGCCGGCCCCCGTCCACCGCGCGGGCCACCGACGGACGCGCGAGCAACCTCGCGCGATAGGCGCGCAGTTGGGGGCACGACTCGGGAATCCGGTGCGTCCAGTCCGCGTAGAACAGCGACGGCGCCGCCGCACAGTCCGCCAACGTGAAGTCGTTGCCCGCCGCCCAGATACTGCCCCCCAACTGCCCTTCAATCCAGCCGTAGGCGCGCTCCAGCTTCTCCACCGCCAGCTTCATCCCGTCCTGGCGCTTCACCGGGTCCCCCGTCAACGCCCCGTCCACGGCGTGCTGGGCCGCGTTCATGACGTGCAGGTCGAAGAACCGGTCGAGGAACCGCACGTCCAGCGCGGCCATCGGATCCTCGGGCAGCAGGCGCACCGGCCCGGGATGCTTGAGCTGGAGGTACTCGATGATGATGCTCGTCTCGACGACCTGACGGTCACCGTCCACCAGCAGCGGGAACTTGCGCAGCGGCCAGCGGCGCAGCCACTCGGCTGAGTGCTCCGGCGTCTCCGGGCTGATGCTTCGAAACTCGAAGGGCGTTCCGTTCTCATACAGCGCGATGAGCACCTTCTGCGTGTACGAAGAGAAGTAGTGACCGTAGACCGCGAGCGACATCGTCCGACCCCTTGTGTTTCACAACGAGTTGAACCGTATTTCGACCCCTTGCATACTGCAAGCAGCAACCCCAGGAGCACGGCCATGCCGCAGACAGGGCGCTCCGGCTGCCCCATCAACCTGACGCTCGAACAGCTCGGCGACCGCTGGAGCCTGATCGTCATCCGCGACGTCATGTTCGGGAACCGGCGCAGCTACGGCGACCTGCTTTCACGGAGCGAGGAGGGCATCGCCTCCAACATCCTCGCGGACCGGCTGAAGCGCCTGACCGCGTCCGGGCTGCTGTCGCGCCGCCCGGATCCGAACCACCAGCAGAAGGGCATCTACAGCCTCACGGAGGCGTCCATCCAATTGGTGCCCCTGCTCGCGCACATGGGCGCCTGGGGCCGCCGGCACACGCAGGTGACCGAGGAGCTTTCGGTGCGCGCGGAGCTGCTTGAAAAGGGCGGCCCGCCCCTCTGGGACGCGTTCATGAAGGAGTTGCGTCACCTGCACCTGGACGCGCCGCGCCCTCCCCGCTCGGTGTTCCGGGAGCTTCAGGCCACCTACGAGAAAGCCATCGCACGCAAGGCCCGGGACGGAAGGCCCTGAAGCGGGTAGCGTTCACCGCGCTCATGAAAGTCCTCGGCGGTTGGCTGTTCATCCTGATGTGCGCGCTGTGGCTCCCCGCCTGCGGTCCCTACGACTGCACCCCGGAGAACTGCGCGGATGGGTGCTGCTCCTCGTTCAACGAGTGCATCTCGTTCCGGAGCGACTCGGAATGCGGCCCCGATGGCAGCGTCTGTGAACCCTGCGCGGAGGGCAGTGTCTGCCGGCTCGACCAGCACACCTGCTACGTGGGCGTGATGCGCACCTTCATCCAGCCCCGGTACGCCACCATCGCGGACGTCGACCCGGACACGGGCGAGGACTGGGACTCCGACGGCTCCCCGCCGGACGTCGTCGTGGAGATGAACTGCCCCTCCGCTCCCGAACGCACCCGCACCGAGGAAAGCGAGAGCTGGGATCCCGAATGGCGCTCCGGCGGCTGCCAGATCATCACCTCCAACCTGCTGCGCTACCCGCTCGAAATCTCCATCTTCGACAACGACAACTACACCTTCGATGACGAGTTCGGCGGCCTCTCCTACCAGGTCACCCACGGCGACCTGAACCGGGGCCGCATCGAGCTCTCCATCCCGCCCATCGTGAAGACGCTCGTCTTCGAACTGAGCCACAACTACGCGCCGCGCTGAGCCGGGCCCTGCTGTAACCGCCCCCTCGCCCCCTGCGTAGTCCTGGCCATGCGCGCCCACCTGCTGCCGCTCATGGTCCTGTTCGCCGCCGCCTGCGGCCCCTCCTCCTCCGTGGACGAGGGCCTCGGCGTCGTCCAGGGCATCGACACGTCCGAGACCGGCATCACCGCCTTCGTCCGCTCGGGCCAGTACACCTCCTGGCTCGCGGAGCCCTCGGTCCACGACACACGCGCGCCCCATGGCAGCAAGGTCCGCGTGTTCTTCAACGACGTCGTCGCGCGTTCGCTGCGCGACGGCAACGCCACGCATCCCGTGGGCAGCATCCTGGTGAAGGAGCTCTTCGAGGACGACGGGAAGACGCTCCGGGGTCACGCGCTGGACGTGAAGGTCTCGGAAGGCCCCGGCAAGGACACCTGGATCTTCTACGAGGGCTTCGGGCCCGACTACACCCGGAACTACTACGGCCGCGCCCACTCGACCTGTCACGGCTGCCACTCCGACGGGGTGGACTACGTCACCTCCCCCCTGCCGTGAAAATGACGACGGGCGGCCCCCTTTCGAGGACCGCCCGCAGATGGACGACACGGCCTACCGCGCGGCGGACCTGCGGCGCATCAGGAACACGCCCAGGCCCACGCCCGCCGCCCACTTCGCCGCGGCGGCCAGCGGCGTCTTGCTCAGCGCCACCGGGCGGCTCTCGTAACGCGGCTCGGGCGGGATGGGACGGAAGTCCGTGGCGCCGGGCAGGCTCGCGCCCCGCTCCTCCGCCTCCGACTTCGTCACGTTCGGTCCCGGCGCGTTCGGGTCTCGCGCGCCCGGCGACTTCCCTTCCGGCGACTTGTGCTCGAGGATGCCGTTGATCTCCGCGCCCAGCAGCACGACCATGCAGGAGATCTGCATCCACAGCAGCATCACGATGACACCGCCGATGGCGCCGTAGTTCACGTCATACGAGCCGAAGTTCGACACGTACTTCGAGAAGCCCCACGAGGCGATGACCCAGATGATCACGCTCACCACCGACCCCGGGGTGATGAACTTGAACTTCTGCTTCACGTCCGGCAGCACGTAGTACAGCACCGCCAGGAGCAGCATCATCAGCAGGCCCGCCACCGGCATGCGCAGCCACAGCACGATGCTGGTGAACGGCTCGCCCAGCTTGTTCGCGATGGCCGGCGTCACGATGGCGACCAGCGCCGCCAGCACCACCGTCACCGCCGTCCCCAGCGTCGTCAGGAGCGCGATGCCGCGCTTCTTCCAGAACGGGCGCTTCTCCGTCACGCCGTAGACCGTGTTGAGCGCCTCCATCAGCGCCACCACACCGCCCGACGCCGCCCAGATGGCGCCCACGCCACCGATGGTCAGGAGCCCCACCGGATTGCTGCTCGCCAGCGCCTCCAGGCGCTCGCCGAGGATCTTCGTCACCTCCTGCGGCGCCACCTTCGACAGCTCCTGGATGAGCTGCTGCGCCTGGTGCGGATCAATCAGCACGCCCGCGAGCGACACGAGGAACAGCAAGAACGGGAAGAGCGCGAGGATGCTCTGGAACGTCAGCGCCCCCGCGACGTTGCCCACGTTGTCGCGCCCCCACTCGTCCTTGAGGGATTTGAAGAACTCCTTCCAACTCATTCCCCTGCCGGGCAGGACCATGCGTCTCCTCCTTGGAGGAGATTGGGCATTCCATCCCCCGGCTGGCTTCCACCCCCGGGACGAGGCCCGCCCCCCTGCCTGCTCACCGCGCAGGAGGAGAGGAATGGCAAGCCCCCCACGCCACGCCTGCCCGGCCGCCTTTCACGTCAGAAGACGGGCAGCACGGGCGCGTCCTTCAGCCGGGGCGCGCGCTGATCCTTGGGCGAGAGCAGGGGCTCCTTCACGGGCCAGGGGATGGCCAGGTCCGGATCATTCCAGACCACGCTGCGCTCGGACTCCGGGGAGTACAGCGCCGTGCACTTGTAGAAGAAGTCCGCCGAGTCGCTCACCACGCAGAACCCGTGCGCGAAGCCCGCCGGCACCCAGAGCTGGTGCTTGTTCTCGCCCGTCAGCTCCGCGGCCACCCAGCGGCCGAACGTGGGCGACCCCTTGCGGATGTCCACCGCCACGTCCCACACCGCGCCCGCCAGGCACTGCACCAGCTTGCCCTGCGCGTTCGGCTCCTGGAAGTGCAGCCCTCGCAGCGTGCCCTTCACCGAGCGCGACAGGTTGTCCTGCACGAACGGTCCCACGACGCCCACGTCCGCGTAGCGCTTCGCGTGGAAGGACTCGAGGAAGAAGCCCCGGTCGTCGCCGAACACCTTCGGCTCGATGAGCAGGACGTCCGGAATCGCCAGCGGGGTGACCTTCACGACACCGCCCCCCGCTTCTCCACCAGGTCCAACAGGTACTGGCCGTATTCGTTCTTGCGCATGGGCTCCGCCAGCGCCGTCAGCCGCTGCTCGTCGATGTAGCCCATGCGGAAGGCGATCTCCTCCGGACAGGCCACCTTGAGGCCCTGACGGCGCTCGATGATCTCGATGTAGTTGGAGGCCTGCATCAGCGACTCGTGCGTGCCGGTGTCCAGCCACGCATAGCCGCGTCCCATCAGCTCCACGTTGAGCTGGCCGCGGCGCAGGTACTCCGCGTTGACGTCGGTGATTTCGTACTCGCCGCGCTTGCCCGGCTTGAGGTTCGCCGCGATGTCGATGACCTGGTTGTCGTAGAAGTACAGGCCCGTGACGGCGTAGTGCGACTTGGGCTTCGCCGGCTTCTCCTCGATGCTGACGGCCTTGTGCTGGGCGTTGAGCTCCACCACGCCGTAGCGCTCCGGATCCTTCACGTAGTAGCCGAACACCGTGGCGCCCTGCGTGCGCTTCGACGCGCGCTGCGTGAGCTCCCCCATGCCGTGGCCGTAGAAGATGTTGTCACCCAGGATGAGCGACACCGGATCCTTGCCCACGAAGTCCCGGCCGATGACGAACGCCTGCGCCAGGCCCTCCGGGCGCGGCTGCTCGGCGTACTGGAGGCGGATGCCCCACTGCTCCCCGTCGCCCAGCAGCTCGCGGAAGCGCGGCAGGTCCTGCGGCGTGGAGATGACGAGGATCTCCCGGATGCCCGCCAGCATCAGCGTCGTCAGCGGGTAGTAGATCATCGGCTTGTCGTAGACGGGCAGCAGTTGCTTGCTCACCACGCGCGTCAGCGGGTACAGGCGCGTGCCCGAACCCCCGGCCAGAATGATTCCCTTCATGCGTGCTCCCCTGTGTTCCACGGCGCGGCCGCGAAACGGATGCGCGCGGCCCGGCCGCCACGCGCGGATGCTCAACCGGCGCGGTGCGCCTTCCAGGCCGCGTGGAAGCGCGCCAGGGACTCCGCCAGCTCCAGCGGTTGGGCCTTCAGCTCCGTACGAACCTTGTCCGTCTTGAGGCCGCTTCGCAGCGGGCGGGGGCTGGCCAGCTTCAGGTCCGCCATCCGCGTGGGGGTGATGAGCGACGCGTCGAAGCCGAACACCTCGCAGAGCGCCCGGCCGAAGCCCACCCGGTCGATGACCGTGCCGCCGCAGGTGTTCCACACGCCGCCGAGCCGCCGCTCGCCCAGCTCCACCAGCATGGCGGCCACGCTGTCCGCGAAGCTGGGGGACACCACCTGGTCCTCGAAGAGCTTCACCGGCTGGCCCTTCTCCAGCGCCCCCACCAGCCAGGCCCCGAAGTTGGGGCGCCCCGCCGCGGGCCAGCCGTACACCACCGCGGTGCGCGCGATGGCGCAGCCCGGCACGAAGACGCGCGCCGCCTGCTCCGCCATGTGCTTGGTCAGCGCGTAGACGCCGCGCGGGTTGGGCAGCGCGTCCTCCGAATAAGGCCCCGCGTCCCCGTCGAAGACGTAGTCCGTGGAGACGTGCACCAGGTGCGCGCCCGCCGCCTTCGCCGCGCGGGCCACCGCCGCGGTGGCGTGGACGTTCGCCGCGTAGGCCGCGTCCGGGTCCTTCTCACACGCGTCCACCTCCGTCATGGAGGCGGGGTGGATGATGGCCTCCGGACGGGCCTGGGCGATGGCCGAGGCCACGTCCTGCTCGCGCGTGAGGTCCACCTCCACGTAGCCGTGCGTGCCCCCCGTGCGCCGGGGCCCGCGCCCCAGGCCCACGACTTCGTGTCCGCGCTCGGTCAACTGCGCGCAGACGCGGCTGCCCACCAGGCCGTTGGCCCCCGTGACGACGAAGCGCATGGCGCTAACCCCGCCCCTGCAGACGGGCCTTGTACTGGGTGTCGAAGTACTGGCGGTAGGCGCCGCTGGTGACGCGCTCCCACCAGGCGCGGTTCTCCATGTACCAGGTCACCGTCTCCGCCAGCCCCTGCTCGAAGGTGTGCTTCGGCTGATAGCCCAGCTCCGTGCGGATCTTCGTGGGGTCGATGGCGTAGCGCCGGTCATGGCCGGGCCGGTCCGCCACGTACTGGATGAGCGACTCGGGCTTCTTCAAGAGGCCCAGGATGCCCTTGACGATCTCGATGTTGCGCCGCTCGGAGCCGCCGCCGATGTTGTAGACCTCGCCCGCACGGCCCTTCTCCAGCGCCACCAGCAGGCCCTGGCAGTGGTCCTCCACGTGGAGCCAGTCGCGCACGTTGGCGCCGTCGCCGTAGACGGGCAGCGGCTTGTCGTGCAGCGCGTTCACCACCATCAGCGGGATGAGCTTCTCCGGGAACTGGTAGCGGCCGTAGTTGTTCGAGCAGCGCGTCACCACCACGTCCATCTTGAACGTGTGGTGGTAGGCCAGCGCGATGAGGTCCGAGGACGTCTTGGAGGCGGAGTACGGGCTGGAGGGCTGCAGCGGAGAGGTCTCCGTGAAGGCGCCCGTGGGGCCCAGCGAGCCGTAGACCTCGTCGGTGGAGACCATCAGGAAGCGCTTCACGCCCCGGGCGCGGCAGGCCTCCAGGAGCTGCTGGGTGCCCAGCACGTTGGTGTTGATGAACACCTCCGGGCCCAGGATGGAGCGGTCCACGTGGCTCTCGGCCGCCAGGTGCATCACGGCGTCGACGCCGTGCTGGACGAGCAGGTGCTCCACCAGCTCCCGGTTGCCGATGTCGCCGCGCACGAAGACGTGCTTCGGGTCGCCTTCCAGGTCGGCGAGGGTCTCGAGGTTGCCCGCGTACGTGAGCTTGTCGAGGTTGATGATCTTCCAGTCGGGCCGCTCGCGGCGGAGGTACTTCACCAGGTTGGAGCCGATGAAGCCGCAGCCCCCTGTCACCAGGACGTTCATTGACACGCCACCACTCGTACGTCGGGAGAAAGCGCCCTCCGTAGCGGAGGGACGGATCCCCGTCAAGGCAAGCGCGCGACCACTTGTGGCCGGTCCGGGCCAGGGGTAAATGCCTTGCCCAACGTGAGCCTCTGGAACAGCAAGCGAGGGACCGCGTCCTCGAGCGCCGGAGCGGTCCACCAGCTCGTGCCGCGGCTGGCCTGGGGCGACGCCGTGGGCAACCAGGTGCGCTACCTGCGCGACCTGCTGCGCGGGTGGGGGTACGCGTCGGAGATCTACGCGGAGCAGTGGGACGAGGCGTGCCGCGACGAGGTGCGCCCCGCCCTGGACTACGCCCGCGACGCGGGCCGGGACACCGCGCTGCTCGTCCACCACAGCTTCGAGTCGAGGCTGGTGCCGCTGGTGGCCAAGGCCAAGGGGCGCAAGGCGCTGCTGTACCACAACGTCACGCCCGAGCGGTTCTTCGAGGGCACGGACCGCCACGTCGCCCGCGGCTGCATGCTGGCGCGCGAGGAGCTGCTCCAGCTCCGCGAGCACGTGACGCACGCCTGGGCCTACTCGCACTTCAGCGTGGAGGAGCTGTCCGCCGCGGGCTACCCGGACGCGAGCGTCCTGCCCTTCGCGGTGGACTGGAACGCGTTCAACGTGGCGCCGGACGCGGCCCTGCGCGAGCAGATGGCGGACGGGTGCGCCAACGTGCTCTTCGTGGGCCGCACCGTGCCCAGCAAGCGGCTGGAGGACGTGCTGCGCGTCTTCACCGCCTACCAGCGCCTGTACCAGCCCCGGAGCCGGCTGCTGGTGGCGGGGACGCTCTACAGCAGCGCGCCCTATGACGCGTCCGTGCTGGCGCTGCGCGAGCAACTGGGCCCGGATCGCGTGGTGTTCCTGGGGCGGGTGGACGCCGCCCAGTTGTCCGCGTGCTTCGCCTCCGCCACCGCGTACCTCTCCATGAGCCGCCACGAGGGCTTCGGCGTGCCGCTGCTGGAGGCCATGTACCGGGGCGTGCCGGTGGTGGCCTACGGCGCCGCGGCGGTGCCGGAGACCATGGGCGGCGCGGGCCTCACCACCCTGTCGGACGACCCCGCGCAGGTGGCGGGGCTGCTGGCGGTGCTGGAGCGCGACCCCGCCCTGCGCTCGCGGGTGGTGGAGGCGCAGCGCCAGCGCCTGGCGTCCCTGGACCAGCAGGCCGTGGCCCAGCGCGTGCGCGAGGCGCTCACGCCCTTCCTCCAGGGAGCCGCGCCCCACGCCCGCCCTCCCGCCGGACCCGCCGCCACCGTCGTGTGCCCGGGCTTCGACGCCGCGCCGGACGCGCCCATGTCCCGGCTGGCGCGCGCGGTGGTGGACCGGCTGCCGGACGCGAGCCTGTGGACGGTGCGCCGGCAGGTGCTGCCCCTCCAGTTGGCTCCGCGCGACGAGCACGAGGGCGTGACGCGGGTGCGGCGCTTCACGCCGGACGAGCCCTCCTTCGGGTTGGAGGGGGTCAGCCCGCCGTCGTCGTCGCTGGAGACGGGCGTGCGGTGCGCCTCCGGGCCGCTGCTGTTCGCGGGCGCCGGGGAGGAGGTCGCCCGGAGGACCGTGTCGCGGCTGCCGCCGGAGGCGTGCGTCGCGGGCGTCTGGGAGGCCCGCCGCGCGCCGGACGCGGGCGTCAAGCAGGTCCTGGGAAAGAAGCTGTGGGAGCTCACCCCGGGGCGCGACCTGGTGTCGCTCGCGGCGGAGCTGGCGAGGGAGCTGGACGTGGGAGGACACCCGCATGCGCGCTGAGGACCTCATCACCCGCGACCCCACGGTGGAGGCGGTGCTGGAGTCCCTGGCGCGGCTGCCCACGCCGGAGCCCGAGAAGGTGGAGGCGCTGCGCCGGCGCCTCGCCGCCACCCAGGCCCCGGCCATCAACGCCGCGTGGCCCCCGTTCCTGGAGGGCGCGCGGCTGAAGCGGGACGCGCGCTACGCGGATCCGCCTTCATCCCACCGGCCCCTGGTGGGGCCCGCGCTGGTGATGGCCAAGCGCGCCTTCCGGCTGGCGTTCCAGCCCTTCATCAACGAGGCGCTCCGGCGGCAGGTGGAGTTCAACGAGGCCATCCTGGACGCGCTCGCGCTCATCCACGAGCACCAGCGCGTCCAGGCGCGCACGCAGTCCCTGTGGCGCCAGGAGGTGGAGCGCCAGTTGGAGCAGTTGCTGTCGCGCCTGCCTCCCACTCCACAGGAGCCCCCGAAGGAGCCGCCGCGCCGCGCGCCCTCGCGGCGCCGGGGCCGCTGACCGGCCTGGGAGCCGGGCGGCCACGTGACGGGGGACGCGCGGAAGCGTCAGGGACACCTTCGGGGGCCTGGACTTCGAGGCCGACAGCCTGGCGGACCGGGCGCGCGCCCTGCGCAGGCTCCCCCGGCCGCTCGTCTCCCTGGCGGGCCAGGGGCTGGGAGCGCTGGCCCGGGGCCTGAGGCTGGAGGACGCGGGTATCTTCATTGCGCGAGTGTTGGAGAACCGGGCGTAGCGGGTTGTTCGCGCGTGCCGGGTAACGGTAGAAGGCCCGGACGACGCAGGAGGGGGCTGAATGGACACCCGACGGGGCCTCATCGTGTTGCTGGCCTTCAACGAAGAGGAGTGCATCGGCTCGACGGTGGCGGAGCTGCGCGAGGCGCTGCCGGAGTTCGACGTGCTCGTGGTGGACGACGGCTCGCGCGACGCCACGGCGCAGCGCGCGCGGGACTGCGGGGCGCGGGTGCTCAGCCATCCCTTCAACCTGGGCGTCGCCGCGGGCGAGGCCAGCGGCCTGCTGTTCGCGTCCCGCAACGGGTACGACCACGTCATCCGCATGGACGGCGACGGCCAGCATGACCCGGCGTCCGTGCCCGCGCTGCGCGAGGCGCTCCAGTCGGGCGTGGAGCTGGTCATCGGCAGCCGCTTCGCGGGCGTCACCAGCTTCCGCTCCACGCGGCTGCGCCGCTTCGGCAACCGGTTCCTGGCGGGCCTGCTGTCCACGCTGAGCCGCCACCGCATCACCGACCCCACCTCCGGCTTCCGGGGCTTCGGTCCGCAGGCGATCCGCTTCTTCGCGCGCGTCCACCCGCATGACTACCCGGAGCCGGAGAGCGTGCTGATGGCGGCGCGCCAGGGCTTCGCCATCGCGGAGGTGCCGGTGCGCATGCGGCCGCGCCTCACCGGCACCAGCTCGCTGACGCCGTGGAAGTCGGCCTTCTACATGGCGAAGGTGTCCTTCGCCCTGCTCATGGAGCGGGTCCGTCCCGTCTGATGCCCATGCTTCGCTCCAGCCTCATCGGCGTGGCCTTCGCGGCCGTCTTCGCCTTCAGCGTCCTGTGGTCGGCCCGGGGCCGGCGCACCAGCGAGCGGCACACCTTCGCGTGGCTGCTGGTGGCGGCGGCCATCGCGGGCCTGTCGCTGTGGCGCCACGGCATCGACGCGCTGGCCGCGGCCATGGGCATCTACTACGCCCCGTCCGCCCTCTTCTTCATCGCCCTGTCGTGCCTCATGTGGCTGGTGTACCGGCTGAGCCTCCAGGTGGCGGATCAGCGCCAGCAGCTCAAGCGGCTGGCCCAGGAGGTCGCCCTGCTCACCTCCGCGGAGGCCGAGCGCGCCGCGCGCGCGCAGCCCCGTCCCGAAGCCGTCCCCCCCGCCGCCGCAGCCCGGCGCGACCCGCACGCCGCCTGAGGGCCCACCGGGCCCCCTCCGTCCTCCATGCTTCCGTCTGCTCCGTCCCCGTCCCCGCTGCGTCCGTTCTTCATCGCGCCCGTCGTGGCCTTCCTCGTCGTGGCCGCGGTGCTGGGCGCGGTGTTGAGCTTCCTCACCCCGCCGTTCCAGGTGGCGGACGAGCCGGCGCACTTCTACCGCGCGTACCAGGTCTCCGAGGGGCAGCTCACGGCCACGCGCATCCCGGTGGGTGACGCGGGCGGGCAGCTCCCGCGCAGCATCGTGCGGGTGGCGCAGGAGGTGTCCGAGGGCGTGGGCGGCAACCCCGCGGCGCGCCAGGACCGGCAGCGCCTGCGCGACGCGATGCACGCGGCGCTGGCGCCCCAGGACACCCAGGAGTGGCGCTTCGCCGCGTCCGCCATCTACTTCCCGCTGGTCTACTTCCCGCAGTCGCTGGGCATGGCGCCCGCGCGGATCCTGGAGGCGCCCCCGGTGGTGGTGCTGTGGGCGGGCCGGCTGGGCAACGTGCTGGTGGCGCTGGTGCTCACCGCGGTGGCGCTGCGCCTGATGCCCTTCCAGCGGTGGGCCTTCGCGCTGCTGGCGCTCACGCCCATGGTGCTCTTCCAGCGCGCGTCCGTGTCCGCGGACCCCATCACGATGTCGGCGTGCCTGCTGCTGGTGGCGCTGTCGCTGCATTTCACCTTCGCGCACCCGGGGCCGCTGGGCGCGAAGCAACTGGGCCTGCTGCTGGCGAGCGCGGTGTTCGTGGCGCTGTGCAAGCAGGCCTACCTGCCGCTGACGCTGGTGTTCCTGCTGCTGCCGCTCACCCGGCTGGGGACGCGCGGCCGCTATGCCCTGGCGCTGGCCGCCATCGTCGCCGTGCCCGCGCTGCTCCAGTTCGCGTGGTCCGCCACGGTGCGGGACATCTTCCGCCCCAGCGAGGTGGTGGCGCAGGTGGCCCACGTGCGCGCGCACCCCTTCCAGGTGCTGGGCGTGCTGGTGAGCGACTTCTGGACGCGGCTGCCGGACTTCCTGCACCAGGGCGGCGGCGTGCTGGGCTGGCTGGACACGCCGATGCCCCGCCCCGCGCTCCTCGGGCTGGCCGCGTTGCTCCTGGGGGTGATGGTGCTGGACGCCGACGGGGCCGCCCCGAAGGTGGGCTGGCGCGAGCGCGCGGTGGCGCTGGGGGTGGCGGTGGCGGGCGTACTGGCCATCCAGGCCATGCTGTACCTGGCGTGGACGGCGCCGGGCGCGAACCACGTGGACGGGGTGCAGGGCCGCTACCTGTTGCCCTACACGCCGCTACTGGTGGTGGCGCTGGCCCCGCCCACCTGGGCACCGCGCGCGCTGACGCGCCTCAAGCCGGTGCTCATCGCCGGCTTCATCCTGCTCACCACGGTGGTGACGCTCACCACCGTGTACCAGCGCTACTACGGTCCGGCGTAGGCGCTCAGGACCGGGGCTTCGTCACTTCCAGGACCCACACCACCTCCAGACACGGCGGATCCAGGAAGGCCAGCTTGACGTCGAAGGGCAGGCCCAACTGGTTGCGGGCCGCGGAGAACAGCTCGGACATCTCGTTGAAGGTCCACACGTGGAAGTGGATGTTCGTGCGGTTCTGGAGGAAGTCCTCCGTCAGGCGGGCCAGCTCCTCGCCCTCCTTCCGGTCGATGAGGCGCAGCCACTCGTCGTAGTGGGCGCGCCGGGAGACCTCCGGCCCCTTCAGGTGGTCCTCCACGACGTGCGCCGCGGAGGTGAGCTCCCGGGGCAGGTCGAAGGTGAAGCGCTTGTCCGGGATGGCCATGAAGAGGATGCCTCCGGGCCGCAGGACCCGGAGGAAGTTCTTCAGCGTGCCGATGGGATCTTCGCAGTGCTCCAGGACGTGGTTGGCGATGACGAAGTCCTGGGAGTCCGGCGCCACCGTGCCCAGCTCCTCGCCGTTGTCCACGATGTCCGGCGTGACGATGCGGTCGGCCACCTCCGGGAAGCGGGCGCGCAGCACGTCGATGGGCGCCACGTCCACATAGCGGACCCGGACCCCGGCGGGCACCTTCGTGGGATTGGACAGGGCTCCAATCTCCAGGCCCTCGCCGCGCAGGTACTGGGCCGCGATGAGCTCCCGGGTGATGGGCGGAAGCGCGGGGGCCGGCGGTGGCGGCGCCTCGACGACCGGCGGTGACGGCTCCACGGGGGCCGGCGGCGACCAGCGAGACCGGAGCGATGCCAACTGGTTCTCCGTGCGCAGCAGCCCCGTCTGGAGCTGTGCGCGCACGGCGGTCTTGATCGCGGGAGGAATCAGGGCCTTGAGCTGGGACAAGGGCATGGAGCGTCTCCGGGGGTTCAACGGTGGGGCACCGCGGCGCTGGCGTCCTGGCGGGGCGTGCTCCGGGCGGGAGGATTCACCAGGCCGGACAGGAGCGAGTGAAGCTCCCGGGCCTGGGTCTCGTAGTCGCGCACCGGAGTGCGCTGGGCGTTCGGGTCGCGCGCGATGCGCTCCGGGTGGGCCACCAGGTCGCGCAGCACGCGGCGGAAGCCGTCGGCGTCCGACATGTCCACGACGTTGCCGTTGACGCCCTCCACGATGTCCTCGCTGACGCCGCCCGACGCCGTGGTGACCACCCACACGTTCCGGGCCATGGCCTCGCGCACGGTCAGCCCGAAGCTCTCCTTGCACTGCGAGGGCATCAGCAGCACGTCCACTCCGTCGAAGAAGGCGTCCATCCCGTCCTGATCATACGGAGGCACCACCTCCACCTGGCCCTTCACCTTCCATTCCTTCGCGTCGATGGAGGCCGACCCCATGCGCAACTGGATGTCGGTCATCTTCAGGATCCAGCCGGACTCCGGCACCGACTCCAGGATGTCCTTGAGCCAGAAGTACCCCTTGTGCCCCGCGCGGCCGCCCAGGTAGGCGAAGCGGACGGGGGCGTTCGCGGGGCGCGGGGCGCGCGCGCGGCCGGGCAGCAGCACGCCGTTCTTGTTCACGACGATGCGCTCCGGCGCGACGCCGTTGGCGATGTAGAGCTGGCGCTGGAACTCGCTGGGCGCCAGCAGCAGGGCCGCGCCGTCCAGCACCTTGCGCAGGGCGAACGTGCGCTTGAAGGTGTAGCGCGAGTCCGGCACGCACTTGGTGCACACGCGCAGGTCGATGCCCTTCTGGCCGCAGTACGTGGAGTCCTCGCGGACCATGAACTGGCGCTCGCACAGCCACCACGCGTCATGCACGGTGATGGTGTACGGGATGCCCTCCGCGGCGCACGCCGTGGCGAGCGCGGAGCTCAGGAGCTGGATGGAGTGGAAGTGCACCACGTCCGGGCGCACGGCCTTGAGCACCTGGGTGAAGGTCTCCCCCATGCGCGGGTTCTGGTACTCCTGGGCGCGGTCGGTGAGGGACGGCACCTGGGTGGCGATGACCGGCAGGCCCAGCGCCTCGTAGCGCACCACCGAATAGGCGGGCAGCGGCGAGTTCATGATGCCGGTGAACACGGTGACGTCGCAGCCCTCCGCCTTCAACTGGTGCGCCAGTTGCTCCGTGACGACGGTGGCCCCGCCGAAGCTCAGGGGCGCGAAGAGGATGTTGGCCTCCAGGACCTTCAGGCGCGGCGGCGGCGCGGGCGGCAGGTGCTGGAGGATGGGCTGCAGCCGCTCCGTGGCCACGACCGCCGGGTGGTAGCGCGACAGCACGCTGCGGTGCGCCTCCTCGCCCATGCGCTTGCGCAGCGACGCGTCCTGCACCAGCGCGGAGAGCGCGGACTCCCACTCCTCACGGGTGGTGGCGATGAAGCCGTTGCGGCCGTGGTCGATGATCTCCCGGAACGGCCCGGAGCCGGAGCACACCGCGGGCACGCGGAAGATGGACGCCTCGATGAACTTGATGTTGCTCTTGGCGTCGTTGAAGACCGTCTGCTCCAGCGGCGCGATGGAGATCTGCCAGGACGCGAGCGCGCGCAGGTAGTCGTCCGCGTCCAGGAACGGAATGCGGAAGACGCGGTCGGAGAAGCGCGAGAAGCCCTCCGGCAGCTCCAGGAAGCCGTGGATGGCCAGGCGCACGTTCGGATGGCGCTCCATCACCGCGAGGATGGCGTCGGCGGCGATGGTGAAGTCCGCGTCGTGCGTGCGCGTTCCGCTGCCGTAGCCGATGGTGACCGTGTCCGGGTCCACCGCGGGCGGGCGCGCCTCCATCTCCCGGGCCAGCTCCAGGATGCCGTCGTCCAGGCAGTTCTCGACGACGTAGACCTTGCCGGAGATGACGCGGGACATCTGCTCCGCGATGGTGGGCGTGCTGGCGATGGCGTGCTCACACAGGCTGAGCGCCTTGCGGTAGAGCTTCGCGCCGTTGAGCAGCAGCTCGCGCTCGTTCGCGGGCAGCCGCTGCACGTTGGTGTTCCGCTGGTACTCCTCCACGTCGAAGATGAGGTCGTCGACGTCGAAGAAGTGCGGGAGGCCCAGGCGCCGGGTCTCCGCCAGCAGCTCCTCCACGCCGGGGAAGGCGGGCACCCGGTAGTAGATGACCAGGCCGTGGAACTGGAGCGCGGCCTTGCACTCCTCGTGGTCGTTCCAGCGCAGGACGGTGACGTCGTACCCGAGCCGGTGGAACATGGCGACCTTCTGATCCACGCGGTAGCGCTTGCACTGGGGCAGCGACAGCTCCGCGATGATCAGGATGCGCCGGCCCAGGCTGGCCTGGGAGACGTGCGTGAGCGGCGCGGTCCACGGCGCCGGGCGCGCGGGCGGCGCGCTCGGGGCCTCGACCAAGGCGGCGGTGGGGGGGACGGGGGCGGCCGGCGTGAGGGCGGCCTTCGCGGCGCGCAGGGCCTGGAGGGCGCCCTTCTTCGCGGGCAGCTTGATCAGCTTCGCGCCCACCTTGTGCAGCGTGCCCTTGCTCTTCTGGTAGAGGTGGCCGCGCTTCGTGCCGGGGGGCAGCACGCGCTCGCGCATGGCCCAGTAGCGGTTGATGGCCTTCCAGGCGAGGCTGCCGTTGATGTGCGCCAACTGCGAGCCCTGGGTCGCCACGTGCGCGTCCAGTTCGTAGATGCGGGCGTTCTTGCGGCCCAGCTCCTCCTGGAGCATCCGCTGGGCCAGGCCCATCCGCGCGAGCCGGCCTTCGAACTCGCGAAGGGTGCTCGCGGTGTCGCGCGCCGCTTCGCGGGCGGCGTCCAGCTCCGCCTGGAGCTGCTGCGCCTGACGCGCGTGGTCCGCGGCCTGCTGTTCCTTCTGGCCGTAGGCGTCGAGCAGGTGCTGCCGGTGCAGCAGGAGCGTCAGGCGCCCGCCGAGCGTGGCGAAGGCCTGCCGCACGTGTTCGCGCTCCGCGTCCCGGGTGCTCGTCAGGGCCAACAGCCCCTCCGGCTGCTCCGGGCCCACCGCGAGCACGCCCAGACCGAAGCCGTGCTCGAACTCGAAGGAGGGATGCTGGCCCCGCAGCTCCTCCCACAGCCGCCAGACGCCGAAGTCGCGCTCGTGCACGTGGGTGTCGTGGAAGAGGACGACGCCGCGCGCGCTCAGCTTGGGGCGCCAGCGCTCGAAGTCCGCCTTCACCTGCGCGTACTCGTGGCAGCCGTCGATGTGGAGCAGGTCGATGGAGCCGTCCTCGAACTGGCCCAGGGCCTGGTCGAAGGTCATCGGGTGCAGTTGGGAGAACCGGCTGTAGAGCGGGTCGTGGTGCGCGCGCAGGTCCGCGAGGACGTCCGGCCCGTAGAAGCCCGCGTGCGGGTCGCCCTGCCAGGTGTCCACCGCGTGGCAGCGCGTCTCCAGCTTCAGCGCGTCCACCGCCTGGCAGAACGCGGAGTAGGACACGCCGGTGTGCGTCCCCAGCTCCACCAGCGTCGCGGGACGCAGCAGGTCCACCAGGAACATCGCGAACGGGACGTGCTCCACCCAGGCGGAGGACTCCAGCAGGCGCAGGGGCTGCGTGAGGCAGAGGGGATGTTCCAGGGGATTGAGCTGTGGATGCATGTTCGTGGCGTCCGGAAGGCAGACCCTCGCGGCAGGCAAGGCACGCCCCCCCTCTCCTTGGCGGATGTCCTCCATGTCATCCCCCCCTGAGAGCGTCAAGGCTGGCAGGCCGCCCGCTCCTCATGGAGGGAAGCGCGCTTGCTGTTCTTTTCTACGGTGTCTGGACGAAGCCGAGCCGCGGATGCCCTGTGGGGTCGGTCCGTCCCGCGCGAACCCACGCTTCACGGAGCCGGTCGGCATCGTGGGAAGCCGCAGGTGCGCCCTCCCGCGCACGGGTGCGCACGAGGCGCGCATGGGGAGCGTAGAGGACACGCAGCCCGGCTTCGCCCGCGCGCAGGCACAGGTCCACGCCCCGGGCCTCGTCGGACGTGAAGGCCGCGTCCCAACCACCGAGTGACTCCAGGACCTCGCGGCGGATCATCGCGCAGGCGCTGGAGACGGCGCGCACGTCCCGGGGCCAATGCGAGCCGCCGAACGCGCCGAGCGTGGGATCGAACTGCCCCGCGAAGGGGCGCAGCACCCGGCCCTCGGCGTCGAAGCGCAGGCCGGCCTCCAGCACCTGTCCTCCGGGAGAGACGATGCGCGCGCCCACCACGCCGACGCCGGGGCGCGAGGCCTGTGACGCGAGCTCCCTCAGCCACCCCGGTCCGGTCGGGAGCGTGCCGGCCTCCAGGACGAGGATGAGCTCGCCCCGGGCCTCGCGCAGCAGCCGGTTCGCCACGGCGCCCGGGGTCAAGGCCGCGTCCACTTCGACGGGGATGACGTTGCTGGTGGAGGCGGCGCCGGGAGACGGAACAGGGACGCGGACCTCCACGTCCAGGTCATCCGTGAAGGCGAGGAGCGCCGCGAGCTCGGAGTCGGTGGGTGATTCCGAGAGCAGCACGGACACCCGCGGGCGGCCCACGAGCGGGTGGCGGATGCGGTACAGCCCTGGCGCGACCGTCTCCGCCGAGCCGCCCTCCCCCATGCGCGCCAGGTGCTCCGCCACGGCCCTGCGGCCCGCTTCGGAGGCCGCGGGCTTCGCGCTGGCGTCCGTGGCCGTGGAGCCGGGCAGCGTCCGCCAGTGGTAGAGCACGCGGGGGATGTGTTCGAAGCGCGGAGTGCGCTCCATCAGGCGCAGGAGCAGGTCATGGTCCTGCGCGCCCTCGAAGCCCGGGCGGATGCCTCCCACCTCGCGCAGCAGCGATGCGCGCACCACGAGGAAGTGGCACACGTAGTTCACCGCGCGCAGCAGCTCCGGGGACAGCGCGGGCTTCAGGTAGGGCGCGAAGCGCAGCCCCCGCGCGTCCACCTTGTCCTCGTCCGAGTAGACGACATCCGCGTCCGGAGTCTCCCCAAGCCGCAGCGCGACCTCGGCCAGCGCGTGCGGCGCGAGCAGGTCGTCATGGTCGAGGAAGCCCACGTACTCGCCGGTGGCCAGTGCCAGCGCCGCGTTGGTCGCGCGGGCGATGCCCTGGTTCGACTCCAGCCGCTCGAAGCGGATCCGCGCGTCGCCGGCCGCGGCCTCACGCAGCACGTCCGCGACCGCCGCCGAGCGCGAGCCGTCGTCCACGATGCACAGCTCCCAGTGCGGATACTCCTGAGCGCGCACGGACGCGACGCACGCGCGGAGGACGTCCACCGGCGTCTCCCAGGCAGGAGTGACGAGGCTGATCCGAGGCCGGTGCGCCAGCCGGGCCAGCGCGGCGGTCGCGTCGCGGACCTCACGGGCTTCCTGCGCCAGGGCCTCGCGCGTGTACGACTCCGGCGCGGGCAACAGCACGACAGGACGGGCCGCGCCCAGGAGGTGCCGCAACAGGCGCACGGTCGCGTGATTGAAGGCGACCTGCCGGCGCCACAGCTCGCGCCACAGGGGAAGACCCACGGCTCGGGCCTCTTGAGACAGCACGTCGCAGCGGGCTTCCAGTGCGTCCAGCGCCTCGGCGGCGCCCTCGGTCCGAAGGGGCCACCCGGCATTGGAGAGCAGGGCCACGACCGCGAGGTTCCAGGCCCGCTGCGCCTCCAGCCCCGGCACGGAGGGAAGCCACCGGCCCACCGCGCCCCCGGGACGCGGATCCGCGAGTCGCGACAGTTCCTCACGGGCTCGCTCCGAAAGCGTGTGGTCCGGCGCCCGGATCAACGCTCTCAGCCGCAGGTCAAAGCGCAGTTGGCGGTCCAGCACCCACCGCTGCAAGGGAGAAAGCCCCCGCGTGCCCCAGCGCTTGGCGGCGGTGATGATCGGGCCCCAGCGCGCGCGGTGCGACCGAGGCACGTCGAAGCCCAGCACCTCGACGAAGACATCGTGCGGCGGACCCGCCCGGCCACCGGCAGCTCCGGACGAAGCAGAGGATGCCTTTGGATTGGTCGGGTCCAACGTCGCGCCCCCGACGCCTGACGTCCCTCGCGGGTTGCGTGGGCCCTCGCTGTCGGCGGTGCCCATCGGCTCAGCGCTCGTTGCCGGACTTGAGCCGGTTCGCCAGGGTCTTGAGCGTGCTGTGAACCCAGGGGATGCCGTGGACTCGCGCGTTCAGCGCGTCCACCATCCTGTGGCGGAACTCCCGGGCCTGGAGCGTCTCGTCGCGGATCCGCGCCACGGCCTCCACCCATGCATCCAGGGGGCGCAGCAACCAGGTACCCGGAGCCATCGCGGCCGCCGGCGGTTCGCGCGGCCCTCGCACCTCGCATGAGGCGATGCCGCCCAGGAACACCGGCGGAAACAACGCCCCCAGCCGCGCGGGCAGCTCCCCGAGCCCCGACTCCGTCGCCACCGCGAAGGGACCGATGCGACCCCGGTCGATCACCATCGCGTGGACGAGCTCCGGATGCTGCACCAGGTGCTCCACCTCCAGCCGCTCACCCAGCGGGAATGGCACCTTCGCGCGCACGTAGGGCGGAGTTCCCTCACTGGACGCCCACTCGGTGCGGAACGCCCGCGCCACCGCCCAGGCCTCGCGGCCCGTCTGGAGCGCGCGCACCAGCTCCACGTAGTGACGCGGATACACCAGGCACCGCGCGTCCACGAATGACAGGTACCGTCCCCGCGCCTCGCGCACGGCCTCCGCGTACAGGGCCCCCGAGGACGCACGCACGACGCGCGCCTGGAACGACCCCAGCCTGCCGTAGCGCTCCAGCGCCGCCTCCGCCGCGGACAGGTCCACGCCCTCGGGCGCCGCGAGCAGCAACTCCAACGGCTGCTGCTCCTGACAGGCCAGCGCGAAGAGCGCCTCGTCGAGCGCCGCGTCCCGCGCCCCCGGATCCACCGTGACGACGACGCTGAGCAGCCCCGCCACCAGCGCGCGCCCGGGCTCGTCCGGCACCGCGACGTAGAGCCCCTCCTCCACCTGCGTGGACGGCGACACCTGGGCCAGCACCGCCCGCAGCGCCTGCGCGGTGTCCTCCGCCAGCGCCGTGCCTCCGGACGCGCACGGCACCACCTCGCGGTGCGCCACGCGGTAGCCCGCCTCGGCCAGCCGCCGCAACATCCGCTGCTCGGAGAGCCCCGCGCGCACCGGCGCCTCGCCCGTCAGCGCGCCCATCAACGCCCGCGCCGAGCCCGCGTTGCGCAGGCCGAACACCAGCTCCGCCCCCGGCGCCTCGCGCCGCAGCGCCTCCAGCCCCTCCTCCAGCACCCGCTCGACCGCGTCGCCCTCCAGCACCACCAGCGACGGCGCGGGCCCCTTGCCCCGCTTCCACTCCGGCCCCGGCAGCGCCCGCACGGAGAGGCCCCGGGCCCGCAGGGCCTCCGCCAGCGCTGGCGACGCGCCCACCAGGCTCACCACCGCGCCCGCGCGCGCACGCGACCGCACCCACTCCATCCACCGCTCGGTCGCGGCGGACGGGGAGGCCTCCTCGGATAGAGCGTTCACCAGCGCCTCCGGGCGAACTCCAGGTGGTGCCTGAAGTCCGCGATGCCCGCGAGCTTCCGACCGGGCTTGAGGACGTCCGGCGTCGGGAACGGCTCGCCGCCCAGCCGCGCGTACTCCCGCAGGCGGGCGTTCATGAACGCCGCGTCCCCGTACTTCGCCCCGAGCAGGGCCGCGCTGCGGCGGACCATCCGCTCGCGCACCGGGCTCTCCTCGCGGGTGACGGTGTAGTGGTGCACCAGCGCGGCGGGCGCCACCCGGATGGACAGCCCGGAGGCCCTCGCGCGCCACGACAGGTCCACGTCCTCGCAGTACATGAAGAAGCGCTCGTCGAAGCCCCCCACCCGCGCGTGCAGCCGCTTCGTCACCAGCAGCACGCAGCCGCTGCACCAGGGCGTCTCGCCCGTCGCCGGGTGGTACGGCTTGGGGTGCTCGTCCGGGAACAGCCGCGCCTCCACCAGCCCCGTGTCCGCGCGCTGATCCGCCTCGCGGGCCAGCTCCCGCACGCAGTCCGGATGCAGCAGCCCGTCCGGGTTCACGCAGACGTAGTACCGCGCCCCTCCCGAGCCGAAGGCCTCCGCCATCAGCCGGTTGTGCGCGGCCCCGAAGCCCAGGTTGCCGCCCGCGTGCCGGTAGTCCGCGTCCGCGTCCAGCCGCTCCACCCGCGCGCGCAGCGTGTCGTCCGGCGAGTTGTCCAGCCAGACGACCCGGAACGCGGGCGCACCCGGGACCTCGCGGTTCCACCGGAGCGACTCCCACAGTCGCTCCAGCTCCCGCTCCGGGTTCCGGTAAAGCACGATGCCCAGCCAGATGCCCGGCCCCCCCCCGTTCGCCGAAGCAGGGCCGCTCACGAGCCGACGTCTCGCACCGGCGCCACGCGAGCCGCGGCGCCCTCGACAATCCACCGGTGTGGAGGCCGCGTCACCCCGCCATCCCGCACGCCGGAGCGCACCTCGAAGGCGCACGCCGCCTCGCGCTTCTCCCGCACCTGCCCCGCCCGGTCGCGCACCACCACCGTGAACGCGTAGCGCCCCGCGGTGAGGCCCAGCCGGTCCACCACGAAGCGCACCGTCCCGCTGCCTGCCGCCGCCGCGCAGAAGGGCACCTCCTCCGCGAACGTGTCCGTGGCGTGCACCAGCACCCCGTCCGCCCGGAGGAGCTCCAGCCCCAGGCCCAGCTCCGGCGCGGGCGCATTCGCGGTGTACGCGACGCTCAGCTCCAGGCCGTCCTCGGTGTCCACGCACTCCACCGCCCCGCCGTCCCGGCCCTTCAGCGTCACCGCCTCCAGGGTGAGCGGAGACGGTTCGGCCTGGGGCGCCGCCAGCGAGGGCAGCGCGCCGCCGTCCGACGCCAGCGCGGGCGCCTCCATGGACATGCCGCGCTCCTCCGCCAGCTCCACCGCGCGGCGGTAGCTGCGGATGACGTCCGCGGGCGGGCCGAACTCGCGGATGCGCCCGGCGTCGATCCACGCGCCCAGGTCGCACCAGCGCTCCAGCGTCCCCAGGTCGTGGGTGACGATGACGATGGTCTTCCCGGCCCGCTTGAACTCCGTCATCTTCGCCAGGCTCTTCTTGCCGAAGTGCTCGTCACCGACGGCGAGGATCTCGTCGATGATGAGGATGTCCGGGTCCACGTGCGTGGCCACGGAGAACGCCAGGCGCATGTACATGCCGCTGGAGTAGGTGCGCACCGGCTCGTCGATGAAGTCGCCCAGCTCGCTGAAGGCGATGATCTCCTCCATGCGCGCCTTCACCTCCGCGCGCGACATCCCCAGGATGATGCCGTTGATGAGGATGTTCTCCCGGCCGGAGAAGTCCGGGTGGAAGCCCGCGCCCAGGTCCAACAGCGCGCTGATGCGCCCGTTGATGTCGATGGTGCCCGTGGTCGGCGTGTAGATGCCGGAGATGAGCTTGAGCAGCGTGCTCTTGCCGGAGCCGTTGCGCCCGATGATGCCCACCGTCTTGCCGCGGGGCACCACCAGGTCGATGCCCCGGAGCGCTTCGATCATGGACTTGCCGTCCGTGTCGCGCTGGCCTCGCAGGAAGCGGATGAGCTCCGACTTGATGGTGGTGTACTCGCGCCGGATGGTGCTCTTCCGGAAGCGCTTCACCACGTTGCGGAGCACGATGGCGTCCGGAGACGCGATGGCGCTGGTCATATGAACTCCGCGAAGTCCTCGCGGCGGCGCTCGAAGATGCCCGCCGCGATCCACAGCAGCGCCAGGGAGATGCCCATCCACATCAGGAGCGGGCCGGGCTGCGGCAGTTGATGTTCGTAGAAGATGGCCTGGTAGGACGTCACCATCACCGCCATGGGGTTGAGCAGCACCACGGGCGCCCGCACCGCCTCCGGCAGCGAGTCCACCCGGTAGAACACCGGCGTGACGAAGAACCACATCGTCAGCAGGTTGGCGATGATCTGCTGCAGGTCCCGGAACGTCACGTTGAGCGCGGACACGATGTAGACCAGCGCCACCGTCATGCAGAGCTGGGTGAGCAGCACCACCGGGAACGCCACCACGTGCCAACTGGGCACGTAGCCCAGCAAGAGCCCCAGCGCCACCATCAGCGGCAGGGACAGCACGTAGTTGCACAGGTTGGTCACCACCACCGTGGCCGGGAGCACCTGCGCGGGGAAGCGCACCTTGGTGAGCAGGTCGCGCCGGTCGCTGATGGCGCTGGCCCCCGTCCCCAGGGACGTGGAGAACCAGATCCACGGCAGCAGCCCCACGAAGACGAAGAACGTGTACCCGGGGATCTTCTGCCGCATGTAGACGGTGAAGAGCAGCGAGTAGACGCCCATCTGCAGCATCGGGTTGAGGAACGTCCAGAAGAAGCCGAGCACCGAGTTCCGGTACCGGGCCTTCAGTTCCCGCTGGGTCAGGCTGAGCAGGAGGCCCCGGTACTGGTAGAGCTCACGGAGGTTGCGAAGCATGCGGCGCCATCCATACCTCATGCCCCCGGAAGGTGTCAGGCATGGGACTCCAGCCATCCACGCGAAAGCCCGTCTGGCCGGCAGGCCTCGCGCGCCTTCAGGAGGCCGGCTGGGAAAAGAAAAAGGCCCCCTGGTTTCCCAGAGGGCCTTCGATTGGAGCGGGAAAAGGGATTTGAACCCTCGACCCTCGCCTTGGCAAGGCGATGCTCTACCGCTGAGCTATTCCCGCATCAGGTACTGCGGTGCTGCGTGCTTCGTTTGGAGCGGGAAAAGGGATTTGAACCCTCGACCCTCGCCTTGGCAAGGCGATGCTCTACCGCTGAGCTATTCCCGCATCAGGTACCGCGTGCTGCCCGGTCAGTGCCGCCCCGGAAGTGGGGCGGGATATACAGAGGCCTCCCAGGCACGTCAAACACTTTTCGCATCCGGATCCGCCCCGCCTCGCCGGGCGAGCATGCCGAGGAACGCCCGGAAGTAGACGACCGCGCTCCACACGGAGAACGCGCCGGACAGGTACACCAGCACCTTGCCCACCTGGTTGTAGTCCACGGTGACGACGCGGAAGCCCATGTCCAGCGGGTGCACGTAGTGGACGCACAGGGAGATGATCCCCACCAGTTGGAGGGACGTCTTCCACTTCCCCTCCTGCCCCGCGGCGATGACCATGCCCTCGCTGGCGGCGATGGTGCGCAGGCCGGTGACGATGAACTCGCGGGCCAGCAGCACGATGACGACCCAGGCCGCGATGCGGCCCAGGCGCACCATCATCACCAGGGCGGCCATGGCGATGAGCTTGTCCGCCAGCGGATCCATGAACTTGCCCACCACGGTGATGAGGTTCCAGCGGCGGGCCAGGTAGCCGTCGATGACGTCGGTGATGGCGGCCACGGCGAACACCAGCGCGGCCAGCAGCGAGTGCAGGGGGTCCGCGTCGTAGGTGAGCCAGACGAACACCGGGATGAGGAGGATGCGCCCCAGCGTCAGCATGTTGGGCAGGTTCCAGAACTCCTGCACCAGGATGCTGGGACGGCGGGACGCGCGGCGGCGGGCCCGCTCCTCGCGCTTGCGCTGCTTCCTGAGGGCTCGCTCGGTGGCCATGGGCGCGCGTTCTACCGGACCCCGAGTGCGATGAGGGCAAATCCTTCACCGCCCAGCTCCACCGCCGCCTTCAGTGTCTCCCCGCCAGCGGTCGTCACGAGCGGCACCACGCGGGGCGTGAGGTTGCCCACCCAGCCCACCAGGTGCGTGAGGGGCACCGTCACCGGCTGGTCCATGGCCACCGGCACCGAGCGCAGCGGGCCCGTCAGGCTGAGCAGCACCCGCCCCTGCCCACGCAGGTGGACCAGGTCCAGGTCCTGGGCCAGGTCCGACGGCACGCGGCCGTTCTCGAAGACGACGGGCTCCTCGAAGGCGAAGACGCACGCGTCGCGCAGGTAGACGGACTCGTCGTCCAGGGAGACGGCCACCCACTGGCGCCCGGACACGGGCTCCAGGTGCAGCGTCCCCTGCCCCCGGGCGCGCACCATGGCCTGGTCGCCCTCGCCAAAGGGCTTGTCCGTGGCCCGGCCCCGGAAGCGCTTCATCTCCGGCTCGAAGGTGACCTGGCCGCGCACGGCGATCAGCCCCTCCAGGCGCGTGAGCAGCTCGCCCTCCACCGAGAGCGCCATGGCGGACGCGCCCTGGGTGAAGGGCTGGCCCGGCGCCGCGCCCGGCAGCGCCACCGAGGGCACCCACGCGGTGAGCACGGGCGGGTTCACGCCCGTGCCGGCGTCAGGCGCGGAAGGCGGCGCGGAGGGCCGGGGCTCCGGAATCGGCGCGGAGGGCCGGGGCGTGGGGGGCGGCTCGCTCGTGGCCAGCGCGGCGAAGGTCTCCGCGAAGGCGTCTCCGGGGCCCGACTCCAGGTCGGACGCGAGCACGGGCGGCTCCTCGGAGACTTCAATCTCCTCCGACACCGGCGTGGGGGGCAGCTCGTCGGCGACCTCGACGTCGGCCCCGGAGGTGTCCGCGTCCGTGGTGGCGGCGAGCTCCGCGTCCGAATCCTCGAAGGTGCTCGCGCCAGCGGCGAGGCTGGGGTCCTCGTCCTCCTGGACCTGCGTCGCGGCGGGCAAGGTGAACGCGTGGTCATCCGTGGGGGCCGGCGGGCCTTCGTCCTCCGCGAAGAGCAGGTCGTCCTCCGGTGCCTTCGCGGCGGCCTGGGGCGGCGCGGCGGCGCGAGGAGCGCGGGGCGTCTCATCCAGACCGAACTGGGCCCCCCAGTCGCTCTCACCGGAAGCCGGCGTGGGCGCGGGCGGCGCGACGACGACGGCGGTCTCGTCCTCCTCCTCGCGCGGGCGGGCCGGCGAGGGGGCCGCGGGCGGACGGCTGTAGACCTCGCCCGCGATGGCGCGCGACATCTTCTCCGCCATGGCGTCGCTGCCGGACAGGAGGAAGTGCTCGCGCGCGCGGCCGTACTCGCCCATCTGGGCGAAGGTCAGGCCCAGGTAGTTGTGGGCCTTCTTGTGGTCAGGCGCCAGGTCGGTGGCGGTCTCGAACTCGCGCGCCGCGCGCTGGAGCGCGTTCGTCTTCAGGTAGACGAGCCCCAGGTTGACCCGCAGCGTGGGGTCCACCGGGTTGTCCCGCACGAGCATCTCGTACAGGTCGGCGGCGCGGTCGAAGAGGCCCAGCTTGAAATACGTCAGGCCCAGGAGGTTCTGGGCCTTCTCGTGGCGCGGCTGGAGCTGGTGCGCACGCTCCAGGAAGTCCTTCGCTTCGGTGACCTTGCCGGCGCCCAGCAGCTCGCTCCCGCGTTGGAGCTGCTGCAGGAACTCCTCGTCAGCGGGGCCCGGCGGCTTCGTCCCCTTCGTGCGCGTCGTCATTCTCGGGTGTGGGCTCACGGCTGCTGGCCTCGGCCTGGGCGAGCCGCTCGCGCTCCTTGTAGTGTTGGTAGAGCTGGAGGACCTTGCGCACGTATTCCTGCGTCTCGGCGTACGGCGGCACCTGGCCTCCGTACTTCTTCACCGCGTCCGGGCCCGCGTTGTACGCGGCGACCATCTTCACCATGTCGCCGTCGAACATGTTGGCCAGCACGCGCAGGTAGCGCACGCCGCCCTCGATGTTGTCCTTCGAGTCGAAGATGTCCTTCACGTACATCTCCGACGCGGTGCCCGGCATGAGCTGCATCAGCCCGCTGGCGCCCTTGTGGCTGAGCGCGTTCGGGTTGAAGTTGCTCTCCGTGTGCATGATGGCGCGCACCAGCGCGGGCGGGATGCGGTAGCGCAGCGCCGCGTTGGTGATGTGCGGATCCAGCTCCGCGGGCGTCCGCGAGCGGCCCCGCACGGGCGCGGACTTGGCCGGCGCGGGCGTGAAGGTCCCGGACAGCTTGCGGGCCTTGCGCGCGCCTCCAGGCGGCACGTTCGTGTAGACGATGGTGCCGTCCTTCTCCACGTAGCTGTAGATGCCGTCCGCGGCGGCGGCCGGGAGGGCACAGGTCAGCAGGACGACGAGGGCGGGCAGGACACGCATGGCGGCGGGCGAAACCTTAGACAACGCCCGGAAAGTCCTCAAGAAAACGCCTTGTTTCCAGCACTTACCGCCATTAAGCCTGTTGGCCATGCCCCATCGGTTTGATTTCCTGGTCATGGGCGGCGGCGTGGCCGGACTGTCGTTCGCCCTGCAGGCGGCCCGGCACGGCACGGTCGCCGTGCTCACCAAGCGCGAGCGCGGTGAAGGCAACACCGCCTACGCCCAGGGGGGCATCGCCGGTGTGCTGTCCCCCACGGACACCTTCGACGCGCACATCGACGACACGCTCGTCGCGGGCGCGGGCCTGTGCCACCGCGACGCGGTGGAGGTGACGGTGCGGGAGGGCCCCGCGCGCCTCAAGGAGCTGGTGGCGCTGGGCGCGGCGTTCGATCAGCGCGGCGGCGAGTTCGACCTCACGCGCGAGGGTGGCCACTCCGCCCGCCGGATCATCCACGCGGGCGACATCACCGGCCGCGAGGTGCAGCGCGCGCTGCTGGCCGCGTGCGACGAGCAGCCCCACATCACCTTCTTCCAGAACACGGCCGCCATCGACCTCATCCTGGACCGGCGTCCGCACATGCCGGCCGGCAGCCGGTGCCTGGGCGCGTACGCGCTGATGGAGGACGGCTCCATCGAGCGCTTCCTCTCCAAGGTGACGGTGCTGGCCACGGGCGGCGCGGGCAAGGTGTACCTCTACACGTCCAACCCGGACGTCGCGACGGGCGACGGCGTGGCCATGGCGTACCGCGCGGGCGCGCGCGTGGCGAACATGGAGTTCTACCAGTTCCACCCCACGTGCCTCTTCCACCCGGAGGCCAAGAGCTTCCTCATCAGCGAGGCGCTGCGCGGCGAGGGCGGCAAGCTGCGGCTCAAGGGCGGCCAGACGTTCATGGACCGCTACCACCCCATGAAGGACCTGGCCCCGCGCGACGTGGTGGCGCGCGCCATCGACGCGGAGCTCAAGCGCACGGGCAACGACTGCGTCTACCTGGACATGACGCACCTGGGCCGCGCGTACCTCACCGAGCGCTTCCCCAACATCTACGCCACCTGCAAGGCCTTCAACATCGACATGGCCGTGCAGCCCATCCCCGTGGTGCCCGCGGCCCACTACCAGTGCGGCGGCGTGGTGACGGACCTGCACGGGCGCACCAACATCCCGGGCCTCTACGCCATTGGAGAGGTGTCCTGCACGGGCCTGCACGGCGCCAACCGGCTCGCGTCCAACTCGCTGCTGGAGGGCCTCGTCTTCGGCCACCGCGCGGTGCAGGTGGCGTCCGAGGAGCTGGCGTCGCTGACGCTGCCGAAGGAGGACCCGCCGGCCTGGGACTCCGGCAGCGCGGTGGACTCCGACGAGAGCGTGGTCGTCACCCACAACTGGGATGAGATCCGCCGGCTGATGTGGAACTACGTGGGCATCGTCCGCACGGACAAGCGGCTGATGCGCGCCAGGCGCCGGCTGGAGCTGCTGCGCGAGGAGATCCGCGACTACTACTGGCGCTTCAAGGTCACCCGCGACGTCATCGAGCTGCGCAACATCGCGGAGGTGGCGCACCTCATCGTGGACTGCGCCAGCCGCCGCAAGGAGAGCCGGGGCCTGCACTACACCCTGGACTACCCCCACACGGACGAGCACCAGGGCACGCGCGACACCGTCCTCTCCCGGGAGCTGTGAGCACCCATGTCCCGTCCCCGCAACATGCTGGATGACCTCCCCGGCCCCTCCGGGCTGGGAGACACGCAGGACGGCGCGCCGCGCCCCGGTGACGGGAACGGTCCGCCGCCGGGTCCGCCGCAGCCGCGGCGCGTGCTGCCCACGCCCTACGTCTGCTACGCCATCATCGCGGGCGCGGTGGGGATGTTCTTCGTCAGCCAGTCCCTGGGCCGCCCGCTGGTCATCGGCGGGACGAACTACGGCATCGTGGGGCCGCTGGCGCTCTACGGGCCGTGGGTCCAGGCGGGCGAGTACTGGCGCCTGCTGGGCACGGTGTTCGAGCACGGCGGCCCGATGCACCTGCTCTTCAACATGCTCGCGGTGTATTCGCTGGGCGCGTCGCTGGAGCGCGGCATCGGGAGCCTGAGGTTCCTGGGGCTGTCGCTCGTCACGGCGCTGGGCGGCTCCGCGTTCGCGCTCTTCTTCAACTTCGACACCGTGACGGTGGGCGCGTCCGGGATGATCCTCGGCTGGGGCGGCGCGATGCTGCCCATCCTCACCCAGCAGGGCCGCAAGGAGCACATGTTCTGGCTGTTGCAGGTGGCGGTCATCAGCCTGCTGCCCGGCGTGAGCTGGGCGGGGCACCTGGGCGGCTTCGTCTTCGGCCTGCCGTGCGGCATGGCGCTGCGCCAGGGCCCGAAGTTCTTCGCTCGCGCCATCCCCGTCCTGCTGTTCATCGCCGCGGCGCTGGCCGTGGTCGCCGCCCATCCCGGGCGCCTTGGAGGCCTTTGACGATGGCTGAGACCCCCGTGCGCAGCGTCTGCGTCTTCTGTGGCTCGCGCTCCGGCGTGCGCGCCGAGTACCGCGAGGCCGCGTCCAGGATGGGCGCCGCGCTGGCGAAGCGGGGCCTGACGCTCGTCTACGGCGGCGCCAGCGTGGGGTTGATGGGCGCGGTGGCGGACGCCGTCATCGCCAACGGCGGCAAGGCCGTGGGCGTGCTGCCCCACTTCATGGACGCGAAGGAGCTGGCCCACCCGCGGCTGACGGAGCTGCACCGGGTGGACTCCATGCACGCGCGCAAGGCGCTGATGGCCGAGCGCTCGGACGCCTTCGTCGCCCTGCCCGGCGGCTTCGGCACGCTGGATGAACTCTTCGAGATCATCACCTGGGCGCAGTTGGGCCTGCACCGCAAGCCCATGGGCCTGTTGGACGTGGACGGCTTCTTCCAGCCGCTGCTCGCGATGGCGAAGCAGATGGTGGAGGCGGGCTTCGTCCCGGAGACGCAGGGCACACCTTTCGCGGTGAACGCCTCGCCGGACGCGCTCCTGGACCGCCTACTCGCGGGGCCGACCATGCCGCTCACGTCGAAGTGGCTGAAGGACGGCCAGCAGACCTGAGGGCCCGCGGCCGGGCTCCTCGGGCTCAGCGCGCGTGGACCTTCAGCGCCGCGTTGCCCAGCGACGAGGCGACGCGGAGCATCACCTGCTCGGTGCCCTCGGGGATGACGGGCTGGCCGTTGGCGAAGGTCTTCGGGAAGCGCACGCGGTAGCCCACCCAGAAGAGGCTGGCGTAGGGGTAGTAGGCGCGCACGTTGAGGTCCGCCCGGCCCAGGCGGCGGATCTCCATGGGCGTGATTTCGCCCGCGGGCGTCACCAGCGCGATCCGCCAGATGCTGTTGCGGTGGGCGAAGTCGTCGTAGCGGTAGTCGTTGACGTGCACCGCCAGGAAGAACTCGTGGAACTTCGCCGCGTCGGCCTGTTCTTCCTCCAGGAGCTGCTCCACCTTCGCGGCGGGCAGCGTCTGGAAGATGGCGCGGCGGTGGACGCGGGCCTCGCGGAAGGCGGGGGTCTGGAACGTGGTCCCCGCGAAGACGCGCGTGTCGAAGCCGTCGTAGATCTCCTTGCGGTCCGAGTACCTGTCCAGCACCGCGAGGTAGGCCGACTCCTGCTTCGGATCATCCAGCGTGGGCGCGGGCTCACCGACGACGGGGGGCGCGGTGGAGCAGCCGCCCAGCGCGCCCAGCAGCACCGCGGCCACCAGCAGCCTTCTCACGGGATGAAGTCCTTGCGTGTGAACAGCGTGGTGAGCCGGTGGCCGGCGGACTCCACGGCCTCGCGTCCGCCCTCCAGCCGGTCCACCAGCGCGAAGGCGCCCAGCACCGTCAGGCCCTCCAGCTTCGCGCGCTCGATGGCCTTGAGCGTGGACGCGCCCGTCGTGACGACGTCCTCCACGATGGCCACCGGGGCGCCGGGGCCCAGCGCGGACAGGCCTTCAATCCACTGGCCGGTGCCGTGGCCCTTGGGCTCCTTGCGCACGATGAACGCGTGCAGGGGCTTCTGGCCGCCGCCCTCCAGGAAGCTGGTCAGGCTCACCGCCGACGCGAGCGGATCCGCGCCCAGCGTCAGCCCGCCCGCGGCCACCGCCGACGGAGCGTCGCGCCGGATGGCCTCCAGCAGCAGCCGGCCGATGAGGTAGTGGCCCTCGGCGAGCAGCGCCGTGCGCTTGCAGTCGATGTAGAAGTCCGACTCCTTGCCGGAGGAGAGCACCACGCGCCGGCGCTCGAAGGAGCGCTGGGTGAGCACCTCCAGCAGCCGGGCGCGGTCACGTTCGAGCGTTTCCGCCATGGCCTACAGGCCCTCCAGGTACGCCACCAACTGCGCCGAGTAGCGCAACTGCATCAGCAGCTCCGCCTTGCGCGATTCGTCCAGCGCCGCGAACACGTCCGCGAGCAGCGACAGGTCCTGGTTGAGGGCGCCCATGCGCTGCGCGACGTCCACCGCCAGCTCGTCCGCGTCGATCTCCTCCTCGACGCCCTCCGGGGCCAGCGTCTCCTCGGTGGCGAGCGCCTTCTCCAGCATGTCGCGCACCGGCGCCGTCAGCCGGCCTTCGGCCTCCAGCGACTCGCGCTTGGCCTCCAGCACGTCGTGCTCCACCGGCGAGGCGTGGATGGCCTCCGCCAGGGACAACAGGAGCGCGTCCTCGTCGGACAGCTCCTCGTGCACGCGCACCTGGACCTGGTCGCGCTTGAGGAAGCGCAGCGCCGCCACGCGCCGGAAGCCGCAGATGAGCTGGTAGCGGTCCTCGCCCCGCGGGCGCACGTCCACCGGGAACAGTTGGCCCAGACGCGCCAGGTCCGTGGCCAGCTCGGACACGTCGCCCTCGTCCCGCAGGCGGAAGGTCGTGTCCTCCTCCAGTCGCTCCAGCGGCAGCACCATCGCCGTCACCTGTCCCATCACGCGCGGCTCGATGGCCTGCGCGTGGGGCTCCCCTTCCGAAGTCGCCGCGCCGTCGTTGGCGCCCTGTTCCGTCCCCTCGCCGGAGCCCGCGTCCTCCTGGCTCGCCCGGCTCGCCACGTCCCAGATGCCGGCGCCCAAGAGCGCGTCGTCCGCGCCCGACACCGGACCGGAGCGCGGCTCCGCCAGCACGTCCTTCGCCTCGCCGCCACCGTCGCTGCCCGTGCCGGAGGCGTCCTGGACGCGCTCGCCCGAGGACAGCTCCACGTAGCGGCCGGGGCCCGCGGAGGCCTCCGCGTCCGCACGGGTGCCCTCGCCCTGCCCTGCCGCGTCCGCTCCGGTCGAAGACGGCGCGCCCTGACCACCGGCCGCGCTGGAATCCGTCCCCGCGCCTGCGTCGCGTGCCTCGCTGGAATCCAATCCGTTGCCCTCGCCACCGGCCGCGCTCGTGTCGGCTCCGTGGGCGGAGGCGCTGCCCTCGCTCGCGTCGGTGCCGTGGGCGGAGGCGCTGGCCTCGCCGCTGGCCGTGCTCAAGTCGGCTCCGTGGGCGGAAGCGCTGCCCTCGCCGCTGGCCGTGCTCGTCTCGGTGCCGTGGGCGGAGGCGCTGGCCTCGCTCGCGGCGGTGCCGTGCGGGGGTGCGTTGCCCTCACCGCTGGCTCCGGTCACCTGACCACCTTCCGCCGGCAGGCCGGTCTGGGCCCCAGCCGCTTCGGCCCGGGCGGCCCCTTCCGGCGTCACGTCTCCACTCGCGCCCTCGCCATGCTTCGGCGCGGACGCGTCGGCCGCGCCCTCCTGCTGGGACGGCGTCGCGTTCTCTCCAGGTGTGCCCGGCATCCCTTCCTGTCCCTCGGCCCTGTGCTCGGCGTCCATGGTGGCACCCCCGGTTGTTCCACCCCCGCGCCGCCGGAAACGACGGCGCGGCGGGCGGGCTCTAACGGGACTTCTTCACCACGACCTTCTTCTTCGCGCCAGCACCCATCACGCGGGGAACGGGCGCGCCAGCACTGCTCGCCTGCTCAGTGGCGGCCGGACGCGGAGGCTCCGGCGCCCGGGTCGTGGTGGCGGCGGGCGGCGGGGGCGGCGGCAGCGGCTTGGCCGACGGACGGGCCACGACGGTGGCCGGCGCCGTCGTCGCGGGCTGCGTGCGCGCGGGAGGCGGGGGCGGCGGCGTCGGAGCGGCGCGCGGCGGGGCTGCCGGCGGCGTCGGAGGACGCGGCGGGGTGGCGCCCGGACGCACCGTGGGGCGCGTCACCGCCTGGGGGCGGGCCACGGCGGGGCGCTCGGACGGCAGCCGGCCCGGTTCCACGTCGCCCATGTCCACGCGGCCGCGGAAGCTGGCCCCGTCCACGATGATGACGCGGGGGGCGCGGATGTCGCCCACCATGCGGCCCTCGCGGGTGAGCTCCACGCTCTCCGTGGCGTTGATGTTGCCCACCACCACGCCGCTCACGATGGCGTTCTTCACCGCCACGTTGGCCTTCACCACGCCGGACGGCTCCACGATGAGGGTGCGGCTGAGGGTGAGCTCACCCTCGACGCGCCCGCGGACCGTGAGGTCCTCGTCACCCGTGAGCCGACCGCTGATGAGGATGGAGGGCCCCACCACGGTGTTGTCGACGGCGTTGCCTGCAAGATCCTTCGCGGTCGCCACGGATCAGCGCTCCTTCATGTCCATGTCGACGTTGCCCTTGAAGGAGGCACCGTCGGCGATGAGGATGCGCGGGGCCTTGATGTCGCCCACCACGCGGCAGTCCGTCTTCAGCTCCACCTTGTCGCTGGCGGCGATGTTGCCCGTCACGCGGCCGGCGATCTCCACGTTCTGCGTCTCGATGTCCGCCTCGACGACGCCGGAGCCCTCCACGTAGAGGCTCTCCTTGAGGGAGATCTTCCCCTTCACGGTGCCCTGGATGACCAGGTCCTCGTCACCGGAAATCTCTCCGTCGATGACGATGCTCGAGCCAATGATCGTATTCGCCATGAGTGTGTCCGCCTTCTCGAAGCTGTGCGCATGGGGGGCCGTGGGTCGGTCCCCGGTGGATGCTAGATGTCGTCCGGCAACTTCACGTCCATCTCGATGGAGCCGTTGAACACGGCGCCGTCCTCGATGATGACCCGCGGGGCCTTGATGTCGCCCGCGACCTTCGCCGAGGCGTTGATGGCCACGCGCGTGGAGGCGTCGATGTTGCCGCTCGCCTCGCCGTTGATGGTCAGTTCCTCGGCGCGGATGTCCGCTTGCACCTTGCCGGTGCCCTCGATGGTGAGGTGGTTCTTCAGGGCGATCTGCCCCTCCACGCGCCCCTCGATGACCAGGTCCCCTCCGCCCGTGAGGTTGCCCCTGATGACGATGCCCTTGCCAATGATGCCCGTTTCACCCTGTGCCATGAGGTGATCCTCGCCAGCGCCTGCTCCGTCGGGAGCGGGGCGACCTGATTATGTCAGAGATGCGCGGAGATCCAGCCGGAGATGTCCTGGAACACCGTCGCGCGGTCCCGCTCGTTGAGCGGCTCATGCCGCATTCCGGGGTACTCCTTGAACTTCTTGTCCGCCGTCCCCGCCGCCTCGAAGAAGGCCCGCGCCGCCGCCGGCAGCGCCACCCCGTCCTCCTGGCCGCACAGCACGAACAGCGGCACTTGAATCTTCGGCGCCAGCGAGAGCGTCTGCGCCTGGGCGGCCGTGGACTCCACGAACCAGCGGGGCGTGGCGAAGGGCACGTACAGCGGGTCCGCCCCGACCGCCTTTTGAATCTCCGGGTCGGTGCTGAGCATGTCCGGGGCCAGGCCGGAGGGCACCTTCATCCAGGGCACCACGGAGCCCACCATGCGCGCTGCGAGCACCTTCGCGGCCGGCGGGGTGATGGCGAGCTTGAGGTAGGGCGCGGAGAGGATGGCGCCGGAGAGCCCCTCCAGCCTCCCGGTCAGGGCGTGCGCGGCCATCAGGCCGCCGTGGCTGTGGGCGAGCAGGAAGATCTTCTCGTTGCCCGCGGCCTTGCGCACGCGCTGCCAGAAGCCGTCCAGGTCGTCGAGGAACTCGGTCCACTTCGCGGCGTAGGCGCGCCGGCCGTCCGCGCGGCCGTGGCCCCGGTAGTCGAAGCCGTGCACGGCGAAGCCGTCCTTCACCAGCGCGTCGATGACGGGCCGGTAGCGGCCGATGTGGTCGCCATAGCCATGGACGATGGCGACGTGCGCGCGGGGGGGCGTGTCCGGCAGGTCCAGCGTCCAGAACAGCCGGGTGTTGTCCTTCCCGGTGAAGAAGCCTTCGTCGTGGCGGGCCATGAGCCCGGGACCTTAGCGGCCCAGCGCGGTCGAGGGTAGCGCCTTCAACTTGCGCTCCAGGGTGGTGCGCTGGTTGGCGGGCTCGGCGGCCTCCGGCTCCAGCATCAGCACCTCCAGCGCGCGCTTCCAGGTCCGGACGGCCTCCGGGGCGCGGCCCGCCTTGAGGTACGCGTCTCCCAGGTGCTCCAGGATGGCGGGGTCGTCCGGGGACAGCTCCACCGCGCGCTCCAGGACCTCCACGGCCTTCCGGGCGTCACCGCGCTGGTAGTGCACCCACCCCAGCGAGTCCACGTAGGCCGCGTTGTCCGGCCGGAGCGCCAGCGCGCGCCGCACCAGCCGCTCCGCCTGGTCCAGGTCCCGGCCCCGCTGCGCCATCACGTAGCCCATGAAGTTCAGCGCGGCGGAGTGGTCCGGCTTCAGCGCGAGCACCGCCCGCATGCGCGACAGCGCCCCCGCCACGTCGCCCTGGCGCTCCAGCAGGGTGGCCAGGGCGAACTGCAGGTCCTGGTTCCTCGGCGCCTTCGCGACGGCGTCCCGCAGGAGCGCGAGCGCGTCCGGGGCCCGGCCCTGGCGCTCCAGCAGGCTGGCCAGCGCGTCGTACGCCAGCGCCCCGCCCTCCCCCGCCAGCGCCTCGCGCAGCACGCCCTCCGCCCTCGCCGCGTCCCCGCCGCGCTCCAGCGCCCGGGCGTAGCCGACGCGCACCTCCACGTCGTCAGGCGCGTCCGACATGGCCGCGCGGTAGAGCGCCAGCGCGCGCGGGTGGTCTCCCGCCAGCGACAGGCAGCGGGCCTGGCGCACGCGGGCGTCCGGGAACACCTCCGAGTCCGGGGGCACGCCCGCGAAGTCCTGGGCGGCGACGGAGAAGCGGCGGGTGCGCTCCGCGACGAGGCCGGCGTAGTACGCCAGCCGGGGCTCGTCCGGCGCGTCCTTGCGCGCGGCGTCCAGCACCTCCCGCGCGGGGGCCGGCTCTCCGGAGGCCAGGTAGCTGAAGGCCACGCGCACGGCCAGCTCCGGCGACGCGGAGAGCGACAGCAGCCGGTCGAAGTACGCCCGCGCCCGGGTCACCGACCCGCCCTTGAGCGCGGCGCGGCCCGCGGACAGGAGCACCTCGCGGCTGTCCGGATCCGCCTCCAGCGCGCGGGCCAGCGCGTCCTCCGCCTCCTTCGGCCGGCCGGAGCCCTCGTAGAGCCGGGCCAGCGTGGACCACACCTCCACGTCGCCCGGGTCGCGCTCGGCGGCCTTCGCGAGCAGGCGCTCGGCGCGGGGCGCGTCGCCGCGCTCGGCCAGGACGAGCCCCAGCCGGCGGTAGCCGGAGGCCTCTCCGGGCAGCGCGTGGGCCAGCGCCTCCACCACCTTCACCGCCTCGTCGGGGTCCTTCGCGTCCAGGTACAACTGCGACAGGACGAGGTACGCCTCCGGCTCGCGGGGGCGCAGCGCCACCGCGCGGCGCAGGTGCTGCTTCGCGCGCGCCGTGCGGCCGGACTCCAGCAGCACCCGGCCCAGCAGCACGTGGGCGGCGTAGTGCGTGGGGGCCTTCTCCACGGCCCGGCGCAGCTCGCGCTCGGCGCGCGTGAGGTCGCCCAGGCGCGCGTACTCCTCGCCCAACTGGGTGAGGAGGGTCGGGTTGCCGTCGTCGGTGGCGAGCGCCAGCCGCAGCTCGTCCACCGAGGCCCGGTGGTTGCCCTCCAGGTGCATCAGCCGCGCCTGGAGGTAGTGCGCGTAGCTGGCGGACGACGCGGACGGCTCGTCGTCGCGGCTGCTCGAGTCCATGGCCTCGCGCATCGCCTCGCGGTCGACGTGCGGGGCCGGGGCCCTCCTCGCGGGCGCGGCCCCCGAACCTCCGGCGGCCAGCGCGAGGCACATCACCGCGGCACGGCTGAGGAGCGGGAGCGGGCGCACGCGGGCTAGTGGACCTCGGGAGGGGGCGCCCCCAGCTTCTCCAGCAGCTTCTCCACCGGATCGCTGTCCTGGCTGACGTCCGCCATGGCGGCCCGGTACTCGATGGAGGTCACCTGCTCCACGTCCGGCATCAGGCGGTTGATGACCGTGCGCGCCGCGTCCGCGTTGCACTCGGGCAGCACCACCGCGAAGACGCCCTGCCCCAGGTGGGCGATGGCGTCCGGGTGGCGCACGCGCTTGCGCATCACGTCCCCCATGTTGGAGGGCATCACCTCCAGCTCGCGGTCCGGACGCAGCACCGCCAGCGTGAGGGCGCGGTGGTAGCGGCGGCTGCGGGCCACCTCCTGCTCCAGGCGCAGGAGCAGGCCCCGGCGGTCGTGCAGCCCCGTCACGGGGTCGCTGCCGGTGCGGCGCTGGAGCGAGTTCGTCTTGGTGTCCTGCTCCTTCTCACCCTGGCGCAGCTTGAGCGCGCGCTCGGTGCGGTTGAGCAGCTCCACCGCGTTGAAGGGCTTGGCCATGTAGTCCACCGCGCCCAGGTTGAGCGCGCGGACCTTGTCGGCCACGCCCTGGTGGGCGGACAGGAGGATGACCGGGATGTGCGCCGTGTCCGACGAGGACTTGAGCGCCATGGCCGCGTCCAGGCCGTCCAGCTTGGGCAGGAACACGTCCATCACCACCAGGTCCGGCCGGGACGCGCGTGCCTTCGCCAGGCCCTCCGCGCCGTCGCGCGCCACCTCCACGCGGTACTTCGAGCGCAGCACCTCCGACAGCACCGCGGCGATCTCCGGCTCGTCCTCCACCACCAGCACGCGCGGCTGCTCGGGGGCGGCGCCGGGCGCGGGCTGCGGCCGGGGGTTGCGCGCGGCCTCCTGCGCCAGGGGCAGCGTGAAGACGAAGGTGCAGCCGCCGTCCGCCGGGCTCTCCGCCCAGATCTCACCGCCGTGCAGCTCCACGAACTCCTTGCAGATGGCCAGCCCCAGCCCCGTGCCCTTGGGCCCGTGGCGGTAGCGGTCGAAGACGAGGTGCAGCTCGTCCGGCGGGATGCCCACGCCGTTGTCGCTCACCATCACGCGCACCGCGTCGCCGTCCGGCCGGGACAGCCGCTGCGTGCGCACCACCACCACGCCCGGGTCGCTGGCGTGCTGGATGGCGTTGCTGATGAGGTTCTGCAGCACCTCGTGCAGCTTCACCTCGTCGCCGATCAGCATGAGGCTGTCGGGGCACTCGGAGCGCAGCGACACGGCCTTCTCCGCCGCCAGGATCTCCAGCTCCGCCACGGCGTCGCGGCACAACTGCGCCACGTCCAGCACGCGGGGCTCGATGGACAGGCGCGCCGCCTCGCCCTTGCCCTTCTCCAGCAGGGACTCGACCAGGGTGAGGATCTTCCGGCCCTGGCGGATCATCGCCTCCGCGGACTGCTTCTGCTGCGCCTCCAGCGGCCCTTCCAGGAGCAGCCGGCCGTGCCCCAGGAGCACCTGGAGCGGCGCGCGCAGGTCGTGGCTGCACACCGCGATGATCTCGTCCTTGAGGCGGTTGAGCTCCTTGAGGCGGCGGTTCGCGTCGTTGAGCTCGCGGTAGCGCTCCACGTACGCCAGCTCCAGGTCCTCGCGCTTCTTCTTCACCGCCGTGTGCAGGCGCGCGTTGCGGATGGAGTTGGCGAGCACGCCCGCCACCGCCTCCGCGAACTCCTGCTCGTCGCGCCCGATGGACGCCTCGCCCTTGGACACGCGCAGGAAGAGCGCGCCCAGCAGGTCGTCCTGGCAGATGAGCGGCTGCACCAGGATGGACTTCACGCCCTGCGGCAACAGCGACGTGCGCACCTCCGCCATCAGCGGGTCGCGCTGCGCCTCTTCAATCAGCACGGGCTGGCGCGTCTCCAGCGCGCGGCGCAGCTCCGGGTAGCGCGCCACCTCGATGTCCAGTTGGACGAGGCTGGGGTCCTCCTGCGTCGCGACGACCGTGGCCGTGCGCGCGTGGCTGCCCTCCACCAGCACCACGGAGCAGCGGTCCGTGCCCGTCACCTGGCCGACCTTCTCCACCGCGATGCGGAGGATCTCCTCCAGCTCCAGCGAGCTGGTGGCCGCCTGGGTGATTTCGAGCAGCATCCCCATGCGCATCCGGATGCGCTCCTCGCGCTCCTTGAGCCTCCAGGCGCGCAGGGCGGACTCCAGCCGGGGCACCAGCTCATCCGCGCCGCGCACGAAGTCATCCACCGCCAGGCGCTTGAAGGCCTCCGCCGAACGCGCGCGGCCCTGATCCACCAGCACCGGCAGGCGCTGGAGCTTGTCCGTCTTGCGCACCGTCTCCAGCAGCTCCGCCGCCCGCTTGGCCGTCACGGCCAGGAGCACCACCTCCGGCTGGAGCTGATCCACCATCTCCGCCAGCCCGGTCTCCCGCTCCGTGGAGGCGCACTGGTAGCCACTCGCCGTGAGCCGCTCCACCAACGCGTCACCCGCGGCCTTCGCCGCGAGCACGAGCACCCGCCCCCGCTGCTCCGACGACAACATCTCGATCCTCACGGCGCGCCTCCGCCCCGCCCAGACAGGGAACGACGTCGCGGAAACCCGTTGGGTGCGAAAGGAGTCATGGTCGATTCCGGATCATGCCGTCTAACCCGTCCGCGGGCCAGCGGATGAACGGGGCTCTCCTCATGAGAGAGGGGTGGGAAAAGGCGCGCGACGTATACCCCGGACCGGCCTTCTTCCTCCGGAATCCCGCACGCGCGTGACGGTCCGGTGACCGGAAACCGCCCGCCCAGCCCTTGCCAGGCGGGAATCCCATGAAAACAGCCAGGCTGTCACTTTCTTCCAATACCACCCTCTTCGTCCGGCCGGAGGCAGGGCGGGCGGGCAGGCCCCCGCTGGGGGTTTTCAGGGGATCTCGCGATCAGGGAGCCGGGGGAAGGCGCGGGGGAGGTGGCCCCGCCCGCTTCCCGAGGGAGCGCGCTAGAGTGCGAAACCATGCACTCCGTCCCTTCGCGCCCGTTCGCGCCGCGGGCCCTCCTGGCCTCGCTGACCCTCTGTGCTTCCGTGTTCACCGCCTGTGGTGGTGAGAAGCCGGCCCCCACTCCGGACCCGCCGACGGTGACGCTCACCGTGCCGCAGCCCAACACGGCGGCCCCGTCGCTGACGGTGCGGGTCATCGTGTCCGGGTGTGACGCCGTGTCGCGGGTGGACATCTACGACCGGGACACGTTCCTGAAGACCGTGCCCTACACCAGCGGGTCCATGGACTTCGAGCTGGCCTCGAATGAGATCAAGTACACCCGCGGGCTCGCCGCGAGCCTGTCGCTCAACGCGCGGGCGACGTGCGCGGACGGCCGGACGAACGTGTCCCAGCCGCAGGCGGCCACGTTCCTGCCGGTGGCGAAGGTCATCAAGGATCCGGACCCCAACGGCCAGGTGGTGACGGACTTCTTCATCGCCGAGGGCAGCGGCACGAACGTCGCCTTCATCGGGTGCGGCAACCCCACCACGGGCTCCGGCACGCTCTTCCGCGTGGACTCGGCGGGCGTGGTGCGCAACTCGGTGGAGATGGGCATCCCGTGCAGCTCCGCGACGGTCATCACCAGCGTCAACGCCCAGAGCGGCAAGCGGTGGGTGTGGACGCCCGGCACGGGCGCGGTGGCGGTGGACGCCAACTTCGCCATCACCGGCCGCACCGCGCCCACGTACAAGCTGCAGAACCTGTCCGTGATGGCCAACGGCGACGCGCTGGTGAACGACCTGTACACGGTGTCGCGCCTGAAGCACACGGCGTCCGGCGGCTCCTTCCAGTGGACGTTCGAGAACGCGCCGCTGCAGCCCATCACCCCGCCCAAGGAGAAGGGCCAGCAGGTGCTGGTGGCCTACCCGAACAACGCGGGGGGGGGCGGGGACGCCCTGCAGATCGAGATCGCCACGCTGGACGCGAACGCCACGAGCGCGGACCTCCAGCCGGTGAGCACGCGCATCATCTACACGTACAACGGCCTCATCAGCGCGCCGCCGCCCGCGTCGTTCAGCGTGGACGGGTCCACGCTCTACATGTCCTTCGACTTCGCCAACAACCAGTCGCGCATCGAGGCCTGCTCCACGGAGGCCGCGGGCTGCGAGGGCAACGCGTACCGCTGGTCCAGCACCACGTTCCCGGTGCCCATCCGCTTCCTGCTCCCGTTCCATGGCGGCTCGAAGGTGGCGGCCATTGGAGACCAGCGCGTGTGGTTCCTGAACTCGACGAGCGGCCTGGTGATGAACAAGGGCGGCACGTCCGTGGACGCGTCCGGGCAGTTGCGCATCCACCAGGTGCAGTTGGGCCTGCCGACGAGCCCGGAGTTCTACCTGCTCACCGGCCCGAACGTGGCGGGCGCCCTGCCCCAGGAGATCGTCGCGGTGGACTCCGCGGAACAGGGCGAGCTGTTCCGCTACGAGGTCTCCAGCAGCCTGTCCTGCTCCGTGGATGACGGCGGGCGGCTGTGGATGCGCGTGGGCAACAACCTGGTCCAGGCCCTCACGCTGCCCGAGTACCGCGCCGTCAGGCAGTGACGGCGGCCCTCAGGGCCTGTCGGCGACGAGGAGCGCCTCCACGTTGCCGGCGGGCCCGGGCACGGGTGAGTCCATCACCCCGCGCACGGTGAGCCCGTGCTCGCGCACGAAGGCCGTCACGGTGTCGATGGCGTCCTGGCGCGCCTCCGGGTCGCGCACCACGCCGCCCTTGCCCACGCGCTCCGGGCCCACCTCGAACTGGGGCTTCACCAGGGCGATGAGCAGGCCGCCCGGTGAGAGGAACGGCAGCACCGACGGCAGCACCTGGGTGAGCGAGATGAAGCTCACGTCGATGACGACCACGCCCACCTTCTCCGGCAGGTCCTCGTCCGTGAGGTAGCGCGCGTTGACCCGCTCGCGGGAGCGCACGCGCGGATCCACGCGCAGCTTCTCGTGGAGCTGGCCGTAGCCCACGTCGATGGCGTGGACCCGCACCGCACCGTGCTGGAGCAGGCAGTCGGTGAAGCCGCCGGTGCTGGCGCCGATGTCCGCGCCCACGCGGCCCGTCACGTCCAGGCCGAAGCGGTCCATGGCCGCCTTCAGCTTGAGGCCGCCGCGCGACACGTACGGCAGGACCTCGCCCTTGAGGCGCAGCTCGGCCTCCACGGGGACCAGGGAGCCGGGCTTGTCCACGCGCTGGTCCGCCACCACCACCTGTCCGGCGAGGATGAGCGCCTGGGCCTTGGTGCGCGACTCGGCGAGCCCGCGCTCCACCACCAGCACGTCCAGGCGTTCCTTCTTCGGCTTCACCGGTGCTCCTCTCCCAGCAGCGCACGGCCCGCGCGCCGCAGGCCCGCCGCGTCCAGTCCCAGTTGCGTCCGCTGCACCCGCGCGTCCCCGTGCGGCAGGAAGACATCCGGCATGCCCAGCAGCGTCACCCGGGGGGACACGCCGCAGGCCGCGTACAGCTCCAGCACCGCGCTGCCCAGGCCGCCGCGGGTGGTGCCCTCCTCGGCCACCACCACATGCCCGCCCGCCGCGGCCTCCAGGAGCGCGGCCTCATCCAGGGGCCAGGCCCGGCGCGCGTCCAGCACGCTCCAGTCCGGCTCGCTCCGCGCGGCCTCCAGCGCGGAAAGGCCCAGGGGGCCCAGCGTCACCAGCGTCAGCCGCGATCCGGCCACGCGCTTCAGCCAGCGGGCCCCCGGCATGGGGAGCGCGGCCTGCGTCACCCGTGAGGCCGCGGAGCCCATGGCCCCTGCCGCGCCAGCGCGCGTGTCGTGGGTCGGCTGTCCGGGCGAGGACGGCCCCTGCGCCTCCGTGTCGCCCTGTGCCAGCTCCGGCGGGAGGTCCGGCAGTGTGCCTCGCGGGAAGCGCAGCACGGAGGGCCCGGAGGCCTGGAGCGCGGTGGCGAGCATGGGCTCCAGGTCCTCCCCCACCACCGGGGCCCACTGCGTGAGGCCCGGCAACGGCCGGAGGAAGGACACGTCGTAGGCCCCCTGGTGCGTGGCGCCGTCCGCGCCCACGAGCCCCGCCCGGTCCACCGCGAAGACGACGGGCAGCCCCGGCAGGCACACGTCGTGGACCACCTGGTCGTACGCGCGCTGGAGGAAGGTGGAGTAGATGACGCACACCGGCTTCGCGCCCGCCGCGGCCAGCCCCGCGCAGAACGTCACCGCGTGCTGCTCCGCGATGCCCACGTCGTGCACGCGGTCCGGGAAACGCTCCTTCAAACCAGTGAGCGCGCTGCCCTCCAGCATCGCGGGCGTCACCGCCACCACGCGCGGGTCGCGCTCCAGCGCGTCGCCCAGCACCTGGGCGAAGGCCTCGCTGAACGTGGGCCGTCCCCCGCGCGAGCGCACCAGCTTGCCGTCGCGCCACTCGTACGGCCCCATCGCGTGGCCGCGCGTCTGCTCGTCCGCCTCCGCGGGAGGGAAGCCGCGCCCCTTCTTCGTCAGCGCGTGCACCACCACCGGGCGGGATGACGCCTTTGCCTCGCGCAGGGCCCGCGTGAGCACGCCCAGGTCGTGCCCGTCCACCGGGCCCAGGTAGGTGAAGCCCAGCGACTCGAAGAAGGCGCGGGCGTTGCGCGTGCGCAGGAGCGCCGGGATGGCGCCCACGTTCGCGCTGATGGACATCTGGTTGTCGTTGAGCACCACCACGAGCGGCAGCGGGCTGCCCCCCGCGTTGTTGAGCCCCTCGAAGCTCAGGCCCCCGGTGAGCGCGCCGTCGCCCACCACCGCCACCACGTGGCCCGTGTGGCCCAACTGCCGCCGGCCGGAGAGCAGGCCCAGCGCCGCGGAGATGGCCGTGCACGCATGCCCGGCCGCCAGCGCGTCGTGGTGGCTCTCGCGCGGATCCAGGAACGGCGCGATGCCGTCCGCCTGCCGCAGCGTGTGCATCCGGTCCCGCCGGCCGGTGAGCAGCTTGTGCGCGTACGCCTGGTGCCCCACGTCGAAGAGGAGCGCGTCCTGCGGCGTGTGGAAGACGCGGTGCAGGGCCACGATCAATTCGACCGCGCCCAGCGACGCGCCCAGGTGGCCGCCCACGCGTCCGCACGTGGTGATGATGGCCTCGCGCAGCGCCTCGCACAGGCCGGGCAGCGCGTCCTCGGGGAGCGCGCGCACATCCGCGGGAGACTCGACACCGGACAGCACGTCCGCCATCAGGACTTCCGCTCCACCGAGTAGCGCGCCAGCGCCGCCAGCGGACCGTCCACGCCCTCCAGCGGGCGCACCGCGGCCTCCGCCCGGGCCACCAGCTCGTCGGCCATGCGGCGGGACTCGTCCAGCCCCACCACCGCCGGGAAGGTGAAGCGCCCGGCCTCCGCGTCCGCGCCCACCGGCTTGCCCATCGCCTCCGCGCTGGAGGTCACGTCCAGCACGTCATCTGCAATCTGGAAGGCCAGGCCCACCGCCTCACCGTACGTCACCGCGCTGGCGAGCGCCGCCGCGTCGCCCCCGGCCGCCAGGACGCCCATCCGGCACGCCGCGAGGATGAGCGCGCCCGTCTTCATCCGGTGCAGCCGCAGCAGGTAGTCCAGCGCCGCGGCCCGGTCCGCCGCGATGTCCAGCACCTGCCCGCCCACCATGCCGCTCGCGCCCGCCGCGCGCGCCAGCTCCGCGCACAGCAGGCCGCGCACCGGCTCCGGCCCTCCGGCGAGCACGTGGAAGGCCTCCGTGAGCAGCCCGTCCCCGGCCAGCAGCGCCAGCGGCTCACCGTAGACCTTGTGGTTCGTGGGCCGGCCCCGGCGCAGGTCGTCGTTGTCCAGGCAGGGCAGGTCGTCATGCACCAGCGAATAGGTGTGCACGTACTCCAGCGAGCACGCCGCATCCAACACCACGGCGCTGTCGGTGCTCGCCTTCGCCACCGCGTCCGCGAAGGCCAGGCAGAGCACGGGGCGCAGGCGCTTGCCGCCCGCGAGCAGCGAGTAGCGCATGGCCTCCGCCAGCCGGGGCGGCGTGCCCGCGGGACCCAGGCGGTCCGCGCGTTCGAGCAGGAGCGCCTCCACCCGCGCCTGGTGCGTGCGCATGAAGGGTTCCAGGTTGAATGCGGCCATCGGCGTCAGGGCTCCTTCGCCACGTCGGCGGGGATGAGTTCGCGGATGCGCTTGACGAGCGCGTCCAGCTCCAGCGGCTTCACGAAGTAGTCGGCCGCGCCGACCTCCATGCCACGCCGCTTGTCCTCCGGGTCTCCCCGCCCGCTGATGAAGATGATGGGGATGTCCCGGAACTGCTTGTTCTGCTTCACGGCCTGACACAGCTCGAAGCCGTTGATCCAGGACATGTTCACGTCCAGGAGGATGGCGTGCGGGCGGTGCAGCTCCAGCGACGCGACGAGCCGCAGGCCGTTGGCCGCGGACATGACCTCGAAGCCCTCGGCCCCCAGGGCCTCGGCGAGCAGCTCGCGCGTGTCGCGGTCATCATCGACAATCGTAATCTTCGGCTTCGACATGCCCGGCCTCCGCCCTTCCCCTGATGCCTAGAACGGGACATCGTCCTCCGGTGGCGGACGCGCCTGCGCGGTCGTCCGGGGGGCAGCCTGGGGAGCGGGCCGGGCCGCCACCGCCAGCGGCGCCACGACGTCCTGGCCGTCCTCGTCCACCAGCAACTGCTCGATGCGCTGCTCGGCCTCCGTGAGCAGCTTCTCGCCCCGGCGGACGAGGCGGATGCCCTCCTCGAACGCCTTGAGCGACTCTTCCAGCGACAGGTCGCCGCCTTCCAGCCGCGCCACCGTCTCTTCCAGGCGCGACACCACGTCTCCGTACTGCTCCGGAGCGGGCTCCACCTTGGGGTTCTTGTCCGACTTCGCCACGGCCATCCACCTCCCCGAGCGGGGCGCGGAATGTAGAGGGTGGCCCGCTAGCAGTCCACCGGGCCTTTCAGGCTGGTAACGGTCGCTTCGATTTCTTCACACCCACCCAGCGTTTTCGCCCCGTGGGCCGCCAGCTTGATGCCCAGCACGTCCCCCACCACCACGTCCGCCATGGAGCGGACCACCACGCCGTCCCGCTGGCGGAACGTCACCGCGTAGCCGCGCGACATCACCTTCAGGGGGCTCAGGGCGTCCAGGCGGCCGCCCAGCCGTCCGAAGTGCGTCTGCGCGGAGGCCAGCATTCCCCGCTGGAGCTCCAGGAGCCGCGCTCGCGCCTGGGCCACCTTCGCCCGCTCGGCCGCCACCCGCGCCGTGGGGGACTGCCGCTCCAGCCCCAGCCGCGCGTCCGCCAGCGCGCCCCGCCGCCGGGTGACGCCCGCGCGAGCGGCGTCCGACAGGCGCATGGCCAGCTTGAGCAGGTGCGCCCGCTGCTCCGACAGCCGCGTCTGGGGCCGCGCCCGCTGCAGCCGCTCCTGCAGGGCGCGCAGCGTCTCCCGGTCCTGACGCACGCGGGGGCGCAGCACGCGCATCATCGCCTCCACCTGTTCGGACAGGTGCAGGCGCTGGTGGTTCACCTCGCGGCGAGGGTCCGGCAGCCGCGCGCGGAGCTGGCCCTGGCGCTCGCGCAGCTCCAGCACCCGGCGCTCCATGGCCCGGCGCAGCCGGCCGGACTGCGTGGCCAGCGTCAGCTCCAGGTCCGCCAGCACCGGCGCCAGCCGCTCCGCCGCCGCGCTGGGCGTGGGCGCGCGCAGGTCCGCGACGAAGTCGGAGATGGTGAAGTCGATCTCGTGGCCGATGGCGGACACCACCGGCACGGGCGAGGCGAAGATGGCGCGCGCCACCCGCTCCTCGTTGAACGTCCAGAGGTCCTCCACGGAGCCTCCGCCGCGCGTCACGACGATGACGTCCACGTCGGTGCGCGAGAGCCGCTCGATGGCCCGCGCCACGTCCTCCGCGGAGCCCTCCCCCTGCACGCGCGCGTCCGCCAGCAGCACGCCCAGCCGGGGGTTGCGCGAGTGCAGCACGCGCAGGAAGTCCTGGAGCGCCGCGCCGGTGCGGCTCGTCACGACGCCGATGCGCCGGGGTAGGAACGGCACGGGCCGGGGCGGCCGCACGCGCCGGTCGCCGATGAGCCCCTCCGCCGCCAGCCGCTGCTTGAGCTGCTCGAACGCGAGCGCCAGCGCGCCCTCGCCCACCGGCTCCAGCCGGGACACGATGAGGCTGTAGCGGCCCTGCGGCTCGTACAGGTCCACGCTGCCCTCGGCCACGACCTCCATGCCGTCGCGCAGCGCGAAGCGGATGCGGCTGGCCATGGACGCCCACACCTTCGCGTCGATGGAGGCGTCCGGGTCCTTGAGCGTGAAGTACCAGTGGCCGCGCGCGTTGGCGCCCCGGAAGCTGGACACCTCGCCGCGCACCATCACGCGCGGGAAGCGCGACTCCACCGTCTGCTTGATCTGCCGGGTGAGCTCGCCCACCGACAGCACCGTGCGCTCGGGGCGCGGCGGCGGGGTGACTGCGGCGGGCGGCGGCGGCGCGGCGACTTCAGCCACCGGCGCGGTGGGCGGGGCCGGGGGCGGCCTGCCTCCGCTGGCGGCCTTCGCCGGCGCGGGACGCAAGGGGGGTAGCAGCGACGTGCCGAACAGGTCGCCCTGCCCCGGCTCGTCGGCCGGGGGCGGCTCCAACCCCTTGCGCTTCTTCATCGCGACAGCTTCTCGACCCAGCCCTGGGCCTTGCCGTGCAGCTCGTCGTCGGGCGGCGTCATCGCGACGACGTCGCGGAACTTGGGCAGCGCGTCCTCCGGGCTGGAGTCCTTGATGGAGTAGGCCTGCATGTACAGGTCCTTCGCCTTGCCCTTGAGGTCGTTGACGATGTTGGCGGCGCCCGCGTGGCTGGGGTCCGCCTGGAGCGCGCGGCGGGCGAACTCCATGGCGCGCGACCACTGGCCGGCGGCCTTCGCGCCCGCGGCGCTCTTGTAATAGATGTTGCCCGCGCGGGTGCCCGCGTTGCGCGCCATCTTGCTGGCGCGCCCGTCGGTGATGTCCTTGTCCAGCGCGAGCAGGCGGGTGAGGCCCTTGGCGTCCAGGTCCTCCAGCTTCTTGTAGAGGTTGCCGAACTCCGTCACCTGCGCCATCAACTGCTTGCACTGGGACGTCTTGGCCGCGCACGCGTTGAGGATGGCCACCGCGCCGGTGATGTCACCGTCGCGGAAGCGGTCCACGGCGGGCTCCCACGGCTTGGGCGCCGCGGCCACGCGCACGGGGTCCGGACGCGTCAGGTCCGCGATGACGCGCACGGCGTCGTCGTTGACCAGCTTGCCGTCGCGGTGCTCGGGGAAGGTCGCGAGCACGTCGTCGGTGATGGCCTTGGCCTGCTGCACGTTCTCCAACTGGCGGGTGTCCAGCAGCCGCTTGGCCTCCTTCGTGCGCGTGTCGGCGGCGTCCGTCAGGTTCTTGCGCGCCGTCTTCAACTGCTCGTAGAGCTGGGTGTCGCTGGTCACCTTCTCGATGGACGCCTTCGCGCTGGCCAACTGGCCCTTGTCCAGCGCCGCCTGGGCCGTGCTCAGGTGGTTCTGGTTGGGGATCTCCCGCTCCGCGGCCTTCAGGTAGTCCGCCACGCCGGGGTAGTCCGGCGCCTGCGCGTGGAGCTCCTCCAGCTTCGCCTTGGCCTGCTGCCACTGGCCCTCGCGCACCAGGTTCTTCGCCTCCTGGAAGAGGCCGCCCAACTGCTCGCGGTAGCTGCGCTGCTCCGCCTCGATGCGGCCCTGCTCCTCCGCCTGTTGCCGCATGCGCGAGCGCGCGACGCCCAGGCCCGCGAAGAGCACCACCAGCACGGCGGCGCCCGCGAGCTTCATCCGCATGCGCTTGCGCTGCACCTCCGGCGAGAGCTCCGCGGCGGCGGCGGCCCGCGACGTCTGCGGGCGCGCGCGGCCCTCGCGGGCGGGGCGCGGGGGCACGGCCGTGGAACCGCGGCCCGCCGCCGAGGACGGACGGGGCCGGGGGCCGGTGGGGGCCTGCACCTTCGCGGTGCTGTTGGCGGTGTCCTCGTAGCGCAGCTCCGAGTCGCCCAGCGTGATGACGTCGCCGTTGGCGAGGAGCGTCTCCTCGGAGATGGGCTCGCCGTTGACGATGGTGCCGTTGCCGGAGCCCATGTCACTGACCATCCAGCCGGCGGACTCCTTGCGCAGCGTCACGTGCTTGCGGGAGACGGACGTGTCCTGGATGCAGATGGGGTTGTCGGTGGAGCGGCCGACCGTGTACTCGAGCTCGGAGAGCGCGAACTCCTCACCCTCCATGGGGCCGGCGATGACGACGAGCTTCGCGGGGCGGGCCGCGGCGGCACCGGCGGACGACCGGCGGACCGGCGCGCGCGAACCGGTCCCGGAGGAGGGCGTGCCAGATGTAGGCCGTCGGCGGGCGGGGGGTGGTGCGTTCGACATGGAGGTCACCGCGTCCTGCTGAGGGGGGCACGGGCCCTAAAGCTCGTGCTCATAGGCTTTTTCCAGCGCGAGATTGTGGCAGCGATGCTCGGCCGTAGGGAAGCGTCTCCGTACGTCTTCCAGGGTGGCGACCGCATCCCGTCGGCTGCGGAACTGAACCGCCCGCTGGAACTGCATCATCAGTTGGCTGCAGCGGTGGTCCAGCTCCGTTGAAATCTGGGCGATCCGCTCCCGGACGTCCTCGTAGAGCTCCGGCTTGTCGTCCAGCGCTTCCAGGGTGATCCACGCGGCGCGGTACTCCCGCCACGCCTTGAACAGGTTCTCCGCGCCCACGTCCTTGAGCTCGTAGAAGCGGGCCCCTGCCTTGGCGGCCTCCCGGGCGGAGGTGATGAGCTGATCCGGCGGCAGCTCCGGCACCGGGATGATCTCCAGCCGCAGGTTCCAGATGCGCCAGGGGTCTCGGCCGGGCGGGTTGAGGGCGTTGTCGAAGAGGAGCTGGTTGTTGGCGTTGCGCCGCAGGAGGCTGGGCGGGAGGACCTGCTCCAGCTCACGCTCGGCCGTCTGGGCGGTATCCGGGGGCACCCAGCCCAGGGACACGCCGTTGAGGGACAGGTTGACCTCGTCCCGGGCGATGTTGCTGGCCTGGTAGTGCAGCACCGCCACGGCGCGCGTGGGGGACACGAAGCGGAAGTCGAAGAGCTTGTCGTCGGCGTGGACCCAGCGCACCCCTTCGCCCAGGCCGAAGGAGTCCGGCACCGGCTCCATGCCCAGCGTGAAGGGTTCGCGGCCCGGGAGCCGGATGGCCGAGGGGGCCGCGAGCGCCACGAGCAGCGTCAGCACGCCCAGCACGGCCACGCCCGCCAGCGACGCGAAGCCGATGCGCCTGGGCAGCGACTGGCGCTGCCAGAAGAGGAGGAACCGGCCCTTGAGCGTCTTGCCCAACTGGCGCCGCTGGCGGGCCTTGTCGGCGGCGGACGAGGGCTCGACCTTCGCGACGACCGTCACCGGGCCCCTTGGCGCGGGCTGGGTGGCGGACTCATCCAGGTTGGCCGGCACGGGCAGGGTGGCTTCACCCTCCGCGTCCGGAGCGGGCACATGGGCCAGCAGTGGGATTTCGCCCGTCAGCAGCCCGGGGTCCAGGGCCGGGGCAGGCGGGGCGCGGTCGTGGCCGACGAACGTCACCGGCTCCTCGGAAGGCGGCGGGACGGGAGGGCTCCAGGCCGGCGGAGGCGCCGCGGCCGGTGCGGCGGGTCCGGGCGCGACCTGGCCCGAGAAGGTCCCGGAGGCCCGGGTCTCCTCGGGGGCCGCGGAGAGGTCATCGTCCTGGCCGACGAAGGTCGAGGGCTCGCTGGAGTCGATCGCGGCGGCGGGCGCGCTCACGATGCGCACCGGAGGGGCCACGAGCGGCTTGACCGGCGTGATGGGCCGGAGGTCGAGGACGGTCCGCTCCTCGGGCTCCTCCATCGCCGGCGGGGGCAGCGCGGGCGGGGCCTCCTGCGGCGGCGGCGCGACGGGAACCGGTGGCGCTTCCGGGGTCGCCGGAATCGCCATCAGCGTGCGCTCCTCGGGCTCGTCCAGCTCCGGGAAGGAGAGCGCCGGGGGCGGTGTGGCGGCGGGCACGGCCAGGTCCGCCGTGGGAATCGCCATCAGCGTGCTCTCGTTGGGCTCGTCCAGCTCCGGGAGAGGCAGCACGGGAGGCGGCGCGGCGGCGGGCACGCGCGAGTCCACCGTGGAGATCGCCATCAGCGTGCGCTCCTCGGGCTCGTCCATGTCCGGGAGGGACAGCACGGGAGGCGGCGTGGCGGCGGGCACGGGCGAGTCCACCGTGGAGATCGCCATCAGCGTGCGCTCCTCGGGCTCGTCCGGCGCCACGGGGGCCAGCTCCACGGGAGGAGGCACGGCGAGAGGCCGGGCGGGAGGAGGCGGAACCATCAGCCCCGGAGGAGACATCAACGGCAGGCCGGGTGACGAAGCCGCTGCGCCCCGGGCCGCCAAGGACGGTCCCGGCCCGGAGGCACGGACGGCGGCGGAAGCTCCCGAGGCCTTGTTCCCGGCCGACAGCACCGGGGGAGCAGCAGGAGCCCTGGCCGGGGAACCCTCGTTGGGAGCCGCGGAACCCAACACCGGAGGGCCCGCGGGAGTCCTGGCCGGCGCGGTCGCGCCCTGCCCCAGGCTCCCCACCACGGAAGGCGCGGCGGGAACCTTGCCCGAAGCAGAGGACGCAGCGGCGCCCAGCGCAGGCGGACCCGAGGGAGGCCGGGGCGGAGTCGCCGGAACAGAGGCTCCCTGCACACCAGGCTTGGGCGGAGTCGCCGCCCCCGGCGTGGGTGTTCCCAGCACGGGAGTTCCCGGTGCAGCCCGGCCCGGCGCGGAGGCACCAAGCACGGGAGGCCCCGGTGGCGTCCGGGCCGGAGCAGCCGCCCCCGGCGCGGAGGCACCGACCGCCGGTAGATCCGGAGCGGAGGGCCGCTTCGGCGTGGCGGCCGGCATCGGCATCGCCCCACCCTTCGCGGCGGGCACGGCCATCCCCGGGCGCGGCGGGGACGCGGGCCGGGCCATGGCCGGCATCGACGGCTGGTAGCTCGTGGGCGCCGCTTCGATCTCCGCGAGCGAGGCCTGCTCCACGCCCTGCGGCGACACCTTCGCGTGCGGCGGCGCGAGCATCCGCCGGATGGGCCGGGTGACGTCGTCGTCATCCTCCGGCGCCACCCACACGAAGGTGAACTCCACCGGCCCCACGGTGATGCGGTCGCCGTCGCGCAGTTGCTTCTGGCCGCCCAGCGGCTGGCCGTTCAACTGCGTGCCGTTCGCGCTGCCAACGTCCTCGGCGAAGTAACGCCCATCCCTCGCCGTGATGCGGGCATGACGCCGGGAGACACCGTGGTCATGCAGGACCAGGTCGTTCTCCGAGGTCCGGCCGATCTTCACTTCGGCCTGCTCGAAGGCGAGCTCCCGTCCAACCTGGAGCCCCTGGGTGATGGTGAGCAGGATGGGCAGAGGACTAGCCCCCGACGTTGCCGAACATGAACTGGAACACGATGGGCCCGAAGAGCACCATGAACACCGTCGGGAAGATGCACGCGATGAGCGGGAAGAGCATCTTCACCGGTGCCTCGCCCGCCAGCTTCTCCGCGCGCTGCGTGCGGTCGATGCGCATCTGCGTGGACTGGATGCGCAGCACCTTGCCCAGGCTCGTGCCCATCTTGTCCGCCTGGATCAGCGCCGTGACGAACGTCGTCAGCGACGGCAGGTCCACGCGCACGATCATGCCCTTGAGCGCCTCTTCACGCGTCTTGCCCATCTTGAGCTGCTTGAGCACCAACTGCAGCTCCTCGCGCAGCGGCCCCTGGCGGCCCTTCTCCACCACCTTCGCCAGCGCGCCCGTGAAGTCCATGCCCGCTTCCACCGACAGCGTCAGCAGGTCCAGGTTGTACGGAAGCGCGCGGCTGATGGCCAGGTGACGGCGCTTCACCTGGTCGTTCAACCAGATGAGCGGATAGAACAGGCCCAGCAGCATCACCAGCAGCGACCACGCCAGGTTCGCCCCGATGCCGTTGGCGACGAACAGGCCCACCAGCAGGCCCAGGAAGGCGCTCACCTCCTGCAGCGCCATGATGTCCTCGGGCTTGTACTGGGACGGCTCGCCCGCCTTGATCAGCTTGCGGCGCGTCTTGGACTCGTAGCCCGGCCACATGAAGCGCCGGTTCATCGCGCCCAGCTTGCGGATGGCGACGGAGCCCGCGCCCTTCATGCCGCCCGCGGACTCGTCGCGGACTTCCGTGAGGAAGCGCTCCAGGAGGTTGGTGTACAGGCCAATGCCCAGGAACGCCACCGCGCCCGCGGTCAGCAGTGCCGAGCCGCCCATCAGCAGAAATGTCAGGACTTCCTGCACGGTGCGCCTCGCTTCAGATGTCGATGTTGACGATGCGCCGGATGATGAGGATGCCCATGATCTCCATGATGGCGATCAGGGTCACCAGGATGTAGCCGAAGATGTGGTTCATCATCGGCTCCATCAGGTCCGGACGCATGTAGTTGAGCACCATGCCCAGCACCGCCGGCATGGCCGCCACGATCCAGCCTTGAAGCTTGCCCTGGGACGTCAGCGCGTCGATCTTGCCTTCCAGACGGAAGCGCTCGCGGATCACCGTGGAGATGGTCTCGAACATCTCCGCCATGTTGCCCCCCAACTGGCGCGCGATGTTGGTGGACACCACCACCAGCTCCAGGTCGTCGCTGCCCACGCGGCGGCCCATGTTGATGAGCGCCTCCTCCAGCGGCACGCCCAGCTTCACTTCCTTCACGAAGAGGCCGAACTCCTGGGACAGGGGCGGCAGCGCCTCGCGCGCCACGTGCTCGATGGCCTGCGGGAACGTGAGGCCCGCCTTGAACGCGTTGGCCATGGCCTGCAGCGCGTCCACCAACTGCACGTTGAACTTCTTGATGCGGCGCTTGCGGTAGTGCTTCACGAGCAGCATCGGCAGGAAGAAGCCGAAGATGGTCGCGAGCACCGCCAGGATGGGGTTGAAGATGATGTAGCTGAGGATGCCCAGAAGGCACATGCAGGCGATGTTGAGGATCAACATCTGCCGCGCGTCGATGAAGAGGAACATGTCGCTCAAGTCGTTCATCGACTTGGCGACGTAGCGCTCCTGGTACTGCTCATACGCCTTCGACAGGACGCTGAAGATCACCAGGCTGAAGAAGAACACCGAGCCGGTGACGAGAAGGAGGACGATACCTGCGAGCATGGGCGCGAATCCCCGGGGGATGAGGGAGGGGTCGGCAGGGCCGCTTCAGCGTTGGCGAAGCGGCCCCGCGCGCGACGACTACGGAGCTCCGGCCGAGGCCTTCTCGCCGCCGCCACTGCCCTTGATGATCTGGATGATCTCCCGGCGCTTCTGCTCCAGCACGCGGGTGCGCTCACCGGAGAGCAGCGTGCTGATGGTCGCGCGGCCACGCTCCTCGATGAGGTCCACGTCGTCCTCGTTGCGCAGGGACAGGGTCAACTGCCCCAGCTCCGCCGCCAGCACCAGGATCTCCGCCTCTTCCGGCAGCACCATCAACGAGACGTTGGAGTACTCGCGCTGGTTCTCCGGGATGAGGTTGATGTTCGTGGTGCCGGTGATCTTGCCCGTGGCGACCACGATGATGTTCTGCAGCAGCGTCACCGCGACGCTCTCGTCCGTCTGCGGATCGCGGAACGTGCCGATGATGTCCACGTGATCGTTGGGGCGGATCCACCCGCCCACGGACGTGGTCTGCTTCGCCTCGATGGTGATGGCGCGCGCCTTCTTCTGCACCTTCGTGGACAGGCGCTCGGCGGCCTTCGTCGTCTCGAACTGGCTCCAGAGGATGGGGTCGCCGGCCTGCAGCGCCACCAGCACCTTCTGGTTCACGATGTAGTTGGCGGAGTCCGGCTTCACCACCGACGAGGTGACGAACTGCTCCGGCACGGAGCGCTGGGAGATCATCTCGTACGTGATGACCGAACCCTCGGGCATGTCCTGGCCCGCCACCACCACGGGCACCAGGTTCCACCCGCGGCGCACATCCGATTCCTTCTTCTTGATGGCCGAGTAGGCCACGATGCCCGCGAGCAAACCGAGCACCAGTGCGACGACGAGCGGGGTCTTACCCTTCAACATGGTTCAAGGTCCTCCAGAACGGTGGGGCGCCGTCGTGGCGGCAGGACTGCTTTGGACGAGGGGGCGATGCCAGGGCGCGAACGGAGCAAGATGTTAGCCATGCCCCACATCGGGTGTCAAAACCACCTCTCGTGACAAAGCGGAATCCCGGGACCTCCAGCGCTCACGGAGCCTGCCCGCCCAGGGGGAGGACGGCTCGACGCAGCGGGTTGATCCGCGGCCCTGGCGTCCCTCAGGGGAACGGCAGGTTCAGCACGAAGTAAAACGAGTCGTAATAAATCTGATACGCCTCGAGGAACAGGTCGATGACGTTGGTCTGCCGGTCGTCCGTCCAGCGGATCTTCACCGTGGCGCCGATGACGAGCCCGACGATCAACACCCAGTTGATCATCGAGTACTCCACCATGGCCTGGCCACGGCGGGCCCGGCGCGGGGAGCGCGGCGGCGACTTCCGGGGGCTGTTCACGGGGGGAGCGTGCACGTCCGACGTCATGTCCCCATTATCCAGGACCCGGGCCCCGGCCGCATCGGTCATGTGGACTGCCGCCCTTCCCTACTGCGCGGGCTGGGAAGGAGCGGCCTTGGCCGGCGCCGTGGGGGGCGAGGCCTGACGCAGGCGGCGCTGGGCGAGCTGCGCCGCGCTGGAGCCGGGGGCCTCCTTGATGATCTGCCCGCAGACGGCGGCGGCCTCCCGGGTCCGGCCCTGGACGGACTCGGACTCGCAGAGCCGTGAGAGCAGGGCCAGCCGCTCGCTGCCGCTGGCTCCGGCCGCGAGCGCGGCGCGCAGCAGCCGTGCCTCCCGGGCGCGGTCACCCTGGTTCGCGGCGGCCTGGGCCTGGGCGGACAGGTCGCGCGCCGTCATCGCCTCCTGGGACGCGGACTTCTCCATGGGAGCGGGCTTCGCGGCCTCGGCCCGGGCGGACTCCTCCTTGGGCGCGGCGGGAGCGCGCGTGGACGGCGGCGACGCACCGCCGAGGGAGCCCACGCTGGCGGGGGCCATGGGCACGGCCTGGACCACGGGCGCGGAGGCAACGGGAGGAGGCGGCGGCGGAGGCGCGCTCGCGGACGTGTCCTCGGCGTCATCCGAGACGAGCCCACGGCCATAGGCCGCCTCACCCAACCGCAGGGAGTCGCCCTTCGTGGCCAGCGCCTTGTCGCTGACCTTGGCCGAGGCGCGCCCCCGCGCGGGCTCGTCCTTCGCGAGGAAGCTGTCATGGGCCTCCGCTTCCTTCGACGGCGCCTCCAGCGCGGCCGGAGGCGGCTCGAGCGCGGCGAACTCGCCGTCCGCGTCCCGGACGGCCTTGGCCACCTTCTTCTTCGGAGCCTCCGCGTCCGCGCGGCGCTCCAGCAGCGCGCCCCCGCTGCCCGCGTTCATCCAGTCCGACGGGCGGGCCGCGGCGGTGCCCTTGCGCTGGGCCTTGGTCTCCATCTGATTGCGGTTGAGCTCCATCGCGCCCGGCGCGGCCGCCAGGGCCTCCGAGCCGCCCTCGGGTGCGTCCTCTTCGAGGGGCGCGCTCGACGGCGCGGGGGCCGGGGCGACGGGGGCGACCTTCGCCGCCTCCATCGCCGCGCTGGGGGCGGCCCGCTGTGACAGGTTCGGCGACAGGTCGAGGTTCTCGCGCACCGTCAACGTCAGGAGGCCGAAGGTGCCCACCGTGGCCAGGCCCACCGCGGGCAAGAGGAAGCGGCGCCAGCGCGAGGGCTTCGGCTCGGGGCCGGCGGCGGCGCGGCGCGCGGACTGCTGCGCGTACGCGAGCAGCGACTCCAGGCCCGCGTCCGGCGCGGGCTCCGAGGACAACTGCGCCATGGTGGTGCGCACGCCGCGGATGTCCGCCAGCGCCTTCGTGCAGCGCGCGCAGCCCTGGACGTGCTGCTCCAGCGCGTGGGCCTCCGACGCGGGGAGCTCGCCGTAGGCGAAGTCGAGGAGCCGGTCCTCGTGCGCGTGGGCATTCTGGGCATTCATCCCGCCACCGTCCTTCCATCCTCCGACAGGTCGCCGTCCACGCCCAGCTCACCCAGGCGGCGGCGCAGTCCCTCCAGCGCGTAGCGCATGCGGCTCTTCACCGTGTTCTCGGACACGCCCGTCACCTCGGCGATCTCCTTGAACGGGATGCCGCTGTACTCGCGCAGCACGAACACCTCGCGCTGCTCCTCCGGCAGGGCCGACAGGGCCCGCTCCAGCAGGGGCCGGAGGCGGGCGTTGTGCGCGCCGCGCTCCGGGCTGGCCCCGGCGTCCGGCAGCCCCTCGCCCAGCGGACGTCCCTCGTCGCCGTCGGCACCCGCCGAGGGGGCTTCCAGGGACGTCGCCTGGCGGTAGCTCTCTTTGCGCGTGCTGTCCACGCAGAGGTTCCTCGCGATGGTGTACAGCCAGGTCGTGAACCGGGCCTTGGGCTCGTATTCCCGGGCGCTGCGGACCACCTTGAGCCAGGTCTCCTGCAGCACGTCCTCCGCCCGCGCCCGGTGGCCCACGAAGCGCAGGATGAAGTTGAACACCGGCGCGCGGTGCTTGCGCACCAACGCTTCGAACGCACGCGCGTTTCCCGCCTGGAAGGCGAGCATCAACTGCTCGTCTGAGGTTTCGGGTGCCAAACTTCCCCCAGTGCCCATGAAGCCACGGGTGCCATCCCCTTCACCGCCCACGGCCTGTAACGGACAGCCGTGCGCGAAAGGTCTATTCCGGCCGTGGCCGCCGGTAAGTGGCGAGAATGACAGGGACCGCCACCCCTGTCACCAGAAGTGCCTGCGCCAGCAGCACCGCCGGCAGCGGGCGCTGCACATGCACGTACAGCGAGCGGCCGAGCCCCACTCCCAGCAGGACGCCCGTCAGCGTGCGCACCGCGTTGGAACCCGAAGCGGGCCGGAAGCGTCCCACCGCCCAGTCCACGAGCGCGGGCAGCGTGAGGGCCAGCACCCCGGGCACGTCCCACTCCCACCGCAGCGGCGCCTTCAGCGCGAACAACGCGAGGAACACGCCCGCGAGCACCGGGTACGTGCCCAGGCACCGCGCGCACACGCGCACGCCCGCGAGCACGTACGTGCGGTTGTACTCATCCGCGTGATGATGGCTGAGCCAGAACACCGGCACCTCCTCCGGACGCGGAAACAGCGGGCCCGTCCTGTACGTCGCGCGAATCCCCTTCGGCCAGGAAGCACGCCGCGGCGTGGCCACCGCCCAGGGGATACAGCGGCGGTGACTCGCGGCGGCAGCGCTCCATCGCATGCGGGCAGCGCGGGTGGAACGCGCAACCGGACGGCGGCGACAGGGGCGAAGGCGGCTCTCCCGGCAGCAGCAGGCGCGTGCCGGGGCGCTCCGGATCCGGCACCGGCACCGCGGACAGCAGGGCCTGCGTGTACGGGTGGCGAGGCCCGGCATACAGCGCCCGCGACGGCGCCACCTCCACGATGCGGCCCAGGTACATCACCGCCACGCGCGTGGACACGTACTCGACGATCTTCAGGTCGTGCGCGATGAAGACGTAGGTGAGCCCGCGCTCGCGCTGCAGGTCCACCAGCAGGTTGACGATCTGCGCCTGGATGGAGACGTCCAGCGCGCTGATGGGCTCGTCCGCCACCACCAGGTCCGGACGCAACGCGATGGCACGTGCAATGCCGATGCGTTGACGCTGGCCGCCGGAGAACTCGTGCGGGTAGCGCTGGCGCGCCTCGCGGGGCAGCCCCATGGCGTCGAGCAGCGCCAGCACCTCGTCCTCGCGCGCCTTGCCCTTCGCCAGGCCGTGGATGGCGAAGGGCTCCGCGAGGATGTCCCCCACCGTCATGCGCGGGTTGAGCGACGCGTACGGGTCCTGGAAGACGAGCTGCATCTGGCGGCGCAGCGGACGCAGCTCGCGCTGCGACAGGCCGGTCAGCTCACGCCCGGCCACGCGGATGGAGCCGGAGGTCGGGTCGATGAGGCGCAGCACCGCGCGCCCCAGGGTGCTCTTGCCGCAGCCGCTCTCCCCCACCAGGCCCAGCGTCTCGCCCCGGGCGACGTCGAAGGACACGCCGTCCACCGCGCGCACCGTGCCGCGCGTGCGGCCCAGCAGGCCGCCCTTCACCGGGAAGTGCACCTTCAGGTCGCGCACCTGGACCAGCGGCTCGCTCATGGCGCGGGCACCGGATGATGGCAGGCGGCGGACTGGCCTCCGCGCTTCGGCTCCAGCGCGGGCGTGACGCGGGCGCACAGCTCCGTGGCGCGGTCGCAGCGGTCGCGGAACGCGCACCCGGACGGCAGCGCGGTGAGCGACGGCACCATGCCGGGAATGGCCTTCAGGCGCTGACGTCCGCCCTCCACCGCCGCGCCCGCGTCGTGCAGCGACGGGATGGAGCGCAACAGGCCCGCCGTGTACGGGTGCGCGGGCCGCGCGAACAGCTCGCGCACCGGGGCCTGCTCCACGATGCGGCCCGCGTACATCACCACCACCGCGTCGCAGCTCCCCGCCACCACGCCCAGGTCGTGGGTGATGAGCATCACCGCCATGTTGCGCTCGGCCTGCAGGCGCTTGAGCAGTTCGAGAATCTGGGCCTGGATGGTGACGTCCAGCGCCGTGGTGGGCTCGTCCGCGATGAGCAGCGCCGGATCGCACGCGAGCGCCATGGCGATCATCACGCGCTGGCGCATGCCGCCGGAGAGCTGGTGCGGGTACGCGTCCACGCGCTCGCCGGGCGCCGGGATGCCCACCTGCCGGAGCATCTCCACCGCGCGCTCACGCGCCTGGGCCTTCGTGGCGCCCAGGTGCAGCCGGACGCCCTCGCCAATCTGCTCGCCCACGGTGAACACCGGGTTGAGCGACGTCATGGGCTCCTGGAAGACCATGGCCACGTGCCGGCCGCGCACGCGCCGCATCTGCTTCTCCGGGAGGGCCAGCAGGTCCTCGCCCCGGAAGCGCACCTCGCCGCCCACCACGCGGCCGGGCGGCTGGGGGACCAGCCGCATCACCGACAGCGCCGTGAGGCTCTTGCCGCAGCCGCTCTCCCCCACCACCCCCAGCGTGCCGCCGGGGGGAACGGAGAAGGACACCCCGTCCACCGCGCGCACCGTGCCGCGGGGGAGCGACAACTGGGTGACGAGCCCCCGCACGTCCAGGAGCGGGGCAACGGCGGAGGCCCCGGGGGACGGCGCGGCGCCGGTCACTTCTGGGCCAGCTCCTCCAGGAACTCCGCCTCCTGGATGAGCCCCTTGCGGATGAGCAGGCGGATGAGGCTCGCGACCATGCGCGCGGGCTTCACCTTCTCCGTGTCCAGGCTGGCCTCTTCGCCGCGCGAGATGCGGTCGATGTCGTCCAGCACCGCCAGGTCCTCCTCGGAGAAGTCCGGCTTGGGCGTGAGCGCCACGGACGGCTTCACGCCCTGCGCGGCGCCGCCGAAGAGCACCACCGGGACGCGCGGCTTGCTCGGGTCCTCCGGCTCCGCGGGGGGCGGAGGCGGCGGCGGACGGGCCGCGGCGGGCGGGGGCGGCGGACGCGGGGCCTTGGGGACCTTGGGACGGGGCGTGGAGCCCAGGATGTCCTCCAGCACCTCCGCGCCGTCCACGCCCGACTCGTTGGGCGGCGGCGGCGGCAGGTCCCAGTCCAGCGCCGGCGCGGGCGGACGCGGCGGCGTGGGCGCGCGCGCGGCGGCGGGCGGGGGCGGCGGAGACGTCAGGATGTCCGGCGAATCGTCCTCGTCCATGTCCATCGGTTCAGCCTCCACGATGTCCAGGGGCTCGCCCCGGCCGCGCGACAACGCCTGCTCCAGGTCATCCGGCGCGGCGACGAACACCTTCAGCGGCTTGCGAAGCTGGAAGCGCAGCTCGTCCACCAGCATCAGGTTGCCCGGGTCCTCCACCGCGACGTGGATCTTCTCGCTGCGGCCGTCCTGCTCCGCCGCGAAGAGGAGCACCCGGTGCTCGGTCTGGAAGTCCATGGACACCAGCGAGGACACCGCATGCGGGATGTACTCGGGGATCTCCACGAACGGCAGCTCGTGCTGCGCCGCCAGCGCCCGCGCGATGTCCCGGCCCGTGCACAGGCCCATGGACACCAGCACCTCACCCAGCTTGCGGCCCTGTCCGCGCCGTCCGGACGCGAGGGCCTGCTTCACCTGCTCGTCCGTCACCACTCCGGCCTGGACGAGGAGTTCACCAATCTTCTTGCGCATGGCCGGGGGCTACCGCTTGACCTTGGCGAGGTATTCCTCGCGGGAGAAAACGCCCTTCTCGATGAGCAGCTCCACCATGGCCTTCAGCGCCGCGACCTCCTTGCGCTGGACCTCCTCCACGCTCTTGAGCAGCTCCGCGGGGCTGCCCGAGGCCGCGCGCGGCGCCTCCGGCGGGGGGGCCTGGCGGGGCGGCGGAGCGGCGGCGGGCTTGGGGGACATGGCGACGGCGGCGGCCGGGTCCAGGTCCTTGAGGTTCTTCACGACGGTGCGCCCTTGGGCGTCCACCACCTTGAAGTTGGTGTCCGCGTCCTCCAGCTCCGCCGTCTCCTCGTAGAGGCGCGCGAACGCCCGCGCCACGGAGGTGCGCCCGGCCACGTTGGCCACGATGCGGCACTTGGACAGGGCGCGCAGCTCGTCCAGGACGCGCACGTTGAGCGGATCCGACATGGCGACGACCAGCGTCTTGCCGTCGTCGCGCAGTTGCAGCGGCACCACGGAGAAGTCGCGCGCCGTCTGCGCCGGAATCTTGGCCTTCACGTGCGGCGGAACCATCTGCACGGAGTCCAGGTTCACCGCCGGCATGCCCAACTGTTTCGACAGGGCGCGCACGAGGATGTCCTCGGAGACGAGGTTCATCCGGACGAGGATCTCGCCCAGCTTCCCGCCCCACTTGGCCTGCTCGGCGAGCGCCGCCTTGAGCTGGCTCTCCTGCAGGACGTTCGCCTTGATCAGCAGTTCTCCAAGCTTGATCTGTGCCATGTCGTGCGCGCCATAGTACCCGGTTTGCGCCGGGACGCTGCCTTTCGACGCCTGGAAGCTCAGGAACCCGGCGCAGGGGGCGGCTGCGACACCGCCCCTTCCGGGCGGACCTCCTGGCCCCGCGCGTCGACGTCCACCACCTTCGCCCCCTCGGGCGCGCCCATTTCATAGAGCGTCAGGTCCGGGCGGCCGTTGAGGCGGATGTCCGTGTACTTCAGGTCCAGCTTCGTGTCCGCCGAGGCGGCGATGAGGTGCACCTTGTCCGGGAAGAACTGGTCGCCCCGCTGCTGGAAGTCCTCGAACGCCAGGTCGTAGCCCGGCACGCCCCGGACCTCGCTCTTCACCACGCGCAGGTGCTTGGGGTCCACGCGCAGTGTCTGTGTCGCCGGCCCCCGCTGGAGATTGAGCACGTAGACCCGCTCCTTCTCGTCCAGCTCCAGGGTCATGGACTCCGGCGGCAGGAGGGGGACCTGGCCCAGCATCACGGCCACCAGCTCCTCGCTCGGCAGGACGACGGGCAGGAAGCGGGACACGTTCTCCGCGCTCGCGGGGCCCTGGAGGTACGTGTTCTCCCGCGCCTGGTAGATGCCGAAGCGCTCACCGTCGGAGACGAGCGAGGCCACCGGGCGGTTGAAGAAGTCGTACGTCTCCAGGTGGATGAGGGCCGGGCGGGTGATGGAGAGATAGGTGGAGAGCGTGCCGCTGCCCTGCGGGGAGTCCACGTGGAGCTTGGCGTCGCCCTCCAGGTTCACCACCTTCGCCTGCCGCTCGCGCACGTGCTGGTAGAGCGTCTGGGCGTCCTCGATGCGGCCCTCCGGACCGAACTCGAGACGTTTGGGGCAGGCCGAACAGAGGAGGGCCAGGAAGATTGCGGCGGCTGCGCGGTTCATATGTCCTAGTGTGAGCCAGGGCCGCCTGCCCGGTCATCCATCATGAGCCTGAACGATCTACTTCATTACCTTCGCCTGGGCGGCGTCACCCTCGCCCTCCTCCTGGGCGCCTCCGTGGTGGCCCTGGGCGTGGCCATCGAGCGGCTCATCGCCCTCTGGGGCGTGAGCGAGCGCTCCCGCAACCTGGGGGAGATCGTCCAGAAGCACCTCCTCCGGGGGGACGTGGCCGCCGCCCGCACCGCCGCCGAGCGCTCCGACGCCGTGGCGGCCGACATCTTCCTCGCCGGGTTCGATCGCTGGGAGCGCTCCCGCTCCAGCGGCGGCAACGGCATTGAGTCCGCCGTGGAGCGCGAGCGCGCCCAGGTGGGCTTGAAGCTGCGGCGCAACCTGTGGCTGCTCGCCACCATCGGTTCGACGACGCCCTTCGTGGGCCTCTTCGGCACCGTGGCCGGCATCATGCGCTCCTTCAAGGACCTGGGCGTGGACGTGGAGGCCGGCGGCACCGGCGGCTCCGCGGCCGTGATGACGGGCATCTCCGAGGCGCTCGTCGCCACCGCCGTGGGCATCCTCGTCGCCGTGCAGGCGATGGTCTTCTACAACTACTTCCAGGCCCGGCTGTCCCGCGTGCTGGTGGAGCTGCGCCTGTTGGGCGACGAGTTCGCGGAGGTCCTCAAGGAGCGCTCCGCCGGCGGCCCGCTGCCGGAGGCCACGCCGCCCCCGCGCGAGAGCACCCCGCCCGGATCCGCAGCCCGCCCGGATCCGCAGCCCGCCTCGTAAGGAGACACGCCCACCATGGCCATGGGAAAGACGCCCGGCTCGGGCGACGACGAGGTGGAGGGCGCGGGCTTCGCGGAGATCAACATCACGCCGCTGACGGACGTGATGCTCGTGCTGCTCATCATCTTCATGGTGACCAGCTCGGTCATCACCCAGCAGGGACCGGGCGGCGGCGCGAAGGCGGGCCTCAAGGTGAACCTGCCCAAGGGCGGCGCCGCGGACGTCACCGCGCGCACCACGGACCTGTCCGTGGCGGTGCTGGCGGACGGCCGCTTCGTTCTCGCGGGCAACGTCGTCGCCGAGGCCGAGCTGAAGCAGGCCTTCGACGCCGCGAAGAACCAGAACCCCGACACCGTGGTGATCGTCCAGGCGGACGAAGGCGTCCCCCACGGCACCGTGGTGCAGGTGATGGAGCTGGCGAAGAAGGCCGGCCTCGCGCAGCTCGCCATCGGCGTGCGCGAAGGCAACTAAGCAAAAGGCCCCCCGGCGCATGTGCCGGAGGGCCTTCTTCACTTCAGGACTTCAGGTGCCTCAGACGCCGCCGAACGCCGCGTCGGTGATGTCCATCGGGGAGGTGTCCTCGGTGGCGATGAGGCGCGCGGCGTACTCCACGTTGGGCAGCACGTTGCGCGCGTACCACAGGGCGCTGAACTTCTTGCCCTCGTAGAACGCCTTGTCCGGGTGGTCGGCGGCCACGTTGGCGGCGGCCTTCTCCGCGATGACGGCCGCGTCCAGGAGCAGCCAGCCCACGGCGACCTCCGACATCATGTTGAGGAAGCGGTTGGCGGACAGGGGGATGAGCGGGAAGCGGCCCGCGTCCTGCGACCAGCCGAACAGCGCCATCGCGCTGGACATCAGGCCTTCCTGCGCGCCGGCCAGCGTCTTCACGGCCTCGCCCAGCACCGGGTGCTCGCGGTGCGCTTCCACGAAGCTGCCCACGTCGCCCATGAACTGCTGGAAGTGCGCGCCGCCCGCCTGGCCCATCTTGCGGCCCACCAGGTCCATGGCCTGGATGTGGTTGGTGCCCTCGTAGATGGAGAAGATCTTCGAGTCGCGCGTGTACTGCTCCACCGGGTAGTCCTGGATGTAGCCGGCGCCGCCGTACACCTGGATGGCCTGCGCGCAGAGGCGGAAGGCCTGGTCGGAGCCGTAGGACTTCACCAGCGGCGTCAGCACCTCCACCTGGCCCTTGTGGTAGGTGGCCGCGTCGTCGTCCTTGCCCGCGAGCTGCTTCGCCTTGTCCAGGTGCATGGCCAGCTTGATGACCAGCGCGCGGATGCCCTCCACGTGCGCCTTGATGTCCAGCAGCATGCGGCGCACGTCCGGGTGCTCGATGATGGCGGCGCGCGGCGCGGACGGGTCCTTCCACTTGGTGAAGTGGGAGCCCTGCTTGCGGTCCTTCGCGTAGTCGAGCGCGTTGTAGTACGCGGCCGACGCCAGGCTCACGCCCTGGATGCCCACGGCGATGCGCGCGCCGTTCATCATCTTGAACATCTGGCTCATGCCCACGTGCTCGACCGTGCCCACGAGCTCGCCCAGACAGCCGTCGTTCTCACCGAAGTTGAGGACACACGTGGCCGAGCCGTTGATGCCCATCTTGTGCTCGATGGACGCCACGGTGACGTCGTTGGACTGGCCGGAGGAGCCGTCCGCGTTGATGCGCAGCTTGGGGACGATGAACAGCGACAGGCCCTTGGTGCCTACCGGCGCGCCGTCGATGCGCGCGAGCACCAGGTGGATGATGTTCCCGGCCATGTCATGGTCGCCGCCGGAGATGAAGATCTTCGTGCCCTTGATGCTGTAGGTGCCGTCCGCGTTGCGCTTCGCGGTGGACTTGGCCGCGCCCACGTCGGAGCCGGCGTGCGGCTCGGTGAGGCACATGGTGCCGCCCCACGTGCCGTTGAGCATGCGCTCCACGAACTGCTTCTGCTGCGCGGGGGTGCCACACTCGGCGATGACCTCCGCCGCGCCGAACGCCAGGCCCGGGTACATGTTGAAGGCCGTGTTGGCGCCGGAGAGGATCTCCTCCACCGTCACCTGGAGCATCATCGGCGCGCCCTGGCCGCCGTGGTCGGGGCTCACCGCCACCGTCTTGAAGCCCTGCTCGTAGAGCTTGCCCCACGCGTCCTTGAAGCCCTTGGGCGTGAAGACCGAGCCGTTCTCCACCCGGCAGCCCTCCCGGTCACCCACCGAGTTGAGGGGCCCCAGCACCTCGCGCGCGAAGCGGTACGTCTCCGTGAGGACCGCCTTCGCCTCGTCCGGGCCCCAGGCGTCATAGGGGGCCGTGCCCGCCACCTGGCCGAAGCCGAACTGCTCGAACAGCGTGAAGAAGATCTCTCGAAGGTCGGTCTTGTAGGTGTTGATGCCCGCGGACATGGCCACTCCTGCGTAGGGGCTCGCTGCCTGCCTGCTTCCCGCAGGGCGGGAAAAAGTAAGGGTCAGCGGCCCATGTGACGCAGGAAGTGTGGCGTCGACTGATTTTTGAGTCAACCCAAGATGACACCCCGCGTTGACGAGCGGTCGAAGCCGCCCTTCTCGAACGCGGGAATTCGCCTTGGGACGCCCCTGGAAGGCCTACTTCCTGGCCTTCTTCGCGGCCGGGAGGGACGCTGTCTTCGCGGCGGGCTTCTCCCGGGGGGCGGTCTTCTTGGACGAGGCGCCGGAGCGGGGCTCGCCCGTCTCCTCGTCATCGTCCTCGTCGTCCTCGTCCCGGTCGCGCTCCGGGGCGGCGGGCGCCTGGGCGCTCGTGGCCTCCGGGGCGGCGGGCGCCGGGACGACCAGGCTCTCGCGCGGCACCTCCACCACGATGGGGGACTGGCCGGAGCGCTGCCGGTTCTCGTCCTCCAGCGAGTAGAAGAGCTGGATCTGCGAGCCGCCCTTCATGACGAGCTCGCCCTTCTGGTTCTCCGCCCAGAGGTCGATTTCGACGAAGTAGCGGCCGCCGGAGCCGTGGCGGTCGCTCACGCGGCCCTTGCAGACCACGGTGTCGCCCGGCCACACCATCTTGATGAAGCGGACGTTGTAGCGCCGGAGCTGGCCGCCCCGGGCCCAGTCGCTGATGAGCTGGCCCAACATGCCCATGACGAGCATGCCGGGGGCGTAGACGGACGGCATGCCCACGCTCTTGGCGTAGAGCTCGTCCACGTGCACGGGGTTGTAGTCGCCGGAGGCGCCCGCGTAGCGCGACAACTGGACGCGGTCCACCGGGGCCTTGGCCAGCGCCGGCAGCTCGTCACCGACGCGGATGGATTCGAAGTAGAGCTTGCGCGCGGGCATCAGGCGTTCTCCTTGGCGGCACGCACCACGAGGGTCCGGCGGGCGCGGAAGACGAGGTTGCCCTCTTCGTCCCGGCCTTCGTCCTCGATGACCGCGATGTCCATCTTGCCGGACATGCCCGGCCGCTCGAAGACGTCCGACACGCGGGTGGACACGTAGATGCGGTCCCCCGCGAAGATGGGCCGCTCGTAGTCGAAGCCCTGCTCGGCGTGCAGCAGGCTCTTGATGCCCACCCCCAACAGCTCCCGGAGGTCCGCGGCGGAATGGAACGACGCGGGAAACGTGGGAGGCGCGACGATGGTGGGGTAGCCCGACGCGCGGGCGTACTCCTCGTCGTAGTAGATGGGATTGTAGTCGCCGATTGCCTCGGCGAAGCGCCGGATGGCGCCCTTCTCCACCTCGTTGAGCGTCGGCGGCGAGGCGCGGCCAATCGCGTTCTTATCCAGCATTTCCCTCTCCTGATGAGTCTTCAGCGGCCTGCCGGAAGCTCGAGCACCGTCAGGAGCCCGGCCTCCGCGGCCGTCAAACGTGGCGCGGCATTCACCAGCGCGTTCGCGGTGGCCCGGTCACCCGCCACTCCCCCCGGTATCTCCAGCACCAGCTTGGGATCCGCGTCGATCTCGATGCGATCCCGTGGGTTGTCCGCCCCCATCGCGATGGTCAGCTCCAGGCGGACCCGCTCCTGCCCCTCCTCCAAACCCACCACGGATTGGAACATGCCCGCGACGCGGCCTTTCTTCACGACAAATGCGCCGCCGGTGATGTCCTCCTCGGCGAACACGGGCGCGACCTCCTCCTCGAAGTCGTCGCAGTCCAGCCCCAGCCCCACCGCCGCCATCGCCGCGGACTCCACCAGCCCCACGTGGCCCAGCTCCTCGCGGTCCACCAGGTCGAAGAACTCCTCCTCCGTCAGGCCCGCGCCCACCTTGCGCTGCAGGGCCTCACGGCGCGTGCGGGCGTCCACCACCCGGCTGGCCAGCACCTTGCGCACGGGGCCGCACACCTGACCGGCGGTGGCCACCAGGCGGTCCAGCACGAAGCCCGGGTTCACGCCCGTGCCCACGATGGCGACGCCCGCCTTCTGCGCGGCGCGCTCCAGCTTGTCCGCCAGCTCCGGGTACTTGAGGTGCGGGAACGCCAGCTCCTCGCAGGTGCTGGCCACCGGCAGGCCCAGCTTCAGCGCGTCCAGGAGCTGATCCATCACCTGGGACAGCCGGGAGCTGGTGGCGTGCAGCACCACCACGCCCTTGCGGCGCCCCACGGCGCGCTCCAGCGAGTCCGCGACCTTGAAGCGCGGACCGGCCAGCCCCAGCACGTCGCCCAGGGGACGACCCACCAGGGAGGCCTGCGAGTCCACCGCGCCCATCAGCTCCACTTCGGGGGACGACAGGGCGGCCCTGGCAATTTCCTGCCCGATGAACCCCAGCCCCATCACCACCACCGGCACCGGCCCTTCAGGGGCTCTAGCCATCGGAGATTGCTCCCGAATTCCAAGGGGTTACAGCCATTTACGTCGGGTAGGAGGCCACCATAGAACACGGCTCCTCGGGCAGGCAAGCAGGACGTGGAATCCGGCGACCGCCTGTTTCGGGGAAACCTCAAGAATTCCGGCAGTTTAGCGGCACTGGAAAGCTTGGGGGGGCCTGTTTGCCCGTCTGCGGACCGGCTATAAGACTCTGAGAAAAAACGCAGCCCACTCGCTCGGAGCGTATCAGCCCATGGCCCGAATCCTCGTGGTGGACGACGACGTGCTCATCCTCGCCGCGCTGTCCCGGATCCTCCAGGCGGAGGGTTACGAGGTCGTGACGCACAGCGACCCGGTGGTGGCGGCGCGGGAGCAGGGCTTCGACGTCGTGCTGACGGACTTCATGATGCCGTACCTCAACGGCATCGAGCTGTTGTCGGCGCTGCGGGAGAAGAACCCCCGCGCGGTGCGGCTGATGCTGACGGCGGCGGCGGACTTCAAGACGGCGTCGGAGGCGGTGAACCGGGGCGAGGTCTTCCGGCTGCTGGGCAAGCCGTGGGCGCTGAGCGAGCTGACCAGCAGCGTGCGGCAGGCCATCGAGCACCACCGGCTGGTGGCGGCCAACGAGCGGCTGACGCGCGAGGTGGCGGAGAAGAACGCGGAGCTCCTGTCCATCAACGAGGGGCTGGAGCGCCGGGTCATCGAGCGCACCACGGGGCTGCTGGACGGGCTCATCAGCGCGCTGGACTACCGGGACACGGAGACGCAGTGGCACTCGCGGCGGGTGTCGCTGTACGCGCGGCGGCTGGCGCAGGAGATCGGCCTCACCGGGCCGGCGCTGGACGTGGTGGAGCAGGGCGCGCTCCTGCACGACATCGGGAAGATCGGCGTGCGGGACTCCATCCTGCTCAAGCCCGGGCCGCTCACGCCGGACGAGTGGGTGGAGATGAAGCTGCACCCGGAGTTCGGCTACCGGATGCTGGCGAAGATGCCCTACCTGCACGAGGCGGCGCTCATCGTCCTGCAGCACCAGGAGCGCTGGGACGGCAAGGGCTACCCGCTGGGGCTCCAGGGCGAGGAGATCGTCATCGGGGCGCGCATCTTCTGCCTCGTGGACACGCTGGACGCCATCACGTCCGACCGGCCCTACCGCAAGGGGCGCCCCATGAGCGTGGCGCGCGACGAGGTCCGCCGCTGCTCGGGCACGCAGTTCGACCCGATGCTCGCGGAGGCGTTCCTCGGCCTGCCGGAGACGGAGTGGGCCCGCATCCGCCGCGAGGTGGAGATGATGGAGGAGGCGGAGAGCCACCGCTGGACGGGCGCGAAGCTCGACGCGAACGGCCAGCCCATGCCCGCGCGCGCCGCCGGGGCCTGACGCGCGAGGGCCTTCGCCTCAGGGGGCGCGCGTGCCGACGATGACGTCGTCGATGACCGTGCCCTCCAGCAACGCGTCCACCACGTCCATGCCCTGGACGACCTCGCCGAAGGCCGTGTAGCGGCCGTCCAGGTGCGGCTGCGGCGAGTGGGTGAAGAAGAACTGGCTGCCGCCGGTGTCCTTGCCCGACAGCGCCATCCCCACGGTGCCCCGCGCATACGGCCGGCGCGTCATCTCGCAGCGGATGGAGTACCCGGGGCCACCCTCCCCGTCTCCGCGCGGGTCTCCGCCCTGCGCGACGAAGTCCGGCACCACGCGGTGGAAGGTGACGCCCCGGAAGTAGCCCTGCTTCGCGAGCGCCGCCAGGTTGCCGCCCGTGAGCGGCGCTTCCGGATCCAAAAGGACCTTGATGTCGCCCTTGCGCGTGCGCAGCGTGAGCGTCGTCCCGGGGGACGCGGCCGGCGGGCGGTACGTCTCCGGAGGCAGCTCCACGCGGGCGGAGCGGACGGGAGCGCCCGTGAGCGCCGTGAGGGACTCGGCCGCGACCCGGCGCACGTTCGCGTGCGGGTGGTTCAGCCATTCGCGCAGGCGGGGCTCCGCGGCCTGCCCCTGCAACGCGACGAGCGCGCCGGCCACCGCCTCCGCCAGATCCGGCTCCTTGGGGACGCGGTCGGCCAGGGCCTGCACCGCGGTCAGGGCCTCGGCGTCCTTCAGCTTGCCGGCGGCGGACGCGGCCAGCCCCGCCACCACCGCGTCCCCTCCGCCGATGAGCGCGCGGATGGGCGCCATCGCTTCGGGCACCGGGCGTTCGGAGAGCGCGTCCAGCGCGGCGCCGCGCACGATGGGGCTGACGTGGTCCAGGTAGGGCACCGCGAACGCGGCTCCAGCGGGCTGTCCCTTGGACTGCGCCACCTCGTGCAGTCCCAGCGCGAGCCATCGGGCCTCGGGGACGCGGCCGTAGCCGCACTGGCGCACCTGCTCCAGCGCGCCCTGCTGCCGGTCCATGGCCGCCGCGAAACGGCAGTCCAGCCAGGCGAGGTCCGCGTGGGCCTCCTCGGACACGGCGGCGAGGTCGGCTTCCGCCAGCGCACGCCTCAGGCGCGACAGCACCGGCCGGCCCTGGAGCGGAAGGCCCTGCTGCGCCACCGCCAGCAACACGTGGCCTTTCGCCGCCTTCCCCTCCGCCACCTGCTTCGCCAGGTGCGCCTGGCCTTCCAGTGCGCTCAGCGGCTCACAGGGCGAGCCGGCCTCGCACTTCGCGGCGAGCTTCGCCAGCGCACGCGCCACCTCCGCCGACGCGCGGGACGTGGCTTCGCCCGACATCAGGTTCAGCGCCAGCGCGTCCCGCGGGCTGCCCAGGTCGCCCAGGCTCTTCACGCACGGGGCCATCACATCCGGTATCGAACTGGCCATGCAGGAGCGGAGCGCATCCACGCCGTCCAGCCGCTTCGACGCCGCCAGGAGGTACGCCCCGGCGACGTTCACCTCGCTCCGCAAGCGGGGATCCAGCAGCGCGCGGATGGTCTCCAGGGGGACGTTCGCCACGACCGCGGGTCCGGCCTTGCGCGCAGCCACGCCCAACGCCGTCGCCGCGGCCGCGGCCCAGGGGCCATTGGCCGGAGACAGCCGGGCCGTCAGCACCTCCACGGCGCCAGGCGTGGCCAGCTTGCCCAGGGACACCAGCAGCGTGTTGTGCACCCGGGCGTAGGCTTCCGAGGCCTCGGCGCGCACCAGCGCTTCCGTGAGCGCCGTCCGTGCGGCCTCCGGGAGCGGCTCCCACGACTGCGCCAGCTCACCCGCCGCGAAGGCGGCCTCGTCGCGCACGGCATTGCGCGGCGCCGTCAGCCCGACGAGGACGGCCTCCAGCGTCTCCACGTCCTGGATGCGCGCCAGGGCCCGGAGCGCACGCACGCGCACGGCCGCTTCCGGCGCGGAGGTGGCGAGCCGCGGCAGCTCACCGCCTCCCAGCGACCGGCGGTCCTCCCAGTCCTGAATCTGGGCGATGACCTTCGAGGGCTCGACCGGGGGCGGAGGCACGTCGGGCGTCGGCACCGAGCGGACACAGGCGCTCACGAGGAGGACTCCGGCGGACACTGCGGCGGGCAGGCGGGCCATGCCCGAGGGGCTAGGTCAATTCCCCGCGAAAATCCAGGGGTTATGGCGCTGAACGGGTTTGACAGCCGCGCGCCGGGGCCGGGAAGATGCCGGGCCGTTTCCCCCCTCCCGGAGCACCGGCCCTGAACTGCCCAGGCTGCAATCGCAAGGTCGCGGAAGACACCGCCATCTGCCCCCACTGCGACCACATCATCGACGAGTCCTTCCTTGGGGGAACCGGGGATGAGGGGAACTCCGGCGGCGATGACGAGAGCACCGGCGTCCGTCCTCCGCCGCGCTCGCGGCCCCCTCCGGCCCGCGCCGCTCCGGAGCCCCGTGCACGCCCCGCCCCGGCCCGCGCCAGGACGGGCGCCCGCCCCGCCGCGCCGCCGCCGAGCGATGACGCCACCAACGTGCGGAGCATGGACGACATCGCCCGGGAGAAGGCCCAGCGCGCCGCTCCCGCCCGGGCCGGTGGCGCCGCCAAGGCCGCTCGCGCGCCGGCCCGCCGCGCCCCGGCTCCCGCCCCCGTCCAGGAGGACGAGGACGACGTGGGCGACGCGGTGGCGGATCCCTGGTCCCGCGAGGCGCGTGAGCTGGAGTCGCCGCGCTCGCCCATCGACGATCCGGAGGTCCTGCTGGACGACGCGCGCTCGTTCCTGCGCGAGTTGGAGGGCGGAGACCGCATCGCGTTCTGGGGCGCGACGCTGGTGGTGCTCTCCTGCTTCATGCCGTGGAAGGAGACGGCGGCGGACGGCGACTTCCTGGGCCTCATCAGCCTGGGGTTCATCTCCTTCCTCTTCGCCGTGGCGACCATGGTCTTCGTGGGCCTGCGGGCGCGTCAGGTGATGACCTGGGTGAACCCCATGCTGCCGTGGGGCGCGCAGATGGTCTGCAGCGTGGTGACCCTCGTCTGGTCGCTGGTGTTCCTGAAGCTGTCCTCGGACACCACGCTCGTGCCGTCGCCGCTCGGCAACTCGGAGATGATGAACTCGTCGCCGAGCATCGGCTGTTTCCTGGGCATCCTCGGCGGCGTCATCGCGGTTTTGGGCAGCCTGATGGGGCTGAAGCGCCAGGAGTAGGCCCCCACCGGTTTTTCGCTGCCGCGCCGGACGTGAGGCGGGCTACCGTCGCCCGCCACCATGTCCGACGCCACGCCCCTCTCCCGCCTCCTCGACGCGCTGGGCTCGGCCGTCGTGGGTCAGCCCCGCGTGCTGGCCGACCTGGTGACGGCCTTCCTCGCGCGCGGTCACGTGCTGCTGGAGGGCGTGCCCGGGGTCGCCAAGACGCTCACCGCGCGCAGCATGGCGGGGGCGCTGGGCCTGTCCTTCTCCCGCGTGCAGTTCACCCCGGACCTGATGCCCGCGGACATCCTGGGCACCAACGTCTTCCAGCCGCAGTCGCAGTCCTTCCGCCTGATGAAGGGCCCCGTCTTCACGGAGGTCCTGGTCGCGGATGAGATCAACCGCACGCCGCCCAAGACGCAGGCGGCGCTCCTGGAGGCCATGGAGGAGCGGCAGGTCACCATCGACGGCGTCACCCACGCGCTGCCGCCCCACTTCTTCGTCGTGGCCACGCAGAACCCGCTGGAGCTGGAGGGCACCTATCCCCTCCCCGAGGCGCAGTTGGACCGCTTCCTCATGCGCGTGCGCGTGGGCTACCCGGACGGCGACGCCGAAACGTCGCTCCTGCGCGCCTTCCATCAGCGCGAGGGCCGCCCGCCCGGCGTGTCCCGCGTGCTGGACGCGGGGACGCTGACGGAGCTGCAGGACCGCGCGGCGCGCGTCGCGTGCGACGACTCCATCCTCCAGTACGTGGTGCAGCTCGTGCGCGACACCCGCGCCCACCCCCGCGTGCGGCTGGGCGCGAGCCCCCGCGCCGCCCAGGCCCTGCTCGCGGCGGCCAAGGCGCACGCGGCGCTCCGGGGCACCGACTTCGTCACCCCGGACGACGTGAAGGCCGTGACGCCCAGCGTCCTCAACCACCGGCTCCTCCTCAAGGCCGAGGCGGAGGTGGAGGGCGTCACCGCGGACGACGTGCTGAAGCAGTTGCTCGAACGGGTGCGAGTGCCCCGGTGAGCCCAGGGCGCCCCGTCCCCAGCGGCCTCGCCGTGGCGCTGTTCGCCGGGGCGCTCGTGCCCGCCGCGCTCGCGGTGGCGAGCCCCGCCTTCGGGTGGCTGGCGCTCGCGGTGGACGTGGCCGTCCTGCTCCTGTGCGCGGTGGACTTCCTGCGCGCGCCGCAGGCCCGTGACGTCGACGCGCGCCGCGAGGTGGAGCCCATCCTCTCCTCCGGCGTGGACAACACCGTGCGCTGGGAGCTGCGCTCGCGCGCGGACGGGCCCGTGCGCGGCGAGCTGCGAGACGAGCCGCCCCTGGACGTGGAGAGCCATGGCCACCGTCAGCCCTTCACGCTGGAGCCCCACGACGCCACGCGGCTGACATACCGCGTGCACCCGCTCTCCCGGGGCGACGCGCGCTTCGGCGACGTGAACCTGCGGCTGATGGGGCCGCTGGGCCTGTGCTCACGGCAGGTGCGGCTGCCCGCGGGCCAGGACGTGAAGGTGTATCCGGACCTGCGCGCCCTGTCGCGCGAGGCGCTGACGCTGGCGCGCGCGTCGGAGGCCGTGTCCGCGCGCACGCTGCCGCGCAAGTCCGTGGAGGGCCGCGAGTTCGAATCGCTGCGCGAGTACCGCCCCGGCGACGACTACCGCCACATCGACTGGAAGTCCTCCGCGCGCCACGGCCACACGCTGGTGCGCACGTGGCAGCCGGAGCGCAACCAGCCCGTGCTGCTGCTCCTGGACTGCGGCCGTCACATGGCGGGCCGGGTGCAGGGGCGAAGGAAGCTGGACCACGCGGTGGACGCGGCGCTGCGGCTGGCGCGCGTGAGCCTGGACGCGGGCGACGTGGTGGGCGTGCTCGCGTTCGCCAGCGACGTGCGCGCCTTCCTGCCCCCGCGCAAGGGCGCGGAGCACCTGCGCCTCATCACCGAGTCCCTCTACCGCGCGGAGGCCGGCCTGGAGGAGAGCGACTACGGCCGCGCGTTCGACTTCGCCTTCGCCCGCCAGACGCGCCGCGCGCTGGTGGTGCTCTTCACCGACCTGGTGGATCCGGACGCGTCCTCCGCGCTCCTCACGCGCACGCTGGCCCTGCGCCCCCGGCACCTGCCCGTCGTCGCGTCGCTGCTGGACGAGGACCTGGAGGCCGCCGCCACGGACGTGCCCGGCGACGCGACGTCCGCCTACGCGCGGCAGGCCGCCTCCCGCATGGAGGCCGAGTACCGCCGCACCGCCACCACGCTGCGCGACGCGGGGGCCCTGGTGGTGCGCGCGCCGGCACGCGGCTTCGGCGCCGCTGCACTCAACGTGTACCTGGACGTGAAGGCGCGCGGGCGGCTCTGAGCGCTCACGGCGCATTCGTCAAGCCCTTTGAGACATTCCAGTGCTCGCGCGCGCATGCGTCGCTCCGCCGAACAGCGGGCTTGCCAATCGCGCGGAGGCCGAGTTTTCGGCCTCCGGGAGGACCCCCTTTACAGATGCCGATCGCTGCCCAGAATGGCGCGCCTCAACTGTTCGCGCGCACGCGCGCACGCTCCAAACCGGACGGGAGGCGGGACTTGGCGGAGGTCGTGAGGGGTTTGAAGCTGGAGGTCGAGGCGGACGCCGCGGCCATCGCGGCCCGCGCCGCGGAGGAGCTGGTGGAGGCGGGGCTGACGCCCTTCCACGAGCGGCTCCTCGCCGAGGAGCTGCTCGCGCGCAGCGGAGACACGCAGCAGCGGCTGGCGAACGCGCTGGCCGAGGCGAAGGTGGACCTCAACCCGCATCAGGTCGAGGCCGCGATGTTCGCGCTCGACACGCTGTCGCGCGGCGGCTGCATGCTCGCGGACGAGGTGGGCCTGGGGAAGACCATCGAGGCCGGCCTCGTCGTCGCCCAGCTCATGGCGGAGGGCAAGAACCGCATCCTCATCCTGGCCCCCGCCGTGCTGCGCGCGCAGTGGAACGCGGAGCTGCGCGAGAAGTTCGACCTGGACAGCGTCCTCGTCGACGGCCGCGATGTGAAGAAGCACAACAACTGCTTCGACCAGCCCTTCCCCGTCATCTGCTCGCACCCGTTCGCGGCGAACAAGTCCGCGCTCGTGGCGGAGATCCCCTGGGACCTGGTCATCATCGACGAGGCCCACCGCCTGCGAAACGCGCACCGGGCCAACAACAAGACGGGCCAGGCGCTGCGCGCGTCGCTCGCGGGCCGCCCCAAGCTGCTGCTCACCGCCACCCCGCTCCAGAACGACCTGATGGAGCTGTTCGGCCTGATGTCGCTCCTGGACGAGCAGATTTTGGGCCCCGAGCACGCCTTCCGCAGCCGCTACCGCGCGGACGAGGGCGGCGGCATGACGGAGGCCGCCGCTTGCGAGCTCAAGGAGCGGCTGGCCCCGGTGGTGCAGCGCACGCTGCGCCGGCAGGTGCGCGAGTACGTCCGCTACACCAACCGCCGCAGCATCGTGGAGGACTTCCACCCCTCCCCGGAGGAGCACGACCTCTACGAGAAGGTCAGCGAGTACCTGCAGCGCTCGGAGGCCGCGGCCATCGAGCCGGGCAAGAAGACGCTCTTGACGCTGTGCTACCGCAAGCTGCTGGCCTCCTCCACGTTCGCCATCGCGCCCACGCTGCGGCGGCTGTCGGAGAACCTGGAGAAGCGCCTGACGGCCGCGCGGCTGGGACAGCAGGCCCTGTCGCTCTTCGAGCCGGAAGAGGCCAAGCAGTTCGTGGAGGAAGGCGAGGAGTGGTCCGACGACCCCGCCAAGGCGCCCCAGGTCCGCACGCTGGAGCAGGAGGTCTGGGAGCTGCGGCAGTACGCGGACCTCGCGGACTCCATCCGCATCAACGCCAAGGGTGAGGCGCTCAAGCGCGCCCTGGACCGCACCTTCGCGGTGATGCGCACGCACTCCTGGCCGGAGAAGGCGCTCATCTTCACGGAGTCCAAGCGCACGCAGCAGTACCTGTTCAACCTGCTGTCGGAGCACGGCTACAAGGGGAAGATCTCCCTGCTCTCCGGCGACGCCGGCGGCACGCCCGAGGAGCGCCGGGCGCTGGTGGAGGAGTTCCGCCACAAGACGCAGATCCTCATCTGCACGGAAGCGGGCGCGGAGGGCCTCAACCTCCAGTTCTGCAACCTGGTGGTGAACTACGACCTGCCGTGGAACCCGCAGCGCGTGGAGCAGCGCATCGGCCGGTGCCACCGCTACGGCCAGCAGCGCGACGTGCTGGTGGTGAACTTCCTCAACCGGCAGAACGCGGCGGACGCGCGCCTGTTCGAGCTCCTGGAGAAGAAGCTCAACCTCTTCGACGGCGTGTTCGGCGCGTCCGACGAGATCCTGGGCGCGCTGGAGAGCGGCGTCGACTTCGAGCGGCGCGTGCTGGACATCTACCAGTCCTGCCGCGACCCGAAGGACATCAACAGCGCCTTCGACAAGCTGCGCGAGGAGCTGGAGGGCAGCATCAACCAGCGCATGACGTCGATGCGCTCGGTGGTGCTGGAGCGCTTCGACGGTGACGTGCGCCGCCGCCTGCGCGTGGCGGGAGACGCCGCCAAGGAGGTTGTTGCCAGGCGCCAGCAGGAGGCGAAGGCGCTCACCGGCTCCGTGCTGGGCAGCCGCACCTCCGGACGGCTCCAGGTGGCCAAGGCCGCCTACGCGGTGCGCGACCGCACCCAGGACACCGTCAGCTACCTGCAACTGGACGCGGCTGGCCTGCCCTCGCGGCTGGCGCGGCTGGCCGGCAGCGAGGGCTGGTGGTTCGTCTACAAGTTCGAGACCACGGGCCTGAAGCCGGAGGAGAAGCTGGTCCACCTGGTGCTGGTGAAGGACCGGGACGGCGGCTTCCGCGCCCTGCCGCTGACGGACGGGGTCCACTTCACGAAGCTCGACGCCAAGGAGGAGAAGCGGCGGCAGCCCGCGCCGGTGTCGGTCCAGCTCATGCAAGAGCAGTCGCTCATGACCGCCAAGGATGAGCTGATTCGGGCCGCGGAACGGCGCAACGCGTTGGAGCTGGACAAGGCCAAGGAGCGCGCGGACCGCTACGTCGAGGACTGCCTGATGGAGTCGCGCGAGGTGGTGGAGGCCGCCCGCCAGGCGTGGTTCGACGCGCGCAAGGAGGTGTCCGGCATCGAGGACGTCGCGGAGCGCGCGAAGGCGCGGGCGCACTCGGACCGGATGGAGCGCGACTACCGCCGCAAGCTGGCGTCGCTGCGCAACGAAGAGGAGAAGCGCTACGCCTCCAAGGACCGGCAGATGGCGGAGCTGGCGAACAAGGCGCGCGTGACGGAGAAGCGCACCCTCATCGCCTCCGCGTACTTCTGGCTGTCCTGAGGACCGCGGGCCCCGTCACAGGGGCTTGAGCCGCACCCACGTCGCGCCCCAGCCTCCGTCCGCCTCGGAGGCCGTCCGGAAGCTCTCGACCTCCGGCAGCGTGGGCAGCAGGGACTGCACGGTGCGCCGCAGCGCGCCCGTGCCCTTGCCGTGGATGATGCGCACGTCGAGCACGCCCTTCTGGCGGCAGGCCCAGAGGTACTCGGCGACGAGTTCCTTCACCTCGCGAGGCTGGAAGAGATGCAGGTCGAGGTTCCCATCGACCGGAATTTCTACCGCCCCCAGCTCCTCAGGGGTGGGTGGAGGCTCCGGCCCCTCGGGTGGCAGCGGCGGGGGTGGCTTTCGGCGTGACACCGTAGCGGGCCTCCTCCTGGCGCTGCTTCTCCTCGGCCGCCAGGCGCTGACGCTCGCGCGCCAGCCGGAACTGCTCCTTCAGGCTGGTGATCTCCCCCTTGAGCGAGGTGATGTCCTCCTTCACCGCGCGCGGGTGGCCTTCACCCACCAGGTCCACGTGATTGCCCGCACGCCTGCCCTCCGAGCCGGCGCCACCGGCGGAGGTCATCTGCATCAACAGCGCGGCCAGGGTCATCACCTTCATGGCCAATCACGTAAGCAAGCGCCGTGCTCGCGCGCAAGTCATGTTGCGTGAGCAACGCTTCGCTGGCCGCCCTCCTCCTTGTGTGACACGACGCGTTCCGCGAGCCGGACGGCGGACAGGGGAGCGCTGCCTTCCGCCTTGTTGTTGATGGTCACGAAGACGGGCCGGTCGCGCCGCACCGCGGCCATGCACACCCGGGCCAGCACGTCGCGGGTGCCCACGTCCTCGTCCACCAGCCGGTTGAAGGGCGCGTAGCGGGCGTAGGCCTCCTCGTAGCCCAGGTTCGGCGGCAGCATCCAGCGCACCACCACGGCGCGGGCCTCGAAGGCGCGCGTGAGCTTCGCCTGCCGCGCGACGGGCGGCATGTGGGCCCACACCGCGAGCACCGGGCTCACGCCCGTGTCCGCGAGCGCCTGGGCGAAGCCCTCCGTGAGCAGCTCCTCGTTGCGCACCTCCACCGCGTACAGCGGCCCCCGGGGCAGCGCGGAGAAGAACGCGTGCAACCGCTCCACGAAGCGGCCCGCGCCGCCCAGCGCCGCGGGGTCCTGCGGCGGGAACTGGAAGACGAGCGGCCCGGCCTTGTCGCCCAGCCCCTCCAGGAACGGCGCCACCACGTGGTCCACGGCGTAGGCCGCCTGGAGGAAGCGGTCATTCACCTGCCCCCGGTGCGCGCCGTACCGCTCGTGCACGGGGAAGCGCGCCAGCGTGCAGGCTTCATGCGCCTTCACCAGGAAGCGGAAGCCGTCCGGGACCTGCTGCGCGTACTCGGCGAAGGTGCTGGCCGGCACCGGCGCGTAGAAGGTCCGGTCGATGCCCACCGTGCGCAGCACCGGGTGGTGCGCGTAGGCGGCCAGGCCCTCGCGCGCCAACTGGGTCGTGCTGGCCTCATGGTCGTAGACGAGCCCGTTCCACCCCGGGAACGTCCACGACGACGTGCCCAGGTAGACGCCGCGCGGGAGCTGCTCCCCCAACATGCGCAGGCTGTCGGACGGCGCGGCGGGCCCGACCGGCTGGGTCCTGCGCCGCGACGAAGCGGGTGGCTCCTCCAGCGCGCCGGTGAAGAGGTCGAACTGCGCGGGTCGTCGCGGTGCGCTCATGCGTGCAGCTCCTCTCCCACGGAGGGGACGGCGGGGAAGCCCTGGGAGTAATCCCCGGGCCCAGGCGATGCAGCAGGTTGCCCGGATTCAGGGGGACGTTCCAGGTTTCCGGCACGCCCCCCAGGCGGACAGGCGCGCACACGGACCGTCCTCCCCTGAACGCGACGGTCTGTGATTGAACGTTTGTCCAAATGCAAACGCAGGCGTCTCGCGGTAAGCTTCTCAAAGCGAGTAATTCAGCACTACCCGTGTGAGGCTTGCACGGGGTTGCAACGGCTGGGGGGCATCATGGACTGGTCGTTGACCGCGTCGCTGCTCGCGGAGCGGGACACGCGGCCCATCGTCGTGATGGACCGGCGAGGCCGCATCGAGCTGGCGAACAGCGCGTTCACCGCGCTCCTGCGCCGGCCCCGTGAGGAGCTGCTGGGGCGCCGCTGGGCGGAGGTCTGCACGCCGCGCGAGCACGGGCGCGAGGTGGGGCGGGCGCTGCGGGCCCTCTTCACCAGCGCCGAGCCCCGGATGGAGACACAGGTGCTCACGCGCGACGGTGAGCGGCTGCCAGTGGAGCTGGACGTGGCCGCCGTGGGCCGCCCTCCCCTGCGGCTGGTGGCCATCGTCACGCGCTCGGCGCCGCCCCTCCCCGTCCCCGAGCCAGGCGCCGTTCCCGACGTGGCCGCGGCCCACGGGCCCCGAGGGGACCTGAGCTACGAAATCTCCACCGAGCTGTCGTCCTTCGGGACCCTCAAGGCGGTGTGGACCTCCGGGGAGGCGCGGCTGGAGGAGATGGTGGGCCGGCCGTGCTTCGGCGCCTTCGCGCACCGCGACGCGCCCTGCCTGGACTGTCCGCTGATGGCGGCGGCGCCCTCCTCCTGGCCGCACACCGTCGTGCGGCAGGCCGCCGGGCACGCCGAGGGCTATGAGGTCATCACCGCCACGCCCACGGGCGCCGGCACCGCGCGCGTCAGCGTGCACACCATCGGGGATGACACGCTCAGCGGCCTCTTCGAGGCGAAGGTGCGGCGCATGGCGAACGCCGCGCGGCTGTCCGAGCGGGAGGGAGATGTCTTGCGATATCTCGCGCTCGGCCGCTCGCCCACCGACATTTCGACGGTGCTAGGGATTACCGAGCGCACGGTGAAGTTCCACCAGGCCAACCTGCTCCGGAAGCTGGGCGCGGAGACCCGGTACGACCTGCTTCGCCTGTTCTTCTAAGCAGGGACCCTTCCCTCCGGGACAGGTTTCACGCCGTTGACGTTGGAGGATGCTGTGATTTCGACTCCGGAGTCCTGTGGGTCGGGGGGGCCGTTGCCCATGGGCAGCGCCGGTCAAAGCCGTATCATCAAAGACATACAGTCCGCGTGGACTTCCGTCCAGAGGGCGCCTGTCCGTGGGTGACACTCCGGGCTGGGATGACGTGATGCGGGAGTTCCTCCTGGAGTCCCGCGAGCACGTGCAGGCCATCGAGGCGACGGTGCTGGAGCTGGAGGCGCAGCCGGGCTCGCAGCCGTTGCTGGCGCAGTTGTTCCGGGCCCTGCACACGGTGAAGGGCACCTGCGGCTTCCTGGGCTTCAGCCGCCTGGAGGCGCTGATGCACGCCGCCGAGGAGATGCTCGGGCTGGCGCGCGACCGGCGCCTGGTGCTGGACCGCGAGCGCGTGTCCACGCTGCTGGCGCTGGCGGACGCGGCGCGCGGGACGCTGGAGCACATCGAGGCGACGGGGCTGGAGCCCGCGGTGGACCACTCCGCGCTGCTCGCGCGCATGGCGGGCGCGGCGGCGGGCTCCGCGCCGCTGGAGGTGTCCGAGCCCCTGGCGCCTCCGGGCGCCCTGCCCTGGCGCGGCGCCGCGACCGGGGTGGACTCCAAGCTGCGCGTGGACGTGGCGCTGCTGGACCGGTTGATGAACCTGATGGGCGAGCTGGTGCTGGCGCGCAACCGCATCCTCCAGTGCGCGGCCTCGCCCACGCCGGGCGCGGATTTGACGACCGCGTCGCAGCGGCTGGACGTCGTCACCACGCAGGTGCAGCAGGTGGTGATGAAGACGCGGCTCCAGCCGGTGGGGCAGGTGTGGAACCGCTTCCCCCGGCTGGTGCGCGAGCTGGCGCACGGGTGCGGCAAGCAGGTGCGGCTGCAATTGCAGGGCGCGGACACGGAGCTGGACAAGACGCTGGTGGAGGCGCTGCATGATCCGCTCACCCACCTGCTGCGCAACGCCGTGGACCACGGCGTGGAGACGCCCGAGCAGCGCCGCGCCGCCGGCAAGCCGCCCGTGGGGTGTCTGACGCTGAGCGCGTCGCACGAGGGCGGGCTCGTGCACCTGGGCATGTCTGACGATGGCGCGGGCATCGACGTGCAGCGCGTGCGGCAGGTCGCGGTGCAGCGGGGCCTGCTCACGGCCGACCAGGCGGCGCGGCTGCCGGACGCGGACGCGCTGATGCTCATCTTCATGCCGGGCTTCAGCACCGCGGAGCGCGTCACGTCCTTGTCCGGCCGGGGCGTGGGCATGGACGTGGTGCGCACGCAGGTGGAGCGCATTGGCGGCACCGTGGAGGTGCACAGCCGGCCCGGCCAGGGCACCACGTTCACCCTGAAGATTCCCCTCACGCTGGCCATCATCCCGGCGCTGCTCGTCACCTGCCGGGGAGACCGCTACGCGCTGCCGCAGGCCTCCCTGCGGGAGGTGGTGTTCCTGGAGCCGGCCCAGGCGCGCAGGGACATCACCCGCCTCCAGGGCGCGTGCGTGCTGCGGCTGCGCGGGGAGCTGCTGCCGCTGGTCGTGCTCGCCGCCGAGCTGGGCGTGGGGCCGGCGATGCCGGACCTGGACGAGGGCGCCACCGTCGTCGTGCTCCAGGCCGGCGAGCGCGCCTTCGGGCTGTGGGTGGACGCCATCCATGACACGGAGGAGATCGTCGTCAAGCCGCTGTGGAAGCACCTGAAGGGGCTGGCCTGCTACGCGGGCGCGACGGTGCTGGGCGACGGGCGCGTGGCGCTCATCCTGGACGCCATGGGCCTGGGCCGCCGCGTGGGCACCGTCAACGAGGCACAGGCCCAGGTCGTCATCCCGGAGGCCGCCGTGGAGGCACCGGCGCCGGAGGAGACACGCGAGCGGGTGCTGCTGTGCCGCCATGGCGCGGAGGGCCGCGTGGCGATTCCCCTGTCGCGCGTGGCCCGGCTGGAGGAGCTGCCCTCCTCGGACGTGGAGCGGCTGAGCGGCGGCATGGAGATGGCGCGCTACCACGGGCAACTGCTGCCGCTGGTGCGCGTGGCGTCCGTGCTGGAGGCGACGCCCGGCGCGACGGAGCGGATGGCACGGCAGCTCCAGGCCGCCCCGGGCGAGTCGCTGTCCGTCGTCGTCACCCAGCACGCGGACGCGCGCGTGGGGCTGGTGGTGGACGCCATCCTCGACGTCGCGGAGGTGGAGCTCGCGCTCCAGCGGGAGACGCGCCGTCCGGGCGTGCTGGGCTCCATGGTGGTGCAGGCCCGGGCCACCGAGTTCCTGGACGTGGAGGGCACCGTGCGCGCCGTGCACCCGGAGCTGCTGACAGGCGGTGCGCCATGAGCGGCCTCCGCCAACTGTGCTCGTTCCAGGTGGGCGAGCACCTGTTCGGCCTGGACATCGAGCGCGTGCAGGAGATCCTGCTGCCGCCGCCGCTCACGCGCGTCCCCGGCGCGCCGCCGGAGGTGGCGGGGCTGCTCAACCTGCGCGGGCAGATCGTCCCCGCCATCGACCTGCGCCGCCGCCTGGACCTGCCCGAAGGCACCGCCCCCGCGGACGCGCCCCACGTCGTCCTGCGCGGCGACGAGGGCGCGGTGAGCCTTCGCGTGGATGCCATTGGCGACATCCTGCCCTTCGAGCAGTCGGACCTGGCGCCGCTGCCGGACAACCTGCGCGGGCCGCTGCGCTCGCTGCTGCTGGGGGTCCACGCGCTGCCGGACCGGCTGCTGCTCGTGTTGTCCGCGGACGCGGTGGTGGACGGGCTCTCGCCCGCGTCCAGCGCTCCCGCCTCCCCTTCCTTCCCCGTGCTTGCCCAGGAGCCCCGCTGATGGCCCGCCCGACCGCGCCCGCCGTGAAAACCACTCCCTTCCAGCGCCTGGGCGGCAAGGCCCCCCTGACGGCCGCCGTGCAGAGGCTCTACGCGCGGGTCATGACGGACGCGCTGCTCAAGCCCTACTTCCGCCGCGAGGACCTGGTCGAGATTCAGCGCCAGATGGTCGCGTTCCTCACCCGGTTCCTGGGCGGAACGGCCGTCTACAAGGGCCCGTCCATGCGCGACCTGCACGCGCGCCTGGAGCTCAAGCCCCATCACTTCGAGCGCGTCACCGAGCACCTGGCCAGCGTGCTGGATGAGCTGGACGTGCCGGGCCCCGTCGCCCGCGAGGTGCTGGCGGCCGCGGGCTCGTCGCGGGATGCCGGCGTGGGCAGGCCCGTGGCGAAGGCCGCCTCGCGGACCGCCGCCGTGAAGCGTGCTCCGGCGCGCGCCTCCCGGACGGAGGGACGCCGGGTCGCCGTGGCGTCCGCGCCCGCGGGCCGGTCCTCGCGACGCCGCACGGCCACGCCGCTCGAAGGGGCGCTGAGCGAGGCCGTACTGGACGCGGCGCGGGTCAACCTGTTCGTCCTGGACGCGGACCTGGCCATCGTCTTCTCGAACGCGTCCGCGTCGGAGGCCATCGAGCGCATCAGCCAGACGGCCGCCTTCCGCGACGGCGGGGGGGACGGAGGCAGCGACTTCCTCGCCCACTTCGAGCACCAGTTGCGGCTGGAGGAGGAGCGGCTGAGCGACCCGTCGTCGCTGCCGCACGAGACCCACTTCGCGGTGGGCCCCACCCTGCTCAAGGCGCGCATCGACGGCATCGAGGGCCGGGGCGGCGCGCTCACCGGCTACGTGGTGACGTGGACGGACATCACGGACCAGCAGCGCGCGGACACGGAGATGGCTCGCCTCAGGGCCATGCTGGAGAACGCGCCCACCTGCGTGATGGTGGCGGACGTGGACCTGAAGATCGTCTACCTGAACCCCGCCTCGCGCCGGCTGTTGCAGCGCGTGGAGAAGCACCTGCCCGTCACGGCGGACCGGGTGCTGGGGTCCAGCATCGACATCTTCCACCGCGACTCGACGTACCAGCGGAAGATCCTGGCCAACGACAAGAACCTGCCGGTGCGCGCGAACATCCCCATTGGCCCGGAGACCGCGGACCTGTTGGTGACGGCGGTGTACGACGGCCAGGGCCGCTACCTGGGCCCCATGGTGACGTGGGAGCTCATCACGGAGAAGCTCGCGGTGCAGCAGCGCGAGAAGGAGCTGGACGCCACCCTGCGCGGCATCTTCCAGGAGGTGACGCAGCACTCGCAGACGCTCGCCGCGTCGTCGCAGGAGCTGTCCAGCGTGAGCCAGCAGATGGTGAGCAACGCGCAGGAGACCGCGGCGCAGGCCACCCAGGTGTCCGCCGGCGCCGAACAGGTCAGCCGCAACGTGCAGAGCGTCGCGTCCGGCATGGAGGAGGTCAACGCGAACATCCGCGAGGTGGCGCGCAACGCGAGCACCGCCGCCAAGGTGGCCGCGTCCGCGGTGAAGCTCGCGGACTCCACGTCCAGCGTCGTCGGCAAGCTGGGGACGAGCAGCCAGGAGATCGGCAAGGTCATCAAGGTCATCACCTCCATCGCGCAGCAGACGAACCTGCTGGCGCTCAACGCGACCATCGAGGCCGCGCGCGCCGGTGAGGCGGGCCGGGGCTTCGCGGTGGTGGCCAACGAGGTGAAGGAGTTGGCGCGCGAGACGGCCCGCGCCACGGAGGACATCGGCCAGAAGATCGGCAGCATCCAGGGCGACACCGAGGAGGTGGTCAACGCCATCCTGGAGATCGGCGCCACCATCGGCCGCATCAACGAGCTGCAGACGTCCATCGCCTCCTCCGTGGAGGAGCAGACGGCCACCGCGGGAGAAATCCTGCGCAACGTGGGCGAGGCCGCCAAGGGCAGCCAGCAGATCTCCGAGAACATGGCCGCCGTGGCGGAGGCCGCGCGCAGCACCACCGAGGGCGCGGGCAGCACGCAGCGTTCGGCGGTGGAGCTGGCCCACATGGCGCAGTCGCTGCAACGGCTGGTCGTGCAGGTGGACACGACCGACAAGCAGGCGCGGACGAAGTAGCGCGGACGGCGTCAGGCCCACGGAGCCACGGCACATGCGAACCGGACTGAAGCGATGGTGGGCGCTGGGCCAGGTGGCCCGTGCCTCCACGCGCATGAAGCGGGTGTCCCGGCCCCTGGACGTGGAAGAGGCTCGGCATGAGCTGGCCCAGCGGCTGTTGGGCCTGCGCGGGCTGCCCCAGAAGGTGGGCCAGGTGCTCACGCTCGCGGAGCTGGGCGCGGAGACACCGGGGTTCGGTTCGCTCGCGGAGGCGCCCTCCCCGCTCGCGCCGGAGGCCGCGCTGGCGGAGGTGTCCCGCCGGATGGGCCGTCCGTGGCGGGAGGTGTTCCAGTCGCTGGAGGGCGTGGGCATCGCCGCGTCCCTGGGCCAGGTGCACCGGGGCGTGCTGCATGACGGCCGCGCCGTGGCCGTGAAGCTGCGGCACCCGGGCATCGCGGAGGCCGTGCGGGAGGATCTGCGCGCGCTGGGGTGGCTGGCCGCGCCGGTGGGAGGCTGGCGCGGGAAGCTGGACCTTTCCGCCTACCGCCACGAGCTGGCCCGCATGCTCCAGGGCGAGCTGGACTATCACCACGAAGCCCAGTCCCTGCGGGACGCGGGCACGCGCATGGCGGACGTGCCCGGCGTCGTCATCCCCGAGCCGGTGGACGCGCTCACGCGGGAAGACCTGCTGGTGATGACCTGGGTGGAGGGCACGTCGCTGGCGGAGGGCTGGCGCTGGAGCGAAGCGGATCGCCGCGCGCTGTCCACGACGCTGGTGCGGCTGTTCCTCCACGGCTGCTTCACGTGGAGCGCGCTCCACGCGGATCCTCACCCGGGCAACTACCGCGTGTCACGGGGCCCGGACGGCAAGCCCGTGCTGGGGGTGCTCGACTTCGGTTGTGTGAAGCCATTGCCCCCGGAGCTGGCCGTGGGGCTGGGACGGTTGATTGCGCTCCTCAAGGGTCCGGGCACTCCGCCGCGCCCCGAGCAGCTCCTGTCCGCGTGGGTGATGCTGGGCTTCGCGCCGGAGCTGCTGGAGCCCATGGCGGAGGCGCTGCCCGCCGTCAGCCGCGTGCTGCTGGAGCCCTTCCTCCTGGACCGCCCCTTCCACGCGCGAAGCTGGCGGCTGGGCGCGCGGCTCACCGAGGCGCTGGGGCCGCACCGCTGGAACTTCCGCGCGGCGGGGCCCGCATCGCTCCTGTTCGTCCTGCGCGCGTTCCACGGGCTGGTCCGCCACCTGGACGTGCTGGATGCGCCCATCGCCTGGGGGCCGCTGCTGGACGAGGCCCGCGCCCCGTCGCTGCCGCCTCCTCCGTCACCGCCGGAAGTCCGGGCGGAGGGCGCCGCGCGCTACCTGAAGGTCCAGGTGACGGAGGGAGGGCACACGCGCGTCGCGCTGACCTTCCGCGCGGACGTGACGGCGCACCTGGAGGACCTGCTGCCGGAGGACCTGCCTCGAAAGCTGGCGGCGCGGGGCCTGGATCCGGTGGCCATGGGGACCGCGGCGGTCGCGGCGGGGCTGCGGCCATCGGAGTTGTTCCACCTGGACGAGGGCCAGCGGCGTGTCCGGGTCTGGCTCGAATGACACACGGACAAGGAGGTGACGGATGGTCACCATCGGCATGAACTACGAGGTGCGCGAGGGCAAGGCGGAGGCCTTCGAGCGGAAGTTCGCGCTCGTGCAGGAGGCGATGCGCGAGCTGCCGGCGCACGTGAACACGGAGCTGTTCAAGAGCGTGGGGGCGCCGGGGCGCTACCTCATCGTCTCCGAGTGGCACAGCCGCGAGGGCTTCGACGCCTTCATCGCGTCCGAGGCCTTCCACCGCGTGACGGACTGGGGCGCCAGCGCCATCCTCGCGAGCCGGCCGCGCCACGAGGTGTATGGCGAGAGGGCCTCCAGCCCCCCCGCGGGCCGCTGCCCGGTCGCGCACGCGGTGCGGTGACGCGGGTGCGAATGAACGCCATCCGGGTGCTGGTGGTGGACGACGCGGCCGTGGTGCGGCGCCAGGTGTCGCTGCTGCTGGGCGCGGCGCCGGGACTGGAGGTCGTCGCCACCGCGCCCAATGGCCGCATCGCCCTGGCGAAGGTGGAGCAGTTCCAACCCGACGTCGTGCTGTTGGACCTGGAGATGCCGGAGCTGGACGGACTGGAGACGCTGAAGCTCCTGCGCCAGCGCGCCCCGGAGCTGCCCGTGGTGATGTTCAGCGCGCTCACCGAACGCGCGGGCCTGTTGACCCTGGAGGCGCTCGCGCTGGGGGCCCGCGACTACGTGACGAAGCCCACGTCCGCGGGCGGGATGAACATCCCCCTGGAGGCCGTGCGCGACGAACTGGTGCGCAAGCTCAAGGCGCTGAACGTGCGCACGCCCTCCGCCGCGTCTCCACTGTCACCGGTGACGCGCGAGCTCCCGCTCCGGCCGAGGATGCCCGCTCGGGTGGAGGCCATCGTCGTCGGCGCGTCCACCGGGGGCCCGGGCGCGCTGGTGCGCCTGGTGTCCGCGCTGCCCGCGGACCTGCCGGTGCCGGTGTTCATCGTGCAGCACATGCCTCCCGTCTTCACCCGGCTGCTCGCGGAGCGGTTGCAGGGGGTGACGCCGCTCACCGTGCGCGAGGCGGTGCCGGGCGCATCCGTGAACGCGGGCGAGGTGTGGGTCGCTCCCGGCGACTTCCACCTGGCCGTGTGCCGGGATGCCGCGGGCGTGCGGCTGCTCACCCACCAGGGGCCGGCGGAGAACGCGTGCCGCCCGGCGGTGGACCTGCTCTTCCGCTCCGCGGCGGAGGTGTACGGCGCGGGGGTGCTGGCGGTGGTGCTCACCGGCATGGGCCAGGACGGGCTGCGCGGCTGCCGGCGCGTGAACGAGGCGGGCGGACAGGTGGTGGTGCAGGACCAGGCAAGCTGCGTCGCCGGCAGCATGCCGGGCGCGGTGGAACAGGCGGGGCTCGCGGATGCCGTGGTGCCCCTGGAGGTGCTGGCCCCGGAGCTGGCGCGGCGCGTGGATGCGCGCGGACGGAGGACCTGAGCATGTCCCTGCTTCCCGACGACTTCGCGTACCTGCGGCAGCGCGTGCTGCGCCGCTCCGGGCTCGTGCTGGAGCCCGACACGTACGCGCTGGTGGAGACGCGGCTCACGCCCCTCATGCGCGAGGAGCGGCTGCCGGACCTCTCCGCCCTGGTCGCGCGGCTGCGCACGCAACCGGAGGGAAGTCCGTTGCACCAGCGGCTGGCGGAGGCGCTGGCCAACCACGAGACGGCCTTCTTCCGCGACGCGCCCGTCTTCGAGGCCCTGCGCGCCACCGTGCTGCCGGGCCTGCTGGCGAAGCGCGTCCGCACGCGGACGCTGCGCGTCTGGTGCGCGGCGTGCGCCTACGGTCAGGAGCCCTACAGCATCGCGATGACCCTGGCCGAGGCCGGGCTGCTCATCACCGGCTGGACCGTGCGCATCCTCGCCACCGACTTCAGCACCCGCGCGCTCGTGCGGGCCAGCGAGGCCCGCTACGACGCGAAGGAGATCCACCGGGGCCTGACGCCCGAGCTGCGCCAGCGCTACTTCCGCCAGGAGCGCGACGGGTGGCGCCTGAACGAGCACGTGCGCAGGCCGGTGGAGTTCCGGCCGCTCAACCTGATGGACGACTTCCCGCTGGAGGCGCCCGTGGACCTCGTGTTCCTGCGCAACGTGATGATCTACTGGGACGTGCCCACCCGGCGCGCGGTGCTCGCCCGCGTGCGGCGGATGCTCCACGCGGACGGCTACCTGGTGCTGGGCGCCGCGGAGTCCTCGCCCCTGGTGGAGGACGGCTTCACGCGGCACCTGATTGGCCAGACGAGCTGGTACCGCCCCACGCCCGCCTCGCCCGGCGCCGGCGCGTCCGTGGCGGACGCGCCGCGAGCGCCCCGCTCCGGCGCTACACCTTGAGGCGGATGGCGCCCGGCAGGAGCGTCATGGTGCAGGGCAGCCGGCCCGGCGTCTCGCCGTCCACGTCCAGGAACACGTCGCCCGTCAGCGCCTCCGCGTGGAGCGTGCGGCAGCGCAGCCGCCGCGTGCCCTTCCAGGTGACGTGGTCGCCGTTGTAGACGCCCTTGGACTTGAGGACGAAGTCGGACAGGCCGTAGTTGGACCAGATGGTGACGTCGAAGAGGCCGTCGTGCGTCACCGCCTCCGGCGCCACGAACATGCCGCTGCCGAAGTAGCGGCCGTTGGCCACGGCCACCGCGGTGACGCTCACCGTCTCCGGCTCGCCGCCGTCCACCGTGAGGCGCACCTGCTGCTCCTGGTACTTCAGGAGCCCCTTCACGGTGCCCCACATGAAGCTCAGGTGGCCGCCCAGCGCCTTGCTGCCCTGGTTCACCTCGCGGGCCACCACCGCGCTCACGCCGAACGAGGCGATGTTGGCGAAGAAGCGCGAGGCCGGCTTGCCGTCGTTGTCGGTGAACTCCAGCCGCCCCACGTCGAAGGGCTCCGTCGTCTCCGTGCGCAGCCGCTCCAGCGCGGACGTCAGCTCCAGGTCCCACCCGAAGGTGCGGCGGAAGTCGCCGCCGGTGCCTCGGGGCAACAGCCCCAGCGTGGCCCGGGGGTTGATGACCTGCCCGTCGCGGAAGAAGCCGTTGGTGACCTCGTTGAGGGTGCCGTCGCCGCCCACCGCGACGATGCATTCATAACCGTCATCGATGGCCTGCCGCGCCAGACGCGCCGCATCCATGCCGCCGCTGGTGAAGCCGTACCCGAAGTCACCGAGCACCTTGCCCACCTGCGCGGAGATCTCCACCCATCGCTTCCCCGTCTGCCCGTTGGCGCTGCGCGGGTTGACCACGAGGAACGTCTTCATTCAGTGCCTTCTCCCTGCTGCCAGAACGGCCTGTTTACGCAATTGTGCGCCGGGGCTCCACTCCGTGACCCACGGGAGGGCCACATCGCCCGGGGTGTTTGTCACCCGGCCCCGTCCATGCTGGGCTCCCCGCCCCCCCCTTTTGCCCTGGACCCCGAGTGAAGGCCCCGTCCGCCACCGAGCAGCTCGCGCCCCACCGGGAGGCCACGCGCGCCCTGGACTGGGCGCTGCCCGCGCTCCGGGCGGACCTGGCGGCGGCGGCGCGGCAGCCCTTCCGGGAGACGGGCGCCCAGGAGGACTTCCTGCACCGGCATGACGCACCGGCCCATGAAGTCCAGGGGCCGGCGCGCACGGAGCGCTTCGAGCGGGCCCTGGCCCGGGTGCGGCGGCTCGCGGACGCGGGCGAGCCGCTGACCTTCCCCCGGATGGTGGAAGTTCAGTCGGAGCTTCTGGGCGGACCCACGGGCTTCCGCACCGGGGACGCCTTCGCGCGAGGGGGCGCCCACCGCTACGCGCACGGGCCCGGCCTGGAGGCCGCCTTCCGCGACAAGGTGGAGGCGGACGCGCGGGAGGAGCGCCACCCGGTGGCACATGCCACGCGGTTGTACCTGGACCTGTGTTTCTTCCACCCCTTCCCGGACGGCAACGCCCGCGCGGCGCGGCTGTGGCTGGAATACATGCTGCGCCGGGGCCGGCTGCCCACGCCGCCGCTGGCGCCCGTGGTGCTGTGGCCCAAGCGTCCGGGAGACGCGGCGAACTACACGCGGCTGGCGAGGCTGCTGGCCCGGACCATCGCGGGGCCGGACGCCCCGTGCCGCAACGAGGTGCCCGAATGAACAACAACGCGTCGGCCTTCACGTGGCGCCGCATCCACGACAGCCTGGATGCCTACTCATCGCAATCGCTGGCGTCCCGGCTGAGGGAGGCCCTGGCTCCCTTGCGGACCGGAAGCATCCACGCCAGCCGGCTCAAGCAGGCGAAGAACGCCGTGCAGGACCTGCTCCAGGCCGAGCTGGGGCCCTGGTACCTCGAGAGCGGCCTGCCCCTGGGCAATGAAGTGCTGGGGGGCTATTGCTGGTGTCACTCGTTCTTCAACCAGAACCCGCCACACCGGACGATGGATGTGGATGAGGACATCCAGCTCATGCTGGCCGCGCTGGACGGCGTGTATCAGGCCTCGCGCCGTCAGCTCGACGCGGCGGCCGGCGACAGGGCCCTCCGGGACGCGGCGGCGCGGGTGGCGGAGGTGGCCGTATGAGCAGACCGGCCCTGGGGCACTGGCGGCGCATCCGCGACAGCCTGGATGGGTATGAGCCGGAGAAGCTCCTCCGGATGCTGCGCGAATACCTGACGCCGCGTGTGCCCCCGGGGACGCGCAAGCTCACGGACGAGCAGCACGACACGATGGCGAAACACCTCCAGCGGATGCTCCAACAGAACCTGGGGCCCTGGTACACGGAGACGGGGCTGTCTCTGGGCAATGAGAGCTTCGGCGGCTACTGCTGGTGCCACCGCTTCTTCAGACAGAAGCCCACCCCGAACATGAGCGTGGAATACAACATCCAGCTCATCCTCGACGCGCTGGAGCGGTCGCGCGAATGGCTGTTCAAGCTGGATGCCCACTTCCAGGCGCTGAAGCGGGACCTGCCCTCGGGCCCTGACGACAATGACATCCGCACGCTGGCCCTGGCGGATGCAATCGTCACCACGATGAACCTCACCATGGACGCCACGGGCTGCGAGGAGTCCTGGTCCACCTTCGCGGACGAGGCGCTGGCCTGGATGTTCGACGCCATCGGGCTGCGCCCGGGCTATCAGGCCGGGAAGCTGATGCGGAAGCTGTTCGCCTTCGAGTCCTGGCACTCGCCGTCCACCGAGGAGCTGCGCGGTTCGGCGGAGCAGGTGGCGGCGGCCGTCGTGGAGGACGAGGGCCGCCGGCACACGCATTGACCCGGAAGGCGCCTCACCCTCAGTGGATGGGCTTCCCGCGCGTCAGCCGGCGGGCCTGCTCGCGCGAGCCTCCCTTCACCTCGATGCGCTTGCCCTGGGGCACCGTCACCGGGAGCTTCAGGGAGATCTCCAGGACGCCGTTCTCGAAGTTCGCATGGACCGACTCCGTGTCGATGCCTTCCGGAAGCGGAATGGCGCGGCGGAACAGACCGCTGCTGCGCTCCAGGCTCCAGACGCCTTCGGCCTCCTCTTCCTCCTCCAGCTCGAAGGTGCGTTCGCCTTCGATGATGAGCAGGTCATTCAGCAGCTCGACGTGGATGTCCTCCAGCTTCATCCCCGGCAGGTCGGCCTTCACGATGAGGTTCCCGTTCCGCTCCACCACGTCCATCTGCGGTGACCAGAGGCCCTCGTCCAGCACGTCGCTCCGGGCAGCGAGGCCCCGTCCTCCGAAGCCCATGAAGAGCTGGTCCATGTCCTCCATCACCCGGCGCAGCAGCCCGAACGGGCTCAGGGGTGCGGCCTCCCTGCTGATGGCGGGGGCCTGGGACTCGCGGCGGGCGATGCCAGCGCCCGTCCTGGGGGCCTGTCCCTGAGACGTGGCGCTCGGCGCGTCGGCCTGGGCGTTCTTCACGGCGGGCGAGGAGGACCCCTCCTGCGCGCCTGCATTCCTGTTGTCCGTTGCCATGACGTCCTCCCCCGGTGGAGCCGGCTGGCGCCCGGCCGCCGGACCGCACCGGTCACTCAAGCGGGGATGGAAGCATCCCAACCCCAAACGTGGAGGCGCGCGGCGGGGCCATCAAGGGCCGCCAGGCCGCCGGGCCCCGGGGGCGTCATTCGCGGCGGCCTCGCTACGCGAGCAGCGTGGCGTCCATCACGGTGAGGGCCACGCCGCCGACGCGGGCGCGCTCGATGTGGCCTGGCCGGCCGGTAACCTGGATGTCGATGCGGCCCGGCTTGCCGAGCGTGTCGCCCTGTTCGATGCGGCTCGACACCGTGCCGCCGTGCTCGGGGAGGCGAAGGCTCCCGTGCTCGGCGAGCCAGGCCGCGAGCGGTCCCGCGGCGGAGCCCGTCACGGGGTCCTCCAGGATGCCGAAGCCCGGGACGAAGTAGCGCGCCTGGGCCACGCTCCCCTCCTCCTTCGCTTCGCGGGTGAAGAGGTAGACGCCGCGCAGGCCGTGCGGCATCAGCAGCGCGTTCATCGCCGCGCCTCGCGGCGTCAGGGCCTCCAGGTCCGCGAGCCGCCGGAGGGGCACCACCAGCCGGTGGCCCTGGCGGATCACCGGCAGCGACGGATCCACCTGCGCCGCCGTCCCCCCCAGCGTGGCCATCAGCGCCTCCAGCTCCACGGGGTTCGGCTGCATGGGCGGTGGAGGCGTGGTGATCCACACCCGCGTCCCGTGCGCCCCCCGAGGCTCCAGCTCGATGCCGAACGTCCCGCCGGGGCACTCCAGCGTGTACGTCCCCGGGCCGCGCAGGAGCCCCTTCTCCGCGAGCAGGTGGAAGGTGGCCACCGTGGCGTGGCCGCAGAACGGAATCTCATCCACGGGCGTGAAGTAGCGCAGGCGCACGGTGGCGTCGCCGGGCCGGGACAGGAGGAACGCGGTCTCCGACGCGCTCACGGCCGCGGCGGTCCGCTGCATCGTGGGGACATCCAGCGCCGAGGCGTCGAGCACCACGCCCGCGCGGTTTCCCGCACCCGCGGTGCGAGTGAAGGCATCGATGATGTGGACCTGCATGGGCGCGCTCCGGACAGGGCAAGGGGCCTGGAAACCCTGCAGGCATGCTCCGCTCCCCCGTTGGCGTCAAGCGCCGGAGGCCCCACAACAGGGTTGAACGGGAGCGCCCGAGCAGGCACAGCAAGGAGGCATGGATCTCCTGAAGGCAGGCCGGTGGGTGGTGCTGGGGGTGTTGCTCCACGCGAGCGGCGCGGCGGCACAGATCGTCAACGTCCAGGCGCTCTTCGACGAGAAGGCGGAGCTGGGGCCCGCCGCGGCCATCGAGCTGGGCGGCGACTGGCGCACGGGCAGCACGGAGCTGTTCTCCATCCGCGGCTCCCTGGTGGGCCAGGTGCGCTCCGAGCGCGACGTCTGGCTGGGCGTCATCCGGGGTGAGTATTCCTTCGCCAGTGGCGAGCGCATCGTCAGCCAGGTGCTGGAGCACGTGCGCTACCGGCGCCAGTTCTCGGATTGGGTCTCGGGAGAAGTCTTCGCCCAGCACGAATACAACGAGTTCCGCCGGCTCCAGTTCCGGGCCCTGCTGGGCGCGGGTCCACGCTTCCTCCTGCTCAACGAGGACAAGCTGGGGCTCACCTTCGGGGTGGCGCTGATGTTCGAGTACGAACGGCTGCGCAACGACGGCGAGGTGGACGCGGGAGACCGCTACACGGACCCGCGCGTCTCCAGCTACCTGCTGGGCCGGGTGAAGCTGATGGAGAACATCCACCTCGTGGAGACGGTCTACTTCCAGCCGCGAGTCACCCGCCCCTCCGACCTGCGCGTGCTCAACGAGACGCTCTTCGCGGTGACGCCCAATCCCCGCGTCACGGTGGGCATCGGCTTCAACCTCACCTACGACAGCGCGCCGCCCGCGACGGTGCCGCCGCTGGACACGCAACTGCGCACCACGGTGGGTGTGAAGCTTTGAGGTCCGCAGCGGGCGAGCACGGCCCCGGGCGGCCCGCTTGAGGGTAGGCTTCAGCCATGGCGTCCCATCCCATCCCCGCCCCCGTCGTGCTCCTGGGAGGCGGCAAGATCGCCGAAGCCCTCATCCTGGGACTGCTGCGCTCTGGCCACGTGCGTCCGTCGGACCTTCGCGTCACGGTGCGCCGGCCCGAGCGCGGAGAGGAGCTGCGCTCCCGGCATGGCGTGGACGTCCTCCTGGACAACGCGCGGGCGGTGCGGGGCGCCGGGGTGATCCTGCTGGCGGTGCGGCAGGCACAACTGCGGGACCTGATGGCGGTCATCTCGCCGGCCCTGGAACCGGGGCAGACCGTGGTGTCGCTCTCCGCGGATGTGCGAATCGCTCAGTTGGAAGCGGCGTTGCCCTCCAGCGTCTCGGTCATCCGCGCCCTGCCCCATACCCCCGTGCGCGTGGGAGCGGGCGTGACGCCCCTGACGGCCGGGACCCGGGCGACGGAGACCGCGAGGCAGGCCGCCGAGTCCCTCTTCGCCGCGACGGGACGGCCGCTGTGGATGACCGAGGAAGCGCTCACGGTCTGCACGGGCGTGTGCGGCACGGGCCCCGCGTATGTCTTCCGCTTCGTGGAGACCCTGGCCCAGGCCGCGATGGCGCACGGGATGGACGCGGCGGAAGCGGCGGTGCTCGCGAAGGAGACGCTCATTGGAGCGGCGAAGCTGCTGGCCGAACCCGGCGCCACCACCCCTCGGCTCATCACGGAGATAGCGACCCCGGGAGGCATCACAGAGGCGGGGCTCACCGCAATGGACGCCCATGGCCTCCCGCGCGTCGTGGGTGAAGCGGTCTCCGTCGCCATCCAGCGCACCCGTGAGCGCGCGGACGCGAACGCCGCGGCCTACAGCACGCCGAAGTGACGCTTGAGTCCGCGCTGGCCTCCCGGCGTGACGATGAGGCCGCGAGAGTCGGGCTGACGCTCCACCCACCCCAATGAGAACACCCGGGCGGCGAGCGCCGCGCCCAGCGCCCCCGCGAGGTGGTCGCGCCGCTCGCTCCAGTCCAGGCAACGGTGGGCGAAGTGGCGCCGCTGCTCGCGCACGGGCGCCAGGTCGATGCCGAACTCCTGGAACCACGCCTCGCCGCTCGGCGTGAGCGCGAGCGCGCGCTTGCGAAGGGCAAGGTGCCCGGCCCGCAGGAGCGCATCGGTGATGCCCATGCCCAGCCGGCCCGCCAGATGGTCGTAGCAGTAGCGCGCGGCCCGCAGGGGTTCCGGAGTCGCTGACGCACGGGGTCCCCGGACCGCCACGGTCATCAGCGCTTCCACCATCCGCGCCACGGTGGGCGTGGCGATCCGGAACACCTTGTTGCGCCCCTGCCGGGTGGCGCGGACCAGCCGGGCCTGCTCCAACCGCTGGAGGTGCGCGGTCGCCGTGGCGGGGCTGACGCCCGTGCCGAACGCGAGTTCCTTCGCGACGAGCGCCCGGCCCTCCATGAGCAGCTCCAGCATCCGGATCCGCGTGGCGTCCCCCACGGCCGAGGCCAGCGTCGTGAGGTCCGGTCCTGCATTCATCGTTCGGTCCATGACGAACCATTTCCTAGCACGCCGACACGTCGATGGCAGCAGAGTGCCGGGCAACGAGGACCGATGACACCGCCCACCGACCCCTATCAGGCCGTCACCCACCCCGACCCGTACCCCTATTACGCGACGCTCCGAGCCCGGGGCGGACTGCACCGCGTCCCCGGCTTCGGGCCATGGATCGCGGCGGACGCGGCCACCGTCCGCGCGGTGCTCACGAGCGAGCACTGCCGGGTCCGGCCACGGTCGGAGCCGGTGCCGTCGCATCTGGTGGGCACCACCGGAGGCGCGCTCTTTGGACGGCTGGTGCGGATGAACGACGGAGGCCCCTACCCCGCCGTGAAGCAGACGCTCTCACGCGCGCTGCTGGAGGCGCAGCGGGAGGTCGAAGCGGAGAGCCGCCGCTGGGCGGAGCGCCTGTTCGCGACGCCCTCGCTGTCACGGCTGCCGGACGCCGCCCTCCAGTTCCCCGTGTTCGTGCTGGGCTCGCTGCTGGGCTTCCCGGAAGACACGCTGGAGGCAGCCGTGCGGGACGTGGATGCCTATGTCCGCTCGGTCGCCGGGCCCCCTGTGGGTAGAGAGGGTGTGGCCAGGCTGAACGAACGCGTGGCGGCCTGTTTCCAGTCCACCGCGAGGACCGCGTTCACGGCCCGGCTCATGGAAGGCCAGGGCCCGGACGAGCTGCGCATCCCCAATGCCGTGGGCCTGCTCACCCAGGCGTATGAAGCGACGGCCGGGCTTTTGAGCGCGACGCTGCGGGCCTTCGCTCGCATGCCCGAGCTGCGTGAACCGCTTTCACAAGGCGCGTGCACGGTGGGCGACGTGGTCCAGGAGGCGGCCCGCCACGACGCTCCGGTCCAGAACACGCGACGCTTCACCCACGCCGCGGCGACCGTCGCGGGTCAGCCGCTGGAGGCCGGCGAGACCGTGGTCGTCGTGCTCGCCGCCGCGAACCGGGATCCGCGCGACAACCCCCAGCCCGATGCCTTCCTGCCACGGCGCGAGGGGCGTCAGACCTTCACCTTCGGCCTGGGCTCGCATGGCTGCCCCGGGGCCTTGCTCGCGACGGCGATGACCACGGCGGCGGCGGAGCGCGTGCTCGCGAGCGGCCTGGACCTGTCACCCCTGGCGGGCCCCGTCACCTGGCGTGCTTCGACCAACACCCGCGTCCTGGGAGGACTGGAATGATCGCTGTCATCTTCGAGGTCTGGACACACGAGTCGCATCGGCAGCGGTACCTGGACCTCGCGGCGGAGCTGCGGCCTCTGCTCGCGGACATCGACGGCTTCATCTCCATCGAGCGGTTCCAGAGCCTCAGCGCACCGGGCAAGCTGCTGTCCCTTTCCTACTGGCGCGACGAGGCAGCGGTGGCGGAGTGGCGGCGCAAGGAGGCCCACCGTGAAGCCCAGCGCGAAGGCCGGGGAGGCGTGTTCAGCGACTACCGCCTGCGGGTGGCGCACGTCGTGAGGGATTACGGCCTGGAGGACCGGGCGGCCGTGCCCGCCGACAGTCGCACCGTGCACGGCTGAAGCGGCCGGCGCACGGCGGCTGTCTTCCGGCCCGTCCCTCCCACGAGGGCCATGACTCCCCCACCTTCTGTGAGGGGTGAACGATGAAGCGAGGCCATTGGAGAGGTGTCTGGGGGCTGGCTGCCGCGCTGCTCGGGCTTCCAGCGGCGGCGCAACTGGAACCGCTCGAAGGTGCGCCGCAATACTCCTGCTTCGAAGCGGCGCGCCAGGGCGGCTCGGTGACGGAGACCGTCGCGGCGCAGCTCTGCCAGGGTGCCCGTTCCGACACCCCGGCGCGGTGCTTCCACCGGGTCCAGGAGAAAGCCTTCCTCTCCGACCCCCAGGCGCTCCAGCTCTGCCAGTACGCACAGCCCGAGGACGATCCCGCGTCCTGCTTCCTCAAGGCGCGGGCCTCGTCGTTCCTGGACGAGACACAGCTCCTGCAACTCTGCCGCCCGCCCATCGCGGAGACGATGCAGTTGTGTCCCTACGGTCCGTGAGGCTTCAGGCCCGCGGGCTCACCGGGCGCGGAGGAACGCCTTGACGCTCGGGGACTGGAGCTTCTGGGACTCGATGCACAGGCGGATGGACTCCAGGGCCCGGGCGAGCGCGCGCGGCCCCCCTTCAATCCTGTCCACGCGGGACGCGAAGAACGTCTCCACCTGCGTCAGGTGGATGTCATCGCAGAGGCTCCCCGTCTGGCCAATCAGCCGGCCCAGCTCATCCGAACGCAGCCGCTGGGTCAGCGCATCGAAGTGCGCCTGATAGAAGTCCCACGCCAGCGACTGCGACTCCGGCGACATCAACGCCATCCGGAGGATGACCTGCGAGTCCCGCACGTCGAAGTCCGGCGACACCACGAGCCCCAGCGCCCGCCACAGCAGCTCCGAGTTCCGGAAGTACGCCAGGGACGTCAGCAGCCGGGAACGCTCGGTGCGGTCCTGCTCCTTCTTCGCCGCCTCCAGCAGCGCGTCGAACAGCGCCGCGTCGCCGTGCGTCGCCGCGCGGGGCAGCGCGGCACCGAACGCCTCCGGATCCACCGACTTCCGGTCCGCCAGCCAGGCGCGCACCAGGGGCAGCGCCTCCTTCACCAGTCGCGGATCATCCCCCAGACCGCCGGCCAGCCGGAGGAACAGGGAGCGTGAGTCCTTCACGGAGTCGTCCTCGCCCGGCTTCGGCACCCAGCCCATGGCCTGGGCGCGCGCCGAGTAGAGCGACGCCACCCACGCGCGGAAGCGCTGGCGCTCCTCGGGCGTGAGCTGCTCCAGGCGCACGAGTTCCAGCAGCGTGGCGCCGCTCTGCACCACGAGCCGGTTCGTCGATTTCGCGGAGGCAGGCACCGCCTTCAGCGCCTCGCCCAGCGGCAGGTCGCCCCGGACCACCGCCGCGTCCACATCCGCCCAGAGCGCCACCTGCTCCGCGGGAGTGAAGGCGGCGGCCGGAGTCGCGAGCAGCTTCGCCAACTGCTCGCGGGTGTACCCGCTGCGGTAGTAACCCGCGCCGCCCGCGTTGAGGAGCACCCACGCCGGGCACTGCTTCGTGGGCAGCGCGACCTCCGTCGAAGGTCCCTGCACCATCGAGCACACCCGCGACGACTGCGCGCCCGTGCCCACGCGAAGACACACGGGCACCTGCCATTCCTGCTTCGAGTCCGCCTTGGAGCCCAGGGGAAGGTAGCGCTCCTGCGACAGCGTCACGGACGGAGCGCCGCCCGCCGGGCACGACAGCCGCGCGGTGATCCGAGGCGCCCCGCTCCGCTCGATGAACCCGCCGAAGGACTGCGTCACCTCCGGCCCCGCCGCCTGGGAGAGGTCCGCGAGGAAGTCCTCCATCGTCGCGACCTTCCAGGCGTGCTTGCGGACATAGCCCCGGAGGATGTCGCGGAAGCGCTCCGGTCCCAGCCAGGCCTCGTACATGGCGATGACGGACGAGCCCTTGTCATAGGTCGTCCCGTTGTCGAACGAGCCCACGATGTCGTCATTGCTCTCCACCGGCTTGCGCACGGGCAGCGCCGACGCCAGCTCATCCGACGCCAGGGCGGAGCGGGTCGCGGACATGGCGCGCTCCTGCTGGTAGTCCCAGGACGGCTCCAGCCGGTCCACCGTCTGGCGGTCCAGCCACGCGGTGAAGGACTCATTCAGCCAGATGTCGTTCCACCAGGAGCAGGTGACGACGTCACCGAACCAGTAGTGACCCAGCTCATGGTTGGCGATGACGGCGTACGACTTGCGGCGGGCCAGCGTCTCCTCTCCGGGGGGAATGAGCGTGAGCGGCTGCCCGAGCGCGACGAGGCCGGGGTGCTCCATGGTGCCCCAGTACCGGGGCACGACCGCGACATCGAGCTTCTCGTAGGGATACGGCTGGTCGAAGAAGTCCTCCAGACCCTTCACGATGCGAGGCGTGATGCTCGCGGCGTAGCGCGTCTCCGAGCCCCGGCCCTTGGGGACGACGAAGCGCAGCGGCACGTTCGTGCGTCCCACGGTGCCGGCCTCCACCACGTCGAAGGGCCCCACCATGAAGGCCACGAGGTAGCTGGGCATCGGCTTGCTCTCCGCGAAGGTGACGCGCTCCAGGCCGTCCGCCAGGGGCTCACGGGACACGACGGGATGATTGGCCAGCGCCACGTGTCCGGCCTTCACGGTGAAGCGCAGGCGCCACGGAACCTTGAACGTCGGCTCGTCGAAGCAAGGGAAGGCGCGACGCGCGTCGATGGGCTCGAAGAACGTGTAGAGGTACGGCTCACCGCCCTCCTCCACGCCATAGATGCCCTGGCTGCGCTCGCGGTCCACCTTGCCGGTGAAGTCGAGCACGAGCTGGGCCTTCCCAACGGGCAACTCCTCCGGCAGGAGCAATCCCAGACGTCCCTCAGGCGCGGTGACAGGCTTCGCGTCGAAAGTGCGGCTCCCCACGGTGACGTGAGCCCGCGTCACCTCCACGTCCTGAGCATGCAGCCACACCTGGCGAACAGGCTCACGGACCTCCACGTCGATGGTGACGCTGCCCGGGTAGACGTCCTCCGAGGGCACGAGCTTCAGGTCCAGCGCGTAGTGCACGGGCCGCACTGTGTCCGGCAACCGCAGCGCGGGAGGCAGGGCCTCCGGCCAGGAGACGGTGGGCGGAGCGGAGGCAGTCGGCGCGTGGGCACAGCGGACGGTCAACACCACCAACACAAGGAGTGGAAGCAGTCGCATGAGGGCCGCAGCGTAGACCAAACAACGTCCACTGGCGGTCTTCGCGACGAAACGCCCATCACAGTCCCGAAATGTCTCCAGTGCGCTCAACCCCGGGAGCCGCTACGGTCCTGCTTCCCCCGCATCAGCCACAAGCCGAGGAAAAACATGTTTCGTCGCAGCAGTGGTCTCCCCACCCTCTTCGTGTCCCTGCTTCTCGTCGTGGGCTTCGCGTCGTCAGCCAATGCCGACACCTACCAGACCTATGTGACGCCCACGGTCAATGGCTATCAGATTGGCACCTACCTGCCCAACCAGCCCACCGGGAACTTCAGCAGCGCCGCCGACACGGCCCGCCGCTTCTGTCAGGACCAGGGCCACAGCGGCGCGCAAAGCTTCACCACCGCCATCCGGGGCTCCGCGTATACGTACATCGTCGGCACGAACGGCGTGGGCCCCTGGAACACGACCGGCAACTCCAACGTGACGATGATTGAAAGCATCATCTGCTTCAATTCCAGCTCTGACGTCACGTACACGACGCCCACCGTCAACGGCTACCAGGTCGGCACCATCCAGCCCAACTACCCGACCGGCAATTACAGCACGCCCGCCGACACCGCCCGCCGCTTCTGCCTGGACCAGGGCCACACCGGCGCTCGCACCTTCACCACCGCCATCCGGGGCTCCGCGTACACGTACATCGTCGGAACGAACGGCGTCGGCGCCTGGAACACCACCGGCAACTCCAACGTGACCATGCTGGAGACCATCACCTGCTTCAACGCGCCGGTCCTCACCTACGCGACGCCGAAGGTGAACGGCTACCAGATCGGCACCATCCAGCCCAACTACCCCACCGGCAACTTCAGCACCCCGGCGGCGACCGCCCGCCGCTTCTGCCTGGACCAGGGCCACGTCGACGTGAGCAGCTTCACCACCGCCATCCGCGGCACCGCGTACACGTACATCGTGGGCACGAACGGCGTCGGTAGCTGGAACACCACCGGCAACTCCAACGTGACGATGATCGAAACCGTCACCTGCATCACCCAGTAGCCCCCGCAGGGACGAGGGGAGCCCACGCGGCTCCTCTCCGCAGGGTACTCACAGACCCGTTCGGGTTTGGATAGACACCGCAACCCCTCACAACATGTCTGTCTTCATCCTCCCGACCTGATAGATCGCACCTTCCACTCATTCCTCCAGGAAGGTGCGATGCGTCGACAAGCCACCCTGTCTCGCGTTCTGCTTTGCGCATTGATCAGCGCAGTCATGTCTGTCACGGCCTGCGACACGGGGGGCGAACCGGAGCGGGAGACCGGCAACGTCCGGTTCGTCAGCGCGGTGCCCCAGGCGCTCGCGGGCGATGAGATCACCCGCGTGACCGTCACCCTGACGGCCTCCGGCGTGCCTTCCGCCACCACCGTGCTCACCCGGGGGACGGATGGGTGGAGCGGCACCATGTACCAGGTGCCCGCCGGTCCCCAGCGCACCTTCACCGCGGAGGCCTTCGCCGCGGACGGCGCCCTGCGCTACCGGGGCGTGGCCTCGGACGTCACCATCACCGCGGGCACGACCTCCATCGTGGCCATCACCCTCCAGGCGCTGGATGTCCCGGGCCCGTTCGACAACTCGGCCCCGTGCATCGACTCGCTCGTGGCCTCGGCGAGCACCGTCCTCCCCGGGGGCACCATCTCCCTCCAGGCCACCGCGCATGATCCGGATGCGTCCGACTCCCTCACGTACGCCTGGACGGCGGCGGATGGCACCTTCGGTTCGCCCACGCTCACGTCGACGACCTGGACCGCGCCCGCGACGCCGGGCGTGTACGCGCTGACGCTGACGGTCACCGACTCGCGCGGCGCCACGGCGACCATCCGCATCGACATCACCGTCGTCTCCAAGGACGGCGGCACCACGGCCGGCACCGCCGAGGTGTCCGTCACGTTCAACATCTCCCCCGCGGTCACCCGCGTCACCGCGTCCCGGTCCCCCGTGCCCGTGGGCCAGAGCACCACCGTCACCGCGGACGTGACGGATCCGGACGGCGACGCGCTGACCTACCAGTGGGCCGCGTCCTGCGCGGGCACCTGGACGGATGACACCTCCAACATCGCCTCCTTCACCCCGACCGCCATTCCCGCGGGCGACGCGTGCGGCAACTGCGCGCTCACCGTCACCGTGAAGGACCCGAAGGGCGGCCAGACGCAGGGCACCCTGCGCATCTGCGTGGGTGAAGGCGCGAGCGCCAACGTCCCGCCGCGCATCGTCCTCGCGCACCAGAGCAGCGCGTCCGTGATGGGCGACAGCGCCGTGACGTTCCGCGTCCTCGCCGAGGACGGCAACGGCGGCGCCCTCACCTTCAACTGGGCCTCGAGCACGGGCACGCTCGCGACGCCCACGTCCGGCTTCACCTCCAGCGAGGTCTCCTGGAAGGCCCCCACCTGCGCGCCCACCGGCGGGAACGCGACCATCACCGCCACCGTCACCAACGCCCAGGGCTTCTCCGCGTCCCAGGCCTTCACCGTCGCGGTGCAGAACGCCCCGTCGTGCACGCCGCCCACGACGGTCGCCCGGTGGGACCTCACGGCCAGCCTGACGCAGCGCCGCTTCGGCGCGAGCGTCATCCCCCTGGCCTCCGGGAAGATCCTCGCCTTCGGCGGGTCGGTGACCTCCAACCCCGTCCTGGGCACGGCGGAGTTCTACGATCCGGCGGCGGGGACCTGGTCTTCCGCTGGAACGCTGGGGACCGCGCGCTACAACCCCGCGGTGATCCTGCTGCCGTCTGGCAAGGTCATGGTCACGGGCGGCTTCGCGGCGTACCCGGCCACCACGCCGCTGCGCGCCGTGGAGTTCTACGACCCCGCGACCAACACCTGGACGGCCGGCCCGCAGATGGCCTTCGCGCGCGGCGCACACACCTCGACGCTGCTGCCCAACGGCAAGGTCCTGGTCATCGGCGGCGTCACCACGGGGGACACCGTCAGCAACCGCGCCACCGAACTCTATGACCCCTCCACGAACACCTGGCTGCCCGTGGCGAGCCCGACCTACGCCCGGTCCAACCACCGCGCGGTGCTGCTGCCGACGGGCAAGGTGCTCACCGTGGGCGGCAACCTGCCGTCGGAGTTCTACGATCCGTCCAACAACACCTGGAGCGTCGCCACCGGCCTGACGACGCGGACCTTCACGGACGCCTTCCTCCAGCCATCCGGCAAGCTCGTGCTGGTGGACGGGACGCTGGTCGCGACATACGACCCGGTGCTGAACGTGCAGGCCACGCTGGGCCACTTCACCTACGAGCGCGCCAACGCCTCGCTGGTCCAGTTGAACTCCGGGCGGCTGTTGCTCGCGGGGGGCAACTCCACGGTGGGCCTGACGACGGAGCTCTTCGACCTGGCGACCGGCACGTCCTCGTTCTCCACCAGCATGGCGTCCAACCGCTACCTGATGGCCACCACCGTGCTGCCCGACGGCAAGGTGCTCTTCATCGGCGGTTGGGACCGGGACACCCCTGCGAGCGTCAGCGCCGTGCTCGTCTACACGCCCGCGAGCCCCTGAAGTCCCCCTGAGACTCCGTTGAACAGCGGCCGGATCCACCCCGGTCCGGCCGCTCAGGGCATTGCGGCGCCGCGCGATTGAGCGAGGATGCGGCCCATGTCCAACCTCCAAGGCAAGACCCTCTTCATCACCGGCGCCAGCCGCGGCATCGGCAAGGCCATCGCGCTGCGCGCGGCCCGCGACGGCGCCAACATCGTCATCGCCGCGAAGACGACGGACCCGCACCCCAAGCTGCCCGGCACCATCTACTCGGCGGCGAAGGAGATTGAAGAGGCCGGCGGCAAGGCGCTCCCCTGCGTGGTGGACATCCGCGACGAGGCGCAGATCCACGCCGCTGTCGCCAAGGCCGTGGAGACCTTCGGCGGCATCGACATCCTGGTGAACAACGCCAGCGCCATCAGCCTCACCGGCACCCTGGACACGCCGCTCAAGCGCTTCGACCTGATGCACGGCATCAACACGCGCGGCACCTTCGCGTGCTCGCAGGCGTGCATCCCGTACCTCAAGAAGTCCTCCAACCCGCACATCCTCAACAACTCGCCGCCGCTCAACATGGAGCCCCGCTGGTTCGGCCCCCACGTGGCCTACACCATCGCGAAGTACGGCATGAGCCTGTGCGCCCTGGGCATGGCGGAGGAGCTCAAGGACGACGGCATCGCCGTCAACACGCTGTGGCCCCGCACCGTCATCGCCACCGCCGCCGTACAGAACCTGCTGGGCGGCGACGACACCATCAAGGGCAGCCGCAAGCCGGAGATCATGGCGGACGCCGCGTACGCCATCCTCACCAAGCCCAGCCGCTCCTTCACCGGGAACTTCTGCATCGACGAGGAAGTCCTGCGCGCCGCCGGCGTCACCAACTTCGACGCGTACCAGTCCGTCCCCGGCGCGGAGCTGCTGCCCGACTTCTTCCTCTAGCGCGCCTTTGGCCCCATGCCCCCGCGCAAGCTCCAGCGACACCTGGTCTGGCTCGAGTCCTTCACCGCCGCCGTGGAGGCCGGCAGCATCGAAGCCGCCGCGGAGCACCTGGGCGTCGCCCGCTCCGTCGTGAGCGAGCACATCCGCGCCCTGGAAGAAGCGCTCGCGGATGGCGCCGCCCTGCTGGAGCGGGGGCCCGGCCGGCGCCTGCAACTGTCCGCGCGAGGAGAGCGCCTCTACGCGGGCACCCAGACGCCGCTGCACCAACTGGACGTGAAGCGGCTGATGGACCTGGCCCGCGTGGAGCCCACCCTGCGCCTGGGCCTCAACCCCACGCTGTCCATGTCGCTGCTGGGCGGCATCGCGCAGGACGCCGCCGCCGCCGACCTCAAGCTGGTGGTGGGCTTCGGCGGCTCGCACGAGCTCATGCGGCAGGTGCAGACGCGGCAGCAGGACCTGGCGCTCGACTTCACCCCGCTCCCTCCGCACGAGGGCGTGGACACCGAGTCCCTGCTGCGCATGTCCTTCGTCGTCATCGCGGGCCCGGACTCCGCGCTCGCCCGGACGCACGCCTCGCGCCGCTCCCTGGACGTGAAGGACCTCCAGGACCAGCGCTTCGTGGACTGGCTGCGGGACGACCCCTACGGCGGCGCCAACAGCGCGCGCTTCGCCGCGCACGGCGTCTCCGTCACGGAGGTGGGCCGCGTGGAGAGCTTCCTCCACCTCTACGAGCTGCTGCGCGCCTACAAGGCGTGCACCATCGCCCCGGACGTGCGCCCCACCCAGCCGTTCCCCTCGGACCTCCACGTCTGGCCCCTGCGCGAACAGGAGCCCCAGGTCGTGGAGGTCGTGGCCGTCTGGCCCTCCGGCGGCCTCAGCCCCGCCGTCCAATCCATCCTTGACGGGCTGCGTCGCCGCCTGAACAAACGGCGATAATCCGACGAAGACGTCGAATTCTGCCGGATTTCCGTCTTGCAGTCCGGTGCGTATTCTTCAGGGGTCCTGTTTCTCTTGAAGGAGCCGCTCGCGATGACGCCCACGGAGAGGACCATTGCCCGCCTTCCCGCCCACCTGCGCCGCTACGTGGTGAGCCAGGACTACGCGGCGTACACGCCCAGGGATCAGGCGGTGTGGCGGCACATCCTGGGGCAGTTGCGGGAGCACCTGAGCGACAAGGCGCACCCCGTCTACCTGGAGGGCCTGGAGGCCACGGGCATTGGCGCGGAGGCCATCCCCAGCCTGGACGAGATGAACGAGAAGCTGTCCAAGCTGGGCTGGGCCTGCGTGGCGGTGCGCGGCTTCATCCCGCCGGCCGTCTTCACGGAGCTCCAGGCGCTGGGCGTGCTCGCCATCGCGGCGGACATCCGCACGCACGAGCACATCCAGTACACGCCCGCGCCGGACATCGTCCATGAGAGCGCGGGCCACGCGCCCATCATCGCGAACGCGCGCTATGCGCAGTACCTCAAGGCCGTGGGGCTGGTGGGCTTCAAGGCCATCGCCAGCGTGGAGGACCAGGCCGTCTTCGAGGCCATCCGCAACCTCTCCGTGGTGAAGGAGGACCCCACGGCGACGGAAGAGGAGATCGCCCACGCCCAGGCCCGCCTGGAGGCCGCCAACGCCAGCCACCGCTACATCAGCGAGAGCACCCGCGCGAGCCGCCTGTACTGGTGGACCGCGGAGTACGGGCTGATTGGCGACCTGAAGCACCCGCGCATCTACGGCGCGGGCCTGCTGTCCAGCATCGGCGAGGCCCGGCACTGCCTGACGTCCGCCGTGCACAAGCTGCCCCTGGGCGTGGCGTGCGCGGACACGGACTACGACATCACCCGCATGCAGCCGCAGCTCTTCGTGGCGCGCGACTTCGAGCACCTCTTCGAGGTCCTGGCCGAGTTCGAGTCCACGCTCGCGTGGAAGCGCGGCGGGGACCACGGCCTGAACGAGGCCCTGCGCGCGCGCACGGTCAACCACCTGGTGCTCGCGGATGGCCGCGAGGTGACGGGCAAGGTGGTGGAGCTGCTGCCCGCCGCGAAGGACGTGGCCCCCGGCCTGTCCACCGCGCTGGCCCGGCTGGAGGGCCCCATCCTCACGTCCGTGAACGGCCACGCCGTGGACAAGCCGTTCAGCGGCGCGGCGCTGGTCGCCTTTGGCCAGGGCGCGATGCCGGAGCGCGGGAACTTCCAGCTCGCGCTCGACAGCGGGCTGGTGCTGGAGGGCTTCGCGGTGGGCGGCGGCGAGGTGATTGCCCTGCGTGGCACGCTGGCCGGCCGCGAGCTGACGCTGCCGTCCATGGCGCGCCTGTACCTGACGGAGCGGCTGCCGTCCGTGGCGGGCGGCCCCGCCGACCCGGGCACGTGGGACGAGTGGTTCGGGGAGCTGGACGCCTTCACCGCGGGCGACGGCGAGGCCCAGGCGCGCGAGCGCAAGGCGCAGGCCCTGCCCCCGTCGCTGGCCGCCCTCTACACGGAGGTGCGCCGCATCCGCGAGACGGGGCAACTGGCCCCCGAGCGGCTGGAGCAGATCGCCCGGGCGAGCACGGACTTCCCCTCCGACTGGCTCTTGCGCGCGGAGGTCGCGGAGCTGCGCGGCGAGGCGCCCTCCCGGCGCGAGGCGGCGCACGCGTAGGGCCCGGCGCTTCGAAGGACAGCCGGCGGACGTGCGACGGCCCGGTCGACCTCTTCACGAGGCCGCCGGGCCGGAGCACTTCCAGGGGCTCTTCGCCGCCGGGGACTACTTGTTGATGCGCACCATGGCCACGTCGTAGTGGCGGTCCGTCACGTAGCCGTTCGCGGCCTTGCCGGGGCGGTACATGTTCCCGGTCTTGTCATCCACGTAGAAGCGGTTGTTCGGGTTCGTGTCCTTGCCCTTGCTGGCGTTGGTCGTGCCCGGGTCGTGGAACGTGTAGTAGGTGCGGCCCTTGTCGTCCACGCCGCGGCCCGTGATGGTCACGAAGTGGTCCGTGAGGCCGTCCGCGTTGTAGCTCGCGTCCTTGTGGCTGACGCCCACCACCACCGGCTTGCCCGCGTCCAACTGCTTGTCGATGTAGCTGCGGCCCTCGGCGGCCTTCTTCGAGTCCACCTTCAGCGCGCCGACGCTGTTCTCGCTCGTGCCCACCTGGATGCGGCGGTCCGGGCCCAGCACCGTGGCGCCGGAGTCGCGCGCCATCGCCGTCGCGGCCTTGAAGCACGCCGTGTCGCTCGCGGTGTAGCCGTGGCCGTTCTCGAACTGGCTGTAGTACGGCACCTTCACGTGCACGGCCGGCTTGTCCTTGGCCCCGGCCACCTGCTGCGTGTCCGTGCGGTCCGCCTCCGTGGTGGGCTTGGACGTGTTCGTGCCCGGCGTCGTGCCCTTGCCCTCCGCGCGGCCCGGCTTCGAGTCGCCGCTCACGGACGGGGGGACCACGCCCGTGTTGGTGTTGGCCGGCTTCGTCGTGGCGCCCGACTTCTCCTGCTTCAGCATCGCGAGCGCGTCCTTCGCCTCCGACTTGAAGCGGTTGGCCACGCCCTTCTGCACGTCCTTGGAGCTGCCGGAGAAGTGCACCAGGGTGCCGTTGGCGTTGGTGCGGCCGCGCTCGGCGTAGATGTCCTTGATGAGCTGCTCGTCGCTCACCTTCGCGGGGTCGCGCCCGGCCAGCGCCTTCTTGAAGATGTCATCCGCCTTGCCCGGGCCGTGCTGCACGGAGGTGGACCAGGCCACGTCCCGCAGCGCCGCGGAGCGCTGATCCAGGTCGATGCCCGTCGCCTTCTTGATGTTGGCGGCGCCCACGTCGTAGTGCGTGGCCTTGATGTAGTCGTGCTGCGCCTTGTCGAAGCCCTTCGGGTCCTTCGCCGCGAGCTGCTTCCACGCGGCGGAGAACTCCGCGGTGCCCGGCTTGCTGCCCGACAGCGCCTTGTGGAACTCCGGGTTCGTCTTCTTCAGCGAGTTGACGAAGGACTGCGCGGAGCCGTTCGCGGAGGCGAACTGGTAGGAGCCGTAGGACACGCCGCCCTTGTCGCCCTTGCCCGTGGACACCGTGCCGGGGCCGCGCGCCTCGTACTTGCGGCTCAGCCCGCCCAGCTCCCCGTTGGTCGCGCTGGTGGAGCCCCCGTTCGTGGCCGGCGTCGTCTTCTGCGCGCCGCTGGTGGACTGCGCGAAGCTGTCGCCCGACGTCTTCGTCCCGGCGCTCGACTTCGTCGTCCCCTTCGTGTCGAAGCCGTCCTGCACCTTCAGCGTCTGACCGGCGAGGATCTTGTTCGGATCCTTGATGTTGTTCGCCTTGGCCAGCGCGTCGACGGTCGTGTTGTAGCGCTTCGCGAGGCCGGACAGCGTGTCGCCGGAGTTGACGCGGATGTTGGAGACGGTCACGGAGAAGACCCCTCTATGTCAGGCCGCGAACAAGGCGCCGCGGACGTGCTTGGATTGCCTCGATTATCGAAAGGCAGTGCGATCAGTTTCGCATTCCCAGTCACAATCGTGTGAAACCAGTGATTCCGGCAACTTCAGTTTCAGCGGACTGATCCGCTGAGACTGGAGAGGCCGCCCAGGAGGGCCAATCGGATGTCCAGGTTCCAACCGGAATTCAAAAGTGTGGCATTGCTGTTTGCCATTTGCGTCACGAGCGCGGTCACGGAGGCCTCGGCCCAGGGGTCCGAGGGACTCACGGGGGTCTATTCGAACAAGGGCGGGACGCTCGCCATCGTCGAGGGCAGCAACGAGACGCTGGTGCACTTCTCGGGTTCCTTCCCGCAGGGCAGCAGCGCGGGCACCTGCGATTGCGCCCTGGTGGTGCGGAAGAAGACAGCAACGAACTGGTCACTTCAGCAGGCGGGCGAGGCGGACGCCTGGACGCTGCGCGTCAACCCCAAGCAGTTCGTGCTGGAGTCCGGTCCGTCACCGTCCTGTTGCGGGGCGGGCTACCCGGGCAGGGACACGTTCGCCCGGAGCACGGTCAAGCCGCTGGGCATCTGCAAGGTGAAGGTGTCCAAGGCGGGCTTCCACGCGTCGGACGCGGCCAACACGCCGCGCAAGGCGTTCGTGGTGTCCGGCGACGCGGTGGAGGCGTACGTCGACCCGGTGGAGCCGGACTTCCTCGCCGCGCGCTTCCAGGGGCCCCAGAAGGCCACGGCGGGGCTGCTCAAGCGCGAGGACCTGGACTGCTCGGCGGAGTCGGCGCCCACGGCCACGAAGGCGCCGGTGTCCGCGGACAAGCTCCAGCCCTTCGCGGGGACGTGGGTGGAGCTGACGCGGCAGGGCAAGGGCTTCGTGGTGCTCAAGCCCTGCTCGGCCGCGACGCGCAGCTTCACCGTCAAGCCCGCGACGGGCGAGGTGGAGGTGCAGTTGGGCCAGGAGTCCACGACGCTGAAGGTGACGTCCGTGGAGCCCGGCAAGGGCGCCGGGGCCTGGGTGCTGGGGCTCACGGCCGCGGACGGCAAGCCGGAGGCGCTCCAGTGGAAGACGGCCAACGCCGCGAAGGGCACCGTGTCCGTGAACAGCCCGGACCTCTTCTCCCAGAGCCACGACTACGTGCGCCAGGAGAAGAAGTCCGCCTTCCCGTCCAAGCAGGAGACGGGGTGTGACGAGTACGAGCGCTAACCGTCCGCCGGCTTCGGCGCGTGGGTGGCGGACAGGCGGGGTGGGCCGCCGGGGCCCAGCAGGCCCTGCATGGCGTCGAAGAGGTTGAGGTTGGCGCCGCTGGGGAGGAAGACGACCTTGTCCAGGCCTCCGACGACGGCGGCCTGGGCCTGCGCGGCCACGGCCTTCACGAAGTTCTCCCCTCCGCCCAGGGACTCCACGCGCTGACGGAACTGGGCGGCCTCCACCTCCGCGAGGCGCGACTGGCGCTCCACCTCCAGGTCATTGAGGCGCTGCTGGCGCTCCAGGGCCACCTGGGTGGTGAGCCGTTCGCGCTCGGCCTCCGCCTCGGAGCGGATGCGCGAGGCGCGGGCGTCGGACTCGGCGCGGGCCAGGGCCTCCTCGCTCTCCACGCGGGCGCGCTCCAGTTGGGCCTCCGCCTCCACCTTGGCGCGGCTGAGCGTCTCCAGTTGGTGGTTGCGGTTCTGCAGCTCGATGAGGGACTGGCGCTCCGCCTCCGACTTGCGGTGGCTGGCGATGTCCGCGAGCTGCTTCTCCTCCTCGCTGCGGATGCGCTTGAGCTCCGCGGCGGCCTGGGCCTCCTGGCGTGAGGCGTCCAGTTGGATCTGGATGTTGGTGTCGATGGCCTCGCGCAGCTTCAGGGCGGTCTTCTCGTCGACGGGGGCGATGTCCTTGATGTCGATGTCGATGATGCGCAGTTGGTTCTCCGAGAAGAGGCGGTCCTTGCGCGCGCGGCCCGCGTCGTCCATGCCGAAGATGGCGCGGCGGATGAGCACGCTGGCGTTCTTGTGGAAGGTCTCGAACTCGTTCTCCGCGGCGACCTGGCGGATGCGCGAGGCGAGGTTCTCACACACGTACCCGATGAAGTCGTTCACCCGGAAGATGGCCTTGTCCTTCTCTGCGTCGCCCTGCACGTCGAACTGCCACTTGTAGGAGAGCTTGATGCGCAGCCGGGCGTGGTCGCGCGTGGCCACCTCGAAGAGGTCCGTGGCGAAGTCCGGCCCCAGCCGCAGCATCAGCACCTTGAGCTGACGCGGGCGCTTGGGCGTGCCGCCGGACAGGTCCAGGACGGTGACGTCCTCGTACGGACGCAGCATCACCTTCGCGGGGCCGAACTCCACGCGCGCGTGGTTGGTCTCGAAGTCGTTGATGAGGACCGCCGTGCTGTCCTCGATGCGCAGCACGATGGCGCGCGTGCGGTCCCCCTTCTCCGTCGCGGTGGTGGGACGCGGCGCGCGGGCGTCCTTCGCCTCCGCGGGCGGCAGCGGCGGAGTGAGGCCCAGCAGCGCCTCCGCGTCCGGGGACAGGCGCTTCTCGTGCAGCTCCTGGTGCGCCTCCGGCATGAACTGGCACGGCCCCTGGACGAGCGACACCTTGCCCGAGCGCAGGTCGCGCACGTACAGGCCCTCCCCCTGACCCAGGGACAGCGCGGCGATCTCGCGGTGGATGAGGACCTTCTCGCTGGGCACGTAGGTGCGCGGGCCGCGGACGATCCACGTGTCACCGGCCTTGCGCGCGCGAGGCTCACCGCCCTCGTTCTCGGACAGGTCATCCAGCGCCTGGAGCTTCAGGCCCTGGAGCTCCGACAGGACGTGCTTGCGGCGCACGTCTCCTTCCAGCGCCTCACCGGGTTCGAGGAAGAAGACATCCGGACCGGAGACGACCTTGCGGCGGCCCTCCTGGACGCGGCCGGTGGCGCGGTCCACGGGGTTGAGGATGACGCAGTACTCGGTCTCCTTGAGGACGCGGGCCTTCTCCAGCGACACGACGGTGACGGACTCGCCGGGCACGTAGCGGCCGGGGCCGCGCACCAGCCACTCGTCACCGGCCTCGCGGCGGCGGTGGGCATCCGAGACGTGGGTGTCCGTGAACGCGGTGAGCGCGCGCAGCCGCAGCGCTTCGGACACGCCCAGGACGTATTCCGGGACGATGTCTCCCTCCAGCTCCTCGCCGGGGTACAGCGGAAAGACCTTGGGGCCCACGCGCACCTCGCGGTCGCCCACCGCGACGCGGGCCTGGCCGAAGTCATCCAGGGCCACCTGACCCTCCAGGCGCACCACGGGGTTGCGCACCACGCACCAGCTCCCGGCGCCCACCTCCACCATGCGCTCCTTCGCCACGAGCGTCAGGTGCGCCTCCAACGTCAGCACGCGCGGGCCGACCTCCATGAGCACGACGCCCCGGTTGGCATCCTCGATGTAGGCATACTCGCGGTTCTTCAGGGAGATGCGCTGGATGGCTTCGGTGCTGGGGGCGGACGGCATGGCACACCTGCTCGCGGTGGAGGGGTTCGGCCGAGAGTCATTGCGAGCCGCGTGCCTCTCCATTGCCGCCCGGGAACGGTCCCGCGGCGCACCGGACTGGCGCGGGCGCTCGCTCCAATCCGGCGCGCGGTGTTCCAGACTGGAGCGCATTTCGAACGACCAGCGCACCGGGGTCCCTTGGGACCGGCTCGTGGGCGGCGACCGCGTGACCTTCCGCTGGATTCGCGGCTGAGCCTCCGGAGCACAGCGGTTCCGCCTTGGCGCGATCTTCCGTGTTTGCTCGAATGCATCCCGTGCGCGGGCAGGATGCTCTGGCCCGATGGCACCCACCCGGAGGAAGCACACATGAAGCCATCGCGACTGAAGCAGACGATTCCTGGATTCGCGCTGATCCTCGGCATCATGGCGGGCACGGCCCTGGCCATGGTCCCCGGCTCGGCGGCGGAGACGACCGACACCCAGGCCGTCCAGATGATCTGTTCGGCCAGTTGCAAGCCTTGCTCGAGCCAGTATGACTGTGGCTCGCGTGAGGGTTCCTGCGGGGTGTGGCGCTGCACCAACCCTCAGTAGACCGGTGAACCATCAGCCTCCGTGTCCCAGGTCACGGAGGCTTTTCACTCTCAATGCCTGATTTCTTCTTCGTTGTCGCGAGTGGGCACGATGACCAAGCGTAGCGCCATTACCCTTATCGTCTACGCGCCTGCGCTCATGGCTGACAAGGGCCGACCGGTCGCTGTCGTCCATGGGATGGAGAGAGCATTTCCCGGCCTACGCCTTCACTGGAAGCTGGACGAAGGCGGGCGCCCCATTGCATTGCCGCAGCGCGACGAATGGCTCTTGGCGAGTAACAAGGACGGTGGATTCCCGTTCGTGTGCAACGGTGATGAGCGTTATCCCGTGACGGTCTGGGGAATGGAGAGCTCAGGACTCTTGAGTCCAGGCGGTCAGTCCCAGTTCGAGGTTCACGCCAAGCTGCCACTGGACGAGCCCGTGATCGCGGCAGCGGCGGCACTGCTTGAGGGCGTGGCGGAAGGGGCACGGTCGTTCTGGGGCCATGCGTCGCCGTTGGGTTACGGCTCGGAAGTCGCGCAGCAGTTCCGCCGTTCGCCGGACGGCCCCGAGCTCTCTCACCGTGGGCTTCCCATGCTCAACCTTCCAGAGACGCTCCCCGCGCCTGAGATTCCCTCTTTCCTCGGGTGGGTGAACTACTGGTCGGCTGCCGCCGCGGAGGTCATCGGGTTCCCGGACCCAGCTCGCGATTCCGAACTGCTCACCCGGGCGCGTCGCACTCCGTCAGGCGGGTGGATCGTGCAGCTCACGGAGGCACCGCTCGATTACGACAACCCTGCCCACCTGGACGCGCTCAAGCGGACCTACGAGCGCTTCCCAGCAATCGGTGGACGCGCGGCGCCTCTGTCCTGAAACAGCACAGCCGCCCATCGCCTCTCTGGCGTGGGCGGCTGCTCCATTTCGTCTCGACTCAGCCCCGGGCGTCACGGCCCCGGGCGTGGGCGGCCTTGGAGAGCAGGTCGCTCCCCTTCTCCTCGCCCTGATGGCCGTCCTTCAACGAAGCCGTCGCCGGCTCAGGAACGAAACCGCTCCACCTCATGGAAGAACTGGGTGAGCGAGTAGTCCAGCAGCGACTGGCGGGACTGCATGTACCGGCGGGCTCGGAGGAAGGGCAGCCAGACGCGCTCGCCGACCCGCACCTGGGACTCCTCCAGCTTCTTCCGTGGCACCCATTCCCCCCCCAGCCGGCGCACCAGGATGCCGCCCAGGTAGGCACCCACGGCCGGGGCCGTGTGCGCGTCGATGAGTTCCCTTGTGTAGCGCTCCGGAAAGTTCTCCCGCCAGAGGTGGAAGTCGAGGTCCGTGAGGGACTCGGGCGTTGCGTCCATGAGGGATGGCAAGTGGATGTGCAGCGCGGCGACGAGTCCTTCGGACAGCTCTCCGTAGGAGGAGAGGACGCGCTCCTGACTCTCCACGTCTGATGGCAACGCCGCCGGGAGCCACTCCTCCGGCTCGGGTGGCCGGAAGACGTTGAGTTCGGCGATCTTCTGCTGCCGCTCGCTGATGGCGAACGTGTCTGGCAACCGAGAGAGCAGCGGCGCCAGGTCCGGGTGGAAGTGGGGCACCACTGGGACGAGCGCGGCGCTGCGCGCTCTCAGCCTGCGAAGCACCGTGTCGAAGTCGAGGTCTGGCCGCAGGTGGACATGCGCTCGGGCCTGGGCAACGCGCGCATCGTCGCTCGCGAAGTCCGCAGGGGTAGGCCACAGGATCAGGAGGACGGAGCCGTTGGGAAGCTCCTCCACGAGGCGCGCAGGCGTTGAGAGCATCCGCTCTCGGCCTACGGACTCGACCAGCTTCGAACCGAAGACGTTGAGCCAACACACCTCGTAAACCTTGTCGAAGCCATCCCTCCGAGACACCTCTGCTTCGCGGCCAAAATGGGGGAATCCCGCCAATTCACGGTCAGCCATGCTGTGAGCCGAAGCATACGGCGCCGGGTAGTGGATGGCCCATGACCGGACCATCTCAATGAACCGCCAACATTCCTCTGTCTTCGAAAAGAGTGAGAGGGGTTGAACGTCGAGCCATATTTGAAGGCTCGAAGGAAGAGGCGGAAGCCTGAGCCGGAGCGACATATCCAACATGGGCCACTTCTTGCGATAGAGCCCAACGGAGGTGCTTCTTTCGCCGCGCTCCTCTTTCAGGATTCTCCAGATGGCAGCACGAGAGTAGCTCTGTGGCCGCTTCCCCTTGACGATGTCCGGCATCCACTCGCCGGCACCCGCCTCAAGCGCCTGCAGGAAGGGCTCCAACTCGCGCTCGAAGTCAGCCTGATGCGCGAGAGCACCTTCGAACGAGAGCAGAAGGTTGTCGTCCATATTCACTCCATGGAACGCAGGAGAGCTCATTGGACCACCACCTCCACCCCATCGACTTCCTCCATGACAGCGTCCAGGGCCGCCTCCAACGCTCCCACCTTCTTGGGCTTGAGCGGATTACCTTCATAGACGAGGCGGACCCTTTGAACCTTCACCTTGAGTCGGAGCCCAGCTCGGCGGATGCGCACCGTCTCACCGTAATACCGTAGGGCCGCGGAGGCGTCCGCTGCCATTTGTGTAGCCAACTCCCTCTGCTCCAAGAAGCGGAGGTCCCGGCTCTTGAAGCTGAACGTCTCCACCCGGGGCGTCGGGCCAGCAGCGGGCCCCTCTTCGATGACGAGCACATCCGCGAAGCGAAGGTCCGCCTTCGCCACTCCCACGTGCGTTTCGATGCGCGGCTGGTCGAAGTCCATGAGCCACCGCCGATTCGCCCGCGGCAGGGCCGCGTCCGCCTCCAGCAGGGCGATCATCCTTCTCTCGAAGTCCAGGCCCCGGGCATACCTATCGCGGACGAGCCGGTAGCCCGCCCACTTCAGCGGCCCCTTCTCCGCGATCCCCTGCTTGATTTCAGCGGCCCGCGTCTCCAGGTACGCCACGTAGTCGGCCCAGAGTGGATCCGTCTTGAGCTCGGCAGGAGCAGCTTCTCGCAGGGCCTGGCGGTGCCGCGTCAGCGCATCCACATTCATCGGCAGGCGCGCTCCCGGGAACTCCGCCTCCCACTGCTTGAACTTCGCCTCCGCCACCTCCGCCGGGAGTCCGGCCGCCTCGGAGGGCACGGGGAGCCGGGGACCGCCCCTTCCCCCTGAGCCCCCGCTGGTGCCCCCAGCACCCGGGGGCTCGCGGTGCCGCACCGCCAACGCGGCCTGTGCCTGGGCGATATTGCCTCGCGCCTCGTGCAGCGCCAGAGCACCCGCCTCGCCCCACTCCCCCACGAGGAGGGCTGCCTCCCGGTTCCGCTGGAGGTGACGGGCCACCTCCCCTACGGCGCTCTTTCCAAGTCGCGCCTCCAACCTCGCCAGCACCGCCTTCAGCGCCTCCACGCGGGGCACCACCGCTTGAAGCAGGGCTCCCTCCTGTCGGGAGAGGCCGGCTTCACAGAATGCGCGCGCCCCCTTTCCTCCCGCGTACAGGCCCACCATGAGGGCCGCGGGCGCCAACTGCCGCGTGGCCTCCTCGTACTCCCCCTTGGCGAGGGAGACCCCGCCCCGCGCTGTCCCCGCCGTCAGGTGATAGAAACCCAGCGGCACACCGAAGGTGAGGTGGTCGAAGGACGCCAGGGCCACGTTGCCCGGCGCGAAGGCTCCCAGGTACTGCGCCTTCTCTACCTCCTCGTAGGCGGCGCGGTAGGGCGGAGGGAGCCGCAGGGGAAGCGCGGATGCGTCCGCGCTCCGGCTTCCACCGACGAGGGGAATGGAGGCCGCGACGTCATCCGCGGCCCGGCCCAGCCCGCGCGCGATGTCACCCGCGCGGAAGTCCCTCTCCGGGAAGTCGGTGAGGGGCAGGCCCCGCTGTTTCAGCTCATCGCGCACGATCTCCATGGCCCCCAGGGCGCGCGTGAGCAGCTTGTCCTCGGCCAGCAGACGCAGGAGCTGCCGAACCTCGTCGTCGTGGGTGGTGTGCAGGACGAAGAGGGCCAGAACCTCCGCCCTGGCCAGGCCGTGCTTCTCGATGGCGGTGGAGAGGAAGGCCGCGCGTTTTTCGAGGAGGACGCGGGTGGCGTCGGCCTCCAGGGGCCCCAGGGCGCCCAGCCGGACGGCATTCCAGTCCGAGAGGGCCTCCACCAGCCGGGGCATGTCCACCTGGCGCTGCAAGGCCAGGAAGGCCGCTGGCGTGGTGCACTCCAGGAAGGGCGCCAGCACCTCCTCCTCTGACGAGTCCAGGTGCGGCCAGCCCGAAGGGACATCCCCGCACGCACCCGCCACTCGAAGGGGCGTCGTCTCACCTCCGCCGGGCCCCGGAGGGGACGGCGTGGCCCGGCGACGGTGCAGGAGCGTTCCGCCCTCGGCCTCCTCGTCATCGAAGTCCTCGAGTGCGTCGTCCTCGGGGAGACTCGCGATGGCACTCCGCTCCAGGGCCGCCATGGGCGTCGAGCCCGAGACGGCAGCCAGGGTGCCTCCACGGCCCGCCCCAGCGGGCAGCGAGGCACACCCCGCCGTGAGGAGCGCCAGGGTCAGCACCAGGCCCGCTCCGCCGCGCGGCGGTCGCTCAGCGCGCATTGTCCACCCCCAGCCCCAAGGCCGCGAAGGCCCCCGGCCGCAGTGTCCCCTCCGGCGAGGGGAACAGCAGCGTGCCGCCCTGCCCCAACGCGTAGAGGTTGCCGCCCAGCAAGCGCCACCGGGCCTCCCCCGAAACGAGGTAGCGCGCTCCGGACTGGCCCATGGCCGTCGCCAGTCCGCCGACCCCCAGGCTGAAGTTCCGGTGGAAGAGTTGCGCCTCCACCCGCCCGTCCATGTCCACGCGGCCCCAGGAGAAGGCTTCCACGCCCAGGGAAAGGAAGAGGTGACGCTGGCGCATGCCACTCAGCCGCACCGCGTCCCAGCCGAGAATCACCTCCCCGTAGACGGAAGTCCCCTCTGGGAAGGACGCCTCCGCGAGCGGCACGGAGGCCGGGCCCGCCACCTGGAAGCGCGCCAGCTCATGGTCCGGGCCGAAGACCCCCTGACGGAAGCCTCCGCGCTGCAGGCGCCCTTCCAGACGCGCCCGCAGGTCCACCGTCGGCGTCAACGCATCCACGCCCACGCCCGCTACCGCGCCCCACGCTCCGCCCTCGGCCGGGCGGCCGCCCCACCCGCCCAGCAGGTGCGCCTCCAGCCTCTGGCCCTTGCCCCCGCGCCGCAGCACCACGGCGGTGACGTCCAGGTGCGCCAGCGTCCTGGGCCTCGGAGTACCGCCTCCCCGCCCCCAGTCATGCACCGCCGACAGCGCCAGCGTGTAGCGTCCCGGGACAGAGGGGCGGCCGAAGAGGATGTGCTGCACGTCCAGGGCGACCTCCGCTCCCATCAGGCGAGCGCTCAGCACGTCCGAGGCGAAGGCTTCCGCGTACACGGGCCCCAGCGTTCCCGTCGCGATGACGCCGGCAGGGTGGGAGTCGGGGTTGACGCGGTTGCCGTAGCGCCGCACCAGGTGCCCGGACAAGAGGGAGTAGCCCTCCATCATCCCCAACCACACCGAGTCGGGCGTGTCCCCACCCACCATGAAGAGGCGCACCACCTGCCCCCAGTCGGACAGCGTGTCCCAGTCCTCCTTCCGCACGAGGCCCGCCCCTTCCCCTCCACCCCACAGCCGAAGCCGCACGGGCGCCCCGAGGATGAGGCGCGACGACTCCCCCTTCCCCAAGGCAACCATGGGCTCCACCTGTACGAAGCCTTCTGCGGTACCCGCTCCCCTTCGGGGCAGCAACGTCAACGTCGCCGCGTCCATGCGCAGCAGGTTCGTCCATGGCGCCATCGAGTCGGACGTGGCGGACGGTGAAGCCTCCTCTTCGGGAGGTGCCGATCCCTCTTCTTCCTCGCCGAAAAACTCGGCCGAAATCGCCTCCTCCAGCCTGCGCACGGTCGCGTCAAGGTCCTCTGGGACGGCAACCTCCTGCGCCCCTCCCGCGCCGGGTAACAGCAACAGCACGATGACCCAACTCCAGCGCATGAACATCGGCGTCTCCTTGGAAGGCCCAGCCGGGAAAAGGACCGAGTCTTCCCATTCGGTCCGACAGGGCCGCGGAGCGCGGGCCAATGCATTGCACGGAGGGCGCGCCACCAGCCACCCGGGGCCACGACGGCCCATGGGCAGATGTGTCATGCCACGATTCCTGTCTGGATCCGGAACCAGCAGGCGGAGCAGGCAGCCTCCTGCCGCCCATGCCCGTAGCTTGCCCGAGCCGCGCTCCCGTCATCCGAGTGGCAGGGATATGAGCCTCATGGGAGGCCTTGCTTCTCGATATCCCACGGCCTGGGTGGTGCTTCATCCGCGAAGGTCATCCGCCTTGCTCACACGCCCTCGGAAACAGTTCGCCCGGTGCCACGCCAGCGCCGTGCGGTGCAGTGGGTCAATCCGCGTCAACGAGAGTCCGGGATTCAAGCCCAACCGCTGGGAGTCCTCCGGGGACAGGGCCGAGGAGATGACCATTCGTCCCCCGTCCTCGAAAGTGATGAACCCGCGGTCGAACGCGGCGTCGAGGTGGACCGCCAGCAGGATGCCGTTGAACACGTTGAGGCGCTCCTGGGCGGTCTCACACTTCGCCCACGGTCTGATGTGGCTGGCGCGCAGGAGTTCGGGCTCGGAGAGTCCGGTGACCGCGCAGCGGCCCTCCCAATAGCGCAGAAGTCCCTCCCGGAAGAGGTCCTGCCCCACCCGCTGCACCGTGAGGCGCTCGACTTCGGTCGTCTGAGGCAGGTCCTTCGTGACGCGCTCGAACAGGTGGAACAGCTCGTCGGGCAACGTGCCCGAGAGTTGGTACGCGCGTCGGACCACGCGGTGAAGCTGCATGAGGTCCGCGACCCGCCCGGCCGCCGCGGCCCCTGAAGGCAACGCGGCGGAGGTCTCGCCGGTCAACGGAAGCAGTTCGGCCGCGACGGCTGGCTGTGAAAACGCGACGAGCCACGCATCATCCATGGCGCCCAGCCACAGCCGCAACGGGACCTGGGTACTCGCAAAGGACAGCCACGGGTCCACGGCCGTCTCCGGGACGTCAAAGCCGTTGTCCTGGGCGACCTTCTCCAGCAGCGACCTTTGGACCAGGGTGAGCGTCATCGGGAACGCGAGGGATGGCGCTGCGAAGCATGCGCTGGCGGCGGGACGAGCGGGGATTCGTATGCGCCGGTCCGGCTGGCGGCGGCCAGCGCATCATAGCGCTCGAGGATGAGGCGCTTCGTGCGGTACTCGCCATGCTTCTTCTCGTCGTTCCGTTTCACGATCGGGAACGTTTCGAGAATGTAGTCCGTGTCGTCGCGCGAGAGGCCATAGAGGTGGAAGAAGGCGGCGTCGAGTTCGGCACGCAGGAGCGCACGGCGCTCGGGATCCCAGCGGAACGGCGGCCCTTCGAAGCCCACGTCGGTCCCGAAGCCTTCAAGGTCCCAGGCCGTGTAGGTCAGCTCAACGACACGGGGAGCGATCCACTCAGCAACACCGACCTCCTTCGACCAGGCGCATCCAGCAGTGAACTGCTCAGGCTTTAGTGCGGGAAGCTGCTTGAAGTATGCGTAGGTCAGGTGTGTCCCCCCCACCTTCTGACGCGCGGCATAGTCGAAAACAAACGCCATGAGGTTCGCGTAGAGGGCAGCAGCCATACTCGGCGGCTGCTTGGTGAACAGGAGAGGAGTCGTATGACCAATTGCGGCCCTGGGGAAGATTGCACCAATCACAGTCCTCTGATCCGTGCTCCGGCAGATGTCCCGCCAGCCGATGAACCAATCCTGGGCCCAAACACCCTTCACGCGTTCATGGACCTCCGTGGCGGCGACCCAGTAGTACGGGTGCGTGAGTCGCTCTGGTTCGGCGTGCGCCGCGTCATCGAACTCTGGCAGTTTCCCCTGATTCTCCTGCGCCTGGGTCTGCCCCTCATACGTGCCGAACCGATGGTCGAACTGGTGGACCATCTTGGCCTCCATGAGCGGGAGCCAGGTCTCCAGCTCCTTCTTGAAGTGGTTGCCGTGCAGGGTGAATCCAGCAGCCTCAAGACGATCGCGAGACCAGAACAGGGCTGAATCGTTCGCCATATGAATCATGGCCATGAAGCGCAAACCCCAGGGATTTCCTCCGGCCGCGTCGTCCTCACGCCACAATACGCCTGCGCGCCAATACATGCGCAGATTCAGCTCCGCGTCCCGCTGCGAGCGGAACGTCGGACAGGTCTTCGTGTTCGGATTGAGGAGTTCAAAGTCAGCGGAGGAAAGCGTGAAGTGCCTTGATGTATCGGCCAATGCCAACACCTGCCGCGCGAAGAACACGAGATCGGCGTTTTCAGTACCACCGCCACGGTCGATGGTCAGCAGCGCGAACTTGAATGCGTGGTGGACGCCGGGAAAGACGAACTCCTCGTTCTCGAAGCCGAAGAATGACGCAAGTTCACGTCCGGAGATCAACGTACCGAAGTACTCCTTGGTCGTATCGTCAGTGGCAAGCCCCGTGGGCACGATAAAGCCGGCACGCCCATTTCGGGCAGTTACGGTTCGGTTGTGCTCCGCGAACAGCGCATAGGTGTTCACGTCACCCTTGCCGCACAGAGGGAACCGGCCCGACTGCCGCACGAAGTGGCTTTGTCCCTCCGCCTCCCGGCTGGCCTGGCTCCACTCCTCCCACAAGCGGGGGTCTTCCTCCGGCAGCTTCGCGATGAGCTTCTTCCTCACCGCCGCGTTCTCTGCGGACGCAATGGCCGCACTGCGCGACGCGAAGAACTCCTGCTCCTGCAACTTCACCCGCTCCCAGGGCGGGTTGCCCAACACGACGTCGAAACCGCCACGAGCGAAGACCTGCGGGAACGCGAGCTGCCAGTGGAAGAAGCCATACCGCCGAGTGAGCCCTCGCACCGTCTCGACCATCAGAGGGGACGGTTCGACCTCCCCGTCCCGCAGCAGCCGCCATCCATCCTCCGTCGGGGCAACCTCCACCACCTTCGCCGTCGGCGCGGGCTTCGGCCACACGAAGGTCGAGCACCAGGTGTCCGCGACGAGCTTCAGGTGGGCGAACTCCTTTGACCCTCGCAGCGCCGCCCAGTCCGCCTCCTTCTTCGCCAGGGCCGTGACGTCCAGGTCCTGCGCCGAATCGAGGGCCACCACGGCCTTCTCCAGCACCAGTGACTCCTCGCGGGCCACCCCAAGCGGCAACGGGGCTTGCTTCTTCGCCACCTTGTTGCGCTTCTTCAGCGCGCTGGACGTCTTCCGGTCATCTTCGCCAATAGGCGCCCAGGCCTCGTCGGGGATGCCGCCGTCCATGAGCCCCGGCAGGGTGCCCAGCAGCGCGTTGCCGCACTGGACGTGGGAGTCCAGGAACGAGAGGGGAAGGCCGGGCTCGACGGCCTCCATCCACAAGCCCACCTTGCAGAGTTCCACCGCGAGAGGGTTCAGGTCGACGCCGAAGATGCAGCGGCTCACGACCTGGCGCAGGGCATGCTGGTACTGCTTCGGTGATGCGGTGCCCTTCGCTTCGTGTTGGGCCACCCGTGCAGCCAGCCGCCGCGCCGCCGCGAGCAGGAAGTGACCACTCCCGCACGCGGGATCCACCACCGTCAGCCCCAGCAGCGCCTCTGCCTTCGCGTCCGGACGCGCGGCCTCCGCGCGCTCCATGACCGGCGTGAGGGCCGAGTCGAGCAGCACCTGCACGAGGCTGTCCGGCGTGTAGTAGCTCCCCGTCGTCTTCCGGGCGTGCCCCTTGCCCTCCGCGCCCTCGGCGAAGGTGAACTCACGGCCCCCGTTCACGACGCGCGGGGTGAGTTCGAGAAGGCTCTCGTAGACGCTCCCCAGTTCCTCCGGGCCCATGTCGCGCCAGTTCACGCGGGCCAGCCCGCCGGCCTCCTGCAGCCAGGACAAACGATAGAGCGCATGAAGGAAGAAGCGGTTCTCGATGCGGCCCGCGTCCAGGTCCCGGCACCGCGCGGGCGCGAAGATGCCCGCGAGCGCCGGCAGCCCGAGTGCCGGCTGTCCCGTGGCCAGCCCCCGGAAGGAGACCTTCACTGCCTCCCAGGCGTCGTGGTGGCGATCATGCGCGCTGCGGCGCACCACCCGCTCCCGCATTCCCTGGAGCGAGTAGCCGCCGGCATAGAGCGCCTTCGCCTCATCCGGGGTGCCCTCCGGATGCAAGAGCCCACGCTCCTCCACGGTCAACAGGAAGATCAGCCGGTAGACGAGCCGCAGGAGCTGCTGGAAGTAGTCGTGCTCCGTCACCGTCCCCTGGTCGAGCGCCTGACGCAGCGCCTGGTTGTCACGGTGGGCGAGGAACCCCTGCCCCAGCGACCGCAGCGCCGCCTCGACGCCATCGCGGAGCTGCTCCCGGGCCCGCGTCCCTTCCTCCCGTCCAAGGGCGCGCCATTGCTCGAGCGGGCATTCCGAAGATGCCTGTCCTGACCGGCCAAAGCGCGTCTGGTGCATGAGCAGCCAGAGCGCGGCGAAGTCCGCGAACCGGCCGCCCGTGAAGATGGCCTGCAGGTCCACCTCCAGCCATGCGGGCCGGGTGAGGCTGACATTGTCGCGGAGCACGCGCAGCGTCAGCCCGTCCGTGACGAGCCCCCACATCGCGCCGTCGTTGGCGTTGAGGAACTCCTGACACAGGCCGAAGGGCGTCCGCCGCCGGGACTCCTCGCCAAAACTGGCCGAGAGCTTGTCGAGCGCGCTCTCCTTCGCGCCGGGTGGCAGCGGCCCGGCGATGACCACAGGCACTCTTCCATCGAGCGCCGCCCACCCGAGGGGGTACGAGCGCTCGCCGGAGGTGACGGTGCCCACCTGCTTCAATGACCCGAACCCGAACACCTTGGACAGCAGCCCGGTGACGAAGTCCTCGGCGGCGGCCCGCGAGTCACCGCCCGCGGCCCGCGCGGCCACGAAGTCCCGCCACTTCGGCTCCGCGATGCGCCAATACCGGCCAATCTCGTCGCGGATCTGCAACCCCTTTTCGATGTCGTAGTCCGCGGGCGCCTGCCGGGGCGCCTCGAGCTGCGCCACCTTCGCGAGCCACTCGGGAGACAGGAGGCCGCCCTCGATGGCGAGCGCATCGAAGGCGAGCCGCGACTCGCGGCGGAGACGTCTCGACGCCATCACTTCACCTCCGGGAGCAGCACGAAGACACCGATGACATCCACCGGGAGCAGCGCCTTGACCGAGTAGCTTCCCCGGTCGCCTGCCGCCTCCCGGACGCGCCGGTGGTCCGCGAGCAGGGCCTGGGCCCGGCCCTCCGCCACGGCGGCGAGCTGCTCTCGCGACGACTCCACCAACGCGAGCGCCCGGGTGAGCTCGCGGTCACGCACGTGCGCAGGGGGATCCCCTGCGGGAGGGAGCGCAAGGAGCGCCAACGCCTCCGCCCCTTCACGAGGCGGGCCGCTCGCGCCCCATGAGACGGCCGTCGACTCCTCGACCAGCAGCGTGTGGGTCCGCGAGCCCTTCACCGTGGTGAGCTGGTGACGCGGATGCAGGAGCACCACCGTCGTGCGCTCCGTGACGCCGGAGGACTCCCAGCACCCGAGGCGGCCCAGGACGGAAGGGTCGGTCGAGGTGCCGTCTCCGGCGGAGGTCAGGGTCCGCTCGAGCAAGGTCTCGGCCAGCACCGCCACGAGGGGATGGGCCCGCTGAACAAGTCGGCGGTGCTCGCCACCGGGAGGCTCGAAATCCACCAGCAGCGAGCCTGCCAGCCCTTCATTCTCCAGCCGCTCGCGAACCTCGGCCGGAAGCGCGGCGAGCTGTAGACGCACGCCGCGCTTGAGGCGCTCCGGCGCGGCGCCAAGCCGGGCCATGGCCCGTGAGACGAAGCGCTCGACGTCCTCCCGCCCGCCGATGGCCTGACGCACGCGCTCGTACTCGGGCAGGACGTCGCCGGGCCGCAGGCGCTTCTGCGCGAAGACGGTGCGGTTCTTCTGGGCCCGTTCGGCCGCGCTCTGCCACGTGGCCTCGATGGTGGCCGCCGCGTCTCCCCCGAAGTCGAGCATCGCCTGTCTGCCAGGCTTCCGATGCTTCAGCAGCACCGCGCGCATCAGCGTCTGCGTCAACGAGTGGCCCTCGTCGGGGAGCGGCACCGGCACCCCGAGTTCCCGGCGGATCCGCTCTGCCTTTCGCAGGATGACCTCGAGCACCGCGCCATCGACGGGGTTGTTCTGACCGTAGAGGAGCGTCGCCCGGACGACTGGCCGGCTCTGGAGGTAGCGGTCCACGCGGCCTTCCCGCTGCTCATGCCGCATCGGATTCCACGAGAGGTCGTAGTGGATGACCGCGTTGAAGGACTCCTGCAGGTTGACGCCCTCGGAGAGGCAATCGGTCGCGATGAGGAGGACCTTGCCTTCCTCAGCCCGCAGCGCCGCCACGGCCTCCCTGCGCTCGTCCTGCGTCAGCTCGCCCGTCACCACCTTGATCATCACGTCCGGGAACTGCTTCGCGAGGTGGGCGCCCAGGTAATGCGCCGTGGCGATGTAGCGGCAGAAGACGACGGGCGCGAAGTCCTCCCCGAGCAGCTCCTTCACATGCCCCACGAGGGTCTTGAGCTTCGGATCTCCCGACTGCCCGCTGAGCTCCTCGGCCTGGGCGATGAGCTTCTGGAGGTCCGCGTCTCCAGTCGCCGCCGGGGGCTCAAGATCATCCTCCGGGAGGGCGTCGTCGCCTCCGTCGAAGAGCCGCTCCTCCAGCTCCGCTTCAGCCTCTTCTCCTGGCGTCGCGTGGGTCCGCAGGGCCTGCACCGCGGCCCGTGGGCTCGACGCCACGCAGCGCATGAGGGCCAGCGTGCCCCAGAAATTCAGGCGCTGGCGCCGGGCATCCCCGCTGGCCGACTCGATGACGGTGGCGCAGTAGTCGAGCACCGCGTCGAAGAAGCGCTCCCAGGCGCCAGAGAGGGTGTACGTCAGCTCCCGGGTCTGCCGGTCCGGGAAGAGTTCTCCCTCTCGCCACTCGTCGAGATCCGGGCGTCGCCGCTGCACGAAGTGCCGGGCCAGGCGCTCGCGCAATGCGTTGCGCTCGTCCCCCTGCACCACTTCCAGCCGTTGGAACGCAGGGTCGAGCAAGCCGAGCAGCCGGTAGAAGCCCGCCTCGTCACCGCTGTGGGGCGTGGCCGTCAACAGCACGAGGTGACGGTCCGCGCGCTGCGAGAGGGCGCGCAGAAGCTCATAGCGCTGATGCCGTCCCTGACCCGTCGCCGCGCAGGTGTGCGCCTCGTCCACGATGACGAAGCCGGGGCAACTGCGGAGGAACTCGTCCCGGCGGTTCTGGCTCTTGATGTAGTCGAGGCTGACGACGGTGAAGGGATGTACCTCGAAGAGGCTCGTCGTCTGGGGGATTGCCTTTTCCAGGCGCGACGCATTGGCCGCCGTGACGGCGACCGCACGCAGGTGGAAGCCCACGTCCAGCTCATGCACCCACTGCTCCACGAGGTGTGGCGGACACAGCACGCTGAACCGGTCCACGTCGCCGCGGTCCAGCAGTTCGCGGACGATGAGCGCCGCCTCGATGGTCTTGCCAACACCAACGTCGTCAGCCACCAGCAGGCGCACCGTCTCCTGCCGCAAGGCCATCATCAGCGGCACGAGCTGGTAGGCGCGGGGCTGGATGGAGATCTGCCCGAAGCCGCGGAAGGGACCCGCGCCCCGTCGCATCGAGAGCGTGAGCGCGTCACGCAGCAACTGCGCCCCATCCTGGCTCGCGCGCTGGGCCAGCGTCGGCGGGGGGAAGGCGGCGTCCGACACCGGCTCCGCCTCCAGCGGGAGGTGAATGAGGATGGCGTCGTCCTCGCTGCCAGCCACCGGCCGGACCCGGAGGGTCTCCGCACTGCCGCCGTTGAGGACGATCCACTCCCGGCCACGAGCCCGTACGAGGCTCCCCGGGCTCCAGGTGATGGTGTTCATGGTGTGGTGGTACCCCGCCGGTCAGCCCTTGCCCAGTGCCTTCGACAGCTCGACGAAGCGCCCCGCCCACTCTTGCTCCTCATCGCCGAAGACCAGGGACGTCAATGACAGGGCATCAAAGCGCTCCAACAAGGAGGGTGCTGGTGCTCCAAGACACACGACGACCCGATCCTGTTTCCATACGAAATCGGCGCCCTCCCAGTCCGTGGCCTCGGGCCGCGGCAGCCCCTTCCTGTCGAGGCGATGCAGGAACCGCACGCGGGGGCCCCCGCCGAGGAGTTCGGCGGGCGTGACCGGAATCGGCTCGCGAAGCTCGGTCACGCCACGGGCCAGACGCAGGAGCAGCTCTCGGACGGGAACGTCACGGCGGTCGATCTGCTCATGGTCCGGCTGGTTGTAATAGGACATGAGACAGCGATAGCAGGCCGCGACGCAGTGCGTGCCCGCCTTGTCCTTCAGCTCCGCCGCCGCCGCCGGAACCCCCTGCTCAAGGTCGAAGTGCATGACCTCCAGCGCTCGCCGGGCCACCACTGCGAGCGCCTCGGGCTGGGCGAGCACCTGCGTCAGCACGCCTGCCCCGCCCTCGGTCGCCTCGTAGAAGAAGATGCCGCGCCGGTCGTCACGGTTTGGCATGGGCTCGCCGAGCACCTCCGCCTCCTCAAGTTGGAAGTGCGCCTGCAAGCCACGGAGGAGCGCGTACTGGAGCGTCGCCATCGACCGCTCGTCCAGCGCGGCGGCGGGCCGCACGAGCAGCGCGTTCTTCCGGTCCTGCACCATTGGCACGATGCGCTGGCGGGGGTTGCCGACGTCGTTTCCATCCTTCTCTTCGTCCCCCCCCTTCTCCCAATCACCGCTCACGGGATCGATGGTGAAGCCGTGCTCGCTGCGCCGAGCACGCCGGCGCAGCCCGAGGTTCAACCGGGTGATGGTGGCGCTGGGGCCGTACGTCAGCCACAGCAACCCGCCGGACGCATGCCTGGCCACGCCCTCGCGCACGTCCGGGCGCCCCTCACGGTCGGCCCAGGCGAAGGTGGTCTGCAAATCGAACCCTTGCCGCTGCCGCTCCTCGTCATTGGCGGTGATGCGTTCAGCGCGCTTCGTACCGACATTGTCGATACGGAAGACCTCGCGCACGTGAAGGGCGTCCCCCAACGGCTGACGGCACGCATGGCAGACCGATGGGTCCACGGAGAAGTGCCCTGCCCCACAGCCGCGGCAGAGCCTTACCGACAGCGTGGGCAACCTGGCGTCCGCACCACCCGTCGGATGGGAGAGCGAGAGCAGCGCCCGCACGACACGATAGGCACGCCCCTCGTGGTAGATGAGGCTGCGGGGACCGAACTCCGACAGCGCCAGGAAGCGCGGTCTCTGGAGATAGGTCTGCCGGCCCCGCCCATCTTCGGTCGCCGGCACGTACGCCATGAGCGGCAATCGCGGGAAGTTGTACCCGGGAAGGAAACCCTCCGTCGCGAGGTAGCGGTACGTGTAGAAGTCGCTGCGTCCGGAGTCCGTCCCCTGATCCAACAGGTTGAGCTGGTTGACGGCCTCGCCGTGTCTTCGTTCGGCGGCCCGCCTCTCTGTCGCCCGGCTGGTATGCGCATCAATGACGCGGCGTGACTCCTCTTTCTGGAGGTGTGCCGCCTCGTAGAGGCCCCTCCAGCGGCGGAAGGCCTCGTCGAAGCGCTTGAACGCGTTCGACGCCGTGCGCCGGGCCAGCGCTTCGATACCGTCGAACCAGGGCGCGGCTTCGGGGGTGAGTTCGTCCTCCAGCATGGACAAGAAGCGCGTCATGGCCTCCGCGCTTCGCGCCGTCACTTCGGGCGCGGAGAGGGCCTGGGTCAGGTCGGCCTGGAGCGGCCACTCCGGGCGCTGTTCGAGCCTCACGAGCTTCGCAATGGAGTCATCAAGCGGACGCGCCGTGTTGGCGAGCCAGATGGCGTGCAGGTGGCTTTCGACAAGGTCCTGGTTCGCCAGCTCCAGCATCGGGGGCCGCACGACGCCATGCACCATGCCCGGCGGGTCCCGGAAGAAGTACTGGTCATGTGGGCTCTGGGCCGCACAGTAGGTGAGCACCAGGGCCGCCTGCCCGCTGCGCCCGGCGCGACCGCTGCGCTGGGCGTAATTGGCAGGCGTCGGCGGCACGTTGCGCAGATAGACGGTGTTCAACTGCGAGATGTCGACCCCCAGCTCCATCGTCGGGCTGCAGAAGAGGACGGGAAGGAATTCCTTCGGTTCGTCGAGCTGGGCAAGCGTCACGGCGTCGGCGGCAAGCTCCTGCCGCTCCTTGTCACCGTAACGAAAGCGTTTCTCCCGGATGATCCGGCGGGCGTCCTCGACCTGGGCGGTGTGTTCGCGCGCTTCGAACCCGAACAGCGGGTGCGAGGGGGATGCGAGCAGCTTCGCCAGGGACCGGTAGAGGTCGCGGAAAAAGCGGTTGATCCGATCAGGCCGTTCCGGGTCCTCCCCGCTGCCCAGCTTGAAACGCACGTGGGCGTCCTTCAGCCGCCAACCCATGTGCCCATCGAAGGGCGTAGGCTCTTCAATGACCAGGCCACGGGCGGCGACGAGCAGTACCTGGATGATCTGCTCCAGGTCGGCGGCGCTCTGCGTGCGGGCACGCGCATCTCCCCCCCAATGCCGGCTCGACCGGAGCGCCTTTCCCAACGCGCTGCGGCTGCCACCACGTACGACGAGGTCCTCGTCGCGCATGGTCAGCCCTTTGCGGGATGGTGCGGACACCATCAGCCAGCGGGAGGGCCGCGTCTTCTCGTCGCTCCCGAAGGCCCAGGGAGTCCGGAGCTGGGAGAATGCATTGGCCCGAAGCTGCTCCACCGAGGTGGCGTTCAGCACCGACGATTCGACGGCCATCCACTGACGCATGTGATCAAACAGCACACGGTAGACGCCTCGGCGCACGTCGGGCGTGGCCTCGCGGAGCAAGGCCGGCGCATGGGCGAAGGCAGACTCGTCCGAGACGATCTCATCCAGGTGCTCGTATTCGACTTCAACCAGGCGGAGCTGCTCGAGGTTGGGATTGGTGTACCGCCAGCCGCGCCGTTGGTCGAACCACACACGGTAGGCGAGGACCTCGCGCAGGGACTTCTCCGCCGACAGCCGGGCGAAAGGCTTCGCTTCAGGATCCTTCATCCATTCGCCGCGCAACCCTCTGTCGTCGAGGCGATGGAAGCCCAGCGCGCGCTGCTGCGCCTCCCCGAGTTCCGCGCTCGAGAGGCCCTTTTCGCCTGCGGCTGCGAGCGCACCGAGAAAGCCCGCGCGCAAGATGCAGACGAAGAGGAAGTCGTTGAAATGGCCTGCCTGTAGCGCGGCGTCCTGCCGGTTATCAGAGAAGCCGAGCATCTTCCGGGTAAATACATCCAGGCCCGATCCAGCTCCGTGCATCCATCGCAGGGAGCTCAACGTCAACACCGTCGTCGCGGAGCTGCGCCCTTCCGCTGTCAGCGATGCCAGCCGCGTGCGGTCGCGCGAGGTACCCCCATGGACCTCCTTGCACACGACGCAGAAGCCGAAGCGGCCGGGGAGGAACCACATGGGCTGCCCTTCGGATCCCGTCTTGCCGGTAGGCGTGACGCGATGGAGCTCAAGCCTCCGATGCCGACGAGAAGCCTTGAGCGCGTTCTTGCCATCCAGCCACGACTCTGGATAGGTCTCATCCTTGCCCTTGAAGTCCCACTCGGGGTCTTCCGTCGCATCCCGTGTCAGGAATCCGAACCGCTCTCCTTCTTCATTTTCGGCGGCGGACGTCTCCTCTTCCTCGTCGTCGTCACGGCCAGGAGGAGCATCATCGATGGAGCGGTCGATGAACTCGAGCGCCAGCCCGTCCGTCTTGAGCTTTACCGGGTGATACTCATGGCCGCACTGGCGGCAGAAATGGACCGCATAGAGCCGCTTCTGCTCCGCCCCAGGGAGGAACTTCTGCGCATCGACCGTTACTGCCCGGGCGCCAGGCGGCTCAAGGGTCGCGTATGCGTTCGAGGCACCTGAGATGAACTGGTGGAGTTTGAAGGCGAAGAAGGGATTCGTCGCCCCCGTCTTGTCGCCGCGACGATCCTTCTCCGGCTGACTGCTCAGGAGGAGGAAGTGGCGCAGGCGCTCGCGACAGAGGCTCTCCGGGCAGCCTGACTCCTGGGCCAGGAGCTGGACCGCGGCGCTGACGGAGAGGGGCCTCGCGCGGCGCCATGTCTGGTCGTCGGGGTTGACTGTAATGCCAAGGCGGGTCTCCACCCAGATGGAGAGCGGATGGGAGGTCAACACCGAGTCACGCACGTCACGCGCGAGTGGCTGCTCGAGCGCCTTCGCGAGTGAGGGCATCAGCGCTGCCACCTGATGGGGGCCCGTCGTCTGGCGACGCAGCCACTCGGTGATGACGTGCGTCTCCGGCACCTGCGCGCCGAAGAGCTGTGAGGCGACTCGGCTCACGACGGAGCTGGTACTCCTGCCCTGCTGCAGGGAGTCCGCGCTCGCCATCGTGGCTGACGTACCGATGCACTGAAGCCCTTGCGGAGCGAGGCGTTCCCGAACGCGTCGAACGAGGAGCGCCACATCCGCCCCCTGGCGTCCACGGTAGGTATGGAGTTCATCGAGGACGAGAAAGCGCAACCCCTCGCAGTTCGCCATCACCTGCCGATCGACGGGATCCTGCCGCGTCATCAGCAGCTCAAGCATCATGAAGTTCGTCAGGAGGATATCGGGTGGATTGCGCGCAATGGCTTCCCGCTCCTGCTGCTTTTCCGTGCCGGTATAGCGAGCGTAGGTGACCGGCGCATCGCCGGACTTGCCCAGATACTTCTCAAGTTCCTCGAGCTGCGAGTTGGCCAGGGCGTTCATCGGGTAGATGATGATGGCGCGTGTTCTGCGAGGAGCCCCGGCGTCACGCTCCTTCAGCACGGCGCTGACGATGGGCACGAAGAAGCACAGGGATTTACCTGAGCCTGTGCCGGTGGTGACGACGTAGCTCGCCCCCGTCGTGGCCAGGATCGCCGCGAGTTCCTGGTGCTTGTGCAGCGGAAGAGGATGGCCCGCAGTCGAGCGGAACAGGTCGGGGCACTTCGGGTGCAGGACATCGCCCTTGACCAGTTCAGCCTGCGTGCGGCCTTCCTGGTAGTGCGGGTTCAGCTGGATCAGGGGCTCCGGCCAGTAGGTCCCTGCCGCATAGAAGGCCTTGAGCTTCGTGCGCAGGTCCGCGGCGCGAATCGTGGTGAATGATGTGGCGAACCGCTCGTACTCGCCGATGACGCTGTCCCGCAGCGCGAAAACGTCCATGCGTCCCAGTCTCCCCTCAAGAGCCCCTGGAGGCTATCGCTCGCCATGAAGGCCGCCCAGCAGTCAAATGCAGAAGACTGGATTCGAGCCATGGCAGGCCGCACGCTGAGTGTGCCCGACCAGAAGCGTCATCAGCGGAGAAGGGGTATTGCGCGGCTGAATCTGGGTCGGAGGGCGTCGTGTGCGCCCCCCTGTTGAACCGCGAATGCCGCACTGTGCTCCTTCAGGGAAAGGAGCACAGGACAAACAGGAGGCGCTCAGCCCCGGGCGGCGCGGGCGTCACGGCCCCGGGCTCGGGCGGCCTTGGAGAGCAGGTCGCTCCCCTTCTCCTCGCCCTTCATCCATTCCTTCATCGCGGGCACCACCTGCTTGCTCCAGGCGCGGCCGGCGCGCACGGCCAGGAAGTCCTGCACCAGCGCGTCCACGATGGCGGAGAGCTGCTCGGTCAACTCCAGACGCTCGGAGAGCTGATCATCCTCTTCCTCCGTCATGAGCGCGGGCAGCTTGGCGGCGCGGATGTCCAGGAACTCCGAATCCAGCGTGACTTCGTACTCGCGCTCGCCGTGCGACAGGCGCAGCCGCGCCTGCGATACCAGCAGGCCCCGGTCCAGCGAGTGGCGCACGTTCTCCGAATACGGCGCCAGCGTTCCCTTGGCGCTCATCTCCGTGACGTCGCCCGCCACGCCCCGCAGCACCACCTTGCCCAGGAAGAGGACGACGACGCCCGCGCCGTCGTGCTCGACCAGCGGGTCGCCCGACTCCGAGCGCCACAACAGCCACGTCATGAACTCGCGGCCCAGGTAGGCCCGGCCGCGCAGGAGCTGTTCGCGCGCCTTGCCTTTTTCGACTTCGGCTTCGTCCTTCTCCTCTTCCGTGGCGGCGCCGTCCACGCCGACATCGCCCCGCGCGAACGCCGCCTCTTCCCTCGCCTGCTCACGCCTCGCCATGGGCGCCCTCCACCGAAGCCGTCGCCGGCAGGTCCATGCCAATGAGCTCCGCCGTGGGGCCCAGGGCCTTCTCGTCGATGCCCGCGCGCTGCGCCATGGACGCGGGCGTGATGCCAATCACCTTCACCGCCAGGGCGCCTTCCAGCGCCACGCAGATCTCATCCACCGTCTTGCGCGACGCGGCCCAGACCTGCACCGTGTGCGTCTTCAGGTTCCACGTCACGTCCAGCGTGCTGGTGCGCGGCACCGCGCGCTGACGCAGGAGCTGCTTGAGCTCCGCGCGCTGCTTGTTCTTCTCCGCGCGCGCGGGCGGCCGGCCGTTCTCCTTGGCGAAGGCGGCGGACCACTTGTCCAGCTCCGACTTCATCATCGACGCGGGCACCTTCAGCGTGTCGATGCGGAAGGCGAAGAGGGCGTACTCGCCATAGAAGAGGTTGCCGGTGGCGAACTCGGAGGACTCCGGGTTCTCCAGCTCGACAAACCCCGCGGCGCGCTCCTCCTCGGAGCGGCGGTCGATGGGCTCGAACGCATGGGACTTGAGTCCCTTGGTCATCCAGCGCTTGACGTCGGACGGCGCATCCTTGGCCGGCTCGGTCCGGAAGCGCGAAAAGGTCACGGCACCACGTAGGACAGGCATGGGGCGCGGCAGGATGGGGGGCCTGTGACGCCGCGTCAAGGCACTCGGTGTGGCTGGACGCGAAGCGCCGGGAATAGGCCGCGCCAGAAGCCGTTTGCCCGGGCGCCGTCCAACCGTGCACTTCTTCCGCCCCACCCCGCTGGCGGGAATCCATGACACTCCCTGGCACGCGACATACGGTGGCCGCCGCCATGCGCCGCGCCCTCCTGCCCGCCAGCGTCGTTGCCCTCCTCCTGTCCGCCTGCACCCACACGCCCGCCACGCCGGGCGGCGCCCCGCGCGACACCCTGCCCGGGGTGACGAAGGCCCTGCTGGAGACCCTGGAGGCGGACGGCGCGCTCGCGGGCGCGTACGTGGTGGACGCGCGCACCGGCGAGCCCCTCTTCACCCACCGCGAGAACGTGCGGCTTCTGCCCGCGTCCACCATGAAGGTGGTGTCCACCTCCGCCGCGCTGTCCGCGCTGGGGGCGGACTTCCGCTTCACGACGCCGGTGTTCCTGGAGGGCTCGCAGACAGGAGGCCTGTTCCTGGGCGACGTGGTGGCGCAGGCGTCCGGGGACCCGTCGCTGGGCTCGTGGCGCTTCCCGGAGACGGCGCTCGCGTGCGACCGCATCGCGGAGGCCTTCCAGGCGCGCGGCATCCACCAGTGGCGCGGCAACGTGCGCATCTCCGGCACGGACGGCCTGGACGGCGGCATGGGGCCGGGCTGGGCCTGGGATGACGCGGCGTACGCCTACAGCGCGCCGCCCACGCCCTTCGTCTTCCGCGAGAACGTGGTGGACCTGGCGCTGGCGCGCGCCCCCGGCGCCACCTGCGCGGACGCGCCCTCCGTGCAGTGGACCCCCGCCTTCGCCACGCTGTCCGCGGTGGTGAACGTGGACGTCAACGCCGAGCGCGCGAACCTGGCCTGCGTGCGCGGAGGCGGCGGCGTGCGCTGCACGTGGCGTTCCCCCACGGGCGGGCCCTGCCCGCAGTCCGCCGCCGTGAAGCTGTCCGTGGACGCGCCGGAGGCCCTCTTCGCCGCGTGCGTGGACGACGCGCTGGCGCGGCACGGAGTCACGCGGCTGCCGCTGTCCCTGGAGGCCCCCACCCCGCCCCTGCCCCCCATGCCGTCACCGCTGGTGGAGCTGATCAGCCCGCCCCTGTCGGAGCTGGTGCGCGCGACCAACAAGGAGAGCCTCAACCTGTACGCGGAGCGGCTGGGCATGCGCTTCGCCCGCGAGCGCACCGGCCAGGAGGGCTACACCGCGCTGCGCACGGCCCTGGTGGCGGAGCTGGCGCGCCGGGGCGTGCCCACCAAGGACCTGCGTCCGGTGGATGGCAGCGGCCTGTCCCGCTACAACCTGGCCACGCCCCGGGGCATGGCGCGCGTGCTGCTCACCAGCCTCCAGGAGCCGTATGGCGCCGCGCTGGTGGACAGCCTGCCGGTGCTGGGCGTGGACGGGACGCTGGCGGGCCGCAAGACGACGGCGTCCACCGCGGGCCGCCTCCGCGCGAAGACGGGCACGCTCACGGGCCAGAAGTGCTTCGTGGGCGTGGCGGAGCGGCCGAACGACACGGAGCACCCGCGCGTCGTCTTCGCGCTGATGCTCGGCAACATGGACGAGGGCACCAAGCCCAACGCCAACGAGACCTTCGACACCTTCTCCACCGCCCTGGTGGAGCTGCCCCTGCGCTGAGCGTCCCGCAGGGAACCACCCGCATGCGAGGTGAACCATGAAGTCCAGAATCGCAGTGACGACCGCCGCGCTGCTGTTGCCGCTCGTGTCCGGAGCGGCGGGCAAGGCGCCCGCGAAGCCCGCCGCCGCGGAGAAGAAGCCCGTGGAGGCCACCTACCACGGCACCACCGTGACGGACCCGTACCAGTGGATGGAGTCCGCGACCGACCCCCAGGTGCAGCAGTGGACCGACGCGCAGAACGCGTTCACGCGCGCGTACCTGGACAAGCTCCCGGGCCGCGAGCCCCTGCGCCAGCGCATCACGGAGCTCCTGTCCTGGAAGTCGCCCTCCTACGGCGGCCTGGACGAACAGGGCGGCACGCTCCTGGGGCTGAAGTTCCAGCCGCCCAAGCAGCAGCCCACGCTCATCGTGGTGGGTTCGCTGGACGACACGTCGAAGGAGCGCGTGCTGGTGGACCCCACGGTCGTGGACACGTCCGGCAAGACGACCATCGACTGGTTCCAGTTGTCGCACGACGGCAAGAAGGTCGCCGTGTCCATGTCCAAGGGCGGCACGGAGAGCGGTGACGTGACGGTGTGGGACGTGGCGTCCGCGAAGGCGATGCCCAACGAGCTGGTCCCCCGCGTCAACGGCGGCACGGCGGGCGGCAGCCTGGCGTGGAACGCGCAGGGCACGGGCTTCTTCTACACGCGCTATCCGCGCGGCGAGGAGCGCCCACCGGTGGACCGCGAGGTGTACCAGCAGGTGTACTTCCACGCGCTGGGCACGCCCACGGAGAAGGACACGTACGCGCTGGGCAAGGACTTCCCGCGCATCGCGATGACGGACCTGGAGTCCAGCGACGACGGTCAGTACACCTTCGCGCGCGTGGCCAACGGCGACGGCGGCGAGTTCGACCTGTACCTGCACGGCCCCAAGGGCACGTGGACGCAGGTGGCGAAGTACGCGGACAAGGTGGTGGCGGCGCGCTTCGGCAGCGACGGCGCGGCGTACCTGCTCAGCCGCAAGGACGCGTCGCGCGGCAAGGTGCTGCGCCTGCCGCTGGCCACGCCCACGCTGGACAAGGCGACCGTGGTCGTCCCCGAGGGCAAGGCGACGGTGCAGGCCGTGGTGCCGACGAAGAGCCGCCTGTACCTGCTGGAGCAGTTGGGGGGCCCCTCGCAGTTGCGCATGGTGGACCTGACGGGCAAGGAGCTGGGGCTGGTGCCCACGCTGCCGGTGTCGGCGGTGGGCGGCCTGGTGCGCCAGGGCGCGGACGACCTGCTCATCGTCAACGGGAGCTTCACCCAGCCGGCCGCGTGGTTCCGCTACTCGGCGGCGGACAACAAGCTCACGAAGACGGCGCTGGCGCGCACGGCGCCCATCGACATGAGCGACGTGGAGGTGGTGCGCACGGAGGCCACTTCGAAGGACGGCACCAAGGTGCCGCTCACCATCCTGAAGAAGAAGGGCACGAAGCTGAACGGGAACAACCCCACGCTGCTCACCGGCTACGGCGGCTTCAACGTGTCCATCAACCCGGGCTACAGCCCGCTGACGGGCATGTGGCTGGAGCAGGGCGGCGTGTTCGCGGTGGCGAACCTGCGCGGCGGTTCCGAGTTCGGCGAGGAGTGGCACAAGGCCGGCTCGCTCACGAACAAGCAGAACGTGTTCGACGACTTCTACGCGTGCGCGAAGCTGCTGGTGGCCCAGAAGTACACGCAGCCGAAGAAGCTGGCCATCCAGGGCGGCAGCAACGGCGGCCTGCTGATGGGCGCGGCCCTGACGCAGCACCCGGAGCAGTACGGCGCGGTGGTGGCGCGCGTGGGCATCTACGACATGCTGCGCACGGAGCTGACGCCCAACGGCCAGTTCAACGTCACGGAGTACGGCTCGGTGAAGGACCCGGAGCAGTTCAAGGCGCTGTATGGCTATTCGCCGGTGCACCGCGTGAAGGACGGGACGAAGTACCCGCCGGTGCTCTTCACCTCCGGGGCCAATGACCCGCGCGTGGATCCGTTCCACTCGCGCAAGATGGTGGCCCGGATGCAGGCGGCGTCGGCGTCCCCCAAGCCCATCCTGCTGCGCGCCAACGCGGAGACGGGCCACGGCATGGGCACGCCGCTGTCCGCGCGCATCGAGGAGGAGGTGGACGTCTACTCCTTCGTCTTCAACGAGCTGGGCATGACGTACAAGCCCAACGCGACGAAGAAGGTCTCCGCGCCCTCGCCGCAGTAGCCGTGCTTCTCTTCACGCCCGTCTCCGGAGCCCCGAGGCCTGGAGACGGGCGTTTCTTCTTCCGCGTTTCGTGGCAGCCTGCCGCCCCATGAGCCCGCTCATCCCCTACTTCGTTCTGTCGCCCATCGTCGCGGGCGGCCTGGTCTGGTGGTCGCTCACCCGCCTTGGCAAGAAGCGGAACGCGCGCGCGAAGGGGTCGCTGGACGCGGTGGTGACGCGGCTGCGCGGGCAGAAGGCCCCGGGCGCGGTGGACCTCTTCGTCCAGGACGTGTCCTGGTCCGGGGAGACGGAGCTGTCCCCGCAGAACTGCCGCATCCGCGTGGTGATGGGCGGCCGTGACGCCGCCGGCATCCCCCCGCGCTTCGAGGTGGAGAGCGCGCCGGGAGCGCCCCGCCCGCCCGCGGACGTGCTCGCTGCGCTGCGCGTGCTGGATGCGCAGGCGACGGAAGCGTTGAAGGGCGGCGGCTGGAGCTGGCAGCGGCCCACGGTGAGCTTCGAACCGGCGGCGTAGCCCCGCGAACGCAAGGCCGGCGATTCGGATGACGGGGCGAGGAGCGCAGTGCCAGCATGCGCCGTATGTCCTCGCCCCTCTTCGACTCCCTCGACACGCCCGCCGCCATCGTGGACCTGGACCGCGTGGAGCGGAACCTCCAGCGCGTCGCGACCTATGCGCGCGAGCACGGCCTGCGCTGGCGTCCCCACACGAAGACGCACAAGACGGCGGAGCTGGGCGCGATGCAGGTCGCGGCGGGAGCCTCCGGCGTCACGGTGGCCACCCTCCTGGAAGCCGAGGTCATGGCGTCCGTGTCCGACGACGTGTTGCTCGCGTATCCGCCGGTGGGCGCGCGCAAGCTGGCGCGGCTGATGGCCCTGCCCTCGCGCATGAGGCTCACCGTGGCGCTCGACTCCCTTGAAGTGCTGGAGGGGCTGGCGCGAGCGGCGCGGGATGCCGGGCGCACCGTGGGCGTGCTCGTGGAGGTGGACCTGGGCATGCGCCGCGTGGGGCTGCGCACGCCGGATGAAGCCTTGGCCCTGGCGCGCGCGGCGGCGTCCATGTCTGGGGTTGCGTTTCGCGGGCTGACCTTCTACGCGGGCCACATCCGCGTCCCGCAGGCGGAGCTGCCCGCCGTGATGCAGGCGCAGTCCGATGCGGTCACGACGTTCGTGGACGCGTTGAAGGCCGCGGGTCTGCCGCCGGAGGTGGTCAGTGGCGGCTCCACGCCGACGCTCTGGCAATCCCATACGGTGAAGGGCCTCACGGAGATCCGCCCCGGCCTCAACGCGCTGAACGACCGCAACGCCGCGGTCATCGGCGCGTGTGATTGGACGGAGTGCGCCTACTCCGTACTGGCCACCGTCGTGAGCACGGCCGTGCCGGGCCAGGTGGTCATCGACGCGGGAGCCAAGGCGCTGGTGAAGGAGGAAGGGCTGGCGCCGGGCTATGGCGTCGTGCTGGACCGGCCGGAGGTCGTGGTGAAGAACCTGTCGGAGGAGCACGGCCTCTTGGACGTGTCCGGCACGACGTGGCGCCCGCGCATCGGCGAGCGGGTGCGTGTGGTGCCCAACCATGTCTGTGTTTCCGTCCCCCAGCATCCGCGACTGCACGTCGTGCGGGGTGACACGCAGGTGGCGACATGGGAGGTCACAGCGCGGGGCTGGTGACAGGCCGTACCGCCCCAGCGTGCAGCCAGGTTGTCATCCACTGGTCCGCGCGCTGCCACTGGCAGAGGGGATGCCGCTGACGGTGCCATGTCTAGCATTTCGCCGGTCGCCGGAACGACTTCCGGCGGGGAGGCGGCATGCATAAGGCAAAGGGCTTTTCTGTCACGGCGGCCATCGGCGCATTGTTCCTGGGAGCACCCGCGGCGCTCGCGTCGGACAGGGAGGCGCTCGACGCCCGGCTCCAGCAAGCGAAGCCGGTCGAATGCGACGTCCAGTGTGGCGACGTCATCACCCAGCACACGAAGCTCACGCATGACCTCTCCTGCCCGGGCACGGACGAGCCCGCACTCCGCATCGAAGGGGATGGCATCGTCCTCGACCTGGGTGGCCACACCGTGCGCCGCTCGAGTCCGGTCCGGCAAGACACCCTGGGCATCGTGGTCACCGGCACCAGCATGGTGCGCAACGGCACGATTCGCGGGTTCGCAAGAGGCATCCAGACCGAGGGAGTCGACTCCCTGCGGGTGCACAAGCTCACGTTCGCGGTCAACGGCACCGCCATCTACAACTTCTTCTCCACCACCTCCTTCCTCGTCACGAATTCGCGGTTCATCGGCAATGACGTCGGGCTCGGAAGCGAGATCGACGCATCCCTCGGTTCGTTCGACGTGAGGTCGAGCCACTTCGAGAACAACCGCCTCGGCATCTACCTGGATACCCATGCGGCCGACGTCCTCGATTCAACCTTCACGGGGAACAAAGTCGGCATCTACTGCTTCGCCGGCAGTGCCCGCGTCCGGTCGAGCGTCTTCGCGCGGAATGACGCCGTCGCTTCCACGACCGTGCCCATCGGGGGCCGGGATATCTGCGAACGGTTCCGCTTCGAGAACACGCTCATCGCGAACAACGCGTCGTTCGCTCCCACGGAGACGCCCATCTGGAACGTGGTCCAGCTCGACATGATCAACAACTGGATCGTGGGCAATGACAATGGGCTGACAGCCGGCTCATTCCAGGTCTACATCCAGGGCAACACCTTCTGGGACAATGCGGGCGGGCTGACCCTGGAAGACACGCCCATCGTCAGCCTCCCGCAGACCGGCATCGTCCGCGCCAACCGGTTCCTCCGGAACAACGGTGACGGCCTCCGCGTCCTCCCGGCCAGTACGCCCACGGTGCTGGGCAACGTGGCCCTGGGCAACACGGGCTGGGGCATCCACGCGCCTACCGCCTTCGACGGGGGCGGCAACGTCGCGCGGAACAACGGCGCCGGCAACTGCGAGGGCGTCACCTGCGCCCCCTACTGACCGCGCCACACGCTCAGGGGATGCGCTTCAACTCCTGCGTGAGCAGCTCCTCCAGGTGCCGGATGTTCCGGTAGACGAGGCACCGGTAGCTGGACACGTCGAAGCGCAATTCCTTCACGTCGCGCACCAGCATCAGGGTGGGCTTGCCGCGTCCCCAGGCATAGCCCACCTCCAGATAGACATTGGGGTTCGCCAGCGACAGGTCCGCGATGACGACCTTCGCGGTGTCGATGCGGTCCCGGATGCGCTGGATGATGGGCCCGTCGAAGACGGCCTGGTCCACCCGCTCGCACAGGAGCCCCGCCGCCTTCACGGGGTGAAGGATGCCGTAGTGGTAGGTGTCCTCCAGCTCCTGCGCGAAGGGCATCGCCACGAACGCATGGGGCTTCTCTTGGGAGTTCGCGCCCGCGGAAGCCATGGACGGCGCCTGGACGAAGCGCGACGTCCGCCGCACGCGGAAGCCCGTGGCCCCCATCAGCGGCTCCACTCCCGGCGTGAGCCCCAGCCCCAGCGCCAATGCCTTTCGCAGCCGCTCCACCCGCTTGGGGTTCAGCTCCACCACCGTGATGCGCTCCAGGTCGCGAGGGCCGCTGCCCCGCTGGAACGCGTCCACGAAACCACCCACCAGGGCCAGCACGGCCTCGTCCTCGTCCAGCCCGTAGTTGGGACCGTGCACCGTGCACGCGAGGTGACGCACCTCATGCCGTGGCTCCAGCAGTTGGAGCGCGCGCACGGCGAACTGGCGGATCTCGTGGTAGCCGAACTGTCTCAGGCGCACCGTGCCCAGGAAGAGCACCCACGGGGCGCCCAGAGTCCGGCGCGACTCGATGAAGCGGTGGTCCCCCGGGAGCAGGTCGAAGGCGTCCATGGCCACGCCCGCTGCCTCCAGCCGGCGCGCCACCGCGCCGTCCGCCCCGTGGAAGCCCTGCGCGTACTTCAGCAGCACGGCGTCCGCGGCCGTCTCTCCCACGTCCCCCAGGTCCACCACGACGTCCAGCGTGTCTCCCATGGGCCCGGGACTGTAGGGCGTACCGGTCCGGCCACGCCATCCCCGGCGTCCACCCCGCCGTGGCGGGTGGGATGAACACAGACGTGGCGAACGTCCGTCAATCCCTGTTCAATGACTCCTCCTGGCCGCCTGGCTGTCTTTCAGGCCGCCTCCACGCCGCCTGTGAAGCGCTTCACAGTTTCCGCGAGGACGGGCCGGTAGCATTCGCGCACCATGTCCCTGTTCGCGCGCCTGCAGGCCCTGCTGTCCGCCCACCCGTCCGCCCCGGCTCCGGCGGCCGGACAGTCGCCCGCGGCCTCCTCGGCGCACCCGGTGGCGACCGGCGCCCAGGCGGAGGCGGAAGGCGCCCCCGCGCCGCCGCCCGTCTGCACACGCTACCTGCCCGCGGGCCAGGTGGTGGTGCGCGAGGGCGACCCGGGACACTCCATGTTCGTGGTGCTGGAGGGCCGCGTCGCGGTGCTTCGCGGCGGCGAACCCGGCGGCAACACGGAGGTCGGCCGCCTGGGGGCCGGCGAGTTCTTCGGGGAGCTGGCGCTGCTCACCGGCACGCAGCGCACCGCGACCATCGTGACGGTGGAGGACGCCGTGCTGCTGGAGCTCACCCAGGCCGGCGTCCGGGAGCTGGGCAAGGACTACGGCGTGAAGGGCGAACAGATGCAGGTCGCCGCCCGGGAGCGCCTGCTCGCGGACGCGCTGCGCAGCAACCCGCTCATCGCCGCCCTGCCCCCGGAGGTGCAGCACGAGCTGGGAGACTCGTTCGTCCCCTGCACCGTCCCCGCCGGTGAGACGCTGCTCACCCGAGGCCAGCCAGGGGACGCGCTCTACGTCCTCATCCGGGGCCAGTGCGAGGTCTTCCACACGCACAGCGACGGCCGCCAGTCCGCCTATCCCAAGCTGGAGGAAGGCGCCCTGTTCGGGGAGATCTCCCTGCTGCGCAGCCGGCTGGCCACCGCCACCGTGCGCACCGTGACGCCCTGCACGCTGCTCAAGCTGGAGCGCGAGGTGTTCAGGAAGGCCTTCCTGGGCCAGCCCGACCTGCGCGGCGCGCTGGTGCGCCTGGGCCTGGAGCGGCTCAAGCACACCATGGAAGTCATGGGCGAAGCGAAGTAGTCCGCCGTCCTCCGCGAGCGTCTGTCTTTACCGCAACGCCTTCCGGGCACCGGTGGACCAGAGCGCCCAGGCCATCAGCACGGGCTGGAAGAACAGCCGCGCCAGGCGCTTGCGGTCCGTATCCAGACCGAACGCGGAGAGGCGCTTGTCGTACTGATGCAGGTTGCCGGGGAAGACCGCCGCGAAGAAGGCCGCCAGTCTCAGCCCCAGGGGAACCCGGTGGCGCTTGTCGAAGAGCAGCGACAGCCCGAGGCCGATCTCCACCACGCCGGAGAGCAGGACGACGAGGTCCTTGTCCATGGGCACCCAGTCCGGCACCTGCGCCTGGAATGGTCCGCGCGCGAAGGAGAGATGCCCCGCGCCGGCCCCGACCATGAACGAGCCCAACACGCCGCGCCCCACGTTCTGCAAAGGTGTCGTCCTGGCTTCCTGAAGCACGGTCCGCCTCCGTCCCGGTTCAATCCCAATCACCGAAAGGTGGGGTGGCGAACTGGCGGGTGCAAGACAGGGGTGAGGCCGCCTCCACGCCAGGGGGACGGGCGAGAGGGCACGAATCACCTCCGCCGCGCGGCATCCTCCAGGTAGGCGCGCACCACGGGCATGAGCGGCAGGCGCAGCGCGGTCTCCACGTCGAGCCACCGGGCCCACACCACCTCGCGCTGGTCGAGCACGAGCCGGGGCTCCGCGGCGAGCTCCAGCTCGACGAAGTGGCACAGGTCCCGCTTGAACTCGTCCGTGTGACGCAGCTCGCACACGACGCGCAGACTCGAGGCCGGCACGTGCAGCCCCACCTCCTCGCGCAGCTCCCGGGCGCCCGTCTCTTCCGGAGACTCGCCGCGGTGCCGGCCGCCGCCCGGCAACGAGAAGGCCTGCTTGTAGGAGTTCTGCAGCAGCAACACCTCACGCCCCCGCCACACCCCCACGAGCGTGCCCTCCGTGCGCGGACGGCGCACGAACCACCACGCGAGCGCCAGGTGATAGGCGCCGCGGTAGGCCACGCGCATGACGGAATCAATCGGGGTGCTCATGCCGCCGAGGCTACCCGGCCACGGCAGGGCCGGAGGAACCCGTGTTAAAGTGGAAGACATGGGAAACATAGGTCCAGTCGGCAACCGGAGTGTCTCGCTCCCCGTGTCCAACCCGGTGACGGAGGCCCGTCCGGCGGCTCCAGCCGCCTCCACGGCTCCGGCCGCGCCCGCACGCACGCCACGGCAGGTGGCGCTGCAACAGGATGGCTTCGAGGGCCCCCGCGCTCCGGCCCCGGTGAACCTGACGGGCGCGGGCGGTCCGGCGCCGATGGGGCAGCGCGAGCGGGCGCTGGAGGTGGTGCGGCAGGCGCCCCCGGGTTCGGTGGGCGCGGCCATCCGCCCGCTGCTGTCCGGCGCGATGCAGGCGATGGGCGCGGTGGGCTACGCGGCAGGTGCTGCGCCGGGCGCGGCGGCCCTGGGCGTGGAGGGCATGGCCCAGTCCCAGATGGCCCCCCACCTGCTCCAGCGGATGCAGGAGCAGGCACGCGCGGGACAGGCCGCGGGACGCGAGGCGGCGGCGGGCCAGGTGGGTGACTTCTACGAGGCGAACCGCGAGCTGCTCAACCGGCCCGCGACGCCCTCCAACATCTGGGAGTTCGCGATGCGCGAGACCGCGTTCTTCCGGCAGCAGCCGCTGGGGGTAAGCATGGCGGCGTCGCTGATGAGCGGCGAGACCCGCGCGCACCTCATCGCGGGCAGCGCGCTCCTGCAGCGCATCCTGCCTTAGCCAGTCATCGCGACCGGCATCAGCCGTGGATCAGCTCCCCGGCCTCCAGCATCGCGATGAACTTCTCCAGCCGCCGCGCGCGCGTCTCCGGCTTCTTCGCGTCGTGGAGCCGGAAGAGGATGGCGAAACGGTTGGCGCCCTTGAGCGTGGCGAAGGCCGCCTTCGCCTTCGGGTTCTTCTCCAGCGCGAGCGTCAGGTCCTCCGGCACCTCCATGGTCTTCTGCCCCGCGTACGCCGCCTCCCAGCGGCCATCCGCGCGCGCGGCCTCCACCTCGCGCAGGCCCGCGGGCTTCATGCGTCCGGCGGCGACCAGGGTCTCCACCTTGCCGCAGTTGATCTTCGACCACTTGCTGCGCGGCTTGCGCGGCGTGAAGCGCTGGAGCCAGTACTCCGAGTCGAGCGCGCCCTTCTGCCCGTCGATCCAGCCGTAGCAGAGCGCCACCTCCAGCGCCTGCGCGTACGTCACGGACGGGATGCCGGACTCCAACTTGGCGAGCTTCACCCAGACCCCCGGCGAGTCGACGTGGTTCTTCTCCAGCCACTTCTCCCACGCCTTCTCCGACGCGAAGGGCACGACGGGGAGCTCCTGCTTCGCCTTCGCCTTCATGCGGTCCAACACCTTTCCCTGCCCCCTGGCTCGCGCCGGGTTCATGACAATCCCACTCTACCGGCGGAAGGCGGCCCGGGCGGAAGCGGTTATGAACCACGCCATGGATGATTCCACCCACGCCCGTCCGCCGAACGCCGTGCCGCCCTCGCTCGCCCGCGTGGCCTTCCACGCCGTGGCGGCCGGGCTCACCCCGCTCATCCCCGTGCCCTTCCTGGACGACTACGCCCTGCGCCAGGTGCGCGAGCAGTCCGTGCGCGACCAGCTCAAGGACAAGGGCCTCAAAGCCCCGGACAAGGCCGTGGCGGTGCTCGCCGGCTCATACGAAGCGCGCGGCCTGGGCGGACGGCTGGTGTCCTACCTCAAGGCCGTGGCCCTCTTCCCCGTGCGAAAGGTGTTCCGCAAGGTCTTCTTCGTCCTCTGGGTGAAGGACTGCGTGGACCTGACGAGCGTGTGCCTGCACCACGGCTACCTGCTGCACCACGCGCTGGAGCGAGGCGACCTGGACGCGGCCTCGCTCCAGGGGGACGCGCCCCGCAGGGTGCAGGCCGCCATCGTCGCCGCCTGCTCGGAGATGGACGCCCGCCCCATCAACCAGGCCCTGCGCCGGCTCTTCCGCGGCAGCCGGGTGCTGATGGCCGAGGCCACCCGCGCCTTCCTGGATCCGAAGCGCGGCGGCGCCCGCGTGCCCGACCCGAAGGACGAGAGCGCGGAGGTGCGGTCCCTCACGGACCGGCTCCTCCAGGAGATGTGGGACGAGCGCGGCTACTTCACCGCGCTGGAGGCCCACTACGACAAGCACCTGAAGCGCGGCCCCATGCCCGAGCAGCCCCGGGCCGCGACGGGCACCTGAAGCCAGACGGCGCCAGGGCTCAGGGCACCGGCGCGGCGGCGGTCTCCAGCGGCGCGCGGATGCGGGCGGAGAAGTCGTCCCGCCCCTGCGCGGCCAGCGCTCGCGCGTTGATGTGGTAGCGCTGGCGGACCTGCTCCAGCGGCACGTCCGTGTCGATGATGCCCAGCTCGTACGCGAGCGCGTCCGAGAACGCCGGCATCAGCGTGCGGTGGTCGTACGGCACGTCCTTCGTGGCCACCTTCTCGAAGTGGTGCACCAGGTTGGTGGTGCAGTTGCTGGTGAGCGTGTCGTAGAACTCCGGCTGCGTGTGCAGCCCGTTCATCCGCCGCACCATGTCCATGAAGAACGCGGTGATGCGCTCCTTCGACGCGTTCACCGGATACACATACACGTCGTCATGGCGGAAGTTGGAGCGCAGTTGCACCAGGTCCCGCTCGTCGCCCACGACGTAGGTGAGCTCGAAGCGGCGGAACAGCCCCCCCAGCGCGGAGAAGGTCTCCCCCTGCTCGCGCCGCACCTCCACGGAGAACACCACGTGGCGGCCGTCCTGGAAGCCGAAGCTCACCATCGTGTGCGCGGCGCCATAGAAGCCGGAGAACGGCTCCACGATGAACGACGCGTCCGTGAGTGCGTCCGTGTCGTAGGTGGCCGTGTACCAGGCGGGGTCCCAGTCCGTGGTGCTGCGGTAGCGGAAGTCGCGCACGTCGTGGAGCGTCACCTGCGTCCCGGCCACCTCCGCCCATGGCGCCCGCGACAGGTCCGGCGCCCAGTCCCGCGTGTTGGAGGGCTGGAACGTCCGCACCCACCCGTACACGGACAGGCAGCCCAGGAGCATCACCGCCACGCCCCAGCGCCGCGAACGCCACCGCCAGGCCGCCACCGCCAGGGCCACCAGGGCCCCCGCCACGAGGCTCCGGGCCCCGTGCGGCCCCTCCGGCCCCGTCCCCGTCAGGGCCAGGGCCAGCGAGGCCCAGGCGCCCCCCAGGAGGAGCACGAGCCCCGACACGGCGTTCTTCCAGATGCGCATGCGGCCGAGTATCCGCGCCCCGTGCCGCTCGTGTCACGGAGGCGGCTTCCGGGGGCGGTCCCGGCGGGCGGCCGGGCGCGGATCCCCCCTCCCGGGAAGGACCGGGATTTGTCGCAACCGCCTACCTTGACCGCTTTTCCCTGGGTGTGCGACGAAAGGGGGGTCCCCAGCTTCCAGGAGTCACACCCCATGAGCGACGAGCGCGAAGACACGACCGTTTACAAGGTCGTCGTGAACCACGAAGAGCAGTACTCCATCTGGCCCGCGGACCGTGAGAACGCGCTGGGCTGGAAGGACGCCGGCAAGCAGGGCCTGAAGGCCGAGTGCCTGGAGTACATCAAGGAGGTCTGGACGGACATGCGTCCCCTGAGCCTCCGCAAGAAGATGGAAGAGGACGCGGCCCGCAACAAGAACTGAAGGCCGCGTGCGCTTCCCACCACGCCCTCCCCGCTTCAACGGGGAGGGTGGGCCGGCCCCGCTAGAGGTCCGGCGGAGGCCTGACGCCCAGGTGGCAGGCGCGCAGGGCGAGCTGGGTGCGGTTCTCCGCGCCCAGCTTGCGGTAGAGCTGCGTGACGTGTGACTTCACCGTGCGCTCCGCGATTTGCAGGTGCGCGGCGATCTTCAGGTTGTCCGCCCCGCCCGCCACGTACTGGAGCACCTCGCGCTCGCGCTGCGTGAGCAGCAACAGGACGCTCGCCGTGGGTGACGTCACCGGCGGGTGCTCGAAGTCGTTGCGCAGGAGCTGCACCGGGAAGAGGCGCTCCCCCCGCACCAGCGATTGGACCGCGGAGGACACCGCGTTCACGCCCAGCCCCGCGCGGAAGAGATACCCGGAGGCCCCTTCGTCGAAGCACTGGGAGATGACCTCCGGCGTGCTCACCGCGGACAGCAGCAGCATGCGCACTTCCAGCCGGCGCTTGCGGGCCTCGCGCAGCAGGTTGAGCCCCTCCGTCACGGAGCACCCGATGGCGGCCTCGCCGTCGCTCTCCACGTCCAGGATGGCCACCTGCGGTGGATCCGTCCCGAGCCCGTCCAGGAAGCCGCGCACGTCGCGCGTCACCGAAGTGGAATGACCCTCACCCCGAAGCCCGTCGGAAAGGCCCTGCCAGGCCGCCCACGGTCCTTCGAGAATCGAAATTCGAACTGCCGATTGATTCGCTGCCATGCGATGGCCCCCCAGCCGTCGTGGCGAATTGCTTTCAATGCTACCTGTCGACTTCAACCTGCCCCGGAGTCGGTGGAACCGCGGCGGAACTTCCGCCTGTGCTGAGCGTGCGAGAACCGCGCTTCAACTCCATCCGGGGGTCCTGTGACTGCTGCCCTGCGGACTGCGTCTGCGACTGCCGAACTGGCCCGTCCGGGCCGAACCTCCTTTTTCGTTTCAAGCAAATCCAGCCAACCGAGACCCTAACATCATCCAAGGCCTCTTGCGAACGGACCCGAGCAGGACTGTCAATTGCGCACGGAACGCATGGAAATCCAGGGCCTCGTCCGTCAGGTCGTGATCGCTGTCAGCCCAGGGACATACGTCCCGCGTCCAGATTCGGATGTTTTCATCGGTGTTTCGTCCCATGCCCGGGCGAGGCCCCGGCATGCATGGAGATGGCGCGTCCTGGATGGCAAGGGCGTATGCTGTGCGTCCCGCGCGCATGACTCCCTCCGCCCCCGCACCCCATGTCGACGTCGCCACGCCCGAGCGGGTGGCCCTGTCCCTGCCCGTGGCCGGCATCGGCTACCGCTGTCTCGCGTGGCTGGTGGACGCGAGCCTGCTGTTCTTCTTCTGGGTGGCGCTCTACTTCGTCATCACCCTGCTGGTGTCCGACGTGCTGGGGGCCTTCCAGGCGCTGTCGGGGCTCACGCAGACACTGCTCGCGGTGGGCCTCTTCGCCACGCAATGGCTGTACTGGACGCTGGCGGAGGTCTTCTTCCATGGACAGACACCCGGCAAGCGGGTGCTGCGCATCCGCGTGGTGCGAGAGGATGGCTCGCCGGTGGGCTTCTTCGAAAGCGCGGTGAGGAACCTCTGCCGTGCCGTGGACTTCCTGCCAGTGCTCTACGCCACCGGCTGCATCACCATGCTGCTGGACTCACGCCACCGCCGGTTGGGAGACATGCTCGCCGGCACCGTGCTGGTGCGCGAGGAGGCCATCGACCTGGACAAGTACACGCAGGCGCCCGCGGTGGACGCGCCAGACGCGGGCGCGCACCGCCCCCTGGACGCGGAGGACGTGGAGCTGGTGCTGGCGTTCCTGTCGCGCGCGCCCGGCCTGGAGCCGGAGGTGCGGCGGCGGCTGGGCGCGCGGCTGGTGGACCGCGTGGGCGCGTCCCTGACGGACGAGGAGCGCGCGCGGGTGCTCCAGTCGCCGGAGGCCACGGAGGCCTTCCTGCGCACGCGCGCGAAGGCGGTCCACTGACATGGCCGCGCCCCTGCCCACGTTCGTCACGCGGCGCCGGCCGGACTGGGACGCGCTCCAGGCGCTGCTGACGCGCCAGCGCGCGGGCCGCTTGAGCCTGGCGGAGCTGCGCACGCTGGACACGCTGTACCGGCGCGCGGCCGCGGACCTGGCGCGGGCGCAGACGTTCTATCCGGGCACGGACGCGCACCGCTTCCTCAACCAACTGTGCGCGCGGGCGTATGGCGCCATCTACCAGCCGCCGCGCGAGCGCTGGGCCTCCACGCGCGACTTCTTCCGCCGGGACTTCCCCGCCACCCTGCGCCGCGAGGCGCGCTTCGTGGGCGTGAGCGCGGGCCTGCTGGTGCTGGGGCTGCTATTGGGCGCGCTGGTGGTGACGCTGGAGCCGCGCGGCGCGGAGCTGCTGGTGCCGGAGGGCGTGCGGCGTTACGTGGCGCAGGGGCGCATGTGGACGGATGACCTGCTGTCCGTGGCGCCGCCCAACGCCGTGGCCTCCGGCATCGCGACCAACAACCTCACCGTGACGCTGTTCGCGTTCGCGTCCGGCATCCTGCTGGGCGTGGGGCCCATCTTCACGCTCGTGAACAACGGTGTGCTCATTGGCGCGGTGGGGGCGCTGTGCTTCCGCGAGGGCATGGCCGCGGGCTTCCTGGACTTCATCGCCGCGCACGGGCCCGTGGAGCTGTCCATCATCGTCATCGCGGGCGGCGCGGGGCTGATGGTGGGCCAGGCGCTCATCGACCCCGGCGAACTGCCGCGCGCGCAGGCGCTCCAGGCGCGCGGGCGTGAAGCCGTGAAGCTGGTGGTGGGCTGCGCGCCCTTCCTGGCCGGCATCGGCTTCGTGGAGGGCTTCATCTCCCCGGGCCACCTGTTCCCCACCTGGGCCAAGGTGGGGCTGGGCCTGTCGCTGGGAGCCCTCTTCTGGCTCTACCTGTTGCGCGCGGGCAGGACGGACGCGGGCGTGGCGCGCGAGGACGTGCCGGACGCCATGGCCTCCAGCCGCTTGCGCTGACGGTGCTTGAGGATGCGCTCGTACGCGTCGTTGACCTCGCGCATCTGCTCCGCGGAGCCGCCCCGGTCCGGGTGCCGCTCCAGGGCCAGCGCGTGGAAGCGCGCGCGAATCACGTCCGGCGAATCCAGCGGCGACACGCCCAGCGTCTGGTACGGGCACTGCTCCTGGACGGCGGAGAGCCACTTGTCCAGCCGGTCCTTCACCTCCACGAAGCGCGCGTCCGCGTCCGAGGTGTCCTTCACCGGGTGCGTGCGCATCTTCGCGTCCGCGCGGAACACCTCGCTGTAGGTGCTGGACACCCAGCGGTGGCACGAACCGCACCGGTAGTACTTCACCCGGGTTCCGGGCTGGAGTGTCATCATCACGCCGCAGTGGGTGCACTCCACCGTGACGTTCTCCAGTGTCTGCCAGCTCGCGACCGCCGCACCCATGGTGACTTCGACCTCCGTTCGCAACACGCCTGTAGCACCGGCAAACTCCCACAGCGGCGGATCCCGTCAAGAAAATGTCGCGCACGACCCGGGGGGTGGCCCCGGTGCGCTGCCGGGCTTCCCGGGTTTCGGGTAGAACGAGCCCCATGCGACCGCTCCTCGCCGCCGCCCTGCTCCTGACCGCCGCCGCGCACGCCCAGGCCCCGTCGGCCTCCCCGGCCGTGGCGCCCAAGGCCGCCCCGAAGGCCGACAAGGCCCCCGCGGAGCGCGCCGCCCCCGCGCGGCCCCCGGTGGATGCCGGCGCCGCCGACGTCTCCCTCCTGAGGGGTCTGCTGTGGGCGGCGGAGCCCGCGCCGGAGGAGATCCGCGCGCTCGCCATCGAGGACCTGGCGCTCCTGGGCGACCCGCGCGCCCTGGACCCGCTGGCCGCGTTCATCTGGGACCCGAACCCGCGCATCCAGCAGGCCGCGCTGCGCGCGGTGGCCCTCTTCCAGCACCGCCGCGCGGAGGAGATCCTGGGCAACGTCGTGCGCCACCCGCGCCTGCCGGACGCCCTGAAGATTCAAGCGCTGAGCGGGCTGCTCTACCAGCGCACGCAGACCGCACGCCGGGTGGTGCAGGACGTGGCCGCGGACAGCCGCGTGGGCTACGCGGTGCAGAACGCCGCGCGCTCGGTGGCGTCGCAGTGGGAGGCCGCCCCGGCCGCCGCGCCCTGAAACACGCCTGCCTGTCTGCCCTCCGGGCCTGACGCCCCGCCCGGGCCGATTCCTGGAGTGCGCGCGTGTATGGGTTAGACTGGGGCGCATGAAGATCACCCCCCTCGACATCCGGCAGAAGCGCTTCGAGACGGTGATGCGCGGCTTCGCGCGTCCCGAAGTGGGCGCGTACCTGGAGCTGATCGCCGGCGAGTTCGAGGAGGTGGTGAAGGAGAACATCGCGCTCAAGGAGGAGCTGAAGCGCACGCAGGCGCGGCTCGAGCAGCATCAGGAGCGCGAGCGCACCCTCCAGGAGACGATGGTCACCGCCCAGCGCATCAGCGAGGACCTGAAGGACGCCGCGAAGAAGGAAGCGGAGATCATCATCGCGGACGCGGAGCACCAGGCGGAGAAGATCGTCCACGGCGCCCACCAACGGCTGGTGCAGGTGGTGGAGGACATCAACGAGCTCAAGCGCCAGCGCACCCAGTTCGAGTCGCAGGTGCGCTCCGTGGTGGAGGCCCACCGCAAGCTGCTGGAGACGTTCGCCGCGCCCACCTTCGCGGACCGCGACTACGCGCGCGTGGAGGACAACGTCGCGTTCCTGTCGCAGAAGAAGGCCACCTCCAACGACTAGCGTCACGCGCATGACCGCCCCCTGGATCAAGGCCATACCCGCCGGGGTGGAGCTGACGGTGCTCGTCCAGCCGCGCGCGTCCCGCACCAAGGTGGTGGGCGAGCATGACGGCCAGCTTAAAATCCAGCTCGCCGCGCCGCCCGTGGATGGTGAAGCGAATGCGGCCCTGGTGGAATTCATCGCCAAAACGCTGGGCGTGCCGCGTCGCCAGGTGACACTCGTGGCGGGTGACACGTCGCGCCGTAAGCGATTGAGGGTGGAAGGGGTTGATGCGGCGGCGGCCGAGGCTGTTATCTCTGGTGGACCGTGAGGCCACGCATGCTCCGCCTGTTCGCCTTCTTGATGATGCTGCTGGCCTCGCCGGGCGTGTTCGCGCAGGAGGAAGGCCCCCGGGGCATCCACGCCACGGAGGCCGTCGTCACGGACGCCGCGCTCGTGCCCCACGCCCGCCCGGCCATCGTCGCGGGGGAGCTGAAGACGCAGCGCTTCGTCATCCTCCACACCGCGAAGGCGGCGGGCGCGGCCCGGGCCCTGGCCGGGCAGATTGAAGGCGTGCGGGACGCCTTCGGCGCGATGCTGGGGCGCGACTGGCCGGGCACCACTGAAATCCGCCTGGGCGTGGGCCGCCAGGAGTTCGAGGCGCTGGCGCTCCCCGGTGGCAAGCCTCCGGGCTGGGCCGTGGCGCTCGCCTACCCCGGGCATCAGATCATCCTGCTGGACGCGCTCAGCCTGAGCGACTCGGAGGGCCCCACCACGCTGCGGCACGAGCTGGCGCACGTGGCGCTGGGCCAGCTCGCGAAGGACTGGCCGCGCTGGTTCCAGGAGGGCGTGGCGCAGAACCTCACCGACGAGCGCTTCTCCGTCGCCCACTACAGCGCCCTCTTCCGCGCGGTGACCCAGGAGCGCGTCTTCCACTTCGAGGACCTGTCCGACGAGTGGCCGGACGTGCCCGCGGACGTCGAAATCGCCTACGCCCAGAGCGCCGCCTTCGTGGCCTTCCTCACCGGCAAGCACGGCGCGCACGCCATGGGCCTGCTGGTGGACGGCGTGCGCGCGGGTGAGCCCTTCGAGCAGGCCTTCGGCAAGGCCTTCCGCACGTCGCTGCTGCTGGAGGAGCAGGACTGGCGCGAGGGGCTCGCGGCCCGCTACGGCTGGCTGCCGCTCACCACCAGCTCCGCGCTCCTGTGGCTCACGGCCTCCATCCTGTGCGTGGCCGCCTTCGCGCGCCGCATGCGCCAGAAGGCCGCCCGCATGACGGAGCTGGCCGCGGAGGACGCCGCCGAGGACGCCGCGCTGCGCCTGCTCGCCGCCGCCCGCGCCGCGGGGCCCGTCCCCGTGGACGGCGCCGAGCCGCTGTCCCCCGCCCTCCCCTGGCCGGAGTGGCCCGCCGCCACCCCGCCCGCCGCCCCGCCCAATCCGTCCGCGCCCAGCCAGCCGGAGGCCCTGGAGGGCGCGCCGGAGACGTTGGAGTCGGGCGCGGGCCATCCGGAGGGCCCGGACGGGATGGACGGGGATGACGAGGAGCTGGAGTCCCCCAGCGGCGAGTACGAGCTGGACGGCGAGGCCCCGTCGGGCCGCCCGCCCAAGCCGACGCTCCACTGAGAGGCGCGGCGTTCCCAGGCAGGGAAGGTTCTTCCCCTGCCCCCCGCCTTTCAACACCCGCCCCGTAGGATTTACGTCCTCCGGCCACCCTTCAGGGCAGCCCCATTGCCCAAGTGGGCGATTTCACTGGGGACCGGCAACCGTCTGGCGTTGGCAAAGCCCTTGCTATGTCTTTGCTCGCGATGCGGACGACAACGGACATGGCGGCGGAGCGGGGACGGAAGAAGGCCGGGGCGGCCCGGGTCTTCAGCAAGCAGCCGGAGCGCATCGCGGCCCTGTGGCGGCGGATGCGGCTGGCGGCGCACGAGGGCCAGGGCGTTCCGGGCCCCAGCCTGCTGGACGGACTGGTGGAGCCCTTCGTCCGGGAGCTGGGGCTGACGCTGGAGGGCGTGGAGTCCAGCCCCTGGAGCCGCACCCGCGCGGTGCTGCGCCTGGCGCCGGAGCGTGGCGCGCGCGCCCTGCATGACGAGTTCGCACTGCTGCGGCGGTGCCTGGTGGACGCCCTGGAGGTGCTGGGCGGTGGAGACGCGGAGCGCCAGCGCATCAACAGCGCGCTCGACGAGGCCGTGGACAGCGCGGTGGCGCTGCTCCAGCGGATGGCGGACCCGAAGGCGGATGGGCCCCGGGTGCCGTTCGGCGGTCTGGTGGTGGAGTACTTCGAGCGGCCGTCCCACGCGCGCCGGGCCCCCATGGGCCGCCGCGACGAGCGGTCCGCCATGCATTGAGAGGATTGGGTTTAAAGGTTTGCCGATCCGTCCGGCTTGACACTCCTCATTGAGGAAGGGTCCGGGGGCTGGCGGGAGGGAGCGCTGTCATGGATGGGGGTCCGTGACGCGCCTTGAGGGTGCGAGTTCCTGCTCGGGGGAGCGGTGAGCCGCACACAGTCGAACGCCGGAACGTGTGGATGGGGGTCCGCGCGCTCCGCCGGTCGGACGGATCGGCATGTTTTGTCGGGGGGATTGGGGATGGGGCAGCGGGAGGGCGCCTACGGGGGTGGGCGCTCTCCCGCGTTTTTTCGTGCTCAGTGCGCGTCCGCCCAGCTCTTCCCCGCGCCCACCTCCACCTTGAGCGGCACCTTCAGCTCGGCGACGGAGGCCATGCTCTTCACGGCCAGGGCCTTCACGGCCTCCACCTCCGCGTCCGGCGCCTCGAAGAGCAGTTCGTCGTGCACCTGCAGGAGCACGCGCGTCTTCAGCTTCTGCTCCTTGAGCGCGGCGTCCACGGCCAGCATGGCCTTCTTCATCAGGTCCGCGGCGGTGCCCTGGATGGGCATGTTGATGGCGGCGCGCTCGGCGGCCTGGGCCACCGCCCGGTTCTTGGAGAGCAGGTCCCCCATCAGGCGGCGGCGGCCGTAGAGCGTCTCCACGTAGCCCACCTTGCGCGCCTTCTCCACGGTGTCCTCCAGGTACTGGCGGATGCCCGCGTACCGGGTGAAGTACCGCTCGATGACGTCGCGCGCGTTCTCCTGGGAGATGCCCAGGCGCGTGGACAGGCCGTGCGCGGACAGGCCGTAGGCGATGCCGAAGTTCACCGTCTTCGCCACGCGGCGCTGCTCGCGGTCCACGTCCTTGGGGTCCACGCCGAAGATCTCCGCCGCCGTGCGGCTGTGGATGTCCTCGTCGTTGCGGAAGGCCTCGATGAGCACCGGGTCCTCCGCGATGTGCGCCAACAGCCGCAGCTCAATCTGCGAGTAGTCCGCGCTCACCAGTTGGTGCCCCGCGTCCGCCACGAAGGCGCGGCGGATCTCCCGCCCCAGCTCCGTGCGGATGGGGATGTTCTGGAGGTTCGGGTCGGACGAGGACAGCCGGCCGGTGGCGGTGGCCGCCTGGTGGTACGTGGTGTGGATGCGCCCGTCCTTCGCCACCAGCGTGGGCAGCGTGTCCAGGTAGGTGCTCTTGAGCTTGGACAGGCCCCGGTATTCGATCAGCGCGCGCGCGAGCACGCTGTGGTGCTCCTCCGCCAGCTTCTCCAGCACCTCCTGGTCCGTGGACGGGCCCGTCTTGCCGCGCTTGAGGATGGGCAGCTTCTGCTCCTCGTAGAGCACCTGCGCCAGTTGCGGGTTGGAGCCCAGGTTGAAGGCGTGGCCCGCGGCCTGGTGGCACTCGGCCTCCTTCGCCTTCACCTCCACGTCCACGCGCTCGGACGTGCGGCCCAGCTCCGCCACGTCCAGCTTCACGCCCTCGCGCTCCATGCGCGCGAGCACGGGCAGCAGCGGCAGCTCCAGCGTGCGCGCCAGCTCCGCGAGCCCGCCCAGCTCCAGCTCCTTCCACAGCTCCGGCGCCAGCCTGCGCGCCGCGTCCGCGCGCACCGCGTACGCCGCGGCCACCTCCTCCGGCCCGTGGTCCGCCAGCGGCCGCCCCTTCTTGCCCTCCACCGACGCGGGCAGCGCGGGCAGCTCCGAGCGCAGCCGCTCCCGCGCCAGGTCCGCCAGCGCGTGCTCCCGGCGCGACGGGTTGAGCAGGTAGCTCAAGAGCTCCACGTCGTCGTGCGCGCCCTCCAGCGTCAGCCCCTCATTGGCCAGCACCAGCGTGAGCGCCTTGAGGTCGTGTCCGCCCTTCTTCACCGCCGCGTCCGCCACGACGTCCTTCATCACCGAGGTGAAGGCCGCCACCGGCACCTGGGTGGCGCCCAGTTGCTGGTGGCGCAGCGGCACGTAGCGCGTGGAGCCGTCCGGCAGCGCCACGCCCAGGCCCACCAGGGGCGCCGCGAAGGGCATGCCCTCGAAGGCGGGCACCAGCGTGAGGGCCCCGGCCGCCTTCGCCGCGTCCGCCAGCGCCTTCAGCTCCGCCTCGGTGGTGACCAGCGTGGTGGTGGTGGCGAGCGGCGCCACGTCCGGCCGGGCCGGGGCCTCCTCCGCGGGCAGGTCGCGCAGGAGCGCGTAGAACTCCAGCTCCGTGAACAGGTCCCTGGCGCGCGTGGCGTCCGGCGCGCGGCGGACCAGGTCGTCCAGCTTCACGTTGAGCGCCAGCCCGGTGTTGAACGTGACGAGCTGCTTGGCGCGCGTCAGGCTCTCGCGGTGGGACTCCAGCGCCGCGCGGATCTTCGGCTTCTTCACCTCCTCCACGCGCGCGAGCAGCGTCTCCACGTCGCCGAACTGGTGGAGCAGCTCCACCGCCGTCTTGTCGCCCACGCCGGGCACCTTGGCGACGTTGTCCACCGCGTCGCCCACCAGGGCCAGGAAGTCGCGAACCTGCCCGGGCAGGATGCCCATCTTCTCCTGCACGTCCGCGACGCCGATGCGCTTGTTCTTCGCGGGGTCGAAGAGGGTGATGTCCTCGTCGACGATCTGCATGAAGTCCTTGTCGCTGGTGATGACCAGGACCTGGAAGCCCTCCGCCTTCGCCTGCATCGCCAGCGTGCCAATGACGTCGTCCGCCTCCCAGCCCTCCGCGTCCAGCGAGGGCAGGTTCAGCACGTCACCCACCTTGCGGATGAGCGGGAACTGGGGCGTCAGGTCCTCCGGCGGCGCCTTGCGGTTCGCCTTGTACGTGGGGTCGATCTTCTGACGCTCCACGCGGCCGGACTTGTCGAACGCCAGCGCCACGTGCGTGGGCTTCAGCTCCTGCAGGGCCTTGAGCACCATGCGGGTGAAGCCCAGCACCGCGTTGGTGGGCACCCCCTTGCTCGTCGTGAGCGGGGGGATGGCGTGATAGGCGCGGAAGATGAAGCCAGAGGCGTCGAAGAGCGCCAGGCGGCGCTCGGAGCGCGGGGGGCTGGTGTCGGCCATCCCCCGTCCCTAGCGCGCCTACCGCTGTCTGTCCACGAAGCCCCACACCGGAGCGCCGCTCAGCGGCACTTCAGCTCGGCCTTCTTCGCGGCCATCTGCTCGGCGATGCCGTCACCCGGCACGGCGTAGTCCTCCACCGCCTGGAAGTCCGAGCAACCGCCCACGTTGTTCAACGCGTTCTGCGCCTGCGTGGAGCAGAAGGCCACCACGCGGTTCAGGTTCGTGTTGCCCTTGTAGAAGTCGAAGCCCATCTTCCAGATGCGGCAGCCACGGCGGCGGTCCTCGCGGTCGGCGAAGTGCTTGCCGCGCAGGTAGGCGGAGGCCGCCAGGTCCTGGAACATGTTCTTCCGGTAGAAGGACAGGTGCGACTCCGCCAGCTCCGCCATGATGCGCTTGTCCGTCGCCAGCGCGTCCTTGAACGGCGCCACCGCGCGCTCGGGGTCGTCGTTGGTGATGGAGCTCTCGCCCGTCTTGAAGAGCTGATCCACGTTGGACACGTCGCGGATGAGGTCGTCCGCCAACTGGTGGTACTGCGCCTGGTCTTCCTTCGAGCGCAGCTTCTGCAGCGTCGCCATGGCCTCGCTGCCGCGGCCGTTCCAGTAGTCCATCATCGCCGCCTGGACGAGCTTCGGTGCGTAGCGCTTGGCGAACATGGCGCGCACCTCGCTGGCCTGATCCACGCCCAGCCCATCCTCCTGCAGGATGTCGGACACCGGGCACGTCCACGGCTGGGCGTTGCGGTCCACGCGGTTGCGGGCCACCAGGAACTTCACGAACATGGCGTCCTTGGGGCGCCACTCGTTCTTGCGCAGGCCGCCCTCCAGGCGGAGCGTCTGACCGATGGGCGGCTCCAGGTCCTCCTTGCTCTGCTTCTGGCACCACACTTCCATGTACTGCTGGCAGCGCTGGACCGCGGGCCCCCACTGCGAGTTGTTCAGGTAGCGATTGCAGTCGAACTTCGCGCGCTCCACGAACTGCTCGGCCGTCTCCTTCGCCTTGGAGCGGGCGCGGCGGAAGTACTCGCTCTCCTTCGGAATCTTCCGCAGGTACTCCAGCGCGTCCTTCTCGCGGTTGAGCTCGATGGCCTTCTTCGCCGCCTCGAAGTTGCCGAAGGCCTCCTTCTCCAGCTTGATGCGCCGCACGAGGGTGTTCGCCTCGGCGTTGATGGGGTCCATGTCCAGGGCCTGCTCGCACGCCTTCTCGGCGCGGTCCCAGTCGGGAGCCCCCATCTCGTTGGAGGAGTACGAGCGGCACTCGCTGAGGAACTCCTGCACCTGCGCCGCGGGATCCAGCGGCGCGGCGGGCCCCGTCTTCTGCGCCTTCTGCGGCGCCCCGATGGAGGTCTTCACCACCGCCGCCACCGCCAGCAGCGCGATCACTCCGCCCGCGACCACCAGCAGCTTGCGCTTCTTGTCCGCCTCGGGAGCCGCCCGGCCGCCGCGACGGGCCGGCGCCGCGCCCGCACCGGGACGGCGCGAGGGCGTGTCGGCGGCCTCGTAGGTCATCTCCACCACGCCGAACTGGAGGACGTCCCCGGGCTGCAGGTCGACGAACTCCTCGCCCAGCAGCTCGCCGTTGAGCAGGGTGCCGTTGGCGCTGCCCAGGTCGCGCGCGATGACGCCGGAGCCCTCGCGCTTCACCTCCGCGTGCTTCCGGCTCACGGAGTCGTCATCCAGGACGACCGCCGCCGGAGGCGCCCGGCCCACCAGCACCGTGCCGTTGATGGGATAGGACTTGCCCGCCCACGGCCCCGTCATGCCCTTGAGCACCGGCCCCGAGCTCGCGCCCGCCGCGGCCGCGGCAGCGGCCCCCGCGGACGTCGAGCGCGCCGGCCGCTTCGCCAGCGCGCCCTCGGGCTTCGCGGCCCCGTTCTGCGTGGCCTTGGCGCGGATGCTGGGCATGGCGCGCGTGCCCTTCACGGGCGCGTCCGCGAGCGTCGCGGGATCGCCGGGAGGAGGCGTCGCCGCGCGGCGGCCGCTGGTGCTCCGGGCGCTGCCCTTGAGCTTCAGCTCGTAGTCGCCCAGCAGCACCTGCGAGGCCGGCGTCAGCGCCGTGGGCCCCTCGATGCGCTCGCCGTCCACGAAGGTGCCGTTCTGGCTGCCCCCGTCCTCGATGTAGACGGCGCCGCCCTCCACGTAGACGCGCGCGTGCTGCCGCGACACCCCGCCTTCCGTGAGGACCAGGTCATTGCCCTGCTGGCGGCCGATCTTCAGCTCGCCCGCGATCTCGTGCTCGTGCTCAGTGCCGTCAGGGTGACGGACGACCAGGGTAGGCATGGACGCGTCAGTCCTCGCGGAAGATGCTCATGTTCACGGGGATGCCCTTGCGCTGGAGCTCGTCGTAGAACTTCGGCACGAAGCCCGAAGCCACGAAGCGCCCGCGCACCTTGTGGTCCTCCGTGAAGCCGTCCTGCTTGTAATAGAAGATGTCCTGGAGGGTCACGATGTCGACCTCCATGCCGGACACCTCCGTGACGAAGCAGATCTTGCGCGTCCCGTCGGAGAAGCGCGTCTGCTGCACGATGAGGTGCACGGCGCTGGCGATCTGCTCGCGGATGGCCTTCACCGGCAGCTCCATGCCGGACATGAGCACCATGGTCTCCAGCCGGGCGATGGCGTCGCGCGGCGTGTTCGCGTGCAGCGTGGTGAGCGAACCGTCGTGGCCGGTGTTCATGGCCTGGAGCATGTCCAGCGTCTCACCGGAGCGGCACTCGCCCACCACGATGCGGTCCGGCCGCATGCGCAGGCAGTTCTTCACCAGCTCGCGGATGGTGATGGCGCCCTTGCCTTCCAGGTTGGGCGGGCGGCTCTCCAACTGCACCCAGTGGTCCTGCGGCAGTTGGAGCTCCGCCGCGTCCTCCACCGTGATGATGCGCTCACCCTCCGGGATGAACGAGCTGATGATGTTCAGCGTCGTCGTCTTCCCGGAGCCCGTGCCGCCGGAGATGACGATGTTGCGCCGGGCCGTCACGCACATCTCCAGGAACTCGGCCATCTGCGCGGTGATGGTCTTGTACTTGATGAGGTCCTGGATCTTCAGCGCGTCCTTCTTGAACTTGCGGATGGTGATGCAGGGGCCCTTGAGCGCCAGCGGCGGGATGATGGCGTTCACGCGGCTGCCGTCCTTGAGGCGCGCGTCCACCAGCGGGCTGGACTCGTCGATGCGGCGGCCAATGGGCGCCACGATGCGCTCGATGACGCCGAGCACCGCCTGGTTGGAGGAGAACGTCTTCTCCGACAGGGTCAGCTTGCCCTTGCGCTCGATGTAGATCTGGTTGGCGTGGTTCACCATGATCTCGCTGATCTCTTCCGACGCGAGGAACGCCTCCAGGGGCCCCAGGCCCAGCGCCTCGTTGATGACGTCGGTGAGCAGCTCCTCCCGGTCCACGTCCCCGGGGAGCTCCTGGTCCGCCTCCATCTGGTCGATGATGTCCCGGATGGCCTTTTCGGTGCGGCGCCAGAGCTCCTCGTCCCCGAGCCGGTCCATGTCCATGCGGCGCAGGTCCAGGTACTCGATGAGCCGGTCGTGGATCTCCTTCTGGAGCCGCGAGTAGCGCTCCAGCCGGGGGTCCACCTTGCGCTTGTTCTTCGCCATGGCCGCGGCCATGGACGCGGGCATGCGGCTGGGCGCCGCGGGGGCGGGCGGAGGCGGCTCCTCCTCGTAGGGCTCCTCCTCCTCGTAGGCCTCTTCCTCGTAGGCCTCCTCGCCCTGCTCCTCGTCGTAGCCCTCGTCGGCGGGCTCCTCTTCCAGCGGCTCGACGTTGAGGATGTAGTCGCCGATGGAGACCTGGTCGGTCGGCTTGAGCACCATGGGCCCGGCGATCTTCTTGCCGTTCACGAAGGTGCCGTTCGTGGACTTCATGTCCACGATGATGAAGCGGCCGTCCTTTTCGACGATGCGGGAGTGGGTCTTGGAGACGTTCCCCTTGGCGAGCACGATGTCGTTGCCAGCAATCCGGCCGATCGTGATCTCGTTCTTGGGGTACTCCCGCTGCTCCGAGCCGCCGCCCTTCTCCGTCAGCGTGATGAGAAACATGGGTCGGGATGCTACCAAGCCCTCCTACGACCTCAAAGACTCCTGAGACGCTCGCCCGCCTGCTGCCCGGAAACGAACGGGCCGGCACCCTCCCCCTCTGAAGCAGGGATGGGGCCGGCCCGGATCCGACGTGGCGGCGCGAAAGGCCGTCAGTCGAAGATGTTGAAGTTCACCTCGGAGCGGGCCTGCTTGTAGCGGGTCTTCACGTCCTCGATGATGCTGCGGACCTTGTCCGAGTCCGGGTTCACGATGCGCGGGGTGACGAAGATCACCAGCTCGCGCTTGGTGGAGTCGAACGCGCGGTTCTTGAACAGCTCGCCCACGATGGGGATGTGACCCAGGCCGGGCAGCTTCGCGACGGCCTTCTGCTCGTCGTGGCTGAACACGCCGGACAGCACGATGGTCTCGCCGTGGCGCACGGTGACGTTCGTCTTCACCTTGCGGGTGCGGAAGCCGGGGATGGCGGACGAACCACCGAAGGACACGGACACGGAGGTGTCGATTTCAGAGGCCTCGGCCTCCACCTCCGTCTGGATGTTGCCGTTGCGGTCCGCGGTGGGGCGGATGTTCAGGATGACGCCGTAGGGCTTGTACTCCACCGTGAACTGCGTGTTGGTGATGAGGGGGATGGGCACCTCGCCGCCGGCGAGGAACTCCGCCTTCTCACCGCTGGCGCACACCAGCTTGGGCTGCGCCAGCAGGCGGCCGTAACCGTCGTTGGCCTGGAAGCCGATGCTCAGGTCGGAGCCGCCCGTCGCGCCCATCACCAGGTTGGAGATGGCGTCGCCAGACGGGATGAGCGCCTTGTTCAGCGTGGCGGTGGCCGTCAGCGTGCCGGTGATGTCCGTGGGGTACTTGATGCCGTAGCGGTCGCGGCTGTTGCGGCGGATTTCGACGAACTGGACCTCGGAGAGGATCATCCGCTTGATGCCGACCACGAGCAGGTTCTCCACCTTCTCGCCGATGGCCTTGGTGATGAGCTCCGCCTTCTGAAGGTCCTGCTGGCTCTCCACGGAGCCCTCCAGGAAGATGGTCGCGCCCACCACGTTCGCCTGCACGTTCTTCAGGCCCGCCTTCTGGAAGGCCGCGTTCAGGTTCTGCGCCACCAGCTTCTTGGCGTTGGGGGCGATCTTCACGAACGACTTCACGTTCGGGTACAGGCTCACCACCTGCTCGATGCGGTCCGCGTCCTGCGTGGTGTAGGCCTGACCGTCCAGGTAGATGCGGTCACCCACCATGCGCACGGACACGCCTTCGATTTCGCCGAGCAGGCGCTTGATCTCGGAGATGACCTCGTTGGGGTCCTGCTTGCGGACCGTCACCAGGTAGCTGATGCGCTGACCGGAGGACTTCCAGACGAGCAGCGTCGTCTTGCCTTCGGCGTTACCGGTGACGAGCAACTGGCCGGTGCCGAGCGTCTTCACCTCGGCGATGGATGGATCACCCAGCGCGACGCGGCTGAGGCCGGGAATGGTGAGCACCTTCTGGGTACCCACGCCCAGGCTGACGGAGCTGCCCTCCTGGGCCTGGGCAGGGGCGCTGGCCACCACCGTGACGACGGCGCCGAGCGCCAGGGCTTGCGTGAAGCGAGTGAACATCGTGTGAGTCCCCTTCTTGCGTGCGCGCGCCCGGCCTGACGGCGCGCTATCCCAGATGTTGTTGCTGCCACCACATGGCCCAGAAAGTCCCGAGCGCGATGGAGACGCCGTAGGGGATGTGTCGCACCGGAGCGGGCGAGGTTTCCTCGCGCATCCATTTCATCCGCACCGCCCAGCGGCGGGCCACCGCCGCCAGCGTGTCCCAGACGGCCCCCTGCCACAGCAGCGTGACGAGGGCCTGCAGCGCACCCGTGAGCGAGATGAAGGCCGCCGCGGCGAGCACCGTGGGAAAGCCCAGCACGCAGCCCACGCCCGCCATCAGCTTGACGTCACCCCACCCCATGCGCCCGCGCAGCGCACCCGGCACCAGCAGCAGCGCGAGTCCCGCGCCCGCCAGAAGCCCGCTCACCAGCCCCGACTCCAGCCCGCCCACCCCTTCGGACACACCGCGCACCCCGAGCCCCAGCACGATGAGCGGATAGGTCACGGCGTTCGGGATGAGCCGGCGCAGCACGTCGGTCACCACCGCAATCACCAGGGCCACTCCCAGAATCGTCCACAGCGCGAGCTGAACAGGTGTCATTCGGCACCTGCTCCCATGGGGAGCAGGCGACCCCCATCAAACAATGGAGGCCCTCAGCCCGTCAATTCCTGAACAAGGCCATCGCACCGTGGGGCCCCGCGTCATCCCGGCATCAGTGGATGACGAGGCGGATCTTCTCGCTGCAGATGAAGTACTCGTCCCCGTCCTCGACCTTGCGGCGCTTGATGCGCTGCTTGTTGAACCAGGTCCCGTTCGAGGAGCCGAGGTCCTCGATGTAGAAGTCGCCGCCGTCGCGGGCGATGACGGCGTGCTCGCGCGACACCTTGCCGGAGTTGATGACGAAGTCGCAGTGCTTGCCGCGGCCGATGACGTAGCGGTCCTTGACGATCTTCTCCTGCTCGCCGGACTCCGTGACGAGGTAGAGCGCGGCGCCCTCCTCCTCGTCCGGCTCCTCCATGGGCTCTTCTTCCTCGGCCTCCTCGGGAGGCTCGTCCTGCATGTCGTCGAGCGGCGGCTCCTCCTGCTCGGGCAGGGGCTCCTCCTCGTCCTCGATCATGTCGTCCGCGGAGGGCGGGGGTGGCTCGTTCTTGCCCTTGATGAGCCGCTCCAGCTCGGCGGCCGTCTCCAGGACGCGCTCGGCGACCTCGCGGCGGACCGGATCATTGTCCAGCCCGTTGGAGGAGGGCCGCTCCTCCGCGTTGCGCGCGGCGGGGCGGGCGGCCGGCGCGGGGGCCAGGACCGGGGGAGCGCCCTTGGCCGCCGAGGCCGGGGGCGTGGAAGCGGCCGGACGCGCCGCCGGCGCGGGCGCGGCGGACGGCACCGCCGCCACGGCGGGCTCGCCCTTCGTCCTCACGTCGATGAAGCCGTTGAGGCGCGCGAACATGAACAGCGCCTGGTTGATGAGCGCGTCGCGATCCGAGCCCATCTGCTGGGCCATCTCTTCGTACGTCTCCCACAGGTGCTCGGCGATGCCGACCTTGCGTGCGGGACGGGAGTTCTGATCGATCATCGGTCTTGGCTCGGGAAATGCTGGACGTGAGGGACGATAGCAGAGCCGCTCGGGCGCGCCCAGTTACTGGAACGCCCGGAGATACGTGAGGTTGTCCAGGTTGTCGGTGATCGACTCCAGGGCCACCTGGAGCACGCCGTCCGCCGAGGGGTACGCGACGTAGGCCAGGCTGGAGCCGTCCACGTCCGTGGCCACCACGGAGGAAGGCAGGGTGTAGACCGCCAGGTTGCTCGCCGATGTGGTGTCCACGCCGAAGACGTAGCGGCGGAAGCGCGGCAGCAGCGTCACCAGGTAGCGGTCACCGGCGTTGAGCCGGCTCTCCACGCCGATGGTGGGCGTGATCTTGAGCGTCAACGGCGCGGGCGCGAAGGTGGTCGGCGAGCGGGGCGGGTCCAGCCCCAGGTCGAAGCCGTCCGCGTGGTAGTAGTAGTCCAGGAACGTGGAGACCGTGTACGCCTCGTTGACGTCCAGGCGCTGCAGGTAGCTGTCGCGGGTCTCCGCGCCGGCATAGAGCACGAAGGGCTTCACTTTCGGGCCCGCGCGCACGGAGAACGACGGGAACGACGCGCAGGGCTCCGCCGCGGCGGCGACCGCCGGGTCGGACAGGTTCGGGTAGAGCCGGGTGAGGCCGTTGCCCTGGTCCTCCAGGCGCAGGATGGGGATGACCGCCGGGCAGGCGCCCGCGTTGTTCGCCAGGATGATGGAGTCTCCCGGGATCACGCCGCGGGCCGTCGCCACGGACGTCTCCACGAGGAGCGCGGGGTCCTCCTGGGTCAGGTCGCGCGAGAGGCCCACCAGTCCGGGCAGCACGCCCTGGAAGACGAAGCGGTACGTCCCGTTGGGCACCGAGCCGTTGCAGAGGAACGCGGTCACGTTGGTCGTGTTCTGCACCTGGGGACAGCCGGGCTGCTCCACGAGGATGCCCGGGAACTGATCCGCACGCGTCAGCTCGTTGCTGTCGCGCAGCTCCGCGGACACGGACGCGTCCAGGGGAACGTTGTCGGAGCCGCGGTCCAGGTTGAACGCGCGCCGCTCGTCCGCGCGGAAGAGGGTAATCTTCCCGTCGGACGACGGCATGATGCCCAGGAGCGGGATACCGGTGGTGTAGCCCACGCCGTCCGCCAGCAGCTCGCGGACCTCCAGGCCCGTGCGCAGCGTGAGGCCGGTGGGCAGCCCCGCGGTGGGCCGCAGGGTCAGCATGGGCGCGCCGGTGATGTCGCGGGCGAGCACCGGCGCCGGGGACGGAGCCGCCACCGGGTCCGGCCCGTTGTCGAGCGCGATGACGCCCTCGCAGTCAGACGAGTTGCACGTCAGCTCGTCCAGCACCGCGAACACGAAGCGGCCCGCGGGCCAGGACTCGCTGCAGTACGTGGTCCCGTCCTCCCGGCTCTTCTCCTCGCTGCCCGCCGGGCAGGTCCCATTGTCGAGCTTGGGCTTCTGCACCTCGTAGCTGGGGTGCGTGGCCACGAGCCGCGCCGGGATGTCCACCAGGTCCGCGTAGTCGGGCACCGCGTAGGGAGCCGGACGCGGCCGCTTGTACGCGACCTCCACGGACGCCCCGTCCGCGACGACGCGCACCAGCCGGCTGGTGCCGGACACGTTGCGGATGGCGACCACCAGCGAGTCCGCCGCGTCGGCCCGCGCGGGCAGCGTGACCATGGACAGCACCGTGTCCGCCGGCTTGAGGCAGAAGACGGGCAGCGCCGGAGGCAGCGCGCTCGCGTCGAAGCCCTCGGGGCCGGGCAGGTCCTGGCGCATCACCACCCCGCCGCCGAAGGGACCGCAGAGCTGCTCGGCGGCCTCCGGGCGGGTCTGGAGCGCGTAGTACAGGACGCTCGGCGCGCCCTCCGCCACCGGGGCGTGCGCGGCGAAGGCGGTGATGAGCTGGCCGGTCGCCAGGCGCGTCACCTCGTTGAGGCGCGCGCGGTCCGCGGCCACCACGGAGATGCCGCGGCCGCCGGAGCTGCGCGCGTAGATGTACGGGCCGGACACGTCCTTGCCCGCGGCGTCGTAGCCCACGTCGCGCGTGAGTGAGTCCGGCCGCGCGATGACGGGGATGGCCAGGGGCTCCAGCGGGTTGGGCGCGGGGATGAACTCACGCGGCGAGCGCGTCAGGTCCAGCACGCGCAACTCATCCCGGTCCTGCGAGGTGACGAAGACGAGCTGGTTGGCGAGCACCACGTCGTACGTGCCGGACAGGCCGGCGGCGCCCGCAGTGGAGGTGGTGTCGGAGCAGGCGAGCGCGAGGCTCGCGCCGCTCAGCAACAGGGCAGCAAGAAAGCCGCGCTTCAAGGTCAGTTCTCCTGGCACACGCTGGTGCCCTGGTTCGGATCACGCTGCTGCTGCGTGCCCAGCTTCGCCACCACCCGCGCGTCCTGGGGACGCCCGAGGTCGGGGATGTCCACGATGGCCACCTGTCCGTCACCGAAATTGGTCACGAACAGCCGCGCCGCGTTCGTCCCGGCGGGGTTGTCCACCGTCAGCCCGAAGGCCTGCGACGGGTTGCTGGTCTGGTTCTGGTTGTTGACGAGCGGCACCTGCGCCACGACCTGCCCGAGCGCCTCGTCGTAGAGGGACACCGCGCTGTCGCCGGTGCTCGTCACCGCGATGATGTGGGTGTCCGCGTTGGGCACGCCCGGCGTCCGCGAGATGACCTGCATGTCGCTCACGCCGTCGGGCATGGGCACCGCGGAGACCACCCGGAAGAAGGGCTGGGTGGAGGCCCCTCCCGGGACCGCGTCGTACTCGAAGTCGATGGTGAGCAGGGTGTCCGGGCCGCGCGCCAGCATGTACAGCCGCTCGCGCACGAAGTTCGGACGCGCCGCCAGCTCCTCCGCCGTCACCGGGCGGGGCACCACGCGCGCCGCGCGCGCCTCGCGGATGCGGAAACTCGCCTGCAGCGAGGGCTCCAGGATGGTGCCGGGGTCGTTCTTGTCCACCAGCCGCAGCACGAAGTTGCCGGGCACGGTGCCGCTGATGCCGGCCACGAAGTTGCGGCCCGTCACGTAGAGGAAGCCCGCGCCCACCGTCACCGAATCCGAGCCGCCGTAGGCGTAGCCCGAGGGGGACAGCGAGATGAAGCCCAGCGTGTCGCGCGTGGGGTTGTCCAGCTTCACCGTGGCCAGGTAGTTCTCGAAGTTGCTGCTGGACTTCGCGGGCGAGTCCGCCGCCTCCGAGTGCGTCACGTACAGGTTGCCGCTCGCCTCATCCACCGTCACGCCGATGGGCGACGGGGCGCGGGGCAGGCCCGCGCGTCCCTCGTCACTGAGGGAGGACGGGATGTCGTCGGTGAGCGACAGCGCGCCGTCGCGGCAGTCCACGCCGCCCTGCACGCAGGTGAGCACCGGAGCGCCGTTGGCCTCCACGCTCACGTCCACCGCGTTCAGGTTGTTGCCCTCCGCGCGCGAGGGGACGAACAGGCGCGGCAGCCCCGTGGCCGGGTTCACCCACAGGCCCAGCTCGCCCGCGAAGCTGCGGATCTGCACCAGAGACTCGTCCGCGGAGCTCAGGTCCTCGAAGGAGAGCGCGGAGTCCGGGAGCGCGCCGCCCAGGTGGGGGACCATGACGGCCTGCCCGTCCACCTGCGTGCTCAGCGTGTCCAGGTTCAGCGCCACCACCGAACCGGAGTCGTAGCAGTTGTCGAAGTTGGCGTTCGCGACGAAGAGGTAGCCGTTGCTCGCCGAGGGGCCTCCCGCCGCCGGAGGGCGCCAGAACGCCACCCCGCTGGGGTACACGAAGCGGGTGGACGGGGGCGGGTTCGGTTCGGATTCAAGCGAACACGCCCCGAGGAGCAGCAGCGCGGGGGTCAGGAAGTAGAGGCGCATCAGAGGGGGGCGGAGTGTAGGAACGCGGCCCTGCCCCGGGCAACTGAATAGGGCTGTCGCTATTCCCGGCCGCCCTCCCGCCGACATCCGCCCCCGCCCGGAGGGCGTGCGCCGCTCCCCTGGTGGGGGAACGGGCACGCTCCGTCCGTGGCGCGGTGACGGGGGGCTCAGGCCTCGGCCTGGATCTTGGAAAAGTCCGCCACCTGGTTGAACAGGGCGCCAATCTCCGTGAGGAACCGGATGCGGTTCTCCCGCAGGTCCTTGTCCTCGGCCATCACCATCACCTTGTCGAAGAAGGTGTCCACGGCGGGCTTCAGGCCGGTGATCTCCTTGAGCGCGCCGGCGAAGTCGTCCGCGCGCACGCGCTCGCCCACCTTGTCGCGCGCCTGGGTGAAGGCGGTGTGGAGGTTCTTCTCCGGTTCGTCGGTGAAGCGCAGCGGGTTGGTCTGCCCGCCGGCCACGTCCCTGCCCTGCTTCTCCACGATGTTGACCACGCGCTTGAACGCCGCCGCGAGCGGCTGGAAGTCCGAGTGGCCCACGAGCCGGCTCAAGGCCTCCAGGCGCTTCTGCGCCGCGACGAGGTCGTCGAAGCCCACGGCCAGCACCGCCTCCACGACGTCCGTGCGGTGCTGCTCGCCCCACAGCGCCTTGAGGCGGCCGCGGAAGAACTCCAGCACCTGCTCGCGCGGGGCGGCCTCCCCCGGCTTGCGCTTCACGTTGGCCAGCTTGGGGGCCAAGAGGCGCAGCGCCTCATCCACCGCCGCGGACAGGCTGAAGCGGTAGCCGCGCCCCAGCACGATGCGGATGATGGACAGGCACGCGCGGCGCAGCGCGAACGGATCCGCCGCGCCGGACGGCGCCTTGCCGATGGCGAAGATGCCGCACAGCGAGTCCAGCCGGTCCGCCAGGCCGATGAGCGCGCCCGCGTCCTGAGACGGCAGCGCGTCCTCGGCGCCGCGGGGCAGGTAGTGCTCGAAGATGGCCAGCGCCACCGCGTCGGGCTCGCCGCCCGCCTTCGCGTACTCGCGGCCCATCACGCCCTGGAGCTCCGGGAACTCGCCCACCATGCCGGTGACGAGGTCCGCCTTGGACAGCGTGGCGGCGCGCTCCACCGTGGCCGCCTCCCCTGCCCTGCCCGTCGCCTGGGCCAGCCAGCCCGCCAGCGCGCGGAAGCGCTCCACCTTCTCCAGGTACGTGCCCAACTGGCCCTGCCACACCACGCGGCCCAGCTTCTCCACGCGGTCGGCCAGCGGCGTGCGGCGGTCCTCGTCGAAGAAGAAGCGCCCGTCCGCGAGCCGCGCGCGCAGCACGCGCTCGTAGCCACGCAGCGACAACTGCGCGTCGCGCACCGGCGTATTGGACACGGCGATGAAGCGCGGCAGCAGCTTCCCCTGCGCGTCCAGCAGCGAGAAGTAGCGCTGGTGGCTCTTCATCTCCTGCACCAGCACCTCCGGCGGCAGGTCCAGGTGGCGCGGGTCGAAGCTGCCCACCACGGGGTTTGGCAGCTCCACCAGGTTCGTCACCTGGTCCACCAGGCCCTCGTCCTCCATGAGCTGCCCGCCGGCGCCCTTCGCCGCGGCGTGCAGCTTCTCCACGAGCGACGCGCGGCGCTTGCCGAGGTCCGCCAGCACATGCGCCTTCTCCAGCGCGGACTCGTAGTCCGCGGGCGCCTTCAGCGGGATGGGCCCCGGCGCGAGGAAGCGGTGGCCGTAGGTGGTGCGGCCCGCCTTCACGTCGCCCAGCACCACCGGCAGCTCCGTGTCGCCCAGGAGCGCCACCATCCACTGCACGGGGCGCGCGAAGGACGTGTCCACGTCCCCCCAGCGCATGGACTTCTTGAAGTTGATGCCGTGCACCGCGGCGTGCAGCGCATCCAGGAGGATGGCGTTCGCCGGGCGTCCCTTCTCTTCCACGCGCGCCGACACGTACTCGCCCTTGGCCGTCGTCGTGCGGCCGAGCGCGTCCACGGTCAGCTTGAGCCCCTCGGCGAACTTCTCCGCCGCCTTGGTGGGCTTGCCCTGCGCGTCGAAGGCGGCCTTGGCGCTGGGCCCCAGCACCTCCTTCGTGATGTCCTCGCCCGCGTCCGCCACGTCGCGGACCCAGATGGCCAGCCGGCGCGGCGTTCCGAACGTGCGCACCTCGCCGTGCTTCAGGCGGGCGTCGGCCATGCGCTCGGTGAGCACGCGCTTCAGGTCCTCCAGCGCGGGGACGATGAACGACGCCGGGATCTCCTCGGCACCGACCTCCAGCAGCAGATCACGCGCCACGGGCCACCTCCGACTTCTCCTTCTTCTCCACCGGCTTGTTGAGCTGCACCGTCTTCCAGTAGTCGCTGGCGGGCTTGCCCTCCAGCACCGGCGGCTGCTCACCCACGGTCCACGGCGTCTTCATCAGCGGGTAGCCCAGCCGCTCGCGCATCTGGAGATATCCCTCCGCGCACAGGCGCGCGTTGTCACGCACGCGCTTGATGAAGTTGGCTCGCTCGGTGACGGAGATGGCGCCGCGCGCGTCCAGCAGGTTGAACGTGTGCGAGCACTTCAGCGCGTAGTCGTACGCGGGCATCGGCAGGTGGCGCTCGATGAGCCGCTTGCACTCCTTCTCGTACGCGTCGAACAGCGTGAAGAGCATCTGCGGGTCGGACTCGTGGAGGGCGTACTTGCTCATCTCCACCTCGTTCGCGTGGAAGACCTCGCGGTACTTCACGCCCTTGACCCACTCGATGTCGAAGACGCTCTCCACGTTCTGGAGGTACCTGGCCAGGCGCTCCAGCCCGTACGTCAGCTCCGCGGCCACGGGACGGCAGTCGAAGCCGCCGCACTGCTGGAAGTAGGTGAACTGCGTCACCTCCTCGCCATCGCACCACACCTCCCAGCCCAGGCCCCAGGCTCCCAGCGTGGGGGACTCCCAGTCGTCCTCGACGAAGCGGATGTCGTGCTCCAGCGGGTCCAGGCCAACCTTCCGCAGCGACTCCAGGTACAGCTCCTGGACGTTCTTCGGCGCGGGCTTGAGGATGACCTGGAACTGGTGGTGCTGGAACAGGCGGTTCGGGTTCTCACCGAAGCGGCCGTCAGCGGGGCGCCGCGAGGGCTGCACGTAGGCGACGTTCCACGGCTCGGGACCGAGCACGCGCAGGAACGTGTACGGGGCCATCGTGCCCGCGCCGACTTCCGTGTCGTACGACTGGGTGACGATGCATCCCTGGTCGGCCCAGTGCTTCTGGAGCGTGAGGATGAGGTCCTGGAAATACATGATGGCGAGTCCTTCTCGCAGTGCGTCGAAGGCGAAGGCGGAACGCGGCGGACCCTAGTGAGGGGGTCCAGGAGCGTCAAGGACGGCGGTCAGTTCGAGTAGGCCGGGAGGTCGGCCAGTCGAATCTGCAGCTTCGTCACCTCTCCGGGACGGATGGGAGCGGACAACAGCTTGCTCGTACCGCCGGGGTCCTGCGGGTCCACCACGCGCAGACGGTACGTCCCGATGGGCAGGGGGAACTTGATCAACGGGGACGTGCCCAGTTGCGTGGCGCCGTCGAACACGGCCGCGTTCTTCGGCACCGTGTAGAGCGTCAGCCAGCCCAGGCCCGCCTTCGCCGCGCCCTTCGAGGTGGTCGTGTCGAGCACCTCCGGGGCCTCCGTCTGCGTGACGGTGGTGACCGGCTCCGGGACCTGCGCCGAGGGCTCGGGCTTCGCGGGGCGCGGCTCCACCTTCGCCACCACGGGCGCTTCCGGCGTGACGGCCGGCTTCGTCCGGCGTACGCCCTTGGCGGCGGGGGTCTTCTTCGTGTCGGCGGGCGCCGCGTCCACCACCGGCTCGGGCGTGGTCGGCGCCTCCACGGGCGCCGGCTCGGGCTCGGGCTCGGGGGTGGTCTTCTGGACGAAGCCCGGCGGAGGACCGGAGGGCTTCGGCGGCCACTGTCCGTTCGCGGCGGGGTCCACGGGGGGAGCCGGGTCCAGCTCCGCCTTCACCCACTGCTTCGCGGAGTCGAACGCCGGCATGAACAGCCGGCGCACGGGTTCGAGCGTCGCCAGGTACGCCACGCCCCCCAGCAGGAGGAGCAGGAACAACCGCATGCCCCAGCCGGAGCCCTCGCGCCGGGGCGGGGCCACGGGGGGCGCTTCAACGGACTCCGCCTCCTCCACCTGGCGCGGAGGCCGCGAGGTGCCGCGCACCGGACGGGCCTTGAAGCGCTGGGTCTGGAGCTCGCTGGGCGGATCCATCAGCCCGTCGGAGGGCGGCTCGGTGGGCTCGGGCCGCGCGCTGGGACGAGCCCTTGCGGGCGGCCGCGCGGCGTCAGCGGGAGGACGGATGACCCGGGGAACGGGCGCCGCGTCCGAGCCCGAGGGCCGCTGCGCTCGCGGCGTCACGGTGGGCGTGTTGACGCGAGAGGCGCGGGCCTCCACGGCCTCGTTCGCGGGACGCGGGGTCGCGCGGGGGGCGGGCGTCGCGGACTCGGCCGCGGCGCGGCGGACGGGCGTGGGCTTGAAGGACGCCGCGGCGTCCGCGGCAGGGGCCTCCGCGTGCGGCGACTTCACCTGCGCGGTGGCCGCGGCGGAGGCCTGGTCCCCCCCCTCCTCCACCTGGAGCGCACCGGCGGCCTCGCTGACGCGGGCGTCCTCGGCGCGGCTGGCCAGCTCCAGGAGCGTGCGCGTCTTCTGGCGCTTCTCCTCGAAGAGCTCGCCCATCACGGCGGTCATCTGGTCTTCGTCGAACAGCTCGGCGCCCAGCGTGGCCTCGATGGCGCGCGCCATCTCCCGGCAGGTGCCGAAGCGCTGGGTGGCATCGCGCGACAGCGCCTTGAGCACCACCGCTTCCAGGGCCTCCGGCACGGCCGCGTTGAGCGAGCGCGGCGCCGGGATGTCCCCGTCCACGATCTGCATCATCACGGCGGCTTCGCCGGGCGCGTTGAACAGGCGCTGTCCGGCCAGCAGCTCGTGGAACATCACGCCGGTGGAGAACTGGTCGCTGCGGCCATCCAGGTCCTTGTTGCGCACCTGCTCCGGGGACATGTACCCGCTGGTCCCCTTCACGGTGCCCACCTGCGTGCGGCCCAGCTTGCCGCGCGCCTTGGCGATGCCGAAGTCGATCACCTTCACGACGCCGTCGTAGGTGATCATCACGTTCTTCGGGGACACGTCGCGGTGCACCACCGCCACGGGGCGGCCGGACGGGTCCATGAAGTGGTGGGCGTAGTGCAGGCCCAGGCACGTGTCGCGCATCACGCGCGCGCTGAAGCCCAGAGGCAGCGCGTACTTGCGCCGCTCCGCCATCTTCACCACCTGCTCCAGGTTCTGGCCGGGCAGGAACTCCATGGCGAGGTACAGCTCGCCGTCCTCCTCCCCCAGGTCGAACACCTGTCCGATGTTCGCGTGCGAGAAGGCCGCGGTGATGCGCGCCTCGTCGAGGAACATCTTGACGAACTGATCGTCCTTCTTGATGTCGGGGAGGATCTGCTTCACCGCCACGAACTTGCGGAAGCCACCGGGCCCGGAGGTGTACGCGAGGAACAGCTCCGCCATCCCGCCCATCGAGAGTCGGGTGAGGATCTCGTACTTTCCAATGCGCCGCCCCCGGTCGGGATCGTCTCCGGCGACTCCCTGCGTACTCATGGCGGGGGCGGATGTTACCCGCCGAACCCTCCCAGGTCGATGACCGTCTTTCCAGACAGGCCGCTCCCCCCGGGCCAGGAGCCCGGAGAAAGCGGTTTAGGCGCCGAACCGCCGTCGCCGCACGTCGAGCATCCAGGCCTCGAGCGCGGCCACGGCCGGCGGGGGTGGCTCCAGGGGCAACACGGAGGCCGCGTCCGCCGCGTCGAGCACGGCGAAAGCGCGCGTCACCTCCCCCCGCCACTGCTCGCTGAGCGCGTCGGTCAGCTCGATGCGCTCCCCGCTCCGCTTGCGCTCCACCAGCGCACGGGCCTCGCCAAAACCATACGGCTCCAGCAGGCCGGTGACGTCCGTCTCCACCTCGCCCGTGCGCAGCGCATGCGTTCCGGTGAGCGTGGTGCGCAGTACGTACAGCAACTTCTTCACGGAGCGGAATCCGCTCTTCTCCCATTCACGGAGCTGTCCCTGCGCGAAGCCGCGGTAGTGCCGGTGGACGCGGCGCGACAGCACGGCCCGCACCAGGGGCCGCAGCGCCTCCAGCTCCGGCAGGGCCCGCACCGTGATGGCGCCCAGCACCCGCTCGATGTAGTTGCCGTTGCCCTGGAGGATGCCCAGCAGCACGGGCTGCAGCTCGTTGGAGGAGTAGTCCACCTCCACGCCCTCCAGCACCTCCAGCCGCTCCGCCGGCACGTGCCGGGGCTGGAGGCCGAGCAGCGCGGCGGTGGGCGCGATGTGGATGGCCTTGAGGTCCAGGTCGCTGTCATGCGACGGGAAGCCATACGCATGCGCGCCGGACAGCGAGATGACCAGGTGCTCGCGCAGGAGGGACTCCGCGTCCAGCACGCGGTCCGCCATGCGCTCCTGATGTTCCGTCACCCTGCCCTTCATTCCGTCCCTCCTTCCAGCGCCGGAGCCTCCGGCGCGTCACGGCCCAGCGGACCGGGCGTCTTCAAGACCCAGCGCCGCGCCACCTCGTCTCCCACACGCCGCAGCAGCCGGTCCGCGCGGGCGTAGTCCGGATGCTCCGGCAGCCGGCTCTCGCGGTGCGCGGCCTCCAGCGCCGGAGCCATGGCCTCGGCGTCGCGCAGCACGTCCTCCAGGGGCACCGCTCCGCCCTTGATGTCGAGCAGCCGCGCCTTGAACGCTCCCGTCGCCTCGAAGGTCGGCACGCCGTCGCGCAGCCAGCCGGTCGCCAGCGCCACCAGCCGCAGCAGGTTGTACGCGTTCTTCGGCCGCAGCTCCCGAGCGGACGGCGGGCGCTGGCCCCCACCGCGCGCGTACGCCGTGAGCGCCGCGAAGTCGTTCGCCGCGAGCAGCCCCTGGTCCCAGAGCGAGCGGTAGAGCTGCTTGACGTACGTCTTGGCCGCGAGCACCCCGTCCTCGGGCGTGGGCGCGGCGCGGGGGGACACGGCGGCCAGGCGGCGGGCCACCTCGTCCAGGTCCGGCGTGGGCTCCTCGCACAGCCACGCGAGGAGCAGGTCGCGGTGCTCGGCCAGCCGCTGGCTGCGGGTGAGCTTGTCGAGCTGGCTCATGGCGTAGCGCCCGAAGCTGCCGAAGATGGCCTTGGAGACGAACGCCTCGCGCGCCTCCAGCACCCACGTGCCCAGCTCGTCCACCGCCGTCGCGCCGGGGACGAAGAGGGTCTCCAGCGTGTTCGGATCCGCGCGCAGCGCCTGCTCCACCGTCTTGCGGACCTCCCAGTACGTGGTGCTGCCATCCGCGCTCACCAGGTCCTGCGGCGGCTGCCCCAGGCCCAGCGTCCACGGGAGCGGCAGCGCGAACACCCCGCGCACGTCCACGTCGGAGCGCTCGTCCGCGAGTCCCCAGGCGTGACTGCCCACGCGCGTCTCCAGCACCACGCACGGCCGCAGCGCGCTCCAGGCCGCCTCGCGCCGCTGGGCGAACTGCACCTGTCCCGCGCGCCGGGGCACCAGCTCGTCGCGGGCGAACCACACCTCGCCCACGCCGACAATCTGTACGTCGAAGCCCCCGTCATGCGCGCGAACCACGCGGCCCACCACGCCCTGGGGGATGCGGCGCCCCCCGGACGCCACGCGCTCCACGCGGGTGGTGACCTCGGTGCCATGCGGCAGGGGCACCGACAGCCGGTCGATCTGCTCCAGCCCCCGGACGCGCGCCGGAGCGGAGGAAGAAGCCTCGCGGGTGTCACTCATCGGTCCCTCCTGGATGGGATGGTGGGCCACGCAGGACGCAGCGAAGCACGGGAGCCTGACCCGGCACGGCGCTTCCCGTCAGCGCGCGATGCGTCGCACGGCGGGCAACAGCCCCTCCACCTCGGAGGCCAGGGGGAGCGCCGACACCGCGCCCAGCCTCGTCACCACCCGAGCCCCCACGCCCGCCGCGAAGGTCATCAGCGCGACCAGCTCCTCGCGTGTCGCCTCCGCCAGCGAGCGCGCGTCGCCGTACCCGCGCACCAGGCCGCTCAACATGGCGGACACGAAGCCATCCCCCGCGCCCGTCGTGTCCACCACCGTCACCTGGGGCGCGGGGACGGAGAGGACCTCCCCCCGCCAGAGGAACACCGCGCCGCGAGGCCCCAGCGTCACCACGGGCAGCGGCACGCCCCACGCGGCCAGGACGTGCAGGGCCGCCTCGGGCGAGTGCTCGCCGGTCGCGAAGTGGATCTCCTCCTCGGACAGCTTCACCACCGTGCACAACGGGAGCATGCGCCCCAAAAGGGCGCGCAGCTCCTCGGGCTGCGTCCACATGTGCAGCCGCAGGTTCGGATCACAGCTCACCAGCATCCCGGCATCGCGGGCCAGGGTGAGCATGCGCACCATGGCCTCGCGCGCTGGTGGCAGGAGCAGGGAGTTGGAGCCGCAGTGCAGCGCCTTCGCGCGCCGCACGAAGCCACCGTCCACGTCGGAGTCATCCAGCAGGAACTCCGCTGAACGAGTTCGGAAGTACGTGAAGCTGCGCTCGCCGTGCGCATCCAGTGAGACGAACAACAGGCCCGTGCGCGCGTGGTCCACCTGCCGCAGGCGGCTCACGTCCACGCCGTCCGCCGCCAACCGGTCGCGCAGGAAGTGGCCAAACTCGTCGGAGCCCACCACGCCCACCATCGCCGAGCGCAGGCCCAACCGCGCGAGCCCCACGGAGACATTGGCCGGGGAGCCACCCGGCGAGGGCTTCCAGGCCTCCACGTCCCGCACGCGCGAGGCGCCGCCGGCCACGGGAAGGAAGTCCACCAGCGTTTCGCCGACACACACCACGTCCAGCGGCCCGGCTTCGTGCATGACAGCTCCCCTGGGGACCGCGCGCTGCCTGTCAGTCCAGGCCCACCTGCGCCATGAAGTCCACGCTCTTGAGCTTGCGGCCCACGTGGTGCGCGATGAAGACGTTGAGCAGCCCCCGCGCCCGAGCGCGGAGGTCCGCGGGCAGCGGCGTGCGCTGCCCTTCCTGAAGCGAGCGCAGCCCGGCCAGCAGCGCCACCGGCACCGGCACCGAGTCGCGCGCGCGCCCGCCACACGGCTCGCACACCGCGCCACCGTGCCCCTGGTCGAACCGGGGCCGCTCGCCGGGCAGACCGCCACACAGCGAGCAGGAGTCGAACCGCGGCATCAACCCCGCCTGCGCCAGCGCCGCCAGCTCAAACGCGAGCAGCGACGTGGGCCCCGCCTCCTTCGCGTCCAGCCGGTGCAGGTAGCCCTCCACCAGCTCGAACAGCTCCGGGTGCGGTTCGTGTTCGCGCGTGAGCTCGCGGCACAGCTCCACCGCGTAGAGCGCCCGGGCGATGAGCGACAGGTCCTCGCGCGCGGCGTAGAAGCCCGCGACGATGTCCGCCGAGTCGATCCGCACCGTGCTGCCCCGCGTCTCCACGAGCTGCACGCGCAGCCGCATGAACGGCTCCAACGCCCCCGCGAACCGGCGCTTGCTCTTGCGCGCGCCTGCGGCGAACGCGGTCAGCTTGCCGTGCTCACGCGTGAGCAGCGTCACCAGCCGGTCGGACTCTCCGTAGTCGACCGTGGACAGCACGAACGCGTCGTCGGCGTACCGCTCCATGATCCCTCTTCAACGCGCGGCGGGGGGCGGCAGCTTCCCGGACAGCACCAGGAACAGCCCCGCGCCCAGGAGCAGGACCGCCAGCAGCACGGCCAGGATGACGTACGCCCGCTTGCGCCGCGCCTTCTCGAGTTGTGCCGGCGAAGGCGCGGGCACCGCCCGGTCCACCTCCTCGTAGCGCAGCGCCGCCTCTTCCGGCGACAGGCCGATGACCTGCGCGTACGCGCGGATGTAGTTCAGCACGAACACGCGCTCGGGCAGCCGCTCCACCTGCCCCGCCTCCAGCGCCGCGACGAGGCTGGGGGGAATCTTCGTCTCCCGGGAGACGTCCTCGCGAGACAGGCCGCGAAGCTCGCGCTGCTGGCTGAGGTATTTGCCGAAGTCGACGTGGTCCACGGTCTTTCGGGGCCCCCGCGGCTAGAGGTGGTCCAGCAGTGAGCGGCAGTCTTCCTTGAGCTCCTGCTCGTTGGATTGGGCCTTGGCCTCGCAGTCCGCGAAGGCCTTCTTCGCCTCGTCCACCCGCCCGAGCTTCGCCTGGCACACGCCTTCACGGCGGTAGGCGTCCGCCACGTCCGGGCACTTCTCACGGTAGCGCCCGAACTGCCGGCACGCGTCCTCCGTCTTGCCCGTCTCGTCGTAGATGATGCCCAGGTTCTTGTAGCCCAGGCAGAAGTCCGGGTTGGTGGTGACGGCGGCCTTGATGTTCTGCAGCGCGTTCGCCGTGTCGCCCTTCTTGTAGAACGCCCAGCCCATGTTCCCCTGCGCGGAGAAGCCGTAGCGGTACTGCATGTCGTTGAGCGACTCTTCGTACAGCTTGATGGCGTCGTCGTAGCGCCCCTGGTCCAGCCGCAGGTTGCCCAGGTTGGTGCGCGCGTCGGAGAAGGTCGGCCGCAGCTTCAGCGCCTTCTCGTAGTGGGACGACGCCTCGTCGAGCCGCCGGAAGGACAGGTGCAGCAGCAGGCCCACCGCGTTGTGGGCCTCCGCGTTGTCCGGGTTCTTCTCCAGCGCCTTCTGGTACTCCGCGAGCGCGTCCTGCACATGGCCGAGCTGCTGCGCCTGCACGCCCAGGTCGTAGTGGATCTCCGAGCTCTGGCGCTCCTTCTCCGTGGGGACGTGCGCACAGCCCGCCGACGCGAGCGCGAACGCGAGGAAGCAGGAGGAAGTGATGCGGGACATGGGTGCCAATCCGGGGTGGAGGGTCAGAACGCGGCCAGGAAGCGGCCCAGGGTGGTGGCGACGTTGCGCTTCTCTTCGGCGCGGGCCTTCACGGCGGGCACGAGCGTGGGCTCCCGGAAGAACACGGGCAGCGTCTTCAGCCACTCGTCCTGCTGCGCGGGGGCCGCGGCCCGCCAGTTCGCGTTGTCCATCATGAAGCCCAGCGACTCCACGAACGCGAGCGCGTCGTCCTCGTCCTCGCGCAGCTCATCCGCGGACTGGATGCGCCGGCCGGACACGTACACCGCGCAGTCCCCCGCCTCCACGAGGTACAGGTACACGAAGACGCCCGCGCCCTGACCGCCGCGCAGCCCCACCACGAAGGCCTGCGCGGGCCCGGCCTGCTTGCCGGGGATGGCCACGTGCGGCGCGTTGAGGGACAGGTGCAGCGCGAGCACCTGGTCGCGGTTGGCGGGAAGGCCCCGGTAGCGCTCGTCGATGGTGAACACCGTCGTCTCCCTTCCCGCGCACCCTAACGGGTGGTGAGGGTGAACTCCTCGGTCGCGTCCTGCGAGTCCGCAGCCGTCTTCTGGAAGCGGATGAGGGGCGTGTCAATCATCACGTTGCCGCCGCCCTCGTTCCCCTCGCCGATGATCACCTTGAAGACGTTCCCGGGGGACGTGCTCCGGCGGCTGCCCGCGCTCTGCTTGCGGGCAATCAGCGTCACCGCGTTCGCGCCAGGACGCAACTGGCTGGTGATGTCCACCACCACCTGGTCCTCGTTGTTGCGCAAACGGCGCAGCCAGCGTGAGTTCACGTACACGTCGATGTCGAACTCCGTCATGCCCGGCGTCGTCTGCTCCGTCACCAGCCAGTAGCGCTGGGTGATGCGCCCCGGCGCGGTCGCGGGAGCGGCGGGCGCGGGGGCCTGCGCGGCGACGCCCGCGTCCAGGGGCGCGGCGGCCGGAGGCGTGGCGGTGGAAGGCGGCGGGGGCGAGGGCGTGGGCGTCACGGTCGTCACGCGGGCGGCGTACCCCGGCGCGTCGATGTGGACGTTGCCCTCCGCGTCGATGCGGACGGTGGCCTTCTCGAAGCGCGTGTTCGTCACCCCGTCGATCTTCACGCCGTTCAGGAAGACCGAACCGGCCAGGGCCAGCATGGGGACGAGCGAGGCCGCGAGGGTGATGGCGATTCGAGCGGATGGACGGGGCATGGCGGGCATTCCTCCTGGGAATCCTCAACAGTCCCGGGAGCTTGCGAACGACTTAGCGCACCCGGGGGAGCGGGACAAGGCGGGGACGGCCCACCTTGGAGCGCTCCGCCGCCCCGAACATTCACCCGGGGGCCCGTCTTCCAGTCCGGCCGCGGAGGCCGTCAGGGCGCCGCGGTCGGCGTCTCGTCGGGCGCCGGCGGAGGCAGCTCGCGCTGCGCGAGCGCCCAGTCCCCGCCCAAGCCATGGCCCTCGCGGAAGCGGCGGAAGTCGCGCCGCACGGCCCGGGGGTAGCGGCGGAACTTCTCCAGCTCCCCGGCCTTCATGGCGTCCCGGATGCGCGTGGGGCCGGCGTTGTAGGCCATCAGCGCCAGGTCCAGGTCGCCGCCGAAGCGGCCCTGCAGGTTGCGCAGGTAGCGGATGCCCAGGCGCACGCAGACGGCGGGATCCGCCACCACCTCCTCGCGCGACAGCCGCAGGCCCTCCTTCTCCGCCAGGAAGTGCAGCGTGCTGGGCTTGATCTGCATCAGGCCCCGGGCGCCCTTCTCGGAGACGGACTCCTCCTCGAAGTCGGACTCCACGTCGATGAGGGCCAGCACCAGCAGCGGGTCATACCCCGTGCGGCGCGACTCCTCGTCGATGGCCTGCCCCAGCCGCCGGCGCAGCGTGAGCCCCAGGTCCGGGGCGCGCTTGGCCAGCACGGCGTCGATGAGGGCCGCCTCCTCGGAGACGGCCTCCTGCGCCACCACCTCGGGGACCACGGGCTGGGGGGCGGACTCCTCCAGGAGGGGCACCACCCGCGCGGACACCACGAGCGCCACGCCCGCGAGCAGCGGGAGCCGGGAGCACCCGCTGCTCAGGGCATGCAGCCCCGCGAAGAACCGCGTTCCCAACGACCTGCCGCCCGAGGCGGCGGGTCCACTCACTTGCGGTGCTCCAGGGCCTGGATGCGTTCGCTCAGACGCTCCAGGCGGGCTCCGAATGCCTGCAGCTCCTCGCGGCGCGGCAGCTTCAGGAGGGTCAGGGCCGTGCGGACCCGCTCCTCCACGTTGTGCTCCAGGTCCTTGCGGTGCCCCGTCAGCCGCTCCGCGAACTCACGGGCCTGGCGCTTCACCTCGTCCTGGCTCCAGCCCGCGACGGACGCCACGCGCTGCACGGCGCGGGAAGCCTCCTCCTCCGCCGTGTTCACCGCCAGGAGCGCCTGGCTCCAGATCCGCTCGAATGCCTCCGCCACGGAGGTCTTCTCTCGGGGGGCCTCGGTGTTGTTGTCCATGAAGTCGCTCCGGGAGTTACCCCGGGCCCTTCCAATGGAAGGAACCCTGGGCATTCAAAGGGGTTTGCGACCTAAGCACACCCCATGGGTGATGAAAACGCTGCTCAGGCCCGCGGAGAAGACGCCCCGCTGCCCGAATTCTTGGTCGTCCGGTGGGCACGACGGGTGGGCTTCAGGAGCACATCCAGCTTCTTCGAAAGGCGGTCCAGCTCCCGGGTGATCTGCTCCACCTGGGACTGGCTGGCAACTCCCACCGCCTCCACGACCTTCGTCTGGAGCCCATCCAGCCGCTTGCGCAGCTCCACGCCCGCGGCGTCCACCTTCTTGCCAAGCTCCTGCACCCGGGGGTCGGCGCGCAGCTCAGCGGCCTGCACCTTCGTCCAGAGGGCCTGGACCTCCTTCGCCGCCACCTGGCCCCGCGTCTCCAGCGCACGGAAGGCCTTGTTCGCCTCCCCCTCCAGGCCCTGGAACCGCTTCTGCGCCTCGGAGAACCGCCCCTTCAGGTAGGCCTCCACGTTCTGCGTCACGCCCGTCTTCGCGTCAGCCTTCTCAGTCGTCGTCGCCATGTCGCGCTCCCCCCCGGGTGTTCCGGGTCTCATAACGTGATGCGTCAAGATAACGCACCGCGACATGCTGTCAAGCAAACAGGAAACGAAGTGTGCAAAACGAGAAAGCCGCCGCCCCGGCATGACACCAGGACGGCGGCGGACTCACGAAGCGTCAGGGACGCTCCCTACGCAAGCACTAGGCGACGTCGGTGGACCGGGTGTCCGGCCGCGACGGCGGAGGGGCCAGGGGGCCGGTGTCGCCGTGGGTGGCGGCCAGGGCGGCCTCCATCTCGTTGACCTCGTCCGTGGGGCTCTCCACCTCGATGTCGAGGTGCTTGTAGTTCGGCAGGCCCGTGCCGGCGGGGATGAGCCGGCCCATGATGACGTTCTCCTTGAGGCCGCGCAGGTAGTCCACCTTGCCGTTGATGGCGGCCTCGGTGAGCACCTTCGTGGTCTCCTGGAACGACGCCGAGGAGATGAACGACTCGGTGGAGAGCGACGCCTTGGTGATGCCGAGCAGCAGGGGCTCGCCCACGGCAGGGCGCTTCCCTTCGGACATGACCTTCTCGTTCTCCTCTTCGAACACCCACTTCTCGACCTGCTCGTCGACCAGGAAGTTGGTGTCGCCCACGTCGGTGACGCGCACCCGGCGCAGCATCTGCCGGACGATCGTCTCGATGTGCTTGTCGTTGATCTTCACGCCCTGCAGTCGGTAGACCTCCTGCACTTCGTCCACCAGGTAGCGCGCGAGTTCCTTCTCGCCCAGCACCTTGAGGATGTCGTGCGGGTTGGCCGCGCCGTCCATCATCGCCTCGCCGGCCTTCACGCGGTCGCCGGAGTGGACGTTGATGCTCTTGCCCTTGGAGATCAGGTACTCCTTGGCCAGGTCCGCGCGCTGCTCGCCGCTCACCTCGGGGGTGATGATGAGCTTGCGCTTGCCCTTGGTGTCCTTGCCGAAGGACACCACGCCGTCGATCTCCGCGATCGCCGCCGCGTCCTTGGGCTTGCGCGCCTCGAAGAGCTCGGCCACGCGGGGCAGACCGCCCGTGATGTCCTTGGTCTTCGTCGTCTCGCGCGGCACCTTGGCGATGACCTCGCCCGCGGAGATCTCATCCTGGTCGTTGACCGTGATGATCGCGCCCTGGGGCAGGAAGTAGCTCGCCTGGTTCTTGGAGGACGGCAGGTCCTTCACGTTGCCGGCCGCGTCGCGGATGGTGACGCGCGGACGCGCCTCCGGGTCCTTCGACTCGATGACCGTCTTGCGCGACAGGCCCGTCACCTCGTCGAGCGTCTCGGACATCGTCACGCCTTCGATGATGTCCTCGTAGCGCACGACACCGCCCACTTCCGTGAGCAGGGGGATGGCGAACGGGTCCCACTCGGCCAGGAGCACGCCCGGCTCCAGCTTCTGGTTCTCCTTCACCAGGATGCGGGCGCCGTAGATGATCTGGTAGCGCTCGCGCTCGCGGCCCGACTCGTCGACGATGACGATCTCGCCGTTGCGGTTCATGGCCACCAGCGTGCCGTCCGCCTTCTGCACCGTGTTCAGGCCCGCGAACTTCACGGAACCCGCGTAACGGTTCTCCAGGCTGGACTGCTCCGCGCGACGGGTCGCCGCGCCACCGATGTGGAAGGTGCGCATCGTGAGCTGCGTACCCGGCTCACCGATGGACTGCGCCGCGATGACGCCCACGGCCTCGCCCACGGACACCTTGCGGCCACGCGCCAGGTCACGGCCGTAGCACTCCACGCAGATGCCGCGCTTGGCCTGGCAGGTGAGCACCGAGCGGATCTTCACCTTGTCCAGGCCGCTGTTCTCGATGCGGCGGACGCGGTCCTCGTCGATCTCCTCGTTGGCGCGCACCAGCACCTCGCCCGTCACCGGGTCGAGGATGTCGTCCAGGGCCACGCGGCCCAGGATGCGCTCACCCAGCGGCTCGATGATCTCGCCGCCCTCGACCAGGGCGCCGATGAACAGACCGTCCATGGTGCCGCAGTCGTACTCGTTGATGATGGCGTCCTGCGCCACGTCCACGAGACGGCGGGTGAGGTAACCGGAGTTCGCCGTCTTGAGCGCCGTGTCCGCCAGACCCTTGCGGGCGCCGTGCGTGGAGATGAAGTACTGGAGCACGGAGAGGCCTTCACGGAAGTTGGCCGTGATGGGCGTCTCGATGATTTCGCCGGAGGGCTTCGCCATCAGGCCGCGCATACCCGCCAACTGGCGGATCTGCTGGGCGCTGCCGCGGGCACCGGAGTCGGCCATGATGTAGATGGGGTTGAACGACGGCTGCTTGCGCGTCACGCGCTTGCCGTCCACGTCCCCGCTGGCCTCGTCCTGGGAGATCTGCTGCATCATCTCCTGGGCGACCTTCTCGGTGATCTCCGCCCAGATATCGATGACCTTGTTGTAGCGCTCACCGTCGGTGATGAGGCCTTCCAGGTACTGGTTCTCGATCTCCGACACTTCCTTGCGCGCGTAGTCCAGGAACTCCTGCTTCTTCGCAGGGATGATCATGTCCTTGAGCGCGATGGAGATACCGGCGCGGGTCGCGTGGAAGTAGCCCGCGCTGCGGACGCGGTCCGCCAGTAGCACCGTCTCCTTCTCGCCCGTGAGGCGGTAGCAGAGGTCGATGAGGTTACCGAGCGACTTCTTGTCGAGCACCTTGTTGATGGCGTCGAAGCCCACGCGGCGCGGAACGACTTCCCACAGCAGCACGCGGCCGACCGTAGTCTCCTTCCGCTTCCCGTCGATACGGCAGACGATCTTCGCCTGCAGGTGCACCTCGCCGTGGTCGTACGCGGCGCGCACCTCGTCCGGAGACGAGAACACGCGGCCTTCACCGTTGGCGAACTCGCGGGCGCGCGTCATGTAGTAGATGCCGAGCACCATGTCCTGCGTCGGGACGATGATGGGCTTGCCGTTCGCGGGGCTGAGGATGTTGTTCGTCGACATCATCAGCACGCGCGCTTCCATCTGCGCTTCGATGGACAGCGGCACGTGCACGGCCATCTGGTCGCCGTCGAAGTCCGCGTTGAACGCGGCGCACACCAGCGGGTGGAGCTGGATGGCCTTGCCCTCGATGAGGACCGGCTCGAAGGCCTGCATGCCCAGGCGGTGCAGCGTGGGGGCGCGGTTGAGGAGCACCGGGTGCTCGCGGATCACGTCCTCGAGGATGTCCCAGACCTCGGGACGCTCCTTCTCCACCATCTTCTTCGCGGACTTGATGGTGGTGACGTAGCCCTTCTCTTCGAGCTTGTTGTAGATGAACGGCTTGAAGAGCTCGAGCGCCATGATCTTCGGCAGGCCGCACTGGTGCAGGCGCAGCTCGGGGCCCACCACGATGACGGAGCGGCCCGAGTAGTCCACGCGCTTGCCGAGCAGGTTCTGGCGGAACCGGCCCTGCTTGCCCTTGAGCATGTCGGACAGCGACTTCAGCGGCCGCTTGTTCGGGCCGGTGATCGTCTTGCCGCGGCGGCCGTTGTCGAACAGCGCGTCCACGGCCTCCTGGAGCATCCGCTTCTCGTTGCGGATGATGATGTCCGGCGCGTTCAGCTCCTGCAGCCGCTTGAGGCGGTTGTTGCGGTTGATGACGCGGCGGTACAGGTCGTTGAGGTCGGAGGTCGCGAAGCGGCCGCCGTCCAGGGGCACCAGCGGACGCAGGTCGGGCGGGATGACCGGGATGACGTCCAGCATCATCCACTCCGGCTTGTTGCCGGACGAGCGGAACGCCTCGGCCACCTTCAGGCGCTTGGCGTACTTCTTCCGCTTCGCCTCGCTGGTGGTCTCGCGCATGTCCTTGCGCAGTTCCTCGGACAGCTTCTCCACGTCCAGGGACTTGAGCATCTCGCGGACGGCCTCGCCGCCCATGCCCGCGCTGAACGAGTCCTCACCGTGCTCCTGGAAGAGCCGGTGCATCTTCTCCTCGGAGATCAGCTCGCCCCTCTGGAGCGGCGTCGCCTTGGGGTCGATGACCATGTAGCTCTCGCAGTACAGCACCTTCTCCATCTCCTTGAGGGTGATGTCGAGCAGGTTGCCGATGCGGCTGGGCAGCGACTTGAGGAACCAGATGTGGGCCACGGGCGTGGCCAGCGTGATGTGTCCCAGGCGCTCACGGCGCACCTTGGACTGGATGACCTCCACGCCGCACTTCTCGCACACGACGCCACGGTGCTTCATGCGCTTGTACTTGCCGCAGTTGCACTCGTAGTCCTTCACCGGCCCGAAGATGCGGGCGCAGAACAGGCCGTCCCGCTCCGGCTTGAAGGTGCGGTAGTTGATCGTCTCCGGCTTCTTCACCTCGCCGTGCGACCACTGGCGGATCTTGTCGGGCGACGCCAGCGCGATGCGGATGGCGTTGAACGACAGCGGGTCCTTCGGCTTCTCGAAGAAGTTGAAAATGTCCTTCACGTTGCCTCCGAAAACTTATGAGCGCCTCAGGCGCCAAACGTTTCGGGCCCCCGCCCTGCGCCCGGCCAGCCGCTCCCTCCACGAGGGAGCAGCCAGCCGGTCAGGCGGGCGCACCGGCTTCTTTGAAAAGGCCTAGGCCTTAAGCCTCGGTCCCCGACTTCCGGTCCTCGCCGTCGCCGCCGCCCAGGAAGTCACCGCCGAAGCTGCGCTGCCGCTCCGGGGGCGCGCTCTCCAGCAGCTCCACGTCCAGGGCCAGCGACTGGAGCTCCTTGAGGAGCACGTTGAACGACTCAGGCAGGCCGGACTCCAGGACGTTGTCGCCCTTGACGATCGCCTCGTACATGCGCGTGCGGCCCACCACGTCGTCCGACTTGACCGTGAGGAACTCCTGCAGCGTGTACGCCGCGCCGTAGGCCTCCATCGCCCAGACTTCCATCTCGCCCAGACGCTGACCGCCGAACTGGGCCTTGCCGCCCAGAGGCTGCTGCGTGACGAGCGAGTAGGGCCCGATGGAACGGGCGTGGATCTTCTCGTCCACCAGGTGGTGCAGCTTGAGCATGTACATCACGCCCACGGTGACGTTCTGGTCGAACGGCTCACCCGTGCGGCCGTCGAAGAGCACCATCTGACCGGAGCGCGGCAGCCGGCCCTCGTCGAAGAGGGCGTGCAGCTCCGTCTCGCGAGCGCCGTCGAACACCGGCGTCGCCACGTGGATGCCCTTCTTCAGGCGGCGGCAGAGGTCCTGGACCTCCTGGTCGGACAGGCCGTCCACGAAGTCGCCGAAGGCCTTGTCGTCGTAGACGGTCTTCAACTGCTTCTTGAGCTGCTCGCCGCTGAAGTTCTCTTCGATGTAGCGCTGGAGCTGCTCGCCCACGCCCTTCGCGGCCCAGCCCAGGTGGACCTCGAGGATCTGCCCGATGTTCATGCGGGACGGAACGCCGAGCGGGTTGAGGACGATGTCCACAGGACGGCCATCCTCCAGGTACGGCATGTCCTCCTCGGGGAGGACGCGGGACACGACGCCCTTGTTGCCGTGGCGGCCGGCCATCTTGTCGCCCACCGCCAGCTTGCGCTTGATGGCGACGTACACCTTCACCATCTTGATGACGCCCGGGGGGAGCTCGTCGCCCTTCTTGATGCGGGCGATCTTCTCGCCGAAGGCCAGCTTCACGGCCTCCTTCGTCTCCTCCAGGTTGCGCAGGATGTCGCGCAGGCGCGCGTCCAGCGGATCACCGACGGAGATCTCGCCCCAGTACTTGTACGGCACCGTGGCCAGCAGCTCGTCGTTGAGGATGTCCCCCTTCTTCAGGAGGATCTTCCCCTTGTCGTCCACGAGCTTGCCCTGGACCTCCTTGCCGCGGACCAGCCCGCGGAGGCGGCTGTACGCGGAGTCCTGGAGGACCTTGATCTCGTCGTTCTGGTCCTTGAGGAGCTTCGCCTCCTCCATGGACTCGATCTGCTTGGCGCGCTCGTCCTTCTCCACGCCCTTGCGGCTGAACACCTTGGCGTTGATGACGGTGCCGACCACGCCCGGGGGCACGCGCAGGGAGCTGTCGCGCACGTCGCCGGCCTTCTCACCGAAGATGGCGCGCAGCAGCTTCTCTTCAGGGGAGAGCTGGGTCTCGCCCTTCGGGGTGATCTTGCCCACCAGCACGTCGCCGGGCTTCACCTCGGCGCCGATGCGGATGATGCCGCTCTCGTCCAGGTCCTTGAGGGCTTCCTCACCCACGTTCGGGATGTCGCGGGTGATCTCCTCCTTGCCCAGCTTGGTGTCGCGCGCGATGCACTCGAACTCCTCGATGTGGATGGACGTGAAGACGTCCTCCTTGAGGATGCGCTCGCTGAGCAGGATGGAGTCTTCGAAGTTGTAGCCCTGCCACGGCATGAACGCGACGACCACGTTCTGCCCCAGCGCCAGCTCACCGGTCTCGGTGGCCGGACCGTCCGCGATCACGTCGCCCTTCTTCACCCGGTCACCCTTGCGGATGATGGGCTTCTGGTTGAGGCACGTGTTCTGGTTGGAGCGCTGGTACTTGAGCAGGTTGTAGATGTCGACCTCGCTCGACACGTCGCTCAGGGCCGCGTTGGCGTCCGCCTTCACCACGATGCGGCTGGCGTCCACGGACTCCACGATGCCGTCACGGCGGGCCACGCACGTCACGCCCGAGTCGCGCGCGACGATGGCCTCGATGCCCGTGCCCACGAGCGGGGCCGCGGTGCGCAGGAGCGGCACCGCCTGGCGCTGCATGTTGGAGCCCATGAGCGCGCGGTTCGCGTCGTCGTTCTCCAGGAACGGGATGAGGGAGGCGGCCACCGACACCAACTGGTTCGGGGACACGTCCATCAGGTCCACGTCCTCGGCCTTGACCTGGACGAACTCGCCGCTGCGGCGGCTCTGCACCAGCGCGTTGACGAACTTGCCCTTCTTGTCCGTCTCCGCGTTCGCCTGGGCGATGGTGTGCTTCTCCTCCTCGAGCGCCGAGTAGAAGGCCACGTCCCCCGTGACGCTGCCCGCGTCCACCTTGCGGTACGGCGTCTCCACGAAGCCGAACTCGTTGACGCGCGCGTAGGTCGACAGCGACGCGATGAGGCCGATGTTCGGGCCTTCCGGCGTCTCGATGGGGCAGATGCGGCCGTAGTGCGTCGGGTGCACGTCGCGGACTTCGAAGCCCGCGCGCTCACGCGTGAGGCCGCCAGGCCCGAGCGCGGACAGACGGCGCTTGTGCGTGACCTCCGAGAGCGGGTTCGTCTGGTCCATGAACTGCGACAACTGGCTGGACCCGAAGAACTCCTTGATCACCGCCGTCACCGGCTTGGCGTTGATCAGGTCGTGCGGCATGAGCGTCTCGATCTCCTGGAGGCTCATGCGCTCCTTGATCGCGCGCTCCATGCGGACGAGGCCGATGCGGTACTGGTTCTCCAGCAGCTCGCCCACCGCGCGGACGCGGCGGTTGCCCAGGTGGTCGATGTCGTCGATCGTGCCCTTGCCGTTCTTCAGGTCGATCAGGTAGCGGATGACCTCCAGGATGTCGCGCTTGGTCAGGATCTGACCGTCGAGGGGCTCCTCGAGGCTGAACTTGAAGTTCAGCTTGAGGCGGCCGACCTTGGACAGGTCGTAGCGCTCCGGGTTGAAGAACAGGTTGCTGAACAGGTTCGTCGCCGTCTCCGGCGTCGGGGGATCACCCGGGCGCAGGCGCCGGTAGATCTCCATGATGGCCTGCTCGGGCGACTCGATCTTGTCCAACATCAACGTCTCACGCAGGTACGGGCCCACGTTGAGGTTGTCGATGAAGAGGACCTTGAACTCCTTGATGTCGCGCTTGAGGAGCTCGTCCACCTTCTCCTGGGAGACCTCCTCGTTGCACTCGAGGATGACCTCACCGGTGTTCTCGTCCACCACGTCGTAGGCGGACACCTTGGTGAAGAGCTCGTCCGCGTCGATGGGCAGCTTGGTCATCTTCGCCGCTTCGAGCTTCTTGATGGCGGCGCGGGTGAACTTGCGGTTCTTCTTGACGATCAGCTCACCGGACTTGGTCTTGATGTCGCGCGTGGCGCGCTGACCCGGCAGGAGCTCCAGCTCGACGGACTTCTCGAAGTCCGCGGCGCTCTGCAGGTAGATGGTCTCGGTGGCGTAGTAGTAGTTGAGGATTTCCTCGGTGGAACCCTTGAAGTCGAGCGGGTTCTTCTTCGCCGTGTCGCCGACAGCGCCCAGGGCGCGGATGAGCACGGTGGCCGGCAGCTTGCGGCGCCGGTCGATGCGCACGTACAGCAGGTCCTTGTGGTCGAACTCGAAGTCGATCCACGACCCGCGGTACGGGATGATGCGGGCGTTGTAGAGCAGCTTGCCCGACGAGTGGCTCTTGCCCTTGTCGTGGTCGAAGAACGCACCCGGGCTGCGGTGCAGCTGGCTCACCACGACGCGCTCGGTGCCGTTGATGATGAACGTGCCGTTCTGGGTCATCAGCGGGATTTCGCCGAAGTAGACCTCCTGCTCCTTCACGTCGCGGATGGACTGGGCGCCGGTCTCCTCGTCCTTGTCCCAGACGACTAGGCGCACGACGACCTTGATAGGCGCCGAGTAGGTCATTCCACGCTGGTGGCACTCATCGACGTCGTACTTCGGCTTCTCCAGGTGATAGCTCACAAACTCCAGCGAGGAGGTCTCGTTGAAGTCCCGGATCGGGAAGACGGACTTGAAGACACCCTGAAGGCCAAGGTCCTCACGCTTCTCCGGGGCGATGTCGGCCTGGAGGAACTTCTCGTAGGATTGCTTCTGGATGTTGATGAGATTGGGAATGTCGATGATCTTCGCGATTTTCGCGAAGGTCTTCCGCACGCGGAAATTGTTCTGGATCTGCGTCGGCATTCGGTCTCCGGGGACGGCTGCTCGGGCGGGGCAAACTTCAGTAACGCGCGGCGGCGCCGGGAAATTTGGCAAATGTCAAATGGGCAAAGCCGGCGCCCCAGCAAAGGGAGCGCCGGCCTGCTCATCCGATCAGGCGGCTACCCGGGATTTCCCGGAAGAACAGGGCAGCCCCTGTACAGAACTACTTGATCTCGACGGTGGCGCCAGCCGCGGTGAGCTGGTCCTTGATCTTCTTGGCGTCGTCCTTGTTGACGCCTTCCTTGACCGTCTTGGGCGCGCCCTCGACCAGGTCCTTGGCCTCCTTCAGGCCCAGGCCGGTGATGGCGCGGATCTCCTTGATGACGTTGATCTTGTTGGCGCCGGCGTTCGCCAGCACCACGTTGAACTCCGTCTTCTCCTCGACAGGAGCGGCGGCGGCGGCGGGGCCGGCGGCGGCAACGGCCACCGCGGCGGCGGAAACGCCCCACTTGTTCTCCAGCAGCTTCACGAGCTCGCCCGCCTCGAGGACGGTGAGCTTCGAGAGTTCTTCAGCAATCGCGTTCAAATCGGCCATGGAACTGTTCCTTCTGGTTGACTAACGGCCGGCGACCCATTTGGGCGGCTCGGCCGAAGAGGTTGCGGTAGAAAAACTTCTCGGGACGATTACTGCCCCTGCGCCTTGTCCGCGTGCGCCTGGATGACGCGCGCGAGCTGCGACCCGGGGGCCGCGATGGTCCGGACCAGCTTGCCTGCAGGCTGGTTGAGCATGCCGAGCAACATCCCGCGCAGCTCATTGAGGCCCGGCAGCTTCGCCAGCGCCTTCACGCCGTTGGCGTCGACCTTGTTACCGGCGACGACGGCGCTACGGACCTTGATGGTCTCCATGTCCTTGATGAAATCCATCAGGATCTTCGCAGGAGCCACCTCGTCGTCGTAGCTGATGCACAGCGCCACGGGACCGGTGAAGTCATCAGAAATCGCGGAGACGGTCGTACCCTGAGCGGCACGGCGCGCCAGCGTGTTCTTGATGACCTTGTACTCGACCTTGCCCTCGCGGAACTTGCGACGCAGCTTGGTGACGGTCTCGACGTTCACCTTGGAGGACTCCACGAGCACCGCGGTCTTGGTCCGCGAAAACTTCTCGTGAAGCTCCTTGATCATCTCTTCCTTCTCGCTCTTCAGCACCTTGACTCACCTCCTTCATGGCCCGACTTGACGGTCGGGCGTGATGCCTGGGCCAAAGTGGCAGAGCGAGAGAGGAGCCTCCGAGAGGCACCACACCGCACCTCCAGTCTCGGCAGGGCTGGCCTTGCGGCCGTTTGAACCAGGAGCGGATGGACGGCCCGACCGGTTGCCCGGTTCCCAACGGACGCGCCTTCCCCAATCCAGGTCCCTGCTGTCATGAACCAGGTCGGAACGCCGCGTCTCTCGACATGGCGCTCCAATTGCAAAAGCCGGGGGCCTATACCCCCGGCTTTCGCAAAGATCCAGCACTTTCTATCTGGATGACGTTCTCCGGGCGACAGGACTGGCGCTCCCTGTGAGGGAGCGCACCCTTCCCTGCCCGTCCTGACACCCGCGATTAGCGGTGACGCGCCAGGATTTCCTGGGTGTCGAGCTTGATGCCCGGCCCCATGGTCGTCGAGATGGCGATGCCCTTCAGGTACACGCCCTTGGCGGTGGCCGGCTTGAGCTTCATCACCAGGTCCACCAGCGCGTTGAAGTTCGCCTCGAGCTTGTCCGAGGCGAAGGAGGCCTTGCCCATCTTGGCGTGGACGATGCCCGCCTTCTCCGCGCGGAAGTCCACCTTACCGCCCTTGGAGTCGCGGATGGCCTTGGCGACGTCCATGGTCACGGTGCCGACCTTCGGGTTCGGCATGAGGCCGCGGGGACCGAGCACCTTACCGAGGCGGCCGACGATGCCCATCATGTCCGGCGTCGCGATGACGGTGTCGAAGTCGAGGAAGCCCTCCTCGATGCGCTTCTGGAGGTCCTCGGCGCCGACGATGTCCGCGCCGGCGTTGGTGGCCTCGGTGGCGCGCTCACCCTTGGCGAACACGGCCACGCGCACGGTGGCGCCGGTGCCGTGCGGGAGCACCACGGCGCCACGGACCATCTGGTCCGCGTGCTTCGGGTCCACGCCCAGGTTGATGGCGACGTCGACCGTCTGGTCGTACTTCGTCGCGCGGGCCTCGACCGTCTTCTTCAGCAGCGCGAAACCCTCGGCGACGGGGTAGCGCTTGTTGCGGTCCACCAGCTCGTTGGACGCGCGGAACTTCTTTCCGGAGTTAGCCATTGCAGGAATCCTTGAGAGAGAGGGCGGGCTAGCCGACGACGTCGATGCCCATGGAGCGCGCGGTGCCAGCAATGGTGTTCATGCAGGCTTCGATGGACGCGGCGGTGGTGTCCTGGATCTTCTTGTTGGCGATCTCCTCGAGCTGCTTGCGGGTGATCTGCCCCACCTTCTCCTTGCCCGGCTTCTTCGCGCCCGAACCCTTCTTCTTCTCCGTGTGGAGACCCGCGGCCTTCTTGATGAGGATGGCGGCGGGAGGGGTCTTCAGGATGAAGGTGAAGGAGCGGTCCTGATACACGGTGATGATCACCGGGATGATCAGACCCTCCTTGGCCTCCGCCTGCGTCTTGGCGTTGAACTGCTTGCAGAACTCCATGATGTTCACGCCCTGCTGACCGAGCGCGGGACCAATCGGCGGGGCGGGGTTCGCCTTGCCGGCGGGGATCTGCAACTTGACCTGACCTGTGACCTTCTTCATCGGCGGACTGCTGCCTTTCGAGAGGGTGGTTCCGACGGGCCGCCAGACGGGGCGACCCTCCCACCCGTTGATCCGCGCCCGTCACCCGGGCGCGGAAGACTTGTGAAACTAGCCGGTGGTCTTCTCCACCTGCATGAAGTCGAGCTCCACGGGGGTCGCACGGCCGAAGATGCTGACGAGCACGCGCACGCGGCCCTTCTCCGGGTTGACCTCTTCCACGGTGCCATTGAAGTTGGCGAACGGGCCATCGATGACGCGCACCGTGTCGCTGGTCTCGAACTGGACCTTGGGCTTGGCCTTGTGGGCGCCCTCGGTGACCTGCGCGGTGAGGCGCTCGACCTCGCGGTCCGACATGGGCCGGGGCTGCTCGTTCTGGCCGACGCCCGGGAACCCCGTCACCTTGGAGGTGTTCTTCACCAGGTGGACGGTGGTGTCGCTGAGCTCCATCTGGACGAAGATGTAGCCCGGAAACAGCTTGCGGCGGGTGGTCTTCTTCTCGCCGTTCACCATCTCCACGACCTGCTCCATGGGGATGAGGATCTCACCAATCAGATCCTGGTCCTGCAGGCCCTTGAGGCGCACCTGCTCTTCCAGGTTCTTCTTCGCCTGGTTCTCGTAGTTCGAGTAGGTCTGGACCGTGAACCATTTCTTCGCCATTACAGCTTCCCCCACAGCGCAGGCAGCCACTCCACCATCAAGTTGTAGGCGACGGTGTCGATGCAAAAGAGAAGAACGGCCGCCACCAGCGAGGCGACGACCACGGCCATGGTCGATGCGCGGGTCTCCGACCAGGTAGGCCAGGTGACCTTCATCAGCTCGGACGCCACGTCGATGGAGAGGGCGTGCGTACGAGGGTGGAAGTAGGCCGCCAGCACCACGGCCAGGCCGGCCGCGTAGCCCACCAGGGTCGACACGCGCCAGCCGAGGCCCTCGAAGAGCTCCGCGTCGCTCCAGCCGAACCGGCTCCAGAGCAACCCGAAGACGTGCTCCAGGAAGAGGGCCAGGACGATGCCGGAGACGAGATAGAAGATGACCACGAGCCGCTTGGGGTCGATGCCCGAGCGGTTAGCCTGCTGGCTGGCCTCAGATGCCGTCGCCATGGTGCCTCACGAGGGACTGCGGAAGCGGGACTGCGAAAAGGCAGGGACCCCCGGCACCGCTCGGTACCGGGGGTCCCTGTACTGAAGCTGGCAGGCCAGGAGGGATTCGAACCCCCAACACGCGGATTTGGAGACCGCTGCTCTACCGTTGGAGCTACTGGCCTAAACCTTCATGAAACCGACGACCTAGACCTTGCCTTCCTTGTGGTCCGTGTGCTTGCGGCAGCGAGGGCAGAACTTGCTCAGCTCAAGCTTGTCCTGGCTCTTCCGCTTGTTCTTCGTGGTCGTGTAGTTCCGCTCTTTGCACGTGGTGCACTCGAGCGAGATGATGGAACGGTTACCCTTAGGCATGGTTCATTTCACCAGATGCGAGAAGGGAAGGCTACAAAAGCAGCCCTCCCCTCCGCAACTCAGTGCCCGTGAAAGCCGGTCGGCGGGAAGCCGACTAGGCGATGATCTCCGCAACGACGCCGGCGCCCACCGTACGGCCACCCTCGCGGACGGCGAACCGGAGCTCCTTCTCCATCGCGACCGGGGTGATGAGCTCCACCTCGATGGCGATGTTGTCGCCCGGCATGAC
>NZ_JAIQDE010000078.1 GCF_020037015.1 Corallococcus sp. AS-1-6 | reverse complement strand
TGCCGGAACTGGCATCAAAACACCTGTGTTAGCGGGAGTGGCTGCGACGACGATGATGTTGCCTCTTCCTTTGGCGGCTCGCTCCGTGTGTAAGAGCAGCTTGGATGCGGCGCTCGATGGCGGGGGTCAGCCGGAAGCAGAAGAAGCCCCTGGGCAGGTCCCGCTCCGGCTTGAGAAGGCCCTTCTTTATCCAGTACCGCACGACGGCATCGGTTACTCCGTACTTCTCGATGAGGCCGCGAGTGGAGTACCGGCCGTCTGGCAAGCGAGGCGGCGGTCGTCGACGGTCGGCGTGGTCCGGTGGCTTGTCCCGCGCGTAGCCCTGGCGGCGCGCTCTGGCCAGGAGCGCCTGGAGTTGGGGCGTCATCTCAAACCAGAAGGGCTGCTTGCTGAGCCCGCGCATGGGCACGTGGCCGGGCACAGGGGTCAACTGGCCGCTCTTGACCCAGTAGAGGACCATCGAGGCTGTCACTCCGAAGCACGCGTTCAGGCCGCGGATGGAATAGCGCCCCTGCTCGTCCCGCTCGGGCACCTGGACGTGGCTCCATCCAGAGCGACGTCCCGCCGGGATACCCTTGCGCCTGCGAAGCGTCGCCACGGACGACTGGGTGAAATGGCCACTGCGGCTCTTCCGGTTGCTCTTGAAACCTCGCCGATTGAGTTCCTCGGCAATCCGCGGGTCGCTGAGGTGCTGCTGGGCCATCCGGCGAATCTCCTCGAGGACTTGAGGCGGCATCCGGCGGGCCTCGTCCATGGTGGGCCGGGGCACCTGCAGCTCGCTGGTGGCGCCCGTCCTCCAGAGGATGCGAATCCGGGTGGAGCGTTGGGGCACGTCCACGGGCACGAGGACGACGTCCTGAATCAGCAACCGCAGGATGCGCTTCTTGTCCGCATTCGTCGTGGTGGGCGCGCTCCAGAGCTTGGGCAGCTCGCGCGCCAGGGCCAGAATCTTCTTCTTGTCCTTGTCCGACAGCTCCAGCCCGTGGGTGCTCCGCGCCTGCTCATACTCCCGCTCGACTTGCGCCACTTCTTGGAGCTTCTGGTTCCAGCGCGTCTCCAGGGTGCGAGCCACCACGCGATTCTCCGGCTCGACCGCGTTGTACTGACGCTCGGCGCGCTGGGCCTCGTAGCGCACCCGCTCCAGACGCAGCTTCCATTGGCGGTCCACCTCGGCCGACTGGCGCTCCACCTGCTTGAGGACTGCCAGCGAGAGGTCCAACTCGGGCGGCGCGAAGGCTTGGAGGACGGCCTCGCTCACCTTGGCATCAATGCGGTGGGCCACCGTGGACCAGCAGTTCGCCTCACCATGGAGGCGCAGGCTGCACTGGTAGCAGGACAGGTCCGCCAAGGGGTAGACCGGATTCATCCGTCGCCCGCACCTGCCGCATATCGTCAGCCCTTGCAGCAGGGCCGGGCCATTGCGAACGGCTCCGCGCCCTGGCGCGCGCGTTCGCGCGGCGCTGTTCTCCTCGATGCGCCGCAGGTTCTCCACGTGCTGACTCCAGGGGATGTAAGCCGGATGGGCGTCCGGCAGAAACGCGTGCCACTGCTCGCGCGCCTGGAGCTTCTCGTGCTTGCGTCGTACCTCGCCCTCCACGAGTGCACGCCGGTCTCGGTTGCGTCCCCACGCGTAGGCACCTGCGTACGCCGGGTTACGCAGCACGGCCAGCGCACGCGGAACGGTCAGCGGATGCCATTCGATTTGCGCGGGAGCGTCTCGATGGGCGCGCCGCGAGGGAAACAGCAGTTGGTGACGGTTGAAGTAGCGCACGGTGCCATTGACGCTCCCCTCCAAGCCGAAGCGCTCGAAGAGCAGGCGGACCGCCCGCTGCACCTGCTCGTCGGGGTCGAAGACGAGCGCGCCATTCTCGAAGACGTAGCCAGTCGGAGGCGAGAAGACGAGCTGGCCTTTCTTCGCCTTATGCAGGATGCCGCCCTGCAAGCGCAGACGCATGGCGTGGCGCTCGGCGTCACTCATGGTGCCCTTCATTCCCAGCACCAGCCGGTCGTTGAAGTCGTTGGCGTCGTAGACGCCATCGTCATCGATGATGAGCGTGTCGGACAGCGCGCACAGGTCCAGCAACCGATGCCAGTCCGCCGAGGAGCGCGCCAGGCGCGACACCTCCAGCGACAGGACGGCGCCCACCTTGCCCATGCTGACTTCGGCCGTCAGCCGCTGGAAGCCCTTGCGCGAGGTGGCGCTGGCGCCACTCAGTCCCAGGTCTTCATCAATGACCTCGACTTGGGCGGCGTCCCACCCGAGTTTCTTCGCCAGCTCGACCAGGGCGTACTGGCGCTCGGTCGACTCCCGATGCTCGTGGACCTGCATGAGGGTGGACTGGCGGATGTACACCCGGGCGGGGCGAGCCAGGTGTTCGGGTCGAACCTTGGAATTCATCGCTTGCCTCGCGGGACTCGGGGGGCCTGGTCACGGCTTTCAGCAGCACGTCGGCCAGCACGCCCAGCAGTTCGAGCCGGAGCGCCTCGGGCAGCGCCGTGTAGAGAGCGCCCGGCGTCGGCCACTGGCGGAAGCTTCTTTTCCGACGCACTGACTTGCTGGCCATGCGAGGCAGACCTCTGGTCCAACTCCTCCAGCAAGACACTCAGCTCCCGGAGCGATTCGGGGTGCAACTTCGGACATTTCCCACGCAACTTGAGCGGTGGAGGCCACGGCCGCAGGTCCGTCCAGTCCGCAGGCATCTTCGCGGCATGTCCGTCAGGAAAGCGCAGGACGACGCTGGTCCGGCCCAGGTACCGCAGCTGTTGCAGCAAGGGAAGCGACCGGCCCACGAAGGGGTGGAGCGGGTGGGTGATGATCACCGAATCCCGCGACGATGGCTGCATACGTGGGGTGCGCTGAGATGGGTTTTCC
>NZ_JAIQDE010000077.1 GCF_020037015.1 Corallococcus sp. AS-1-6 | reverse complement strand
CTCAGCCCTGACCACGGTGCTGGCGGCCGCTCGGCCTCCAGCACCTTTCTTCAGCTAATTAGGGACACCCCCTAGCGGGACGGTTCTCCAGGCGGTTTGCCCGCGAGCGCCGACCGCCGCAGCGGCAGCACGTCGAAGGAGATGGAGAGGCGCGTGGCGACGCCCTGGACCGACTCCGGCACGGTGGCGAGCAGTTGTTGGAGGCTGACGCCCCGGCGAGCGACGACGAGCACCACCGGGTGAGTGTCCTTGTCCTCGCCCAGGGCCACGCGTGCGATGCCGTCCTTGCCCGACAACAACCGCTGGGCCTCGCCTACCGCCGCACGCAGCCGCACATGCGCGTCGGAGTCCGTCAGGGACGCGGGCGGCAGCTCCCGCACGAAGCTCCCCACCGCCTTGCCGGTGGCGAGCAGCCCGTGCGCGCTGAGGGGCGCGGCGGGACGCGCGGTCGCGACGGGGGGCGACGGTGACCGGGCGCCCGCCAACGCGCCGCTGGACGTCACCGCGCCCGCTGGACCCGGGCCGCTGGCGGAGGCCGCCGCGCTGGCTGGCGCGGTGGGCTCGGGGCCCTGGGGCCGCCTCCCGAAGATGCCGCGCGAGCCCGGGGACTGCGACAGCTTCTGGACCTCGGCGGTGAGGTGCTGCGCGGTGATGCCGTCGCGAGCATCGCGCTGCCCGCGGGCCTGGGACTGCCCGGACTCGGCGCCGTCCCGCCGCCGGAACTCGTCGTTCATGCGACGCCACGCCTGCTCCTGCGTGTCGGGAGGCCTGTCCCCCTGCTGGTGGTCGGAGGAGCCGAGGTCGTCCTCGAGCCCCAACGCGTCCTCGTCCAGCTCGTCGATGCGGGACGGAGAGGACCCCTGCGCGGCCTGGCCCCGGGACGCGCGGCGGCGCTCCACGGGACGGGGCTGGTTGCGCATCACGCCCGGCGGCCTGGGAGGATGGGATATCTTGGTCATGGGCGCTCTTCCTGGCGGACTCCATGGGAAACAACGAAGGTGGCGTGGTGTATGACTATGGTCGCTGTCCCTGCATGGGGGCCTATGAGGGCCGCTACATCGAAGTCGAGCTGGAGGTCTCCGGGCGCTGCGTCGTCGTCACCAGCATTCCCCAGGGAGAATGCCCGGGATGCGGCTCGCAGGTCTACAAGCTCCAGGTCATCGAGCGGATGGAAACGCTGATGCGCCCCGAGAAGAGCTGACTGTCCGACTGGCGACCTTGTTGGACACATGACCCGCGCTGGCCTCCACCCTCCTTGCCCACGAAGCCAGGGTCCTGGGCTTCAATCACACCTGCCAACCCGTCCTGAGCGTGTCGGATGACCATCAAGTTCAAGCCTGTCTCCCTGTCCTCCACCTCCAAGTCCACGACGACGACCGCGCCGGCAGCCCCGCGGCAGGCCGACACGCCGGGGAAGCTCGAGGCGGACCAGAAGCTGCTCGCATCGCTCAACCGCCCCGCCTATGAGCAGGGCCACGCGAAGCGCTACGCCGAAGGGCCCTCGGGCCCGCAGGGCCTCGCGTTCCGGGCGAACCACCACCTCCAGGACCTGGAAACGGCGAAGAAGGGCAAGGACACGGACGCCCTGAAGGGCGCGCTGCGAGCGGCGCATGCCGACCTGGACGCGCTCGCCAAACAGCCACGTCCGGACACGCTCGATGGGGCGCTGGACCAGGCCAAGGCGAGTCAGGCCATCCTGGAGAAGGCCTTGGCCGGCATGGGCAAGGCGAAGGGCGAGACCGCGAAGCCCCTGGAGCACATGCTCGAAGGGGTGAAGACCACGGTGGCGCGAATCGAGGACCAGAAGGTCAGCCCCCTCAAGCACCTGGACGGCTCCAGCGCCCTCATCGCCAACGCGTATCGGAACCACGCGGCCCAGCCCTCGTACGCGTACATGACGGACGACAAGGCCATGGGCAAGGACGCGCAGGCCTACGCCAACCGCCAGAACGACATCAAAAACTCGCTGTGGAGGCACTCCTCCGTGAAGCGCACGGAGGGCGTTGGCGGCATGGACTTCATCCGTGAGCTGTCCGGCACCAACATCCGGAGCCTGGAGGCCGAAATCGAGAGGCGCGGCGGGATGACGGCCCAGGACAAGGAGATCTTCAAGGCCTTCATGAGCTGCGACTACATCCTGTCCCACAGCACCAGTCCGGAGGGGAAGGGGGCCATCGACAATTCCCGGAAGATCCTCTCGAAGATCCAGCTCCAGCACCAGGCCGGGCGCACCGACATCAAGAACAACACCCCGGGCACCGATGAGAAGCTGCTGCGCAACAACGACTTCGTCTTCTTCCGGTTCGAGGCGGCCCAGGCCTCCGATGGCGCGTCCCGCTACGGCACGAACACGTACCGCTACGAGGCGAGGCAGACGCCGCTGTTCCAGACGGGGTGGATCACCATGGAGGATCAGCTCACGCCCAAGGTCCTCGAGGCGCTCAAGCGCAAGGGCGACACCGTGGTGCGCAAGGCGAGCCAGGAGCCGAACCCTGGGAACGAGGTCTTCAACGCCATGCCTCGGGTCAAGACCGTCCGTGAGTACCCGAAGACGGAGGAGACCCTCGACCACCAGACGCACGAGCAGGTCTTCTTCGGGCCGGACATCCCCAAGGGCGTGGCCCTGTCCGTCATCGCCGAGCTCAAGCGCATCAGCGACCCCAAATACAACAAGGAGATGGGGTTGGCGGAGCGCAACGAACTCCAGAAGTTCATCCACCTGGGCAAGGAGTCCAAGCCCGTGACGCCGGAGATGGCGCACAAGCTGCTCAAGTCGCTCTTCCGGCCCGAAGCCAAGCTGCCCAAGACGTTCTTCCTTCCGCGCGAACAGGGCACGGAGCCCACCAGCACCTGAGGCCCCCCCCAGGGGGTGGGCCGGGCGTCACGCCCTGCCAGGACACCACGAGGCGAGGGCGCCTTTGGGGGCACCGGACGGCGGTACGAGGCGCCCGGAAGCCGGCGCCCCGAGGCCGCCTTCCATGTCAGACCCCGCGAGTGCTGTTCCTCCTGTCGCAGCGAGAAACGCACGAGGGGGAAACACGTCATGGCGAAGTCTGTGATTGATAACCGCGTCG
>NZ_JAIQDE010000076.1 GCF_020037015.1 Corallococcus sp. AS-1-6 | reverse complement strand
TGGATGATGGCCCGCAGGCGGGGCAGGGTGCGCTCCAGCCGCATCGGGTCCGGCGGATACGCCGGCACCGCCACCGCTCCCGCGTACAGACACCCGAAGAAGCCCGCGATGTAGTCCAGACCCGGCGGGTACAGCAGCAGCACGCGCTCGCCTCGCGCTCCACACTCACGCAGCGCCGAGGCGATCCGCCGTGCGCGCACGTCCAGATCGAACGCGCTCCAGACGCTCTCCTCTCCGTCATCCCCCAGGAACGTGTAGAGCGGCGCGCGGCCCGAGGGCCCTTGGACAAGCTTCAGCAGGACGCCAGGAAGGGTTCGCGAGAAGTCGTGCACGGGGAGCCATCCATGTGTCGAAAAAGCGCCGACACTTAATAGCAGCCCGACTCCTCAATTCCTCAGGCACTCCAGGTAACGAAACCCGGGACGTTTCTCACGCCAGCCCACTCGGGAAGCAGGGACTCGACACGCCTTCACGCGCATCCGAACAGTCCCTTCAACCACCCCATGAAACCTTTCTGCCCGTGTCGCGCCTTCACCGACTCCGGACTGTCACGCACGGTGAATGCGCAGCGCGCCAGTCACTCGGTTCACGGACCCCGCCCCCTCGATGAGAGGGAGCGGGGTTCTTCGTTGTTACTTCGTGTCCGCGTCGCGCAGCGCCTTCGCCAGCAGCTCCGCCACGGACTGCACCACCGGCACGCGCAGCAGCGTGTGGTGGGTGCCCGGCAGCTCGTGTGATTCGAGCCGCTCGCCCACCAGCGCCGCCCAGCCGCCGTCGATGGGGCGGGTTTCATCCCGCTCCTCCGCGTGGATGCGCAGCACGCGCTGCTCCATCGCGGGCGGGTGGTAACGACGCGCCGCTTCGAGGTTCGCCTCGAAGACCTGGAAGAGGGCCATGGCATCCACTCCGGACGGCAGCGCTCCGGATCGGGCCGCGGACTCCAGCACCTTCGTGAGCATCGCTTCCGGCTCCAGCTCCGCCGTGTCCACGTCCAGGTCCGCCAGCGACACGCCCATCAGGTCCTGCGCGAACAGGCCCACCGCCAGCGCGCGGTCCAGGTCCGGCTCCGAGTCCGGCACCGCCTGGGGCACGTACGAGTCGATCATCGCCACCAGCTCCACGACTTCACCCGCTTCGCGGAGCTGGTGCGCCATCTCGTAGGCGATGACGCCGCCCAGGGACCAGCCACCCAGGTGGTACGGGCCGTGGGGTTGGACCCCACGCACCACCCGTACGTAGCTGGCGGCCAGGGCCTCCACCGTGTCCAGCGGCTGCTCCGTGCCGTCGAGTCCTCGGGCCTGGAGGCCGTAGAAGGGCTGAGCCGGTCCCAGCCTGCGCGCCAGCTCCGCGTACGCCAGCACGTTGCCTCCCACCGGGTGCACGCAGAAGAACGGCGTGCCAGTGCCCGTGCCTTCCTTCGTGAAGGGCACCAGCGGGGTGAAGGGCTTCGGCTCGGCTTCACCCAGCAGGACCGCGAACCGCTCCACACTGGGGGCCTGGAAGAGGGTGGACAGCGGGAGCTTGCGGCCCGTCTCCCGGTGCACCGCCGCCATCAGCCGCACCGCGAGCAGCGAGTGCCCACCCAGCTCGAAGAAGCTGGCGCGCACGTCCACGGTGGACACGCCCAGCGCCTCCGCCCAGAGCGCCGCGATCCGCGCCTCGGCTTCGTTCCTCGGGCCCACGTGGGTCTCGGTGCTCACGGATCCGTCCACGGGGACGGGCAGCGCCTTGCGGTCCACCTTGCCGTTGGGCGTCAGCGGCAGGACGGGCAGGGCGACATAGGCCGCGGGCACCATGTACTCCGGCAGCGAGCGCTGCAGGTGTCCCCGCAGCGTCGAGGTGTCCACCTCCGGCGTCACGTACGCCACCAGGCGCGGGAGCCCGGGGACGTCCTCACGCAGCAACACCGTCGCGTCGCGGACGCCCGGAGCCGCACGCAGCGCGACTTCAATCTCCCCCAGCTCGATGCGGTAGCCGCGCAGCTTCACCTGGAAGTCCGCCCGGCCCAGGTACTCCAGGGTGCCATCCTGCATCCAGCGGACCCGGTCACCCGTGCGGTACATCCGCACCCCGGGCTCCGTGCTGAACGGATGGGGGATGAAGCGCTCCGCCGTGAGGTCCGGCCGGTTGCGGTAGCCGCGCGCCAGGCCCTCGCCCGCGATGTACAGCTCGCCCGGGACGCCCACGGACACGGGGTTCAGGTTCGCGTCCAGCACGTACACGTCCAGGTTCAGCAACGGGCGCCCGATGACGGGCGTGGGCATGGGGCTGCCCTGGATGGCGGCGATGGTCGCGATCACGGTGCACTCGGTCGGACCGTAGGCGTTGTAGGCCCAGGTCCGCTGCGTCGCCGCGAGCGCGCGCCACGTCACCTCGTCCATGGCCTCGCCGCCAATGGAGCAGAGGCTCGGCACGTGCTCGCGCTCCAGCAGGCCCGCCTCCAGCAACACCTGGAACTGCGACGGCGTGCAATCCAGCATGTCGATGCGGTGCCGCGCCACCCACGCGAGCATCGCCTCGGGATCCCGCCGCACGGCCTCCGGGACGAGGAACAGGCAGTGCCCGTCCAGCAGCAGGGACAACTGCTGCACCGACGCGTCGAAGAAGTAGGGCGCGTTGAAGCTTGCCCGCATGGGCCGGGATGCCCGGTTGAAGCAGGCCTCGTTCAACGCGCGCCGCAGGTGCGCCAGCGAGCGGTGCTGGATCATCACGCCCTTGGGCGTGCCCGTGGAGCCCGACGTGTAGATGACGTAGGCCAGGTGCTCCGGCCGCACGCCCGAACGCGGGTTGCCCGGCGAGGACGACTCGATGCGCCGCGCGTCCGCGTCCAGCCGCACCACGTGCCGCACCGGCGGCTGCCACGACTCGACGTGAGACTGGGTGGTCAGCAGCACGGCCGCGCCGCTGTTCTCCAGGATGAAGGCCCTTCGCGCTTCAGGGGCCGCCGGGTCGAGCGGCACGTACGCGCCGCCCGCCTTGAGGATGCCGAGGATGGCCACGATGGCCTCCGGCGAGCGTTCCAGGCAGAACGCCACCGGCACGTCCGGGCCCACGCCCAGCGAGCGCAGGGAGTGCGCCAGTTGGTTCGCGCGCACGTTGAGCTGGTGGAATGACACCGTCGTGTCGCCCATCACCACGGCGGGCGCCTTCGGCGTGCGCGTCACCTGCTGTTCGAAGCGCGCGTGGAAGGACACGTCGCCTTCGAAGGGAGCCGTCTCGCCGCTCCACTCCTCCAG
>NZ_JAIQDE010000075.1 GCF_020037015.1 Corallococcus sp. AS-1-6 | reverse complement strand
AGGGCCATGGGGCGGGGCCACTCCTCGCGGAGGACGGCCTCGGCCAGGGGCGTGGGCATGAAGCAGGTGGTGATGGCCTCGCGGGCCAGCCACTGAAGCAACTGGGAGGGCTCCGCGCGCACGGCTTCGGGAGGGACGACGAGGCTGGCGCCAGAGGCGAGGGAAGGCCACACCTCCCAGGTGGAAGCGTCGAAGGCGACGCCGGCGGTGAGGGCAGTGGAGTCCTGGGACGACAGCGAGTAGGTGCGCTGGTGCCAGGAGACGAGGTTCATCAACGCGCGGTGGTGGACGGCGACGCCCTTGGGGCGGCCGGTGCTGCCGGACGTATAGATGACGTAGGCCAGGTCCTCCGGGCCCACGGGCGTCACTGGCAGCGGCTGCTGAGTCGCAACAGGCTCCGCTTCAAGCGCGAGGACGCGAGCGGAGAGGGCTGGCAGCGAGTCGCGCAGGTGCTGCTGGGTGAGGAGGACGGAGGCGCCGCAGTCCTCCAGCATGAAGGCAAGGCGCTCCGGAGGGACGCCCGGAGAGACGGGGACGTAGGCCGCGCCCACCTTGAGGGCGGCCAGGAGGCCCGCCACCAACTCCGCAGAGCGCTCCGCGAGGACGGCGACGCGACTGCCCCGGGAGACACCGGCCGCATGCAGTTGGACGGCGAGTCCGTGCGCCCAGTCATCGAGGCCCGCGTAGCTGACGCTTCTGTCCCCCATGCGCACGGCGACGGCGTCCGGAGCACGACGGGCATTCTGCGCGACGACGTGGTGGATGCAGGTGTCGCGAGGGAAGGAGACGTCCGTCTCATTCCACTCGACGAGGAGATGCTGCCGCTCCTCGGCCGTCATGACCTCCAGCGTGGATACGAGGGCATCCGGCTGGGCGGTGAGGGAAGAGAGGAGGACGCCGAAGTGGCGCATGAGGCGCTGGACGGAGGAGGCGTCGAAGAGGTCGGAGCTGTACTCGAGGAAGCCGGTGAGGCCCTGGGGCACCTCGAAGAGGGTGAGGGCCAAATCGAAGCGGGAGGAGTTGCCCTCCAGGGGAATGGGCTGGAAGGCCATGCCCGGAACGCGAAGCGCCTCGGCGGGTGCGTTCTGCAGGACGAGCATCACCTGGAAGAGGGGGCTGCGGCTCAAGTCACGGGAGGGCTGGAGGACCTCCACCAGCTTCTCGAAGGGGACGTGCTGGTGCTCGTAGGCGGCGAGGGTGGTGGCCTTCACCTGGGAGAGAAGCTGGCGGAAGGACTCCTCCGGGCGCACGTGAGCGCGCAACACCAGTGTGTTGACGAAGAAGCCGATGAGGCTCTCGGCTTCGGCGTGGGTGCGGCCCGCGATGGGGGAGCCGACGGAGATGTCGTCCTGTCCGGAGTAGCGCGACAGCAGCAGTTGGAAGGCGGAGAGCAGCAGCATGAAGGGGGTGGCGCCTTCACGCTGGGCGAGGCTGCGCAGCGAGTCCGTCAGGTGCGAGGGGAAGTGCACGGGCAGCGTGGCGCCGCGACGGGACTGCACGGCCGGACGCGGCCGGTCGGTGGGCAGCTCCAGCGCGGCGGGAGCTCCGGCCAACTGGCGCTTCCAGTATCCGAGCTGCGACTCCAGCGTCTCCCCCTGGAGCCACTGACGCTGCCAGAGAGCGAAGTCCGCGTACTGCACGGGCAGCGGAGGAAGAGAAGGCGCCCGGCCGCCACTGAAGGACTCATAGAGGCTCGCCAGCTCACGGATGAGGACGCCCATGGACCAGCCGTCGGAGACGATGTGATGCATCGTCACGAGGAGGACATGGGAGTCCTCCGAGAGCTTGAGGAGGGCCGTACGCAACAGCGGCCCCTGAACGAGATGAAAGGGTTGCCGGGCTTCTCGAGTGGCCAGCCGCAGTGTCTCAGCGTCTCGCTCGGACTCGTTCAAACCGGACAGGTCTTCGATCGGGAGGATCCACTCGGTCGGGGGATGGATGCGCTGGAAGGGCTGGCCCTCCTCTTCGAAGAAGGTGGTGCGCAGCGCTTCGTGCCGCGCCACGAGTGCTTCGAACGCGCGGCGCAAGGCCTCCACATCCAGTCGCCCGAGGAGGCGCAGCGTGACGGGGAGGTTGTAGGAGGCGTCGTCCGGCGCCAACTGGTCCAGGAACCAGAGCCGCTGCTGCGCGAAGGAGAGAGGCTGAGGACCGTCAGTGCGCGTGCGTGTCAGGGGCGGCAGACGCGCACCGGTTGAGGCCCTCTGCAACTTCTCCGCGAGCGCGGCGATGGTGGGGGCCTCGAAGAGGGCACGGAGGGGCAACTCCACGTCGAGCGCGGCGCGCACGCGGGCCACCAACTGCGTGGCAAGCAACGAGTGGCCGCCCAGCTCGAAGAAGTTGTCCGTGCGGCCCACGGTGGGGACGCGCAGCACTTCGCTCCAGAGCGCGGCGAGCCTCTCCTCCAGCGGCGTGGCCGGAGCCTCGTAGGACTGCGAGGCCCGCAGCACGCTGGTGTCCGGAGCCGGAAGGGCCTTGCGGTCCACCTTGCCGTTGGACGTCAGCGGCAGCGCCTCCAGAGGGACGAAGGCGGCGGGCACCATGTACTCAGGCAGGTGCTGCTTGAGGTGGGCGCGGAGGGCGGAGACGTCGAGCGATTCACCCACGACATAGGCCACCAGCCGCTTGTCGCCCGGGGCGTCCTCGCGAGCGAGCACGACGGCGTCCTTCACGGCAGGCGCTGCGCGCAGGGCATTCTCGACTTCACCCAGCTCGATGCGGAAGCCACGCACCTTCACCTGGGCGTCGATGCGGCCAACGAAGTCCAGTTGGCCATCCGCGCGCCAGCGCACCACGTCACCCGTGCGGTAGAGACGAGCCCCCTCCTCGCCGGAGAAGGCATCAGGCACGAAGCGCTCGGCGGTGAGGCCCGGCCGTCCCGCATAGCCACGCGCCACGCCCACGCCGCCGATGTGCAACTCACCGCGCACGCCCACGGGCACCGGCTGCCCGTACGGGTCCAACACGTAGACGCGCACGTTCGCCAGGGGCTTGCCGATGGAGGGCACGTTTCCATCCGCCACCACCTCGCCCAGCGTGGCGATGACGGTGGCTTCAGTGGGGCCGTAGGTATTGAGCAGGCGCCGTCCCGGAGCCCAACGCGCGACGACGTCCACGGGCAGTGCTTCGCCGCCGGAGATGACGGTGCGCACCGCGGGCAGCCCCTCGGAGGACGTGGCTGCCAGCGCCGCGGGGGTGAGGCTGACGACACTCAACTCCTGCTCACGCAGCAGCAGGGGCAGCGGGGCGCCCGGCATCAGCTTCTCCAGCGGCGCGAGCACCAGCGTGGCGCCGTTGCAGAGCGTGGTGAAAATCTCCTCCAC
>NZ_JAIQDE010000074.1 GCF_020037015.1 Corallococcus sp. AS-1-6 | reverse complement strand
GTATTTGGCTGCCTTCTTTGGAACTCATCTGGGGTATCCTTACTGGCCTGTGCGCGATTGTCACAGATGTTAAACAAATGTACGCTATTCGGTTTTTTATTGGTTTCATGGAGGCCAGTTCTTGGCCAGGTATGCTTACAGTATTGATGAACTGGTATACTCCTACAGAACTCGGAACACGCGCCGCACTATTTGGTGCTGCGGGAACCGCCGGAAACATGTTCACTGGTTTCATGCAAGCTGCCATATACAAGAATATGCAGGGTACTCATGGACTTCCTGGGTGGAAATGGCTTTTTATTTTTAACTGTATCATGACAATCATCGTCGCCCTAGCTGGTTACTTTGTGATTCCTGATACACCTACTAATGGTGGTGCCCGCTGGATGTCAAAGGAAGAAGTCCAATTAAGTCAGCAGCGTATGGAACGGATTGGTAGAGAAACCAGACACAAGTTTGAATTTTCTGATTTCAAGAAAGTTTACCTTGATTATAGATTTTGGGCATTCGCACTGGCATATGTGCCCTGGGCATGGGGACTACTTTCCACCTCGTACTTCAATCTATGGTTGGAGACAATCAAGCGCGCGGATGGCACCCGTAGATATTCAATTCCTCAGGTGAACCTGATCCCCCTTGGTGGATACGCAATCCAGATTGTCACCATGCTTCTCTATGCCCGTATTTCAGACATCACTGGTAAGCGTTGGATGGTCTGCGTGTTTCAACAAATCTGCGGCTTGTTCGGGTGCATTGTATTGTCGGTCTGGCCATCATCCGTGCCATTTTTGTTTACTGCTTTTTTCATTATGTTTAGTGTTGCAGCCACTGGTCCTATTCTTATGTCCTGGATGGCCGACATGTGGAACCAGTACCCAGAACGCCGGGCTATTATCACTGGGTCGATTGTCGTGCTTGTGTACGCCAACAATGCATGGATGCCGTTATTTATTTGGCCGGTCACCGAAGCCCCCAACTACCGTTACGGTTATAAGATTGCGACCATGTTTCAGGGAGTGTCGTTAATAGGAATTTTATTGTTCAAGTTCATTGACCAAAGAATTAAGAAAAAAGAAGATATTAGCGAAGATGGCGGGGATGTAATGGCATTTTCCAATTAAATAAATCTATCACCGTCAAAAGCATTTACATTAAAACATACTAAATTTATATTCATCTTATTTTTTTATTTTTGTTGTTTCTGTTATTGTTGTCGTTTTTTTCGTTTTCTTTTCGCCGAAGAGATTATTATGAAATCTATTTTTATTACTGCATGTCTGAATTTACTGAACAATATGGATTATACAATCACCTACTTCCTCCCTATTCCCAGCACCGTGCCTCGTACTAGAGCGAGATCTGAGTTGCTCAACGTCTCTCTCGTACCGCCCCGTGTCGAGTTTTATACAGCTCTACCTGTATCGATTGTTGGCCGCTACTAACTCAGGGAGTTTACTCCCATTTGACTATACGTGGATCTTACTCTCCCAGACCGAACCCACTTAGTGGGTTCCCTGTTGGCCATCGTTCTGTCGATATTTATCGCATTTCGTCGTTTTTTCGTTGGGTGTGGTCTTCGTGATCGTTTTCAACCCCTACCGTCGCATCGATTCTGTGGCTTCGGATTAAAACACCGCCGAGGCCTTTTTGGGGCAAACATGGTCGCCTGGTGACTGCCCTGGGGTGACTGTGGCAGTCATTGGTGTGGTTCCTTCTTCCGGCTTACCTATTGCGCTGAGGCTACCGATTCCCCCTAAGTATCCGCTTCGGTGAAACCTTGGAGCCAGTTTCGGATGAAAACTTGGCACGTGGCGTGCACAACTCAGCCAGCTTTATTGTGGACACGTTATATTTCCTGGAACAAGAGATGGGAAATAAACGCGAGAGAAGGGAATCGAACCTGGAACTTAAAATCTTTGGAAAAGCTGTTAAAAAACCAAAATCAGTTCCCGAGCCCGAACCATTAGGTTAGATTCCCTTTTCTCTTCTGGCGGCCTGTCCCCGCCAATTCAGTTATCATTGTCCAAATAAGAAAAGACGTTACTTGATTGGCTTTTTAATATTATCAGTAGTAAGTTTCTAAAATAAACGTATCTTTATTTGTTTGCATACAAAGAAGTTAATTCACAGCTTCTATGAGTAAAATGATGCTATTTACGGATGTTCAGTGCTGTTTGTGTGGATGAATACTGTAGGAAAACCGTTGAATCTTTTGCAGTTTAGTCAAAATATCACTCTACAAATAACTCTTTTATTTCTTTTTTTTTATTTATTTGTGTATTATACATACCAGGTTTACTTGGTTAAATCTAAATAGTTATATGGTTAAATAATTATGTGTGGACTGCAAAGTTGCTAAAGGAAACGTCTCTAAGGCAAATCACGAGGGTCCTTCTGACATTTCTGGTTGGCTGCTAAAAAAGACATACAAAAAGGTGATATGATCGACAAGAATCAAACAAGATAAGAATAAAGAGAAGGGTCCGGAAATCGGATTACACTGCAAAGGTTTCTCCTATCTTGATTTGATTTTAACCTTTTAATTCTATGAGGTCATCATTCAAAGCCCAAAAAAAAAAAAACTGTTAAAATTAAAGTAGCCCTGGACTAATGAATCAAAATAGACGAATGATTCAATTATTTGAATCAGAATTTTTCCTATGTGGAACTCTGATATGTCTAAAATAATACAGTAGCTACTAGAAACTAGAATTTGCAAAAGAAATGAACGTCGCCAGCCAAATTTGTTTCGCAGTTTATCAGCGTTCCATCTAAAAAGTATGTATGAGAGAAGGGAAAATGGACTTTCTAGTAACGAGTATCGGGGAGGCTGGGAATTTTTACATGTGAATCAATTCTAAACACGGACTTTTATTGTTTAAACCGGGGTTTTCACTATTTCTGGTCTTCTTACCCCAGGGTTACTCTGTAGCATTTGAAAATAGGTCATTTTCGAAACATATCGTTCAAGTCTAGAAAGGAGAATCCTGGTAGATCTGTGCATGTGTATCACGTATATTATGAAAAAGAAATCTTTTTAAAACGTGCATAATGAAAATTCGGCAAGAAAGTTGCGTTAAATGATCAAGTGGTCTCAATGGTTCTAGATGCCGTAAAAACGGGCAAAAACTTTATCATGAAACGTTGACAATTAACAGTATCAACTCATCTAGCCAGAACCTGCTATCAGAATCCCTTGTATGGTCATACATAATGTCTTGGCAATTAAAAGTAATTCTTTTCTTTAGCTTGGTAATGACCTCGGTAGTAATAGTAATAGTAATAACAGCAAAGGCTAGTGTTTAATCGCTAAAAGAAAATATCAACCTTACCTGAGTCTAATGCAAGGACAATAAACTGATTCTCTGTTTATCGGCCAAAGCCTAGGACTGTTTCTAGAGCGTCTAAGTCCGTCGGCGCAAGAATTCAGGAAAGCAGGAGGTTCTTCCATGAGTCGCAAGGCGGCCTCACCAAA
>NZ_JAIQDE010000073.1 GCF_020037015.1 Corallococcus sp. AS-1-6 | reverse complement strand
TGCTCCCGGCCCAGCCCCGCCACCCTCCTCGCCAGCGCGTCCGGGTAGCGGTAGTGCAACGTCGCCGCGCGCCACGCCCGATTCGAGCCCCGTGGATGGTCGTACGGCAGCTCCAGTCCGTCCTCGTACCCCTCCAGCCTCCTCGTCCAATAGGCGAGGTGCTCGCTCAGGTCCTGCCTCCGCTGCCACACCGCATAGTCGCCGTACTGCACCGGCAACGGCGCCAGCCCCGCGCCTTCTCCTCGCACCGCGGCCGCGTACAGCGCTCGAAGCTCCTGGAGCATCACCCCGAAGGACCAGCCGTCCGTGATGATGTGGTGGATGTTGCTGACGAGCAGGTGCTCGTCCTCCGCCACCCGCAGCACCTCCGCCGTCAGCAGCCTCCCGGTGCTCAAGTCAAACACGTGCCGCGACAGCGCGTTGACGGTGGCCGTCACCTCCGACTCGCGCACCTCCCTCAGCGGGAGCTCCACCTCCCAGGGCTCACCGACGACCTGCACGGCCTCCCCGGCGCTCTCCGTCCCCCGGAACCCCGTGCGCAGCGTCTCGTGCCGGGCGATGAGTCCGTTGAACGCCGTCCGCAGTGCTTCCCGCGAGAAGCCCTTGCCGGTGAGGCGCAACGTCCAGGTGATGTTGTAGCTGGTCCTCTGGTCCTCCATGTGCTCGTGCACGAACCACACGCGCTCCTGCACGAAGGACAGCGGGAGGGGGCCTGTCCTCTCCACCCGCTCGATGGCTGGCACATGGCCGCGGTGTCCCTGATACCGCAGCACTTCGATCCGGAGCGCCATTGCCTCCAGCACCGGCGATTCGAAGATCAGGGTGATGGGAACTTCGACCTCCATCTGCTTCCGGATCGCGGACACCAGTTGGATGGCCATCACAGAGTGACCACCCAGCTCGAAGAAGTTGTCTCGCAGTCCGACCTGGGGCCGCCTCAGCACCTGTTGCCAGATGCGCGCCAGTGCCATCTCCGTGGGCCCACGCGGGGCCACATAGGCGGCCGCTCCGCCGATGTCTCGGTCATCCTCCGGCTCGGGCAAGGCCTTCCGGTCGAGTCGCCCGGACGACGTCAACGGCAGGTCGTCCATGAACACGTAGGTCGCCGGAAGCATGTACTCCGGCAACGTGCCCCCGAGCCCGGCGTTGATCCGAGCCTTCAACGCCCCCTGCCCTTCGCGTGACTCGACATCCTCCACGTGCGACTCGTCCAGGACGACGTAGGCCACGAGCCGGGCCTTGGACTGGCGATCCGGAACCGCGGCAACCACTGCATCGCGGACGATGTCCACACGGCGCAGGCGCGCCTCGATGAAATGGCAGTCGATGCGCCGGTCCCCTCCTCCATCGCGCTCCCGAGCGGCGCTGATCAGCTCCAGGGGACCTTGAGACAGCCAGCGAACGAGGTCCCCCGTCCGGAGCAGCCACTCCGGCTCCGCTCCACTCCGGAAAGGGCTCGGAACGAAGCGGGGGTGGGCAGCCGTCGGCTCGTCACCGTCACGGGCGTCCGCGAGTCGCGCGCCGCCGACGTACAGCTCCCCCGGGATGCCCACTGGGGCCAACCCACCGTTGGGCTGCATCACGTAGAGCCGCACGTCCTGAGCAGGCTCTCCGATGGGCAGCCGCTCATACGAGAGCCGTCCCGTCTCAGTGCCAGAGCCGTTCGCGGCCAGCGTGCATTCGAAGAAGCCCGCGCCGACTCCCGTCTCCTTCGTGCCGTAGACGTTGAACAGCCGCAGCGGGAGATGAGCGGCGCGCACCAGCGCCCCGAAACGCTCGACGAGGGTGACCGCGAGGGTGTCTCCGCCACAGAAGATGCACCGGAGGGTGCTCAGCTCACGGACCCGGTCGCGCTCACGCTCCAGGAGGCTCACCAGCGCCGAGAGCTCGGAGGGCACGCAGTAGAGGACGCCAATCGAGTCCCTGCCCACCTGCGCCAGGAGGACCGAGGCGTCGCGGTCCGCCCCGGAGTCGAGAATGCCGAGGCTGCCGCCACTGACGAGCCACTGGAAGAGCTCCGTGGCCGCCAGCTCGGACGTCAGCGGCGACTTCAGCAGGAAGCGCGCGGTGGAGAGGGCCGGGTTCCACACGGGGTCCCCGGCCATCCGGCGGGCCAATACGCCATGCCGGACGGCGACGCCCTTCGATACTCCACCAGAGTCGGAGGTGAAGTTGACGTACGCGAGGGACTCGGACGTCAGGCCGACACCGCCCAGGGCAGGCGCCGCCTCCTGGCCGGCAACGGCATCGTCCCCGCCACCTTCCGCCGGGGGCTCCAGCAGCAGGAGCTCCTGGTCATCGACCGGCAGTTCCGGGACGAGGCGCGACTCCGTCAGCAGGTGGCGGACCTTCGACTCGTACAGGACGTCGTAGATCGACTCCGGGGAGGCGGCGGGGTCGATGGGCACATACGCACCGCCCGCCTTCATGACGCCGAGGACACCGCAGACCCACTCGACGGAGCGCTCCGCGCAAAGTCCCACGAGGGTGTTCGGCCCGACTCCCGCGGCGCGCAGGCGGCGGGCAATCCTGTTGGCCCGGCGGTCGAGCGCGGAATAGGTCATGCGCTCTTCGCCACGGACCAGGGCAATCGCCTCCGGGCTCTCCTGGACGCGGCGCTCGAACGTGTGCGGGATGAGCTCGACGGGGTCTGCCTCGAGGACCATGTGGCCGCTCCTCGACAGGAGGTCCAGTTGCTCCTGTTGGGTGAGCAGCGGCAGCTCATCGATGGGTGCCCTCGGATCCCGGCCGACCGCGCCCAGCACCACTTCAAGGTGCCCGAGCATCCGCCGGATGAAGTCCTCGCTGAACAGGCCCGTCGCGTACTCCACGGCCCCCGTCAGGCCGGAGCTCGTCTCCGCGACGTCGATGGTGAGCTCGAACTTCGCGGTGCCGTTGTGCGCCGGCATCGGCGTGTGGGTCACTCCCGGCAGCGCCAGCTCGGAGGGGGGCGTGTTGTGGAAGTTGAGGATGACCTGCACGAGCGGAGAGCGGGCCGTGTCTCTCGCGACCTGAAGGTCGTCGACGATCTTCTCGAAGGGCACGTCCTGATTCGCGTACGCCTCGATGGCCGTGCGCTGGATGCGCGCGAGCAGGTCGATGAAGCAGGGATTGCCGGCGACGTCCACCCGCATCACCAGCGTGTTGACGAACAGGCCGATGAGCCCTTCCGTCTGGATGCGCCCACGATTCGCCACGGGGGAGCCGACGCAGATGTCGTCCTGGCCGGAGTAGCGGTTCAGCACCACGGCGAAGGCGCCGAGCAGCGCCATGTAGAGCGTGGCACCAGACTCGACGAGCAGCGGCTTCAATCGCTCGGTGATGGCGCGATTGAACGCGAAGTTCACCACCGCGCCAGAGAAGCCCTGGATGGGCGGCCGGGCGTAGGTGGTCGGAAGAACGAGCGGCGTGGCGCCCGACAGCCGCTGCCGCCAGTACCGCAGCTTCTCCGCCAGCACCGCGTCCTGGAAATGGGCCCGCTCCCAGCGGGCGTAGTCCCGGTAGGAGATCTCCAGGGGGGGCAGCGGGCTGGCTTCGCCCCGGAGGAACGCGGCGTAGTACGCAGCCAGCTCCCGGTAGAAGACCGACGTTGACCAACCATCGAAGGCGATGTGATGGATGGTGATGAACAGGTAGTGATTCCGCGGGCTGATCCGGAAGAGGTGAGCCCGGAGCATCAACTCCCGCCCCAGGTCGACCGGCGTCCGGATCACGGCCTCCATCCGTGGCGCGAGCTCGCTCTCGTCGCGGATGGGCGTCACGGGGAGGATGAAGCGCTCTTCCGTCCCTACGACCTGGGACAGCACTCCCTCCTTCTCGACGAAGTTCGTTCGCAGGGGCTCGTGGCGACGGATGACCGCGCGGATGGCCTTTTCCAGCGCCGTGACATCGAGTTCGCCGGTCAGGTGATCGAGGCCCGGCGTGTTGTAGGGCACTCCTTTGACGAAGTTGTGCAGGAACCACATGCGCTCCTGCGCGAACGAAAGCACCGCATCGGTGCTCCCTGACGGCGCGGGGGCGAGTTCCCACGAGGCCTGACCGTCCAGGCCTCCCATCAGCTCACAGAGTTCTCCAATCGTGGGCCGTTGAAACAGGGCCGCGATCGAGATCCCGGCGCCGAGTTCCTTGCCAATCAGGGAGACCAACCGCGACGCCAGCAGGGAGTGCCCGCCGAGGTTGAAGAAGTTGTCGTGGATGCCGACGTGCTCAAGTCCGAGGACGTCGCTGAAGAGTGCCGCCAGCTTCTGCTCGAGCGCGCTGCGCGGCGCGACGTGCTCCTCCCGGCTGCTCGTCAGGTCGGCGCGGGCAGGGACAACCGGTCCAGCTTCCCGTTGGGCAGCCGTGGGCAGCGCCTCCAG
>NZ_JAIQDE010000072.1 GCF_020037015.1 Corallococcus sp. AS-1-6 | reverse complement strand
ATCACTACTTTATCAACTATGAATCGACTTAACCTCTCTCAAGAATCAGTTAACCTTGCTAAGCAAGAATTACAACAGGTTATGAGCCGCCTTGCTTCCACCGCAACAATGTCCGACAAAGAAAAACTCGACTTTAACGGTAGATGGGTTACCTGGAACAAGAAATTCCTTATCCGTGCAAGACTTCTAGGTGGATTCCTTGTGGAATACATCACCGGAGGTGTCGTTCATCCTGAGTTGACGATTGCTCATGAACGAATTGTCGGGGAATTGTTGTTGTTCACTGTGTCTGATGGCCTAAGAGACTATATTGAGCATCTTGGGGCTGTCGGTCTTGAAGCTTATCAAGAGCTTATGAAGATCACACAGTCGGTTACCCTTCCTCAGGCTTTGGAATTGACCAAGAAATTGATTGTCCCCTATGATGGGTCTGTCTCTATTGCTGAGTTTTGCAGAGAACAGATCAACATCATCGAGGAGTTGGATGCCTTTGTACCTTCTCGACAAGGTGTATGGGCTTTGCTTGCACTTCTTCAGTTGAATTCCCCTGATATTGTTACTCATTTGGTTAATTTTCCGTTGCCTAAAGACAATATGACTCCTACTGGAATTTTTTCTGCTCTGCCCAACATCTGTGCAGCCACCAATATTCCGTTTCATACGGCTAAACGTTCTGCTTTGGTAGGCTCTGCTGAGCAGTCTTATTCCAGAAGTACCAAGCAGTTGAAATGCTATCGCTGTGGTGAACCTGGCCATAATTTCCGCCAGTGTGTATCCACCAAGATATTGGACTCATGGAAAAATAACAAATATTCAAAGAAGAAGCTACCCAAGGATAATCATGACTATGGTGATAGTGACGGCGCACATGCTGCCTGGAGTGTTAGCCACTGGACTGAGGCTCAGTGTGCTGCGTTCAATGACTCTGGGTCTTGGATTGCTGATAGTGGTGCCACCGTTCACATCACTAATAATAGGAACTGTTTCAGTACCTATGAAGCCTGCGATGGTAAGGTTTTTGGTCTGTCTTCTCAAGACAGTGTTGTTGGCAGAGGTACGGTACCTCTGACCATTGTTGATGCCACTTCAAAGCGCACCTTGAACGTGGATTTGAAAAATGTTCTCCACATCCCCTCATGTCAAAGACAACTTATTAGTGTGGGACTGGTAACAGATAGTGGGTGCGAAGTCCGTGTTGAGAATAATAAAATGACTGTTGATATTGGTGGTCCTTTTGTTATTGCCGAACGTTATGGCAACGGACTTTACGTTTGCAACGCTGGAGTTAATAGTACTCCTATTGCGTTGGTTTCCTCTGTTAAGGCCAAGTCACTCTGGCACAAGCGCCTAGCCCATATTGGTTTTGGGGCTATGAAGGCGCTTGCTCCTGCCTTACACCTGTCAGTTAAAGGGTCCCCAAGTGATCAAGAGGTATGTGATGCTTGTATGAAAGGAAAAGCTACTGCCTTGCCATACAAGTCTTCAAATACTAAGACTTTCAAGCCTCTTGAATTGATTCACACTGATATTAGTGGACCCTACCGTGTTGAAGGCGTGTCAGGTGATTCTTGGTATTTTGTTACGTTTATTGATGACTTCACTAAGTATGTGGAAGTCAACATTTTGGAAAAGAAAAGCCAAACTCCTTCACTTTTCTTGAGTTTTATTCGCCGTGCTGAGCGTCATTTCTCTGGCAAAGGTTACAAAGTTGCTAATGTACGAAGCGACCACGGCGGAGAATATTTGAACAACACTCTAAATGAATATTTTGAACAAAATGGTATTCATCATCAACTTTCAGTCCCAGGCAACTCCCCTCAGAATGGTGTTGCTGAGCGCATGAACAGAACACTTCGAGACAAAGCTAAGTGTATGCTTTCGGAGAGTGGTTTGCCTAGCATGTTTTGGGATGAGGCTATTCTTACTGCTGCTTACCTTTACAACAGGGTAATCCCCAGCGGCTGTAAGCTTACCCCTTACCAAAGTTGGACAGGCAACGCTCCTGTGTATAAGCATTTGCGTGTTTTTGGTTGCAAAGCTTATGCTGTTTTGCCCACTGTTTCTCGCAATAAGGATGATGGAAAAATGGCCGACAATGCTGTGGATGGCATTATGGTAGGTTACAGCAGTAATCATAAAGCCTACAAAATATTCTCCCAGGGTAAAATTGTGGTTTCTCGAAACGTTCATTTTGATGAGACTGTATTCCCAGGACGCAAACTGGTTGTCAACAAGTTCTACGATCCAAAACACATTTCTGGTATTTCTGGTGGAGCTGGTGCTCCTGGTGTCATTGTTCCAGAATACAGCTTGGATCAAGGGGAAGAAATGGACACAGAAGAAGACCAACAAGTTGTATCTTCTGACATGGAACTTGTACCCTGTGAGCCCAACACAACTTCTGTGGACTCTTCTGAGCATTATAGTGATCCTATGTCCGATTCTGAACCAATTGAATCTGAAATATCTCATGATGTTGATGACTTGCCAGACTCTGAAATGATTTCATCAAGTCCTCCTCAGCTTGAGGCTGCTCCTGAGAAACTTGCTATTGAATATCCTGAGGAATCGAGTGATGATGATCTTATATTAGTGAAAACTACGAAGGAGGTGGTACCAGTCACTAAGAGACTGGTTAGAACCATGTCTGAGCGTGAAGACGATGGTGATATTGACGACTGGGACTTGCTAATGGGCTTACCATCAAAACGGTATTTAAAGGGCTCAAATGTGAAAAAGCTGGAAGGTCCTGAAAGTCGACGAATGATTGGGTATGTTGCTGAACACGCTTATAGTCTGGAAAACGGAGATCCTCTCACGTTTAAACAAGCAATGGCACTACCTGATGCTGATAAGTGGCTTCATGCGACAGATGAAGAGATTAAGTCTCTAAACGAAAATGAAACTTGGGACTTGGTCGATATGCCTACTGGTCGAAAGCCTATTGGAACCAAATGGGTTTTTAAGCGCAAGTATAAGTCTGATGGGTCTCTTGAAAGATACAAGGCACGTCTTGTATGCACTGGGTATAGTCAAAAGTATGGTATTGACTATGAAGAGACGTTTTCTCCGGTAGTTAGACCTGAGAGTATCCGTTTATTGGTTGCTATTGCTGCACAACTTGGAGGCAGTATTCATCAGATGGATGTGACTACAGCTTTCTTGAATGGAAAGCTTGACGAAGAGATTTATGTCAAACAACCTATGGGTTATGTCCAAAAGGGTTTTGAAGACAAAGTATACAAACTGAAGAAAAGCTTATATGGTCTTAAACAAGCACCCTTATGTTGGAACAAAGAAATTGACGGCGTTCTGACCAAATTTGGATTTACCAGAAACAAAGCTGATCATGGTGTCTATGTTAAAGGCAAAGGAAAAGACTGGATTTCAGTAGCTTTGTATGTTGATGACTTGCTGATCATTTCTGCAAATGATAGTGAAGTTAGCAAAGTCAAAAAGTGTCTCTCGTCAGTTTTCAAAATGAAAGACCTTGGTTTGGTTGAATATTTTCTCGGTATGAAGTTTACGAAAACTAAAACTGGCTACCATATCAACCAAGCTAAGTACATTAAAGAGATTTTGGAAGTTTTTGGAATGGCTGATTGCAATCCTGCAAAAGCACCTATGGTTGGAAATTGGGATCTGGATAATGATCAAAGTGAGTCTGTGGATGAAACTTTGTATCGCAGTATGATTGGAAAGTTGTTGTATGCTGCTAATTATACCAGACCCGACATTAGTTATGCAGTCAGCCTATTGTCAAGATACCTCAACTGTCCTAGGACAATCCATTTGAAAGCTGCCAAACATGTTTTGAGATATTTGAAAGGCAATCCTGGCCTTGGTATTGAGTTCAGTCGCCAGCCAAAGTTCTCTCTTGAGGCATATTGTGATGCCGATTGGGCTGGTGATAAACAAGATCGAAAATCCACTACTGGGTATGTGGTAATTGCGTCTAATGGAGCAATATGCTGGAAAAGCAAGAAACAGTCTGTTGTAAGTCTGTCAACAACTGAGGCAGAATATATGGCTGTAGGGGAAGTCACTAAGGAGGTACTTTGGATCAAGAATATGATTTCTGAACTACATTTGGAAGTACCTTTACCAGTTACAATTCACGAAGACAACAATGGATGTCTAAATCTTAGCAAGAACCCCGTACACCATAGCCGGACTAAGCATATTGACATTAGACATCACTTTTTGAGAGATCATGTACAGAGTGGAGATATTACTCTTAGGGCTATTCGAAGTCAAGACATGATAGCAGATATGTTAACCAAAAATTTGGGAGCAGTCCAATTTCAAAAGTTAGTTAAAGAAATGGGGCTGTACGAGTTGACAACAAGGGGAAGTGTTGAAAGTAATGTGATGTCAACATGTGACCTTGAGGCATTAATGGTTCTTTGGTAGAACATTCTATTACTAGAATATTCTAGAAGTAGAATGTTCTGGAAATAGAATATTCTAGAAGTAGAATATTCTAGAAGTGGAATATTCTAGAAGTGGAATATTCTAGAAATGGAATGTTTAAGAAAAAGAATATTCGAGATAGCAAAATAAAGTTTATGAAAAGTTTATTTTGCAATTTAGAAAATTATATAAACAGGGGTTTTTTCCCAATCTTTGAAAATATTTTTAAGTAACAACAATAATAATTAAGACAGTTTTAAAATAATCAATCACTACTTTATCAACTATGAATCGACTTAACCTCTCTCAAGAATCAGTTAACCTTGCTAAGCAAGAATTACAACA
>NZ_JAIQDE010000071.1 GCF_020037015.1 Corallococcus sp. AS-1-6 | reverse complement strand
GGCGACGTGGTGCGCTGGCGCGCGGACGGGATGCTCGACTACCTGGGCCGCGCCGACTTCCAGGTGAAGGTCCGCGGATTCCGCATCGAGTTGGGCGAAATCGAAGCCGCCCTCCTCAAGCATCCCCAGGTGCACGCGGCCGTGGTGCTGACTCGCGAGGACATCCCCGGCGACAAGCGGCTCGTCGCCTATCTCGTCCCCGAGGCGGGAGAGTCCCTGGACTCCACCGAGTTGCGCACCTTCCTCAAGCAGCACTTGCCCGAGTACATGGTGCCCTCCGCGATCCTCGTGTTGGAAGCGCTGCCCCTCAACACCAACGGCAAGGTGGACCGTAAGGCACTGCCCGCGCCCCAGGGCTCCGCGCTCGCCTCCACCTACGTCGCACCGCGCACGCCCACCGAGGAGCAGCTCGCGGTCATCTGGGCAGCAGTCCTGCGCCTGCCGCAGGTGGGCGTGAAGGACTCCTTCTTCGAGCTGGGTGGTCACTCGCTGCTGGCCACCCAGGTGGTGTCGCGTATCCGCGCCGAGTTCAGCGTGGAACTGCCCCTGCGCGCGCTCTTCGAGTCGCCCACCGTGGAGGCACTCGCTGTTCGTCTCTCGGGACTCACCCGCACGAACACCTCCCCGCTCACCCGCGTCTCGCATGACGGTCCGCTGCCGCTGTCCTTCGCCCAGCAGCGGCTGTGGTTCATTGAGCAGCTCGAACCGGGCAGCCCCCTCTACAACGTGCCTGTCGCCGTCCGGATGGAGGGCCACCTGCACGCGGACGCGCTGGAGCGTGCCCTGCAGGAAGTCGTGCGCCGACACGACGCCCTGCGCACCACCTTCGCCCAGGTGGACGGCGAACCGGTCCAGCTCATCCATCTTGACCATCCGCTGCCCCTGGGACTCGTGGACCTCACGGACGTGCCGGAGACGCAGCGCGAGTCCGAAGCGCGGCGTCTGGTGGACATGGAGATGCGCCGGCCCTTCGACCTGCGCACCGGGCCGCTCCTCCGCACGCTGCTCTTCAAGCTCTCTGGGCACGAGCACGTCCTCGTCGTCACGATGCACCACATCGTCTCCGACGGCTGGTCGCTGGGCGTGCTGGTGCGTGAAGTCACCACGCTCTACGCGGCCTTCTCCGCTGGGCAGCCGTCGCCCCTGCCTGCCCTTCCCGTGCAGTACGCGGACTACTCCGACTGGCAGCGCCGCACACTTTCGGGTGAGGCGCTGCGGCAGGAAGTGGCCTACTGGGAGCAGAAGCTCTTCGGCGCCCCTGCCGTACTGGAGTTGCCCACCGACTTCCCCCGCCCGGCCGTCCGGAGCAACGCGGGCGCGACCCTGGGCTTCACCCTGTCGCGGGAGCTGACGGAAGCGCTCCGGAGTCTGGCCCACCGGGAAGGCGGCTCGCTCTTCATGGTGCTGCTGGCTGCATGGCAGGGGCTGCTTGCGCGCTACACGGGACAGCAGGACATCAGCGTGGGCTCGCCCATCGCGGGCCGCACGCGGGCGGAGACAGAGGGCCTCATTGGCTTCTTCGTCAACACGCTCGTCCTGCGCGCGAAGGTGGATGAGGGCCAGTCCTTCCGGACGTTGCTCCAGCAGGTGCGCGCCACGGTGCTGGAGGCCTACGAGCACCAGGAGGTTCCCTTCGAGAAGCTGGTGGAGGTCCTCCAGCCGACGCGCAGCCTCAGCCACACGCCGCTCTTCCAGACGCTGCTCGCGCTCCAGAACGTGCCCACGGAGGAAGTGCGGCTATCGGACCTCCGGCTGCGAAGGCTGGAGGCCAGCCACTCCACGTCGAAGTTCGACCTGAGCGTCTTCTTCACGGAGACGTCCGAAGGCCTGCGAGGCACGCTGGAGTACAGCACCGCCCTCTTCAAGCAGTGCACCGTGGAGCGGATGGCCGCCCACCTGCGCACGCTGCTGGAGGCCGTGGCCGCGAAGCCCGAGCAGCCCATCGCGCACCTGACGCTCCTCTCCAGCGAGGAGCGTCAGCGCGTCCTCGTCGAGTGGAACGACACCCGCGCCACCAGCCCGACGGACGTGCCGGTCCACGTCCACTTCACCCGGCAGGCGCAGCGCACTCGCGACGCGGTGGCGCTGGTGTTGGGCGACGCGACACTGACGTATGCCCAGTTGGATTCACGCGCGAATCAGTTGGCCCATCATCTGCGGGCCCTGGGCATTGCCCCGGGTGCGCGCGTCGGCCTCGCCGTCGAGCGCTCCTTCGAGTTGGTGACGGCGCTCCTCGCCATCCTCAAGGTGGGCGCGGCCTTCGTCCCCGTGGACCGCAATGCGCCCGTGGAGCGCATCGCCATGCTGCTGGAGGATGCGGACGTCAGCGTGACGCTCGCACACCAGCCCTTCGCTTCGTTGCTCCCCGCCACTGGCACCCGCGTCTGGCTGGATGCCCAGTCCGCGGAGATTGCCTCGCGGCCCACGCATGCGCCGGATGTTCGCGTGGAGGGTGAAGCCCTGGCCTACGTCATGTTCACTTCCGGCAGCACCGGCCGCCCCAAGGGCGTCAGCGTGCCCCACCGGGGCATTACCCGCCTGGTGCTCGGCAGCACCTTCATGCGCTTCGGGCCAGACGAAGTCTGGCTGCAGTTCGCACCCGTTGCCTTCGACGCGTCCACCCTCGAAATCTGGGGCGCGCTGCTGCACGGCGCGAAGCTCGTCCTCGCTCCGCCGCACTCACTGTCGCTGGAGGAACTGGCCGACCAGTTGCGTCACCACCACGTGACGTCACTCTGGCTCACCGCCGCTCTCTTCGAGCAGATGGCCCTGCACCAGGGCGAAGCGCTCGCGGGCGTGCGACAGGTGCTCGCAGGTGGCGATGTGCTGCCCGCCGCCCGTGTGCGAGAACACCTCGCGCGCCTCCCGGAAGGCTCCACCTTCAGCAATGGCTACGGGCCCACGGAGAACACCACCTTCTCCACGACCTTCGCCATGCACCGAGATTCGGTGGTGGGCGGTTCGGTGTCCATCGGCCGGCCGCTCTCCAACTCGACGGTGTACGTGCTCGACGCGCACCTGCATCCAGTGCCCGTAGGTGTCGCCGGTGAGGTGTACGTGGGTGGCCAGGGTCTGGCCTGGGGCTACCTGAATCGCCCCGAACTGACCGCGGAACGCTTCATTCCCCATCCCTTCACCTCCTCTCCGGGCGAGCGCCTCTACCGCACGGGCGACAAGGCCCGCTGGCAGGAGGACGGCACGCTCGACTTCCTGGGCCGCGTCGACTTCCAGGTGAAGGTGCGTGGTTTCCGCATTGAGCTGGGTGAAATCGAAGCCGCCCTGCGCGCCTTCACCGGCGTCAACGAGGCCATCGTCGTGGCGCGCGGCACTGACGCGGACAAGCGTCTCGTCGGCTACGTCACCGCTCGCGACGGCCATTCCCTGGACACGGACGCGCTCAAGGCAGGCCTCAAGCAGCACCTGCCCGAGTACATGGTGCCGTCGGCCGTCATGGTGCTGGACGCCCTGCCCCTCAATGCCAACGGCAAGGTGGACCGCAAGGCCCTGCCGGAGCCCGACGCCCACGCCGCCGAAGCACGCGACTTCGTCGCGCCCCGCGACGCGCTCGAAATGCAGCTCGCCCGCATCTGGGAGGACGTCCTCGGCGTCCGCTCCGTTGGCGTCCGCTCCAGCTTCTTCGAGTTGGGCGGCCACTCCCTGCTCGCCGTGCGCATGGTCGCCGCCGTGCGCGAGCGCCTGGGCCAGTCGGTTCCCCTCTCCGCCCTCTTCCAGCAGCCCACCGTCGAGCAGCTCGCCCAGGTGCTGCGCGATGACTCCCAGGCCTGGACACCCCTCGTCCCGCTGGAGCGCGGAGAGCCAGGACACCGGCCCCTCTTCCTCGTCCACCCTGGTGGCGGCAACGTCCTGGCCTACTCGGAGCTGGCACGCCGCCTCGGCCCGTCACTGCCCGTCTACGGCCTCCAGTCGCGGGGCCTCGACGGACGGCCCGTCGCTGAGTCGATTGAAGAGATGGCCGCCCTCTACCTCGAAGCCATCCGCACCGTGCAGCCCCACGGCCCCTACCAGCTCGGAGGCTGGTCTCTCGGCGGCGTCATCGCCTACGAGATGGCCCGCAGGCTGCGCGAGGCCGGTGAAGCCGTGGACCTGCTCGCCCTCATTGATGCCCACCTCCATGGCCTGACGAAGCCAGCCCAAACCGAGACGCAGCTCGACGCCGAGGCCCGCGCGCGGCTCGCCTTCGCCCATGCCACCGCCACCGCCTTCGGCCAGCACCTCTCCGTCCCGGACGAAGCCCTGGCACAGGACGACGACGCGATGCTGGGCCACCTGCTCCAGGAAGGACTCCGGGCGCGAATCCTCGACGCGCACTCCGGTCCCGCCCAACTGCGCGCCCTCTTCAACGTCTTCCGGGCCAACCTCTTCGCACACGAGAAGTACGTCCCCCAGCCGTACGACGGCACTGCCTTGCTGCTGAGCGCCACCACTGTCGCCGCAGGCACTCCGCGCCACCGAGGCTGGGAGCCGCTCGTGCGAGGGGGCCTCCAGGTGCACGACGTCCCCGGTGGCCACCACGAGCTGATGCAGGACCCGCACCTCGGGCCCGTCGTCGAGCACCTGCGGGAGGCGCTCGCGCGGGTCTCCGGCATCGAACCCCGGCAGACCACGGGGAGCTGACGCCAGGGTTGGAGTGAAGCGAGGCACCCCACCGTCATGGATCATCGTGACGGTGGGTCATGGCCCTTCCGAGGCACCGAACCCGGCCCCTGATCCCCCAATGAGCAGGGAGGAGACGCTGGGAGCAGGTCTCACTCCGGAGGACATCTGACGTCCTTCCCTCCCTTGCTTCAGGGAGACAGAGCAATCCCGCAAATACCTGAATTCATTCGAGCGGGTGATTGTCCGCCCTCATGACAGAGTCATCGTAGGCGGAATAATCTCACCGATATGAATTTGACCCACCCTCGCGCTTCTTTGGGAAGAGCGGCGCAGGGAGTCAATCCGGCACCAGCAACACACCCGAGTTCTCGCGAGCGCCACTGCCTCAGTGGTGTTCGTACGCGGTGGCGGCCCCCAGTGCGGAGTACACGAGATGAGCCACGAGCTGTCGAAGCGGATCGCCAACCTCTCACCGGAAAAGCGCGCCGAGTTGCTCAGGAAGGTGGCCGCGCAGAAGACCGTCTCGGGGCTCTCCGCGCAGGGCCTCATCCCGGTACAGGACCGCTCGCGCCCGCTGCCCCTCTCCTTCGCGCAGCAGCGACTCTGGTTCATTGATCAACTGCAGCCCGGTACCTCCCTCTTCAACGTGCCCATGGCGGTGCGCCTGGAGGGTGCGCTCGACGTGGCCGTGCTGGAGCGCGCGTTGCG
>NZ_JAIQDE010000070.1 GCF_020037015.1 Corallococcus sp. AS-1-6 | reverse complement strand
TCGCTCTGCAGGGTGCAGAGGACACTCCTTGAGGACGTGCTCAACTGTTTCCAGCTGACCACACTCGCAATTATGATTTCGCTCATCTATGCCTCTAGTCCGGAAATACTTTCCCAGGACGCCATGGCCTGTGCGAAGTTGGAACAACTTGCTAAAGGTATGACGAGACACGCTACTCATGAAAGATTTCAGTGGATTAGGGTACTTTCCTCCATACAACTCTCTCTTGACGATAGAGTAGTAGTGGCTGGTTTCACCTGGTGTGTCATAATCTGATTGCCATTCGTTACGCGAAGCAACATGCAAACTGCTTTTCAGCTTTTGCAAGGCTTTTTCTGATCTCACGCCGCGTAAGTAGTTCGATAGCTTCCATGGTGGACGCTTGCTCCAATATTTGTCATCGTCAATTCCGTTCATTTGCTTAACTCTAGCAAATAGCTTTTCAAGGTCGCCCTTTGCTAGCTTACTGCTGTTTGCGAGTTTCCACACCGGGTTTCTCGGACTTACATCACGAATGGCACGGATGGCAAATCGGTCACGGATCTCTTTCATTCTTATGCTCACCGGCATGATCTCGGCATCACGCTGCATTGCCTTAATAGGCGCAGACCTGAACGCTCCTAGAATCTTGCGTAGTCCAGTGTTCTGAATCTTTTGAATTTCATCTTTCCACTGAGCGGTCAGTTTGTGGTACCAAACTGGGCTAGCATATTCAAATATTGGTCTCACACATGAAATGTAGAGTTGCTTCATAGTTTGGCAAGAGATACCTTTGTATACACCTCCAAGCTTTCCTATGATTCCCATTACTCTTTTGGCTTTAGAAGTAACATTTTTTGCATGCTCTTGGAATTTGAGCTCGCAGTCAAGTGTTACCCCCAGTAACTTCAAACTCTTCTGAGCTTGTCGTTTGCCTAAACCAGCAACCGGTAGCGTAAGTTTTCTTGGACCTCGTTTTTTCTTTTTCTTAGGTCGCCCACGTTTGGATTTGTGGATATGCAAGAATCCTAACTTATCACCATAGTCAAATTCAGTGTGACACTCTTGAGCCCATTCATGACAGATCTGTAACACCCTACTCAATGTTGCAGTGTTTTTATCAACGTCCTTACCACCTTTATAGATGGTGATGTCATCGATAAAGCCAACAACATGAGCACCAGCCTCTTTAATCTTACGATACAGAGAACTTGTGTAAATCAAAAACAGAAGCGGAGAGATAGGCGAACCTTGGGGAATTCCCGAATCCACTCGTCTCGGCTCTGTTACCTTGCCGTCGATAATTAAGCTAGTTCTTCGCCCGCCCAGAAAGTGGCTCACCCAAAGCTTGGAAGCTTCTGGGAGGTCCATATCCGACATAGTCTTCAGAAGAACACCTTTATGCACATTATCAAATGCGCCCTTAATATCAATGGCAAGTATGGATGTAACTCGATTCCAGCTTTGGTTAACTTCAGTGTAGCTTATCAGTTTTGCGAGTGCATCTGCCGTAGAGAAACCATTCCGTCCGCCAAACTGTTGTTTCGGTATGGTATCAGCTGTCAGCGATGCTAATCTTTTCTGGACTACCTTCTCAAGTACTTTCCCCAAACAATTGAGTAGAGTAATTGGGCGATAGGATCTCGCTAGCGTCTCAGGCTTATTGGGTTTCCTCAGAATCACCGTCTGACCACTGCGAAAGGCCTTTGGATGGTATCCGATTTTAACACATTCGCGGAAAAGGTTAGTAATGACCTTTCGGCAACTTTCAACTTGCCAAGCTTTTCTGATTGCAATCGTCTTAATGTTGTCTGGACCAGGAGCTTTATATGGAGCTTGTTGATACAAGGCTTGTCCAATCTCTGAAACTTTCAGCTTGGGCCACCTGGGGTCCTCCGTGGGGGTTGGAGGGGTACCTAGTGATCCACTGCTTGGAGCCAGAGGGAAAAGCTCTTCAAAAAAGCAATCAACAATCTCAGAAAGTTCCTTCGTGGTTGTGCCATCTTTCTTTGTGAGTTGAGGAACAACTGTGCGCGGCTGTTTCTCTTTCACATAAGCTAACACGTCCCAGATATTATTAGAGTTTCTAGAACTCAGAAAATCATTCCAACATTTGCGCTTTGCTTCACTCATTGCTTCTTCAAATTCTTCACCGCATTCCTTGGCTTTGGTTTGCGTCTCTGAGTTTGGGTATCTCTTGGCTTCTCGTTTGGCTTTACGAGATTCCTTCAGCTTTGCTTTGAGATCATCTGTCCACCACTGTTTGCTTCGTCCACATACTCGTACTTTCTCTGTCGACTCTCGAAGACAGTCAGTAATGAGCGTTGTCAGTGATGCCGTCAATTCATCAATTCTGGTTTTTCCTCTGCACCTTTTCGCATCATGCTCCAATTTCTTAGAGCCTTCTGTTATTAGTTTAGAGAATCGGTCCCAGTCCGCCTTTTTGAAGTTGAAACCACCCCCCATTGTGTTGAACTCAAGGTGGGGTTCAATCCTGCTGTCCCTGGCAGTGCCAGTTACATCTAGGCTCCAAAGCTGCAGGTAGTGATCACTGCCTATGTCTTCGCTTTCCAAAAAGTCACAAAGGCTAACATCTTCACTTGCAAAAACCAGATCAATGACCGTTTCACCCCGTATATAAGTAGGGATGTCGGGCTCCGAGAAAAGGAAGAACCCATGGTCATCTACCCAGTCTATCCAGTCCTTCGAAAGAGTCTCCACTGCACTCGGGGCAACCCAGCTTTGCCAGGTGGGATGGTGAAGGTTAAAATCACCCGCCACCACTCGCGGTGTGTTCTCTCTCGTACCGACCAGCCTCATGAAGTTGCTTAACGGCTTTGTAGTTTCGGCCATTCTGTTGTAAATGTTCGTAATTTCGATGTTGTCAATTCTGATTGTTACCATATTTTTGTCAGTCAAGTCGCCGACCTTAACTATCTCCATGCGCCCTAGGACCCTCTGCCTCACGTACGTGACTGCTTTGGGTTGTTCATCATCACCTAGGTCATCCGCCGTAATACATGCCCAACTGCTATGTTTCTTGTACTTGAACCACGCCCCGGGTTCTTGTACTAGCAGTAAATCGAATTCCATTTCAAATAATTCATCTATAAGTTCGCTTTTGTTGTGACAGTTCACCTGGCCCACTTTGAGGAGCCCTTTCGATATTGTTTCGTTATCTAACCTATTGATCATTATTGGCATTAGATTGGGAGTTTTCGGTACTGTCGACTTCCATAGCGTCAGTCGGTTTGATCAATTCATTGGGTCTGGCTAGTGTCGTACGGGGCTTTGACGGTAACCATTTGCGGGCTCGGCAGTGTTGGTTGATTAGGAAGATACCTCTTCTAAGCAATTCTTTGCCGTGGCGTTCATTTTTGACAGCTACTACTAATGAGAAATGACTCTTTTCGTGGCTTTTTAGAGCTTCGGTCTTGATGGCATGTGGCGGGCAGGCCAATTCTATGTTATTGCGGTTTTCGATTTCGGCTTTAAGTTCTTCGGCATCGACGAGTTCGCCGTTTTCAATTAGATCACTCTTTTGCACTCCGTCTAATACGACTTTGTGCCAGGTCTCGTTATCGATGGGGGTTCCGAAAGGCTTAAGTTTCTCTATAGTTTCGTCATTCAAGTCTTTGATGTGGAGGGTCAAGTTGCCTCTGGCGGTGAAGTTAACACCTACGACCACAGAGGGCGAGATCTCTTTGTCGATGTTCTTTTTGACTTCACGTTCCGTTCTGTTTTCTAGTTTCATTGCCTCAACTCTATCACTTGGATGGAGCGTGACACAAGGTGCCTTGGCAAAAGCCTTGGGAGTCACTGGGGCACTGGGATAGTTGCTTTCATTGACGGTTTTCTTGACACTGTTGAGTTGTTTCTGGACAGACTTGGTATGGTCCATTCCCGCTAAAATGGCTTTGTTATGTTGTTTTTCGGACGCAGCTAGAATTTTCTGGTTTTTGTCTATGGTATCGACCTTTTTAGCTAAGGTAGCGACTTGAGCCCAACTTTGACGGTCTTGTTTCGCGTGTTCGAGTGCTTTGAATTTTCTGTCAGTTTCGTTCGCTTTGAGGGTGAGGAAATCTATCATGCCTTCTCTCTTGGAGTCATTCTTCTCCAGTTCGGATACTCTTTCGACCAGTCGACGGTTTTCTTTCTTTATTTCAGCGTTTTCTTTCTTTAATTCAGTGTTTTCTTTAGCCTGATTGTTCATATCTTCTTTGAGGGCTTTGATTTCCTCGATCATCTTCTGTATGGTGTTTTCGCACATGTCAAATCGTCTTCGGAGGGTGTTGAATTCACCACCCGCGTTGTTGAGGGCTCCTTTGATCGCTCCGAGCTCCTCATCAACCTCATCTTCTTTGTAGTTGGCTTTTCTCTTAGCTTGTCTTTCTTCTTGGTATTCGTCGCCCTTTTCTTTGTTGTAAATGGTCATGGCGGTGGTGGTGGTAGTGACGTTTCCATCAAAAACCTGAGCCTCAGAATTCATTTCACCTCCATATCTGACGATTTCGACGCTTCTGGTGTCATTCTGATCGGGTGGATCAGGAGGTTCGATTAGAAGGTAGCTTGATCCGGTTGCAAGTCCGGGTGTACCGGTTTCGTCGGTTTTGTTGTTGTTATCCGTGTTTTGAGGCATTTTTTAACCAGATTTGCGGAATCCCAGTGTTTACAATTTTTCCTTCCCTTCGGACGCTACCAACAAACAAACTTGGTTTATGGTCACTAATAAAGTTATATACGTCAATCTAATTCCGTGCTAAGTAGGTTAAACCAAATTTTGAATTTCAAGTATTAAAACAATTTATTCCCACATTTATGTTGAATAAACCACCAAATATTAATTTTCAATAATTAGGCACTATGGCCGAGCGGTTAAGGCGAAAGATTAGAAATCTTTTGGGATTTTCCCGCGCAGGTTCGAGTCCTGCTGGTGTCGTTACTTTTTTTGTTTCATTGAAAATGAATTATTATCCAACTACACTGCGCGTTAAATACACGTAGGTAAAGCTGCAGGCCGCGACTTGATAAAGTGTGCAGTCAACGTAGGAGACCCCGGAACTACAGTTGACATTGACCGGAGGATTCTTTTTTTTGTTACTGGATTACATGGTGTTCCTGTTTTTGAAATTTCTTGTCTTCTTTGTACGTCATTTTGTTTTGTAACTTTGTATGTAACTTTGTATGTAACTCTTTGATGTAAGGACAATAAACTGATTATCTATCTATCTATTCTGGAGCCTTGACGTGATCAAGAAAATAATAAAATCGTAATATTAGTCACTGGGCTTGTCTACTTGGTAGTAGCCTCTTCTGGTCTACGAACGCCCTGCTCGACATTATTATTCTAAACATGCTCTTGTGTAGATATAATGAATATCCATAAACTCATGTTGA
>NZ_JAIQDE010000069.1 GCF_020037015.1 Corallococcus sp. AS-1-6 | reverse complement strand
AGCTCAGCCCTGACCACGGTGCTGGCGGCCGCTCGGCCTCCAGCACCTTTCTTCAGCTAATTAGGGACACCCCCTAGGCCTTCTCGGGCTCGGCGGCCTTCGCGCCCTTCTTGGCGGCCGGCGCGGTGTTCGCGTACTTCTTCTTGAAGCGGTCGATGCGGCCGGCCGTGTCCAGCAGCTTGTACTTGCCGGTGAAGAACGGGTGGCAGTTCGAGCAGACTTCCACGCTGAACGAGCCGCGGGTGGACTTGGTCTCGACGACGTTGCCGCACGCGCAGGTGATGCGGGAGGGCGGGTAGACCGGGTGCATGTCGGGCTTCATGGCTTCTCTCCAGTGCGCCTTGCCCCCGCCCAGGATGGGAGGGAGGTCCAGCGTTGTAGTGGGTCGGGGCTTATAGCGACCCCCCCGACCTTTCTCAAGGATGCGCGTCCGGACCCGGGGTTTCTCCCCGGGGCCCCCTCCCCTGGGGCCGGCTGGCGGCCGGCCAGGGGGGCGGGGGCTAGGTCGGGCTCGGGGTGGTGACGGGTGGGAGGGCCTTCGCCTCGGGGGCAGCCCGCCACAGGCGCTTGGCGGTCAGGGCCATGAACACGCCCATGGTGCCGTTGAGGTACAGCCACGCGACGTGGAGGTGCTGCTTCGCGGTCCAGAACCACACCATCAGCGCCAGGTTGAGGACGTAGACGAGCGCCACCACGCCCAGCGCGGAGAGGATGCCCGCCCGCCGCTTGAAGATGAGCAGCACGATGGTGAGCGGGTTGAGCACCGTGAAGAACTCGTTCACGACGCGGAACGGCATGGGCAGCGGATCCGCGGGGTCCGTCGCGAAGAGGCCGTACTTCGCCACCACGAGGATGTGGATGAGGGAGCCCACGGAGAAGCACACGAACCAGATGGCCAGGATGATGCGGTCGGGCCACGGTGAGCCCCCGCTGGATGTCGCGGATGTTTCAACGGTCATGACTTGTCCTCCACGGCCTCGCGCAACAGCGTGGCCACGTGCCGCACGTACGGCTCCTGCATGAGTTGATGGTGTCCCCCAGGGACATCCCTCACGTCCAGTCCCCCCCGGACGAAGGGCGCCCAGCCGCGGTGGCGCGGCACCCCGGCGGTGGGGGTCGCCTCCGTGGCGGCGAGCAGCAGCGCCGGTCCGTCGTAGGGGCTGGGGACGTAGCGGTCCATGGCGCGCAGGTTGGCCTGGTAGACGCGGAACAGGGCGCGCAATTGCTCGCGGCCCGTCGCCTCCTCCAGGAGGCCGGCCTGGACGCCCACGGCGAGGAGCGTCCCCAGCATGGCTTCGTCGTCCATGCGCTCCAGGGCGTCGTCGGACACGGGCAGGGTCAGGGAGAAGGCCTGGGCCACCGTCCGGGCGAAGGCGACGCGCGTGCTGGCGTCGGGGTCCTTGCTGGGGGCTTCACCAGGAGGCGCGCCCACGCCGGGGACGAAGGCGTCCACCAGCGCCAGCAGCCCCACGGCCTGGCCCTGAGCGCGCAGTTGGCGGGCCATCTCGAAGGCGATGACGCCGCCGAGCGACCAGCCCGCGAGGAGGTACGGCCCTTCCGCCTGCTCCGCGCGGATGGCGGCCACGTACAGGGTGGCCATCTCCTCCACGGTCTCCACCACGGCATGGCCGGCCTGGAGGCCGCGCGCCTGGATGCCGAAGACGGGCTGATGGGGCCCCAGGAGCCGCGCCAGCTCCGGGTAGGCGAGCACGTTGCCGCCGCCCGGGTGGACGAGGAACAGCGGCCGGCGTCCCGCGTCGCCCTTCTCCAGCGGGACGAGCGGCGACCACGTCTCCGTTTCGGCGCGCAGCAGCTTCGCCAGCTCCTCCACGGTCGGGTGCTGGAAGAGCGCGGCCAGGGGGACATCGCGGCCCAGTTGTTCGCGCAGCGCGGCCATCAGGCGGACCGAGAGGAGCGAGTGGCCTCCCAGCGCGAAGAAGCTGGTGCGCACCCCGATGGGCTTCACGCCCAGGACCTCCTCCCACACCGCCACGAGATGGGATTCCAGCGCGTCACGGGGTGCGACGAAGCTCTCGGCATGGGACGCGGTGACGTCCAGGTCCGGCAGGGCCTTGCGGTCCACCTTGCCGTTGGAGTTGAGCGGCAGCGCCTCCAGCACCACCACTGCTCCGGGCACCATGTACTCCGGCAGCCGTTGGCGCAGGCTTGTCTTCAGGGACTCCGCTTCCAGCGTCGCGCCCGCCTTCGGCGCTACGTACGCCACGAGGCGCTTCTCCGCGCCCTCCCCCTTCGCCACCACCACGGCTTCCTTCACCGCCTCCTGCTGGCGCAGTGCGGATTCCACTTCGCCCAGCTCGATGCGGAAGCCTCGCACCTTCACCTGGAAGTCCACCCGGCCCAGGTACTCCAGCACGCCGTCCGCCCGGTACCGCACCCGGTCTCCCGTGCGGTACATGCGGCTGCCTTCGGGGCCGTGGACTTCCGGCAGGAACTTCTCCGCCGTCAGCTCCGGCCTCAGCAGGTAGCCGCGCGCCTGGCCTTCGCCTGCCAGGAACAGCTCTCCCGCCACGCCCACCGGTACGGGCTGGAGGTACTTGTCCAGCACGTACGCCCGCGTGTTGGTGAGTGGCCGACCGATGTTCGGCACCTCATTGCGCCCCACCAGCGACCACGTCGAGTACGTCGTGTCTTCCGACGGGCCGTACAGGTTGTAGAGCTTCTTCACCGTCGGCACCGCGTACACGGCCTTCGCCAGCGTCTCCGGCAGGGCTTCGCCCGCGAGGTTGATGACTTGCACTGACGGCGGCACCGCGTTCAGCCGCACCAGTTGCGCCATCGCGGAGGGCACCGTGTTGATGAGCGTCACCTCTGCGTCCGGTTTCTCCTCCGCCAGATGCAGGGCGTTGCGCACCACCACGACGCTGCCGCCTCGTACCAGCGGCGCGAAGAGTTCGAAGACGGAGAGGTCGAAGTTCAGGCTCGTCGCCGCGAGCACTGCCTTCGTCTCCTCCTCCGTGAACGTCTCCGTTGCCCATGACAGGAACGCCACCGCGTTCCGGTGCGTCACCGCCACGCCCTTCGGACGGCCTGTGCTTCCTGACGTGTAGATGAGGTACGCCACGTTCTCCGGGCGCAGCTCGGACTCCGGTGCCTCTGTCGGCTCCGTCGCCAACGTCGCGTCCGTGTCCAGGCACACGGCCTGCGCGCTGAAGGTGGGCAGCGATTCCAGCAGGTGCGAGTGCGCCACCAATGCTGGGCCCTGCGCGTCCTCCAGCAGCCAACCCAGGCGCTCCTTCGGGTAGCTCGGATCCAACGGCACGTAGGCGCCGCCCGCCTTCAGGATGCCCAGCGTTCCCACCACGACGTCGGCCGTGCGCTCCACGCATAGGCCCACTCGCGACTCCGGGCCCACTCCCAGCTTGCGCAGCCGGTGCGCCAGTTGGTTCGCCTTCGCCTCCACCTCCCGGTACGTCAGCCGCTGCTTGCCACTCACCACCGCGACGGCATCCGGCGTGCGCCTTGCCTGCGCTTCGAAGAGGCGCGGAATCGTCGCGTCCCGGTCGTACTCCGCCTGCTGCTGGTTCCATGTCACCAGCACCTGCTGGCGCTCCGCCTCCGTCAGCATGGGCAGTCGGCCCACCGCTGCTTCCGGCTTCGCCACCACGCCTTCCAACAGCACGCGCAGGTGCTCCACCATCCGGTGCACGGTCGCGGCCTCGAACAGGTCGGTGCTGTACTCCAGCGTTCCGCTCAGGCCCTCCGCGGTCTCCACGAAGAAGAGGCTCAGGTCGAACTTCGACGTTCCTCCCGCGAACTCCACGGGCTTGAGCGTCATGCCGGGCAGCCGGGCTTCACCGACGGGCACGTTCTGGAGCGCCAGCAGCGTCTGGAACAGCGGCGTGTGGCTGCGGCTGCGCTCGGGCTGGAGCGCCTCCACCAGCTTCTCGAACGGTACTTCCTGGTGCTCCTGCGCCTCCAGGACCGTCTCGCGCACCTGCTGGAGCAGGCCCCGGAAGCTGGGGTCTCCGGACAGGTTCGTGCGCAGGACCAGCGTGTTGACGAAGAAGCCGATGAGTCCCTCCACCTCCGCGCGCGTGCGGCCCGCGATGGGTGAACCCACGCTGATGTCGTCCTGCCCCGAGTAGCGCGACATCAGCACCTGCCAGCCCGCCAGGAGCACCATGTACAGCGAGGCCCCTTCGCGCTGCGCGAGGCTCCTCAGGCACTGGGTCAACGATTGCGGCAAGAGGAAGCCCTGGGTCGCTCCCGCGTTTCCTCGCACTGCGGGACGCGGACGATCCGTGGGCAGCTCCAGCACCGGCGGCGCACCGGCGAGCTTCTGCTTCCAGTAGTCCACCTCCCGCTGGAGCGTCGCGCCCTGCAACCAGCCGCGCTGCCACGCCGCGTAGTCCGCGTACTGCACCGGCAGCTCCGGCAGCGGCGAGGGATGGCCCTGCACGAACGCCGCGTAGAGCGCGCCGACCTCCCGGACCAACACCCCGAGCGACCAGCCGTCCGACACGATGTGATGCATCGTGATGACGAGCACGTGGTCGCGCGCGTCGAGCTTCAGCAGGAGCGCGCGGAGGAGCGGCCCGTGTGCCAGTTCGAAGGGCCGCAGCACCTCCTGCTCCACGCGCTTCTGGAGCGCGGCGGCGTTCGACGTCAGGTCATCCACCGCCAGCGTGAAGGCGCTCTCGGACGTGGTCCGTTGCACCGGCTCGGGGTTGCCCGCGACGAACGTCGTGCGCAGGGACTCGTGACGGCGCACGACCTCACGGAGGGCCCGATCCAGGACCGCCACGTCCAGGTCGCCCTCCAGCCGCACCGCGACGGGTACGTTGTAGAGCGCCGTGCCCGGCTCCAGTTGATCGATGAACCACAGGCGCTGCTGCGCGAACGACAGCGGCAGCGGTGCATCCCGTGACACGGGCACGAGGGCCGGTGCCTTCGCGCGCCCGGCCTTCTCCAGCCTGCGGGCGAGGGCTTCCACCGTGGGCGCTTCGAACAGCGCACGCAGCGGCAGCTCCGCGCCCGTCTCCGCGCGGACCCGCGACACCACCTGCGTGGCCAGCAGGGAGTGCCCGCCCAGCGCGAAGAAGTCGTCCTTCACGCCCACCTGCGGCACCCGCAGCACCTCCGCCCAGATGGCCGCCAACTGAGCTTCCACTTCCGTGCGCGGCGCTTCGTAGGTACTTCCGGCCTTCTGGGCCTCCGGCTCCGGCAGGGCCTTGCGGTCCACCTTGCCGTTGGAGTTGAGCGGCAGCGACTCCAGCACCACCACCGCTCCAGGCACCATGTACTCCGGCAGCCGTTGGCGCAGGCTTGCCTTCAGGGACTCCGCTTCCAGCGTCGCGCCCGCCTTCGGCGCTACGTACGCCACGAGGCGCTTCTCCGCGCCCTCCCCCTTCGCCACCACCACGGCTTCCTTCACCGCCTCTTGCTGGCG